>JBBIVJ010000039.1:0-40419 GCA_037439785.1 Verrucomicrobiales bacterium | reverse complement strand
CTTCGATCTACACCCTCGAGCGTTTCACCAACGTGGCCCTCTCGCTCGAGACCCAGATGCTGGATCCCGCCGGCACGTCCGACGCCCGGCCGGCCCGGCTCAACCGTCTGCTGCTCGAGGACGCGTTCGTCGGCCTGCTGGCGCGCACCGCGGTCAGCTACTACTGGAGCCCTCATGCCCGCACCGCTTACGCCATCCAGCCCGGGCCGGTGGACGTGGTCTGGCGCAAGGCCCAACCCCAAAGCAGCAAACCGGCTGACTACGACGCCAACCCCTCGCGGTACTGGGGGGACGCGGGCAATTATTACACCCTGTACCGCGCCCGCTACGTGGTCTCGGGCAGCCCGTTCAAGACGCCGCGCAAGATTTACTGGACCGAGGGCGTCTTCCGGCCCACGGGCAAACCGGTGGCCGTGCCCGCCGGCCGCGTCTCGGTGGTGAACGTCGTTTACAACAACAACAACTTCCCCCGCCGCGTGGCCACGCCTTACCGCGCCCTGGGCCAGACACCCATTCTGGAAGACCCCAACGCCCAACTCGAGGAGGCCCGCACCCTGTGGTACGAAAGCTCCCGCCGTGAGATCCTGGCCTACAACGTGGAGGGCCGCGTCTTCGTCGAGCTGTTGGGAGAGGCCGAGCCCGGCGGCCGCACCCGCCGACCGCTGGGTTATGAAATCGTGGACGTCGTCCGCGAACCCCAGCCGGCCGATGTGACCTCGGAACTGGGCGAAGTCCTGACCGCCTATCCGCCGGAGGAACAGCAGGACGATTCCGCCCTCTACCCGGACCTAGTCGCCGGCAGCCAGGACTTCGTGTACCAGCATTTCCTTTCGGATGCCCCGCGGCCCCTGGTCTTCGCCACGCGGGAAACCCTCAACCGCAACGATGTGCAGGTCCACTGGCTGGAGACCGGGATCGAGGGGTTGCGCTGGCCGTTCCGCTTCGTGCGCTACCGACAGGTCTGGCCGGTGGACATCCACAAATACAGTCATTACCTGCGCCCCCGAGTCGCCACCGAGGCCGAGGCGCGCGCCACCGCCGTGCCGTTGCCGGCGGAAAACGCGCCGGTGATTGACTACCAGGACCCCCTGGACCAGCCGCGCGCCAAGCTCACGGAGACGTTCGCTTTCTACACCTTCCTGACCGACGCCTTCCCCGTGCACCGGACCCTGCTGCGATTCCGCTCCGGGGAGCAGGTCCGCTTCGAGCGGGTACTCTCCTGGCTCGAGACGGTGGTGAAACAACCCGGCCTAGTGGCTGGTACCTTCGCCACAGGACTGATCGTCACCGACCCCGCTGCCGGTACGCCCGCACCGATCTGGGAAACCAACCGCTGGCGTTTTCCCGACGCCCTGCCCCTGGCTCAGACCGCTCCACGCGTGGTCGAGCAGACCGTCGCCGCGGGCGAGCGCATCCCCGCCCCCGCCGGGGAACCGGGGGCCCAGGGCGCCTACTGGGCCGGCTATATCCAGCAAAGTCACGGCAACGCCTTTCACCCCGACGCCTACCGCGACCCGTTCGTGACCGGTTTCGACAGCGCCAACCTTGGAGCCATCATCCCGGTCAACGCCGCCCCGGGCAACGACCGGCTCGAAGTCTGGTGGTTCCGCGTCAACGCCCTGTCCCAGCCGCAACTGGCCCAGGGCTTCAAGGCGGTTTACTGGCCCTCCGTGCTGGGACGCTACTCGCTGCGCTGGCCTGACGACGCCCGCGAAATCGTGCTGGCCAGCAACAACGGCAGCGGCCCCCTCACCAGCCTGGAGGCCAGGGGGCAAATCTATGTCCAGAACGACCGCGCCCTGCCGGGCTTCAATCCCAACGAGGAACACGCCCTGATGCAGGGCGGTCAGGCCTGGGCCCTGCGCGATGATCTGAACATCACCTCCGGCACCAACTACACCTCCGAACCCTACGTGCTGCTCGACTACGTGGCGGCCGACGGGCGTCCGGCCATGATCGTGTTCAAAGTGCGGCGCGAACGGCCGGAGACGGGCGACGTGTTCGACTACGTGGTGGAGGCAGGAACCGTTCTCCAGCCGCCCATGCCGCTGCCGCTTCTGGGCCTACCCTTTGCGCCCAAGATCATTGGCACCCCGCCCCGCAGCCTGAACCAAGAAATCCGCTCCTGGCAGGTCGGCAGCACGGAGGTTGACGACACTGCCGGCTATGACCTGGTCACCCTGACCACCGAAACTCCGCACGGCATCGGCAAGACCCGCACCCTGCACCTGCAAGACCCGGACAGCCTAACCATTCCTGCCCACCGTTTCCTGGTCACGGGCGTGGATTACACCGCTCGGCGGTTGAGCGGGGTGGTTTTGTCAGGGGACCCTCTGGCGTTACGCGAGTGGACCGGCACCCCCGCAAGCGAGTTTGCCCGGCGGCGGTTCGGCGTCGCCTCCGACCCGGGACTGGCCAACGGCACCGTCGCCGTGGCGGTGGACGCGGTCTCGCGGCAAAGCTGGAAGGTCGAGGTCATGGGCACGGGCAGCGAGGGCGGCGCCTTCTACATTGATCTGCAGTTTGCCGGCTCGGAAGACTACGACGCCGGCACAGCGGCGCGGACCCTGGCGGTGCCGGACAATTTGATCACCGCCGGTCGGTTCGACGGATGGCGGCTGGGCTTTGAACCGCTGCCGGTCAACGTGAGCGATCCCACCCTGCGGGCGCGGTACGCCGCTTTCACGCTCCAGGATCGCAAGGGCAACCTCTGGGTGTACCGTGGGCCCCACGACCCAGCCGACCATCCCACGATGGCCATGCAGTTCTACTACAAGACGCTGCCCGGTTTCTTCTTCCCCACCCTGCCACTGGATCAACAGCCGCCGGTGGGGACCATCACGCCCTACCTCCGGCCGCGCAACGACGACGGCACTTACGCCGGCGACCCCGTGTACGGCAACCGCCTCAACCCTCAAACCGGCGATGACAATCCGCTTCCCATCCACTTCTCGCCCGTCTGGCCGGCCAACACGCCCGTCCTCCAGATGGCCGAAACCCTCACCCTGCCCAAGCGCGGCCTGCCCGCCATCCGCGGCCAGACCAGCCTCGAAGTGGTGTATCAACAGTCCCAGGTTGCTCTCAGCAACTCGGCGGAGTCGGTGGCCCTGCATGATCCCACCCGCGAAAAGGTCTTCGAGTTGGGACCGCCAGATGGTGCCGGGCGTCTGGGCAAAATCCCCGATTCGGTCAACACCACGACCTACCGCGGCCGCACCTACTTCCCCAACCTCCCGCCGCACCTGAGCGAGCGGTTCTTCCTCGACCCCAACCGCGGTCAGTTTGGCGCTCTGGTCTTCGCCGGCGAATTCAGGGACGAACCCACGGGGGACGATTATCTCCTGCTGAACCTCCTGGGCACCAATGACCGCGCGCGGCTCAAAGAACTGTGCCTGCCGGATGATCCGGCCCGGCAGGCTTGGGAAGCCGCCATTGACGGTCTGGCCACCGAGCTGTGGTTGTACGTGGAAAATCCCGCCCGCCCCGGCACCTACTACCCGCGCGACGCCACGCCGTTTGGCCCGGCGGACCTTACCCGGATCACGGAAGACGACCAGGCAGTGGACTCCTACGCCCTGACCGCCGTCGGCCCGGGCACCGGCTACCTCACCCTCATCGCCGGCAACGGCCTGGCCTTCACCCCTGTCGCCGAACCGGTCAGTGTCCACATCATCCGTGTGGTGGACACGCTCTACCGGGGCGAATTGAAGGTGGTCGCCTCCTCGAACCCTCTGAGCGAAATCCTTACCCTTCAGCAGGTGGTGGACCTGGCCGGCCGCGCCGAGGACTACAACTTCGAGTGGAAGATCGCCGCCCCGGTGGACGGCCTGCCTCCGGCGGTCTTCCAAAACACCCACGCCCTGCTGCTGGGCGACGGCACGTGGCAACACCTGCCCTTCACGTTGGCCTCCGATCGGGCTGCCACCGTCAGCGCGGCCCCTGCCAACCGCCTTGTCGCCGACGTGGGCACCACCGTGGTGCCGCGCCAGCGCGTGCCGTTCGCCGCGGCTTCGCGCTCGCCCTTGGACGGGCTGTTTGTGCTCGATTCGCCGCCAGCCGCGCCACGGCCGGTGCCGGGAACCCGGCTGGTGTTGCGCAATGCCGACGGCCTGGAGGTCCACGTCACCGTCCACAGTCTCAGCACGCCGGCCCAACTGGTGCTCGCGCCGGATGCCGAACAACCGCCCGTGCCGGCGGACTTTCTCCCCATCGAAGCCTACGAGCAGGTGGTTAACGGCCAACCCCAGAGCATTGTGTTCCGCCAGTTTGACGTCCCTGCCGACGCCAACTACGGCGAGCTGTGGCTGAGCCTGGACCTCGACGACGCCCTGGGCGCGCGGGTGTACCTGGACGGCCAGCACCTGGTCGAGGCCAACCTCGGCGACACCGACACGCCGCGGCCCTCGCCGCCCGAGACGTTCCAGCCGCTGAGCCGCGCCCATCGGCTCGACAGCGGCGTCCTGGCCGGCGGCACGCCGCAGCCGGGCGGCCTGGTCCGGCACACCCTGGCGGTCGAACTGTTCTCTGGCGCCTCGCCGGAAGCCCGCCTCTCTTTCAATGTGCGCCTCGAGGCCAGCGAAATCGTGGACGTGACGGACGCAGGGTGGTTGCCCTTGGATGCCTCCCGCTTTCCGGACGGCACCCGCGCCCTGCTCGGTGGGCAGGCTGATGTGCGCGCCCTGAGCGACAACTACCTCATCATGCGCTATCAGGCCAAGAGCCCGGACCACGCCTCTTTCCGGCCCGACCCGGACGACCCCGACCGCAATCTGGCCTGGTCCACCTGGACCCGCCCGATGCTGGCCGAGGGCTGGATCAAGCGCGTCCTGGCCGGCATCCACCCCTTCAACCAGCGCGTGACCGACCTCTTCAGCAGCCGGGTCAGCACTGACGTCAGCATCATCCAGCAGGCCGGGCCGCGCTGGGAAGGGGACGTCGCCCTCAACCTCGACTCGCTCAATCAATCCGGCCTGATCGAAATCTACGAAACGGTCCTGCGCCGCGGCAAAATGCTCAGCATTGACGCCGGCATCAATTACGGCCCGGCCAACGATGCCCTCCTGCTGGCCGCCGGCTACCTGAACGACCTGTACATGATGCTGGGTAACGAAGCCTGGGCCGATGCCGCCAACCCCACCATCGGCATCGGTACCAAAGATCGCACCTACGGCGAGATCGCCACCGCCCTTTTTGCCTTCCGCGGCCAGATGCCCTCGCTGCTCGAGGAGGAGCTGGCCCTGCTGCGCGGCCGCGACGATTACCTGATGCCCGGCGTCGAAATCCGGCCGGTGTACAACCGGCTGTACTGGAACTACACCCGCGGCATTGACGCCGGCGAGGTCATCTACGCCCTCAACTACAACATCCTGGACCTGGACGAGAACGGCCGGGCCGACGCCGACGACGCCCGCCGGCTCTACCCGCAGGGCCACGGCGACGCCTACGGCCACTACCTCACCGCCCTGAAGGGCTACTACGGTCTGCTGATGAACACCGACTTCGACTGGGTGCCGCGCATCGAGGCGGTCCTGGTCCTCGGCCAACCGGTCTCGGTGGATTACCAGGACGAGCGAAAGTTTGCCGCCGCCGCCGCGGCCGCCGCACGAGCCGGCAAGCAGATCACCGAGCTGACCTGGCGCCGGGATTACCGGTCCGGCAACGGCATCGGGTGGAATCACCTCGGAGAATCGCGCGTCAACACCGGCCGGCTTGTGACCACCCAGCGCGACTGGGGCGTGGACCACTGGGCCACCCGGACCGGCCAGGGGGCCTACCTGCACTGGGTCGTCGGCAACACCATCCTGCCCGATCGCGACCCCGATCCCACCCATGAGGGCGGCATCCAGCAGGTGGACCGTACCACCGTGCTCGAATTGCTCGAACTGCCGGCCCTCGCCGGCAGCCTCCAGACCACCCTCGACAACGCCGAAGCCGGCCTGAACCCCCTGGGGTTACCGGACACTGCGGTGCCCTTCGACATCAACCCGACCCAGGTCGTGGGCGCCGAGCCCAAAACGCACTTCGAGCAGGTGTACGCCCGCGCCCTGCTGGCCCTCCAAAACGCGCTGGCCGCCTTCGACGATGCCAAGGATGTCACCCGCCTGATGCGCTCCGAAGAGGACTCCCTGGCCGAGTTCCGCACCCTGGTCAACCGCCAGGAACTGGCCTACACCAACCAGCTCATCGAGCTCTACGGCACGCCCTACCCGGACGACATCGGGCCCGGCAAGACCTACCGCACCGGGTACACCGGCCCGGACCTCGTCCACTACCTGTACGTGGACCTGGCCGAGCTCAGCACGCCCTTGCTCGATCCCACCTCCGATGCCTCCTGGCGCATTGACACTCAGACTTTCGTGGCCAACTGGGTGGATGCCGACAGCGGCATTTCCGACTTCAACTTCATCACCAAGGCCCGGGTCAATGGCATTGACCTGGGTCTGGAGCCCAACCCGTGGGCTCCCAGCTACAACACCAACCTGTACGTTGAGTTCAACCTCCCCACCCACGGCTTCTTCGGCAAACCGACCACATGGACAGGCCGGCGCGCCTCACCGGGACGCATCCAACAGGCCATCTCCGACATCATCAAGGCCCGCAACGCGGCCTACCTGGCCCTCTACAACGTGGACGCCGCCAAGGGCGATCTCGACTGGGCCATCGCTGCCTTCGAACGCCAGAAGGATTCTCACGAAAAAATCCGCAACTGGCGGGCCGGCCTGCTCGCCACCGAACAAACCCTCGAAGCCGTGAAGACCGCCGTCGAGATCGTGGACAAGATCCTCGAACTCACCAGCGAGCAGGTGAACATCGTGGCCAATGCCGCTTCCGAATCCCTCCCCACCGTCTTCATCGCCGGGCTGGCCTCGGGTGGGGACCTCACCGCGCCGGCCCGTGCCACCCTCAAACAAGCCGGCGTGACGTTCAAGACCACCGTCGAGTGGAAGAAGGTCGCCACGTTCGCCGCCACCAAGGCCCTGGAGGTCGCCAACGAAACCACCAAACGCTGGATCGAATTCGATCAGATCCAAAAGGAAGAGTGGAATCAGACCTTGCGCGACGCCACCAGTGCACTCCGCGACAAGGTGTACGGCGTCCAAAACATCCTCCCCGCCCTGAACGCGCGCTTGCAGGAACTGGACGACGCCCAGCGGAAATACCGCGCCCTGTTGGCCGAGGGCGATCGCATCCAGGAAGAGCGCCGCATTTTCCGTCAGCGCGCTGCTGCCGTCATTCAGGGCTTCCGCACCCGGGACGCCGCCTTCCGCATCTTCCGCAACGAAAAACTCGAGCGCTACAAGGCCCTGTATGACCTGGCCGCCCAGTACACCTTCATGGCTGCCCAGGCCTTTGACTACGAGACCGGCCTGCTCCACACCGACCAGGGCCGGCGCTTCCTCGCCCGCGCGGTCCAGTCCCGCGCCCTGGGCGTTGTGCGCGAGGGCCAGCCCCAGTTCGCCGGCAGCAACACGGGCGACCCCGGCCTCTCCAGCATCCTTGCCGAGATGTTCGCCGACTGGCAGGTACTCAAGGGCCGCCTGGGCTTCAACAACCCCGACGCCTACGGCACCACCGTCTCGTTGCGCCAGGAGTTGCTGCGCCTGCTGCCCGGGGCCGAGGGCGACCAGCCCTGGCAGGATTACCTCGCCAGCCGCCGGATGGCGCACCTGCTCGATGACCCGGACGTGCGCCGTTACTGCCTGCAAATTGATCCGGGTAACGGCCAGACCGCGCCCGGCATCGTCCTGGAATTCAGCACCACCATCGCCGACGGCCTGAACCTCTTCGGTCGCCCGCTCGCCGCCGGTGACCACGCCTACAGTCCCAGCACCTTCGCCACCAAGATTCACGCCGTGGGCGTGGCACTCGAGGGCTACCGGGGCATGGACCAGCCGGCCGCCAACCAGGGCGCCGTCGGCTTCGGTGGCGGCGTCTCCCCCGCCGACCCGGCAACGCCCTTCCTGGACCCGCTGGCGCTGGCGGCCACGCCCTATGTGTACCTCGTGCCCGCCGGCGTGGACTCGATGCGCAGCCCGCCGCTGGGCGACGTCAACACCATCCGCACCTGGACCGTGGACGACGTGGCCGTGCCGCTGCCCTTCAACATCGGCGGCTCGGACTTCTCCACCTTCCCCTTCTGGCGCTCGGCCGACTCCCTGAGCGAGCCGCTCTTCGCCATCCGCAAACACCAGGCCTTCCGGCCGGTGCCGTCGGCCGCGGTGTTCCCGCCCGATTTGTACGGCACTGACGGCCGCCTGCTCCAATCCCAGTTCACCAACCGCCGGCTCATCGGCCGCTCGGTCTGGAACAGCCGCTGGAAGCTGGTCATCCCCGGCCGCGCCCTGCTGCATGATCCGGAGGAGGGCCTGGACCGCTTCATCCGTACCGTGCGCGACGTGAAACTCCACTTCGTCACCTACTCCTACGCCGGCAATTAACCCCGCGCGAAAGTCCGACCATGAAAACCTTTGCCCCTGGCTCCCGGCTCTGGCTGGCCTGCACGCTGGCATGGCTGGCCGCGACGCCGCTGCTCCACGCCTACCCTCCCGCCCCCCATCACATCATCGAAGGCGTCGTCCGCGACGGCTTCGGCAATCCCCTGACCGGCGGGGCGGCCCGCCTGGTGCTGGAAACCACCACCGGCCGGCAGATCACCGCCCCGCTCCGCCCCGAGATGGGCCGCGGCCTCAATTACCTCCTGACCATCCCCATGGACGCCGGCCTC
This sequence comes from Verrucomicrobiales bacterium, assembly GCA_037439785.1. GTDB lineage: Bacteria > Verrucomicrobiota > Verrucomicrobiia > Limisphaerales > J093 > DSVZ01. The sequence goes on along the minus strand of JBBIVJ010000039.1, from coordinate 31,694 downwards.
ACCCCCGAGGTCTATCGGCCCAACGCGCTGCCTCCGCTGGTGCCTTTCCGCCTCCAGGTCCGTATCGGCACCACCACGTACCTGCCGCTCGAGATGCAGGGCAGCTTTGCCCAACTGGGCCAGCCCGCCCAGCGCACCCGCCTGGACCTGACCCTGGGCGAAGACACCGATGGTGACGGCCTGCCCGACGCCTGGGAGCGCGCCCTCATCGAACTGCTCGGCGGCGGGCGCACCCTGGCCGCCATCCGCCCCGGAGACGACCTGGACGGCGACGGCCTGACCAACCTCCAGGAGTACCTCGCCGGCACCTACGCTTACGACCCGGCCCATGGCATTGTCCTGGAAGCCCTCCAGCTCCAGCCGGGCCGCGCACAACTTGAATTCACCGTCGTGCGCGGCCGCACCTATTCCCTGCTGGCCGGCAGCGAGGTGACGACCTGGGCGCCGGTCCGGTTCACCGTCGAGGGCGGCGGTGACGAGGCCCTGTTGGAATACCGCGCCCGGGACGTCCGGCGCCTGCGCGTAAACGTGGCCCTGCCCGAAACGGACAGCAGGGCCGGTCAACAGTTCTTCAAACTGCTGGTCCGCTGAGCCGCCGATGAAACCGGTCGCTTCCCCCGCTGAATCACGCCCGCACCGCCGCCTCCTTCCCGGCCTGGGGCTGGCCCTGGCCCTGGGCCTGGCCGGCGCGGCCTGGTGGTGGACCCGACCCACCCCGTCGGCAGCCGCCGCCGGGGAAGAGGTCCTCCGAGCTGACTTGGAAGTCCGCGACGGCCTCCTCCATCGCCGGGGCGCTGCCGCGCCCTTTACCGGCATGATGATCGAGCGCTATCCCGACGGCGCGTTGCTGTCGCGCTCCGCTGTCGTGGCCGGCCGGCTGCACGGCCTCTCGGAAGGCTGGTACCCGGACGGGCAGGTGCAGGTGCGCGAGACGTTCGTCCAGGGCGTTTCCCACGGCGTGCGGACCAAGTGGCATCCCAACGGCGCCACCCAGTCCGTGGCGGTCATCGTCGAGGGCCAGCTCCACGGCCGGTTCCTGCGTTGGCATGACAACGGCACCCTCGCCGAAGAACTCCACCTGAACCGGGGAACCCCCGAGGGCTGGTCGCAGGCCTTCCACCCCGGCGGCCGCCTCAAGGCCCGCGTGCGGCTCGAACATGGTCGCGTGGTCGAGCAGCAATTCTGGCCCGACACTGACAGGGAGCCTGCGGCCCCCGCGCTCACTGCCACCGGCGCGCATGCCGCCGCCGCCGGCCGTTGACCGACCATGCTTCGCCGTCCCGCCCCCGAGGGAGTCGCACCCGCCCGCCCGCGGACGCGGATGGTGTGGCGGCTGGTGGGCTGCGTGCTCCTGGCGGTCGGCCCGGCTCTGGCCGCCGGTGAACCGCTGGCAGCGTCCCCCCACTACGCGCTTTTCCCGGCCGCCCAAACCAGCGGCGGCGGTGTGGCGGCTTCCCCGCATTACCGGCTGACCAGCTCGACCGGCGGTCTGGGCGGCTTCGCCAACCCCGACGCCGATGTCCGGCTGGGGCACGGTTTCGCGGCCGCGCTGAACGAACCGCCCCTGGCGCGGCCGGACACCCTGAGCCGCGCCCCCGGCCGCCCGGCCAAAATCCACCTCACCCGCCTGCACCTCAACGACGCCGACCCGGACGCTGACACGGTGCGCCTGATCCGCTTCGACGCGGTCACGCGGGAGGGCGGACGGGTCACCTTCGACAACGGCTGGCTGTTGTACGAACCGCCAGCCGGTGGCGCGGCCACGGACAGCTTCGCCTATACTCTGCAGGACGCGGCGGGACACACCGCGGCCTCCACGGTGTTCGTTCTGGAAAGCTCGCCCGGTCTGGAGCCTTCGCTCAACCTCCTGGCCGTAACCCTGCTGCCCGGCGGCCAGCGGCGGCTAACCTTCGTCGGCATTGTCGGTCGCAGCTACCGCCTCGAATGGAGTGACACCCTCCCCGCCACGCGGTGGGAACCGCTGGCCGTTGTCGAGGCCGACGCCCGCGGCCTGATCGAGTGGGTGGACGCCACCGAGCCGCCGCCGCCCACGCGCTTTTACCGGACGGTTGGCTTGTGAACGCGCGCCCCTTCCCCCTCTCCCCCGGCCCGGTCGCCTGGTCCCTCCTCGGCGCTGCGCTGCTGGCCGTTTCCACCCTCCGTGCCCAGCCGCCGCCGCACACCTTCACCTTCTCCGTCCAGCAGGTCGTGCCGGATGGCAACCTCTCCGGACTGGCCGACCCCCGCGAACTCCCCCCCGGCCCCGCGCCCATTCAATCCGTGGCCGTGACGCTTACCCTGAGCCCCCTGGGCGATGGCGGCTTTTTCGGGGACCTTTACGCCACACTTACCCGCCTGACCGATGGCTACGCCGTGCTCCTCAATCGCCCGGGCCGGACCCCCGAACGTCCCTTTGGCTACAGCGACGGCGGCCCCGTGCAAATCACCCTCACCGACGCCGCGCCGGCAGACATTCACCACTACCGCCTCACCCTGCTGGGCGACGAGACCCTCCCGCTAAACGCGCCCCTGATCGGCCCGTGGCAACCGGATGGCCGGGCCACGGACCCGCTATCGGTACTCAGCACCGATCCCCGCACGGCCACGCTGGTGAACTTTTCCGGCCGCGAGCAGGAAGGGCTGTGGACGCTGTTTGTGGCCGACGTCAGCACCGGCGGCGAGTTCCGGCTCGAAGACTGGTCGCTGGAGTTCACCTACATCCCCGAGCCGGCGAGCGGGGCGCTGCTGGTACTGGGGCTGGGCCTCTGGCTGGGGCGGCGGAACTCGCGGTACGGACAGCCGAAAGGCGAAACGCAGCGGGCCGGAGGCGGAATGGTTCAACCCGGCAGCCCCCCTTCTGGCTTCTGACTTCTCACTTCTGACTCCCAGCGTCCACGCGGCGCAGCAGGCCGGAGCCGACGCCGCGGTAGGCGCTCACGAAATACGCCAGCACCCCGGTCATGGCCAGGGCCAGCCCGCCCCAAAACAGCGGCCAGTTCACGGCCCCTGTGCGGCTGTTCCACGCCAACCACCACCCGTTGGCCAGGTACCCCACCAGGTACCCCGCCCCGCTGGTCATCAGCGTCATCAGCGCCTGCGCGCGCGCCCGCCAGGCCGGGTCCACGCGCGTGTCCAGGTAGATTTGCGCCGTGATGACCACCAGGGTGAACGACGCGCCGTGGAGGCTCACGCCCGCCAGAATCCATTCCCGGCCGTTCAGCGCGCACAGGGCGTACCGGGCCACCCCGAAGGCCAGGCCGACCGTGAAAATCCACTTCAGCCGCCAGCGGGTGAACAGCGTACTGAGCAGGAACATCGCCAGCACCTCCGTGACCTGCCCCAGCGTCATCCAGGCGCTGGTGCGGTGCAGCCCCAGGTCGCGCAGATGCGGCGGCGAATACGGATAAAACGCGGCAATGGGCACCGAGAACAGCGCGAGCATGAGATACACCACCCGGTGATCGTGGTGCCGCAACAACGCCAGCGCGTCCAGCCCCAGCCGTGGCTGCCAGCTCAAGCGGGCCGCCGGCGCGGGCAGGGCCACCTCCGGCAGGCCGAGGGTGAAGGCCGCCAGAAGCAGCCAGGTGACCGCGCCCGCGTAGCCGGCCGCGGCCGAGGTGTCGGCGCCCAGAGCGCTGACCACCCAACAGCCCGCCATCCAGCCCAGCGTCGCCATGGCCCGCAGCGGGCCGAACTCTTTGCGTGCGTCCCGGAGCCCCGCCAGGATCAGCGTCGAGCTGAGGCTGAAGGTGGGGGCCGAGCACAGGGCGTGCAGTTGAATCAGGGCCAGCGTCACGCCGGCCGGCGCGTGGTAATGGATGGCCGTGGCCGCCAGGGCCATGGACGCCGCGGTGGCCAGGCCCAGCCGGCGCAGCACGCGCGCCGGCGCCATTTGCCGGTCGGCCAGCGCCCCGAAAATCAGGGGCGACACCATCGCCGCCACCGCGGAGGCCGCAAAGGCCAGCGGACGCAGGTGGGCCAGGCCGTGGGCCGCCAGCACCAGCGTCAACGGCACGAACCACATGCTCAACGCCGCGCCGTGCAGAAAATACAGGGCGGCCAGCCGTGGCCGGGCGAGGATGGGGGTGCTCATGGCACGCGGAATTGCCGGGCTGGCGCCGGAATCGCCCCGGCCCGGCCCGCCAGCATGAAGGCCGCCCTCCGCGGCGTCGAGCCAGCGGGCGGATGGCGTCCCCGCGGTGCCGGCCGGAACGGGCAGGTTGCCCGCTCTCTTTGGCCGCGAGGTCAACGCGCCCCGCGGGGGGCGGCGCGGCCGCGCCGGATCAGCGGGCTGGGCGGCCGGGCGCGGTCGAAGTCGTCCTCTCCCGGCACCCGGGTGAAGGCGATGCGCGAGCCGAGGTAGGCGGGTTGATCACCGGGCAACAGGCCCAGGGTGACCGAGTCGCGGCCGAAGCGGGCGTTGAGATGGTCCATGGCGGCGGAGAGCCGTTCGCGGGCGGCGCGGCGTTCGCGGGCGGCCGCCGCGGCAGCCGGGGCGGCGGGGAACAGTTCGATCTGGCGCATTTGCTCGGGGCTGAGCAGGCCGTGCAGGGCCACGCCGACCTGGAGGAAGCGAACCGCCCCCACCTCCGCCAGCAGGTGCGTCCAGAGCAGGGCCAGGGCGGCGAGCAGGGCGTGGTTGTCACAGGCCGGCTCGAACCGGACGCCGCCGTCCCAGCGCGGCCCCCGTTCCACCCGGGCGTAGAGGTCCAGGCGGGTGGCGTAATAGCCCAGGCGGCGGAGGCGGCTGGCGGCCTTGAGCACCAGCCGGCGGGCCACTTCGCCCGCCAGCGGGGCGGGCCGCAGGGCCGGTTCCAACACGTGGCTGTGGGTGACCATCCCGCGGCGGGTGGGGGTGTCGCGGATTTCGACCCCGTGCAGCCGGTACCAGAACCGCTCCCCCTCGACGCTGCGCCAGATGGCGCGCAGTTGCTTGGGGGCGGTGTTCCAGAGCTGGGGGATGGTGTCAATGCCCGCCCGCCAGAGGCGGCGTTCAAGGTTTGCCCCGATGCCGGGCAGGTCGTGCAATTGGAGGTGGGCCAGCCGGTCGGGCAGCTCGGTGGTGGACAACAGCACCAGGCCGTCGGGCTTTTCCAGGTCGGAGGCCACCTTGGCCAGCAGGCGCGTGGCGGCGATGCCGATCGAGCAGGTCAGGCATTCGCCCACGTGGCAGCGCAGACCTTCCTTGATGCGAAGGGCCAGCGCCCGGGCGGTTTCCGGCCGGCGAAACTCGCCGATCAGCTCGCAGGCCATCTCGTCAATCGAGGCGATCTGGGTGACCGGGATGTACCGGTCCACTTCGGCCACGATGCGGTGATGGTACCGCACGTACACCTCGTGGCGGGCCGGCACGCACACCAGCTCGGGACACATCCGGCGGGCGTCGCGGATCAAGGTGCCGGTCTTCACGCCCCGGGCCTTGGCGGCGTAGCTGGCGGCAATGGCGCAGGTGAACTCCGTGTCGGCCGGCACCACCGCCACCGGTCGGCCGCGCAGGGCGGGGTGCTCCTGCTGCTCGACACTGGCGAAAAAGCTGTTCAGGTCCAGGAACAGCCAGTTCGGCAGTCCGTCGCCGGCGGGCAGGCCGCCGATGTACCGGGGGGCTTCGGCCATGACGGCGCCACTGTACCACATCCGGGTCGGACATCTACGGGGGGAGGCCGGGACGGCGGCGCGCCCTGGTGGGTTGACCGCCGTGGGGGCGGGCCGAACAATGCGCCGCCATGAGCACCGCGCTGTTTCGCCCCGCCCCACGCTGCCGGGGAATCGGCCTGGCGTGCGCGCTGGCGGGAATCGCCGGCCTCCTGACGCCGGCCGGGGCAGCCGAGCCGGAGGCGGACCCCGCCGAGCTGCCGCGTTTCCCCCCGCGGGAGGTGGCCGGGGCGCTGGAGAGCTTCACCCTGCGCCCGGGCTTCCGCATCGAGGTGGTGGCCGCCGAGCCGCTGGTGCGGGACCCCATCGAACTGTGCTTCGATGAAAACGGCCGGATGTTCGTGGTCGAGATGATTGACTACTCGGAGCGGCGCGATGTGCGGCCGCACCTGGGCCGCATCCGGCTGCTCGAGGACACCGACGGCGACGGGCGTATGGACCGCAGCCAGGTCTTCGCCGATGACCTGCCCTGGCCCACCGCGGTGTTTTGGGCGCAGGGCGGCGTGTACGCCGCGGCCACGCCGGACATTTTCTTCCTGCGGGACACAGATGGGGACGGCCGGGCCGACCGCCGCGAGGTGGTGTTCACCGGGTTTGCCATTGATTACGCGCCGTACCGGACCAACCAGCTCAACATGCAGGCCATGCTCAACAGCTTCCGCTGGGGGCTGGACAACCGCATCCACGGCTGCACCGCCCCCAACGGCGGCGAAATCACCTCGCCCCGCTGGCCGGCCGGCACCCCCGCCGTGAACGTCCGCGGCCGCGACTTCGCCTTCGATCCGCGCACCGGCCGGCTGGTGGCCGGGGCCGGCGGCGGGCAGTACGGCCTGGCCTTTGACGACCGCGGCCGCCGGTTCACCTGCAACAACAGCGACCACCTGCGCGTGTTCCTGTATGAGGCGCGGTACGCGGAGCGGAACCCCCATTTCACGATGCCGCCGGCGCTGCAAAGCATCGCCGCGGACGGCCCCGCGGCGCCGGTCTTCCGCACCAGCCCGGAGGAACCGTGGCGCGTGCTGCGCACCCGCTGGCGCGTGGCCGGTCTGGTGCCGGGCCCCATCGAGGGCGGCGGCCGGGCCAGCGGCTACTTCACCAGCGCCACCGGCCTCATGGTGTACCGCGGCGACGCCTGGCCGGAGGAGTTCCGCGGGGACGTCTTCATCGCCGACTGCGGCAGCAACCTGATTCACCGCAAAAAACTCCGCCCCGACGGCGTGGCCCTGGTGGGCGAACGGCCGGCGGACGAACAGGGTACCGAGTTTCTCACCAGCACGGACACGTGGTTCCGCCCCGTGCAAATGGCCAACGCGCCGGACGGCACCCTGTACGTGCTGGACATGTACCGCGAGATCATCGAGCACCCCTGGTCGCTGCCTCCCGGCCTCAAGAAACACCTGGACCTCACCGCCGGGAGCGACCGCGGCCGCATTTACCGCATCGTGCCCGAGGGTTTCCGGCCGCGTCCCCCCCCGCGGCTGCGGGCGGCCGACACCGCCACGCTGGCCCGGACCCTGGCCCACCGCAACGCCTGGCATCGCGAAACCGCCGCCCGCCTGCTCTACGAGCGCCAGGACCGCGCCGCGGTGCCGGAACTGGAGGCGCTGGCGCGCAGGGGGACCGAACCGCTGGGCCGGCTGCACGCGTTGTACGCCCTCGACGGCCTGAATGCCCTCACCCCCCGGCTGCTGCTGGCCGCGATCGAGGACCCCGATGATCGCGTCCGTGAACATGCCGTGCGCCTGAGCGAGCCCTGGTTGCGCGCGCCGGACAGCGACCCGGTGCTGCCGGCCCGCCTTTGTTCCCTGGCGGCCGATCCGGCGCCGCCGGTGCGCTACCAGTTGGCGTTTACCCTGGGCGAGACCCGCGCGCCGGCCCGGCTCGAGGCGCTGGAACGCATCGCCCGCCGCGACGCTGCCGACCCCTGGGTGCGCGCGGCCGTGCTCAGTTCCCTGGCCGAAGGGGCGGCGGAGATGTTCGAGCGGGTGCGCGGGTGGTTTGCCGGCGACGGCCAGGCGGCCGGCTCCGGCGAGTATGAATTCCTGCGGCAGTTGGTGCGGATGCTCGGTGCCCGCAACCGGCCCGAAGAAATCGGCGCCGTGCTGGCCTGGGTGGAACAGGCGCCGGCCGCGGTGGCGTTCACGCTGGTACACGCCCTGGGCGAAGGCGTCCAGCAGGCCCGCGGCTCGCTGGACACCCACCGCCTGCGGCCGGTGCTCGACCGGGCTGCCATCGTGGCGGCGGACCTGACCGCCCCCGAAACGGCGCGCGTGCAGGGCATCGAGCTGCTGGGGCTGACTGATTTCACCCGCTCGGGCGACCGCCTGGCGTCCCTGCTCGACCAGGGCCAGCCCCAGGCCGTTCAACTGGCCGCGGTGCGGACCTTGAACCGCTTCCCCGATCCGGCCGTGGGACGGCTGCTGGCAGAACGCTGGACGCAGTTGACCCCGCGGGTGCGGGCGGCGGTCCTGCCGGTCTTGCTGGCGCGCCCCGAACGCGCGCACCGGTTGCTCGATCAGGTCGAGGCCGGCCGCGTCCGCCGCACGGAGCTGGATTCGACCCAACTGGACTTCCTCATGAACCACCGGGACCCCGAGCTGCGACGTCGCGCCCTCCGGCTCCTGACCGGCACCGTGGCCGGTGACCGCGCGGCGGTGGTGGAGCAATTCCGCGCGGCCCTGGCCCTGCCCGGCCACGCCGAACGCGGCCGGCAGATTTTCGCGGAGCGCTGCGCCTCCTGCCACCGGCTGGGTGGCGAGGGCTTTGCCCTGGGACCGGACATGGTCAGCGTCCGCAACGCCGGCAGGGAAAAGATGCTGGTCAACACCCTGGACCCCAGCCGGGAGGTGTTCCCCCAGTACCTGGCCTACGAGGTGGAGACGCGCGACGGCGAAAGCCTGCTGGGGCTGTTGGTGCAGGAAAGCAGCCATCAGGTGGTCCTGCGCCAGGCCTACGGGCGCGAGGTCGTGGTGCCGCGCGCCGACATCGCCACCCTCGAAAGCCTGGGCAAATCGCTCATGCCCGACGGCCTTGAGGAAGGCCTGTCGCCGCAGGACCTGGCGGACCTGCTCGAGTACGTCGGCACCGCGCCCTGACCAGCACGGCCCTGGCTACAACAACACCCTCGCCCTCGAGGACGTGATGTCCGTCACCGAACAGTCTCTGGCGCGAGGCGGCTTCGCGTTCTCGCTGGTGCCGCAATGGGGATTGTCGCTGACCGTGGCGAGCCGCATCGAAGGCGTTCCGGTACGCGATGCGTTGGGCGAAACGGATGGTTTCCGGCGGCCGGGCTACGCCGTTTCCTTCGAGCCGGGTTTGGGATGGATACACGGACGCTGGTCAGCCCAAGTGCTGGCCCCGGTGGCCCTGTACCGGAACCGCCAACCCAGTGTGGCCGACGAACGTTACGGCCGGATCAGCGGCCTGGGGACGGTACCCGGCGACGCGGCCTTCGCCGACTACACCCTCATCGCCAGCATCGCCTTCCGCCTCTGAACAAGAACTTCTTCCTGTCCCCCTTTCCAGGGACGCCAAGCTCACGGGCTCCCCGCGTGGAGGCTGCGATTCAGCAGGAGGAACACGGGCTCCATCGAACCGGAGTCGTTCCCTCTGCACACCGCCTCACCCGTCAACCGGACGCGTGGGGCAGCCTGCGCCCCCTGTTGCCAGGATGGCCAGCCCCACGCGCGGTCTTTTGCCACCGGCCGCTTGCGTTCCCGAGGTGCCCCAGTTCCGTGCTGCCCTGGGATCCGGCGGGGCCTCGAAGGGCCGCGTCGGGTCGCCGGGCGTTTACCAGGCTGGGAGCCTCTGCCCCTTGCGCATCCGGACGGCGTAAAGGTCGGCACCGGTCAAGGTGCCGGTCTGATTGACATCCGCCCGGAAGTTGGCGGCGTTGCAGAGCTGCCCGGTCAGCGGACGGACGATCTGCTCGTCCCTCTGGCTGACAACCCCGTCGCCGTCCACGTCACCACCCAGGACGCCGAGACTGACCGTGACGGGGTCGGCCATCGAACCATCCTCGGCGACCACCCCGGACAGTTGGACGCTCAGCCACTGGCGGGTGGCCACCCCTTGGAGTGTCACCAGGACCTCCGAACCTTCGATGACCGATTCGCCGGTAATGCTGGCCGTCCCCCGGGTGACCCGCGCGAGGGCGTCCGCGATGGGTTTGTCGAAGCGGAACACCAGGGTGAGGGTGGAGGTGATACGCCCTTCCACCGAAGGCCAACCACTCAGTGCCAGCGGCAAATCGTGCTCAGCCCGGCCACCATGTGCTTTGCGGGACACCACGCCCACCAATACCGGCGGTGCGGCCGGCGCCTGGACACGGAACGAAACCTCGTTCGAGTAATCGCTCTCGCGGCCGTCGGCGGTGACGGCCTTGGCAGCAAAGTAGTAGATGACCCCCGGGGTCAGGGGGCCGAGGCTGACCGAGGTGGCCAGCCCCACGGCGAGGGATTGGTCGTAGGCGCGGCTCTGGGTGCCCCAGAACACGCGGTAATTGACCACGCTGGGGTCCGAACTCGGCTGCCACAGCAAGGTCACCGTGGTTTCAGGGGTTGCGGTGCGCGGGGTGGCCGTCTCCGAAGCCAGCATCAGCACCGGCGGTGGTGGCGGCGGCAGAGGCACCGAGTAGGCGACCTCCTCGGAAAGCGCGCTGACCCGTCCATCCCGCGCCCGGGCCTGCACGGCGAAATAGTAGGTGGTGCCTGCCTGCAAGGGGCCCATCACCAGCGAGGTGGCCGGCCCCACATCGAGATACCCCGCGTAGTTGCCGGGTTGGAACCCCCAGAACACGCGGAAATTCACTACCGCAGGGTCTGCTGCCACCTCCCAGGAGAGGGTAACACTCGACGTCGTGCCTCCCGCCAGCTGCAGCACCGGCACGGCCAGCGGCGGCAGGGGTACCGTCCAGCTCACTTCGTTGGACCACGTGCTTTCCCGACCTTCCTTGCTCACCGCCTTGACGGCAAAAAAGTAGATCGCGCCAGGGTTCAAGAACTCAATCACCACCGACGTCGCCGCTCCGGCCTCCGCGAACTCCGTGTAGCTGCCGCTTTGAAGCCCCCACGCGACGCGGTGGCTCACGCCGGTCGGGTTGGAATTCGGCGTCCACGTCAAGGTGACCTCGGTTCCTGAGGTGGCGGCCAACTGCAAGGTGGGAGCGGCCGGCGGGGGCACCGGCGTGGTGTATTCCACCTCGTTGGAAAAATCGCTTTCGCGGCCGTCGCCGGTGGTGGCAGTGGCCGCAAAAAAGTAGCGGGTCCCCTCCGCCAATGACCCAATGACGGTGTTGGTCACGTTGCCCACGTCAAAGTACCCCTCGTAAGTGCGGCTCTGGTAACCCCAGTAAATCCGGTAGTTGGTCACGTCGGGGTCCGGGCTGGGGTCCCACGCCAGGTGGACTTCCGCCGCCGCGCCGGTGACGACGGCCAGGCCCAGGCCCAGGAGCCGGCCGAGCCAGCCGGCCCCCGCAGGGCCGCGCGCGGCCGTCCCCCGCGCAGGCCGGGCCGGACTCGAATCTTGGGCGAGGGGAAAACTGGAGGCGTTACGGACCGGACCAAAAGACGCAGACGCCGGGGCCGGCCCGGCCCTGCGGGCGAGCAGTCGGTTCATGTGATGAGCAGTTCGGGGTTGCGGTTTGTGACCAGCACCGCGCCCCGGACCGTGGCACGTGGAAGACGGCCGGTGTGATGAGATGAGCTGGTGCCCGGAGCGCGGTGTTCATGATTCGGCCCGGTTTCCCGACCGCTTGAGTCGGGCGCCGGGCAAATCGCCCTCAAGCAGCGGGAATGCCATGCGCGCGGAACCTCCTCAAAAGCCCGGACAACGCCCCCGCAACGGCGCAATGGCCCGCGGCCTCCGGTCGGGCGTGCGGGTTTTCAGGTCCGGCCGGATCAGTCGCACCAGCCGTAACGACTTACCCCATAGTCGGCTGAAGGGGACAGGCAAGCGGGAGATCGCACGGCGGGCGCTGCGAAAATCCTGCCAGCTTGTGCCCGGAGGGGTTGGGTCTTCGGCCCGACCCGGGACGCGACAAAGGGGGGACTGTCTAATTGCCAGACGTCACGGCATGCACTTCTCAACAGCCAGAAGCCCTCCTGGAAGCCAGGAGTTCAGGCCGCCCGGCCGTTGGGAGAACCCCGTGGCGGCCGGTCGCCCCCCACGCTTGCCGCAGGACTCAGGTCCCGGCGCCGGCGGCCGCTTCCAACAGGACACGGGCGTGACGGCGGGCGGCCTCGGTGGGACCGCCCAGCATCCGGGCCAGCTCGAGGATGCGTTCCCGTTCCTCCAGCCGCTCCATGTGGGTGAAGGTGCGGCCGTCGCGGACCTCCTTGGTCACGCGGAAGTGCGCGTCGCCCGCGGCCGCTACCGGTGCCAGGTGGGTCACGCAGAAGACCTGTCGCCGGCGCGCGATCTGCCGCATCTTCTCCCCCACCGCCCGGGCGGTCTCGCCGCCCACATTGGCGTCCACCTCGTCGAAAACCAGCACCGGGATTTCGTCCTCCGCGGCCAGGACCGTCTTGATGGCCAACATCACCCGGGCCATTTCACCCGACGAGGCAATGGCGCGGAGTGGTCGGGCGGGTTCGCCCGGGTTGGGCGCGAAGACAAACTCGACCGCCTCGCCGCCGCGCAGGCCGATCGGCACGGGGGACAGGGCCACCTCGAACCGGCAACGGCCGAAGCCCAGGTCGCTCAAATGGCGGGACACCTCGCGGCACAGGCGCGGCGCCACCTGCTGTCGCGCCCGGCTCAACTGCGCCGCGGCTTCGTGCAGCTCGCGGTCCAGCCGCTCCAGCTCCGCGTTCAGGCGCTGGCAGGTCTCGTCGCGGGACTCGAGTTGTTCGAGCCGCCGCCGGGCGTCCTGACCAAACGCTTGGACGGCCTCGAGGCTGGGGCCGTACTTGCGGCGAAGGTTCTGGAGCAGATTCCAACGTTCCTCAAGGGCGGCCAGCCGGGCGGGGTCCACCTCGATCCGTTCCAGATAGCGGTGGAGCTCGCGATGTAACTCCTGCCAGGTGGCAAGGGCTTGGGCCTGGAGTTCTCCCAGCGGCGCGTTCTCCGGGTCCAGGCGGTGCAGTTCCTGCAACAGCCGGCCCAGGGCGCCGGCCTGGTTGAGCACCGACGCTTCGTCCTCGCTCAGGAGGTGGAGGGCGGCCTGCCCCAGTTGCAGCAGACGGGCGGCATTGCTGGCGCGCTGGTGCTCGCGGGCCAGGCTTTCCTCCTCGTCGGGGCGGAGTTGGGCGGCAGTGATTTCGGCCACTTGATGGCGCAGCAGGTCCAGTTGCCGGGCGTAGGTTGCCTCGTCCACGATCAGCGCGGCCTTTTCCTGCTCCAACGCCTGCCGGCGCCGCACGAGCGCGGTCAGGGCCCGGACCTGGGCGTCGAGCCCGCCGAAGGCGTCCAGGATGGTCAGTTGGCGGGCCGGATGCAGCAGGGACTGGTGCTCGTGCGGGCCGTGCATGTCCACCAACCGGTCCCCCACGGTGGCCAGCGTCGCCAGGGTCACCGGGGAACCGTTGATGAACTGGCGGTTGGTGCCGGCAGCGGTGAAGGTGCGTTTGAGCAGCAGGTGGTGGTCCTCGCAGGGCTCAACGCCCTGCTCCGCCAGCGCGGTGCCGAAGCCGGCGGGCAGGCGCCGCACGTCAAACACCGCCTCGACGGTGCAACTGTCCGCCCCGGCGCGGATCCAGGTGCGGTCGGCGCGCGCCCCCAGCAGCAGGTTCAGCGCGCCCAGGATGACGGACTTGCCGGCACCGGTTTCGCCGGTCACCACCACCAGGCCGGGGGAAAACTCCAGCGCCAGTTCCTCCACGAGCGCGAGATGGCGGAGGCGCAGCGTGGTGAGCATGGTCGGTTTTCGTTGGCCCGCACTTTGCCGGCAATGCTAGCGTGAGGCAACCGAAACCGGGACTGGCTCATGGCGTTCACCTTTGTCGTTCTCGGCTCCGGCACCTCGCAGGGCGTGCCGTTGATCGGCTCGGATTACCCGCCGGCCTTCCTGGCCAACCCCCGCAACCACCGCACCCGGCCCGCCCTCTACGTGGCCACCGGCCAGGTGCAACTGGTCGTGGACACCCCGCCGGAATTCCGTCTCCAGGTCCTGCGCGAAGGCATCCGCTGGCTGGATGCCGTGCTCGTCACCCACGGCCACGCCGACCACATCATGGGCATGGATGACTGCCGTCGCTTCTGCGACCTCCGCCGGGGTCCCCTGCCCGTCTATGCCTCTGCCGAAACCTTCGCCGTCCTGCGACGGGTCTTCGCCTACGCCTTCGGCCCGGGCCCGATCCCGGACGGCTACTTCAAGCCCCAGCCGCATGTCCTGGACGGCCCCTTCCGGCTGGGCGATCTGGACATCGTCCCGTTGGACCTGCCCCACGGCCGGATCACCAGCACCGGCTACCTGTTTTGCCAGCTTGGCCGCAAACGGCTGGCCTACCTCAGCGACTGCCAGGCCGTACCCCCCGCCGTGGTCGAACAGGTGCGCGGCGTTCAGGTGCTGATCCTGGACGCCCTCCGACCCGACCCCCACCCCACCCACCTCTGCCTGGACGAAGCCCTGACCACCGCGCGGCGGATCGGCGCCGAACGCACCTACTTCACCCACCTCACCCACGCCTACGACCACGATCGCGACCAGGCCGAACTGCCCCCCGGCGTCTGGCTTGCCTATGATGGTCTGCGCGTCACCTTGGGGGAAAACTCGGACCCCGCGTGACATCCCCGCCCGACCGCCTGCCAAACCCCGTCCGACACCGCCGGCCGGCCGCCCTCCCACTTGTCGCAACCCTGGCCCTCGCGGCCCTGGCAACCCGGAGCGCCGAAGTGCCCGACACCCCTCCCCCCGGCGCGGAAGTCGTGGTGGTTTACAACCAGAACTTCGAGCCGGAATCCCGGCAGGTGGCCGAACATTACGCCCGCCGCCGCGGCGTGCCCGACCGCCACCTCATCGGCCTGCCCCTGCCCCGCACCGAGGACATGTCCCGAGCGGACTTCCGCGAGCGCCTGCAACAACCCCTGGTGGCCGCCCTGCGCGATCGCGGCCTTGCCGGCATCCCCGAAGCTTCCCCACCCCCTGCCTCCGGCCCCCGCGGTCTCCCCTGGTCCAAGGTCCGCTACCTGGTCCTCGCCTACGGCGTGCCGGTGAGCATCCAGCCCGATCCCACCCTCGCCGAAGCCGTCCCGGACAACCTCGCCCCGCCCCTCCGCCGCAACGAAGCCGCCGTGGACTCCGAACTGGCCGCCCTGCCGCTGCTGCTCCGCGGCGGACTCCTCACCGGCGCCCTGGCCAATCCCGGCTTCGCCACGCCCGACGCCTCGGTCCTCCACCCCACCAACGGCCTGTTCCTGGTCACTCGCCTGGACGGGCCTTCGGCCGACATCGCCCGTGCCCTGGTGGACCGCGCCCTGGCCGCGGAAACCAACGGCCTGTGGGGCCGCGCCTACTTCGACCTCCGCCGCCTCCCCACCAACAGCCCCTATTACAAGGGCGACCTGTGGATTCGCCGCGCCGCCGACACCGCCCGTCGCGTGGGCTTTGAAACCGTCCTCGACGAAGCCCCCGAAACCTTCCTCGCCCGCACCCCACTGCCCCAAATCGCCTTGTACGCCGGCTGGTACGCCGGCGGCGTTTCCGGCCCCTTCGCCCGCGAGGCCGTCGAATTCATGCCCGGTGCGGTGGCCTACCACCTCCACTCCTTCAGCGCCCGCCGCGTGCGCCATCCGGGCGTCCACTGGGTGGGGCCCTTGCTGGCCCGCGGCGCCGCCGCCACCCTCGGTTGTGTGGCCGAGCCCTATCTGGACCTCACCCCGCATGTGGATGTCCTGTTCCACGTGCTGCTCTCCCAGCACCGCACCCTGGGCGAAGCCGCCTACGCCGCCCAGCCCATGCTCTCCTGGCAAACCACCGTCATTGGCGACCCCCTCTACCGCCCCCTGGCCCGGGAACCCCGCAGCCTGCACACCGAACTGGAAAACACCCGCAGCCCCTGGCTGGCCTGGTCGGTCCTGCGCGTGGTCAACCTCACCCTCGCCGCCGGCGAATCGCGTCCCCTGCTCATCGAATACCTGCGCGAACACCCCTTGACGCCCCACAGCGCCGTGCTGTCCGAAAAACTCGGCGACCTCTACCAACAGGAACAACAACCCCACGCCGCCCTCGCCCGCTATCGCCTGGCCCTGGCCGCCGACCCTGCCCCGCTCCAACGCGTGCAACTGACCTTCAAGCGGATCGCCCTGCTGGAAACCCTGGACCGCCCGGCCGAAGCCCTGGAAGAACTCACCCGCTTCCTCGACGAACAACCCACCTCCCCTGACCGCCTCCACTTCGTGGAACAGGCGCTCCGGCTGGCCCGACAGGCCGGCAACGCGGAAGCCGTTGCCCGCTTCGAGCAGGAAGCCGCCCGCCTGCGCCCCGGCTCAGCCACGCCGTCACCAACGCCGGCCGACTCCCCGCCCCCGGCCGAACCGGCGCCCGAAGACACCGCGCCCAATGACCGCCGCTAGCCGCCGGCGTCAACAGGCGGAAAGCAACTCCGCTGCGTCACCGCGGCGGCTACGACCTGGCAGAGATCCTTGGCCGAAAGCGGCAGGGGACTGCCGCACTCCAGGACGCTGACGCGCCGAACGACCGCCCTCCTCACCTGCGCCAGGTTGTGGCGGGCCTGCCGGTGCGGCGCACGCAGACAGCCGCCAGTCCTCTGGCGCTTTGCGGCCGCACCCCTACTTCGGACTTCGGACTTCGGATTTCGGATTTTTGCCCGGCCGGCAGAAAGGAAAGTTAACGGCGGGGGCTGACTGTCCGCCGCGCCACGGCGGCGGCCAGCCGCGGAATCCGGCATCCGCGCCGCTCCCCTCAGCGCAGCGCTTCGATCATCCGGGCCAGCCGCTCGCGGTGTTCGAGCATCGGTCGCGGATCCAGGGTGAAGTGCGTCAGGTCCTTCGAAATGTGCTCCGGAACGGCCAGCAGGGCCCGCGCCTCGGCCAGGCGTTGCTTCCACTTCCCCGAACCATCCCTGGCCCGCTGTTCCTCCGTCCGCCGGATCGCCTGGTCCAGCAGCCAGAAGTACTCGTAGTCCTCGATGCCGTCGCGCAGGTTCTCCCAGCGGATGGAATTGATGGGACCGTCCAGGCACGGGGTGGTGGCGGTGTTCGGGTCGCGGCGCGGCGGGTACAGGAAGCGGCCGTCGCCGTTGCCCCAGGGCAGGCGGGCGCCCCGGGGCGTGCCGTAGCTGGTCACCCAGCTCATCGGGTCCTGCCAGGGGTCCTGCCAGCGGTCGGGGTATGCCTCCGGGCTGTGCCAGTAGGTGGTGGCCCAGATGAGGATGCCGTCCACGCCGTACTGCCAGGATTGCCAGGGCCAGAGGCGCAACTCCGTGCCGGGGTGGTCAATGAACTCGGTCAGGTACGGCGCCCTGGGCACGGTGCAGATGTACCACCAGACCTCCTCGCCGGCGGCGCGGCGGGCGCGGACCTTTTCCGGCGTCCATTCCGGGGTGAGGGCGCACCAGAGGTCCACGTGGCCGAGCAATTCCGGTTCCGGCTGCTCGGTCAGCATCCGCTTCAAGCCGGGGGCGGCGGCGCGGATGCGTTGCTGACCGGCGATGACAAACTCGTAGTCCTTCGGGTCCGGCTCGTCGAACCAGTAGGTGAACGCCCGGTCCAGCCAGCCGCGCTCGCGCAGGTGGCGCTCGACCTGGCCGAGGTAATCGGCGAACAACCGCGCGTGCTCGGGGGTGCCTTCCCGGAAGCCTTCCAGCCCGCCCAGGTGCCGGCTGTGGAACGTGCCGCCGCCCATGCCGTGCAAGGGCAGCCGAAAGGCATTGAACGGACTGCCGCGCTCGAGCCCTTGACCGTCCAGCCAACGTGAGGCCGCGGCGTCGAACCGGCGGAAATCCACCCGCGCGCGTTTGCCGGCCCCTTCCCCCTCGAACCGCACCTCGATGGGGGCGTGGTCGAAGAACGAGTACGGGCTGATCCGGTGCTCGGCGAAGTTTTGCAGGTACTTCTCCAGCACCGCCACCTGGTCGGCCCGGTTGGTAAGCCGGTGGTAGCGCTGGATGTCGTCCCAACCCAGCCCCAGTGCGCTGCGCAGGTGCGTCTCGCGCGGCAACTCGAACCCGTACACGCGCACGACCAGCGGCACGCGCAGAGGCCCGGAGGCATCCATGACCAGCCGCAGTTCGCCCCGATATTCGCCGGCGGGGACCTCACGCGGCGCGTACACCGTGATCCACAGCGGCACATTCTCCCCCGCCACCAGCCTCCGCCGCGGTTCCAGCGGCGGCAACGGATCGGGGTACCACCCGCGGCGACACGTGGCATCGGTGGGATGCAGCACCGGCACGTAGGCGACCTCGTGCACGGTGACTTCGAGCGGCACCTCCCGGCCCGCCGCCCCGCGAAACGGCCCCACCTCGACCCGTTGCAACTGGCCGGCCCGGCGCGGCCGCAGCACTACCTGTACCGGCTCGAACTCGCCCCGCGCCAGGCTCAGGGACACCGCCCGCGTGAGAGGCCCGGACGGCAACGCGCGGTGCCGGCCCACCTTCCAGCCGCTTTCGCACCACCACAGGTCCAGGTCATCGGCCGCCGGCAGGCGATGGCCGTAATCCGCGTCGTCGAGAAACCCCCGCTCGAACCGGAGTCGCCCGGCCAACAGAAGCTGGTCCGCCGCGTCGCGAAACTCCGGTATCAACTCCACCCCGCGCCCGGACCAGGTAACCGTCCACACCCCACGAGCACCCTGCCCCGGCGCCACGGTCAACCGCAGCGGCCGACCCGTCCGCACGCCGGCCGTGGTGGTGCCCAGGCGGGCCGTCACCCGCTGCGGCACCGCCGCCGATGGGGGAACGCGGAAGTGCAGCCGAAGCCGCCCTTCGGCATCCGGCCCCGACCAGCCTTCCCAGTCCACGGCCTCCGGCCGGGCGCCGCCGGTGACCTCGATGAAGCGCGTTTCCCCGAAGACCTCCGGCAGTTCCCCCGCCAGCACGGCCTCATAATCCAGCCGGTTCAACTGCAGGCTGGTTTCCGCTCCGACCGCGTGCAGGCGCACCCACACTTCCGTCGCCGGCAAAGCCTCCTCCGGCAACACAAACTCCGCCGCGCGCCGCGCGCCGTCGAGCCGCCCCAGAGGACTCCAGGAAACGCCGTCGCGGCTGAACTGGACCTCAAGCCCGCCGGCCTCATGGTGGTTCAGTCCGGCCCGCACGCGCACCGCGGTCTGCGCCCGGCCGGCCGGCGCAAAGCGGTACACCACCTCGGCCCCGGGCTGGAACAACCACCGGTCCGAGTTGAAGCGCGCCGTGGCCCGCACCAGCGGCCGATGGGCGTTGGCGCCGAACCAGCCGAGGTCGGCCGAGAACTGGTAACGGCCGCCAAGCACCACCTCGCCCTCGCCCAGTTCTTCCTCCGGTCCGCCGGGCCAGGCCACCCGGCGATGCACCGCCCGCACCGGCCACAACTCGGTGTCGTCAAACTCGAGCGCGCCCCGCACATGCCAGTGGCCCAGCCGCATGAAGTCGTCCACCCCATTGTCCGGTTGCCGGAAAACAAAGGCGTACGACCCCCAGTCGGGGCCGAGCGGGAAGTCGCGGTTGACCGCGCCGCTGCCGCTCACCGCCGTGCCGCCACTCGCATCCGGCAGGCGCCGGCCCCGAAACCGTAGCACATACAGGCCGCCGGGCTGGAGCGGCAGCCGACCCGTGCGCCAGACCGCGCTGTCCCCGCCCCCGCCACGGACGCACAGGACCCGGTTGGTGCCTGCCGCTGGGGCGTGGGCCCATTCTCCAGCGCCTTCCAGTAGCCAGCCGGCGGGCGAGGTCGTCCCCTCCTCGAAGCGGGGATTGGGCAGGAGGTTTTGTGTCAGAGCCGTCCCGGAAACCAGGACCCCGACCACCAGGACCCGCGGCGTATTCATGGCGACGCGCCCAGTGAAGGCGCGTCCGGCCCGGCGGGCAATCTGGATTTGCGCGAAGGCCGGCATCTGGGAAGGACCGCGTCCTCGCGGGCCCACCTATAACGGGCAGGTTGCCCGTTCCACCCAAGACCGGCACGAGGCCGGTGCACCGGTTGAAAGCCCGCCGCATCACCGCAGCGGCCACCCGTGGCATCGGGCATCCGGTCCTCGTTCTGCCTGTCAGCCGGCCGCGGGTTCTACGACGTGGCAGCGGACCGGATTGCCGGCAGGGTCGGTGGCCACCACACACCCCACGCCACCGGCTCCGGGTTCCGGCAGCAACATCCCCAGCCAACGGGCGGGCGTCACCGACATCCGTGCCCACGTGGTGCGCCAGGACTCTCCGAGCATGGCCGCCGCGGTCCTTACCGCCTCCCACGGGGTCAGGGCCGAGCCGGCGAAGTTGCTGCGGCCCGGTTGGCGTACCACGCGGTCGGCGCCCACTTCGAGGACCAGGCGACCCAGGGTGTAACGGCCCGGAGACGCGCCGGCTGCGGCCATCGCGTCGGTCGTGTACAGCACGCAGTCTGACGGCAGGACGCGGTGGATCAGCCGGAACAGCGGCGGTGAGACGTGGCGGCTGTCGGCGATGAGGCTCACCGTGAGGCCGGGGGTGTCGAGCACGCGCCAGAGGATGTTGTCGTGGCGATCGAGCTGCTGCGGGCAGGCGTTGCCCAGGTGCGTGAAGCCGGTGGCGCCGGCGGCCACGGCGTCGCGCAGGCATTCGGCCGGGGCGTCGGTGTGGCCCAGGCTGACGGTGAAGCCCAGGCGCACCGCCTCGGCGATGGCGGCCAGACCCCCGCGCCGTTCCGGCGCCAGGGTGAGCAGGACCCGGTCCGGCCCCGCGGCGTCGCGCAGTTCGCGGAGGCGTTCGGGGGTGGGGTCGAGCATCCGGGCGGGATCATGGGCGCCGTGGAAGCCGGGCTGGGCGGACAAAAACGGCCCTTCGAGATGCCAGCCGGCCACGGCGGCGCGCAGCCGGGGTGAGGCGGCCCGCAGTCGGCCCAGGCGGTTCAGCCGCGCGAGCAGGAGGTCCCAGGCGTCCGTGATCAGGGTGAGCCAGAAGCGGGTACAACCGTGGCGCCGCAGCGCCGCCGCGGCGTGTTCGAGGTCGGCGGCCTCCAGGTCATCGCGCTGGAAGTCCACGCCGGCAAAGCCGTTGACCTGGGGGTCCACCAGGGGCGGGGCCAACCAGAGCTGCTCGGGGGGGACGTCGGCAAAGGGTGCGAGGTACGCGGGGTCGCCGGCGACCGGGCAGGGGTCGCCGCGGCGCCAGTGGCGGGCGGAGAGATGGAGGGCGCCCATGAGCGGGGCGGGGTCAGCCCTGGGCAGCGCGGGTGAGGGCGTCGCGCAAGAGGGTGCGGGCCTCGGCGATCACGGCCTCGAGGTGGTCGGGGCCGAGGAGGCTTTCGGCGTAGAGCTTGAGCTTGGGCTCGGTGCCGGAAGGCCGCGCGGCAAACCAGCCGTTGCGGGTGACCACCTTCAGACCGCCGATCGGGGCGCGGTTGCCCGGGGCACGGGTGAGCACTTTCTCGACAGGTTCGCCCGCCAGCCGGATGGCGTTCAGGTGGCGGACTTCCAGGCGGGCAAACGCCGTCTGCTCGGCCGGGGTTACGTTGGCGTCCACGCGCCGGTAAAAGGTCTGGCCGTGGGTGCGGGTCAGTTCCTGGAAATAGCGACCCGGTTCCTGACCGGCGACGGCGGTGATCTCGGCCGCCAGCAGGCCCAGCAACAGGCCGTCCTTGTCGGTGGTCCAGACCGAGCCGTTGCGGCAGAGGAACGAGGCGCCGGCGCTTTCCTCGCCGCCGAAGCAGAGCCGGCCGGCGTGCAGGCCGTCCACGAACCATTTGAAGCCGACGGGCACCTCGCAGAGCACGCGGCCGCGCTGCTGCACCACACGGTCCAGCAGGGCGCTGCTGACCAGGGTCTTGCCCACGGCGGCGGAGGCGGGCCAGTTGGGGCGGTGGGTGAGCAGGTAGTCCACGGCCACGGCCAGGTAGTGGTTGGGATTCAGCAGGCCGGCGACACGGGTGACGATGCCGTGGCGGTCCGCGTCCGGATCGCAGCCCCAGGCCAGGTCAAAGCGGTCCTTGAGGGCCAGCAGGCCGGCCATGGCAAAGGGGCTGGAGCAGTCCATGCGAATCTGGCCGTCATGGTCCACCGGCATGAAGGCAAAAGTGGGGTCAAGCTGACGGTTGACCACCTCCAGCTTCAGGCCGTAGCGCTCGGCGATGCGGTCCCAGCAGGACAGCGAGGCGCCGCCCAGGGGGTCCACGCCCAGCCGGAGGCCGGCGGCGCACACCGGCTCGAGGTTCAGCACCCGGTCCAGCTCATCCACGTACGGGCCGAGGAAATCCACGCTGTGCACGGTGGGGGCCTGGAGGGCTTCCTGGTGGGGCCGGTGTTTGACGCCGCGGTTGCCCTCGAGCAGCAGCTCGTTGGCGCGGTGTCCGATCCAACTGGTCACCGCCGTGTCGGCCGGCCCGCCGTGGGGGGGATTGTACTTGAGGCCGCCGTCGCGGGGCGGGTTGTGGGAAGGGGTGATGATCAGGCCGTCGGCCAGACCGATGGTGCGGCCGGCGTTGTGTCGGAGAATGGCGCGGGAGATGGCCGGCGTGGGCACGGCCAGGTGATCGGCCTGGCGGCAGACGGTCACATCGTTGGCCGCGAGCACCTCCAGGGCCACCGATTCGGCCAGGGGCGACACTGCGTGAGTGTCGTGCCCCAGGAACAACGGGCCGGTGATCCGGTGACTTTGCCGATAGTCGCACACGGCCTGGGTGATGGCCAGGATGTGGGCGCGGTTGAAGGTGCCGTCCAGGGGCGAGCCGCGATGGCCGCTGGTGCCGAAGCTGACCCAGTGCGGTACCCGCCGACCCTCGCGCTCGGTCTCACCCAGCGGCACGGGATCGCGTTCCGCAAAGGCGGTCGCGAGCTGGTCCACTCGGATCAGGTCCTGCGGCGGGGCGGGTCGGCCCGGGATGGCATCGGCACTCATGACAGGTTGGGAACGGCACCGGCTTGAGGCCGGCGCCCGCGCCCATCTTTGGGCTCCGGCGGGAGCCACGCAAGCCCCGCACCGGCTGGAGGCCGCAGGTATCAAACGATTCAACCCGCTCGTCACCGTCTTGTTACAAGCGCGGCCAACGCGGGGGAGGCGGCAGCAACCGCTTGACGGCGGGCGGGGACGGGAGGAAGTTCGGCCGGGTTCAGCCCGCATCCCAACAACAACACGGGCTGACGGCTTGGCCTTCTTGGGAAGGATCGAGCTGCGGGTCGGGCGCTGTTTTCCGTGTGGCACGCCCGCCCGCCTTTTCTTTTGGGCCCCGGCGGCCGTCGCGCGCGTGTCGAGGTACCTGCCGCGCGTGCCTCTTTCGGGTCAGCGGGCCGGCACCGCCTCCGCCGGAGCGCCCCGCAAGGCTGCCAGGTCGGCGTCGGTCATTTCCCGAATGAGGTCGGCAAAAGTGGGGGTGGGGGTCCAGCCCAGGAGGGAGCGGGCGCGGGCGGCGTTGCCTACCAGGGTGTGCGGTTCGGCGGGGCGCAGCAGGCGGGGGTCGGTGCGCACGTACCGGCGCCACTCCAGCCCCAGGTGGCCGAAGGCGATCTCCAGCACGTCCCGCACGGCGTGGGTTTGGCCGGTGGCGACCACGTAATCGCCCGGGCGGGGCGCCTGCAGGGCCAGCCACATGGCGCGCACGTAGTCGCGGGCATCGCCCCAGTCGCGGCGGGCCTCAAGGTTGCCCAGTTCAAGGGTGTCCTGCCGTCCCAGTTTGATGGCGGCGGCGGCGCGGGTGATTTTGCGGGTGACGAACTGCTCGCCGCGGCGAGGGGATTCGTGGTTGTACAAGATGCCGCAGCAGGCGAACAGGCCGTGCACCAGCCGCCAGGCGCGGGCCAGGTGCGTGACCAGGGCCATCGCGCAACCGTAAGGGGTGACCGGCGCCAGGGGGGTTTCCTCGTCCTGGGGCGCCCGGGCGGGCCGGCCAAAAATCTCCGAGGAGGAGGCCAGGAACAGGCGCGGGGGACGGGGCTGGCAGCGGACCGCCTCGAGCACCCGCAGTGCCCCCAGGCCGATGGCGGCGCAGGCGGCTTCCGGCTGCTCGAAGCTCTGGCCCACGTGGCTCGGCGCGGCCAGGTGGTAAAACTCGTCCGGCTGCACGGCCTCCAACAGGTCGCGCAGGCCCTGCGGGGCGTTCAGGTCCAGACGGTGCACGGTCAGGCGTCCCGCCGCCGGCGTGCTCTCCCTCACCAGATGGGCCACGCGCGAGGTCGCCAGGTCCGTGGTCGGCCGCACCGTGCCGTGGACCTCGTAACCGCGGGCCAGCAGCAGTTCCGCGAGGTACGAGCCATCCTGACCGGCCAGGCCGGTGATGAAGGCGCGGGGCATGGTTCAGGACGGCAGCGGCTCGGGGGCCTCGGGGCCTTCGAGCCAGCGGCGGTCGGCCTCGACCATCAGGCGGGCCAGCTCGGCAAAGCGCACGCGCGGGGTCCACCCCAGCCGCTCGCGGGCCTTCGCGGCGTCCCCTACCAGCAGGTCCACCTCCGCGGGGCGGTAGTGGCGGGGATCGGTCACCACATGGTCGCGCCAGTCCAGCCCCGCGTGGCCGAAGGCCACCTCGAGAAACTCCCGCACCGAATGGGTTTCGCCGGTGGCGATGACGTAGTCGTCCGGCTCGGGCTGTTGGAGCATCCGCCACATGGCTTCGACGTATTCGCGGGCGTAACCCCAGTCGCGGCGGGCCTCGAGGTTGCCCAGCTCGAGCTTCTCCTGCCGGCCGGCGGCGATGCGGGCGACGGCGCGGCTGATCTTGCGGGTGACGAAGTTCTCGCCGCGTCGGGGCGACTCGTGGTTGAAGAGGATGCCGTTGCAGGCAAACAGGCCGTAGGCCTCGCGGTAGTTCACGGTGATCCAGTAGGCGTGCACCTTGGCGCAGGCGTAGGGGCTGCGAGGATGAAACGGCGTGGTCTCCCGCTGCGGCACCTCGCGTACCTGGCCGAACATCTCGCTCGAGGCCGCCTGGTAAACCCGCGGTCGCAGCCCCACCTCCCGGATCGCCTCCAGCAACCGCACCGTCCCCGTGGCCACGATGTCCGTGGTGTACTCGGGGATGTCGAAGCTCACGCGCACGTGGCTTTGGGCCGCCAGGTGGTACACTTCCTCGGGCTGGATGCGCGCCAGCAGCCGGGCCAGCGAGCTGCCCTCGGCCAGGTCCCCGTAATGCAGGTGCAGCGCCGCCGCGCCGCCCTCCCCGCGGCGCAGCGGGTCAATGCGCCAGCGGTTGAAGGTGCTGGTCCGCCGCACCAGCCCGTGCACCTCGTAGCCCTTGGCCAGCAGCAGCTCCGCCAGGTAGGAACCGTCCTGCCCGGTGATGCCGGTGATGAATGCCTTCTTCTTGGCCATGCCGCGGGCGAGGCTTCGGGAAGCGCCCGCCCTTGGCAAGCCCGGAACCGCCTCCCCGCGCGCCGGCACTGGGGAAGGAGGTTGAAGCGCCCGCCGCTCCGGCCCATTCTGCCCCCGCCGCACCATGAAAGGCGCCCTGCCCCTGCTGTTCCTCTCCACCATCGCCCTCTTGCCCGCCCGGCCGGTGCCGCTCCTGGTGACCCACCTGCGTTGCGAATACCTTGAAGACCCGCCGGCTGTCGAGACCCCCCGGCCCCGCCTGTTCTGGCAACTCGAGTCAGATGAGCGCGGCCAGCACCAGACCGCCTGGCAGGTGCTGGTGGCCAGCTCGCCCCGTCTCCTGCGCGAAGACCGGGCCGACTTGTGGGACTCCGGCCGCGTGCCCGGCAACACCACCACCCACGTGGAATACGCCGGCGCGCCCCTGGCCTCCCGCCAGCGGTGTTTCTGGAAGGTCCGGGTCTGGGACCGCCACGGCCGGGTCTCCCCCTGGAGCGACCTTGCCCGCTGGACCATGGGCCTGTTGCAGCCGGAAGACTGGCAGGCCGAGTGGATCAGTTTCCGGGACCCCGCCCCGCTGCACGCCGAGCGCGAACGGCTGCACCTGCCGCCCGCCCGGCATTACCGGCGCAGCTTTGTGGTGCCGGACCGTCCCCTGCGGCGGGCCACGCTTTATGCCACCGCCCTGGGCGTGTACGAACCCTGGCTGAACGGCCGCCGGGCCAGCGAGGATTTCTTCGCCCCCGGCTGGTCCGATTACCGCCAGCGCGCCTACTACCGCGCCCACGAGGTCACCGACCTGATCGAACCCGGCACCAACATCCTCGGCCTGGTGGTCGCCGACGGCTGGTACGCCGGCTACCTCGGCTACGGCCTGCTGGCCGGCTACGGGCCGCACCAAACCGGCCGCAATATCTACGGCAAAACCCCCGCCCTGCGCGCCCAGCTCGAACTCGAGTTCGAGGACGGCTCCCGCCAGGTCCTCGGCACCGACCCTTCCTGGGAAGTCAGCGCCGACGGCCCGTACCGGGAGGCGGATTTCCTGATGGGCGAAAGTTACGACGCCCGCCGCGAAGACCCCAACTGGTGCCGGCCGCCGGCCCTGCGCCTGCCGGTCCCGCCCCTCGCCACGCCCTGGCGCTGGGAACCCGCCATCCGCGCCGCCGACAACGGCCCCGCTCCCGCCCCGTTCACCGACGGCGCCGGCACGCGTGAAGTGGACTTCGGCTTCCAAGCCCCCGCACGGCTGGAAGCCTACCCCGCCCCGCCGGTCCGGTTCACCCAGGAGCTGCCGGCCCGTGCCGTCACCGCCGGGCCGGACGGCACGTGCGTGGTGGACCTCGGCCAGAACTTCGCCGGCGTCGTGCGCCTGAAAGTCCGCGGCCCGGCCGGCACCCGCGTGCAGCTCCGCCACGGCGAAATGCTCCACCCCGACGGCCGGCTCATGACCGAGAACCTCCGCCGCGCCCGCGCCACGGACACCTACGTGCTGCGCGGAGACCCCGGCGGCGAGGTGTACGTGCCGCGCTTCACCTACCACGGCTTCCGCTACGTCGAACTGCGCGGCCACCCCGGCCCGCCGCCGCTGGAAGCGGTGACCGGCCTGGTGCTGCATTCGGACACGCCCCTGACCAGCAGCTTCGTCTGCTCGGACCCGATGGTGAACCAACTGTTCCAAAACATCGTCTGGACCCAGCGCGCCAACTTCCTCGAGGTCCCCACCGACTGCCCCCAGCGCGACGAGCGCCTGGGCTGGATGGGCGATGCCCACACTTTTGCCCGCACCGCCACCTCCAACGCCGATGTCGCCGCCTTCTTCACCAAATGGCTCCGCGACGTGGCCGAAGCCCAGCTCCCCGACGGCGCCTTCCCCGACTACTGCCCCTGGCCCTTTCAACACGGCCGCGCCTTCGCCACCGCCTGGACCGACGCCGGCATCCTCGTCCCCTGGTCCTGCTGGCAGGCTTACGGCGACCGCCGCCTGCTCCAAACCCAGTGGCCCGCCATGACCCGCTTCATGGCCTGGCGCGCCACCCGTGCCCCCCACGACCTGGGCGTGGTGCACCCGGACGGCAACCCCTGGGGCGACTGGCTCAATCTCGATGACCCCACCCCGCTCGATTACGTGGACACGGCCTACCTGGCCCTGACCCGCCGCGCCATGGCCGACATGGCCGCCGCTCTCGGCCGCCCCGATGAAGCCGCCGCCTACCGCCGCCAATTCGAGCGCACCCGCACCGCCTTTGCCACCCGTTACCTCCGCCCGGACGGCACCCTCACCGTGGACACCCAGACCGCCTACGCCCTGGCCTTCCAGGCCGGGCTCATTCCCGAACCGCTCCGCCGCGCCGCCGCTGACCGCCTGGCAGAAAAAATCCATGCCCGTGACACCCGCATGACCACGGGTTTTCTGGGCACCCGACCGCTGCTGCCGGCCCTGAGCGAAGGCGGGCACCACGACCTGGCGGTGCGCCTGTTCCAGAGCCGCCGCTTCCCCTCCTGGGGCTACGAGGTCGAAAACGGCGCCACCACCATCTGGGAACGGTGGGACAGCTACACGCGCGAACACGGCTTCAACGGACTGGCCGGCAACCAAAACGCCAGCATGAACAGCTTCTCCCACTACGCCTTCGGCGCGGTGGGCGAATGGATGTTCCGCCACCTCGCCGGCCTGGACACCGCCGCGCCCGGCTTTCAACACCTGCTCCTCCGTCCCGGTCCCCCCACCCCGGCCAGCAACCCCGAACACCCCGCCATCCACTGGGTCCGCGCCCGCTACGACTCGCTGCACGGCACGGTGCGCCTCCACTGGCAGGTGCGGGATGGCCGCTTCGACCTGGACCTGACCGTGCCGGCCAATGTCACCGCGCGCCTGCTCCTGCCCTGCCGCCACCCCGCCGAGGCCCGTGAAAGCGGCCGCCCGCTGCGCCGCGTCCGCGGGCTGCGCCTGCTCGGTCACCGCGGCGACCGCGCGGAACTGGAAATCGGCTCGGGCACCTGGCGCTTCAGCGCCCCGTGGCCGTGAGCGCGGCCGGCCCCGCGCGTCCCCGCCGCCTCCTCAAGCCAGCGTCACCTCCAGGGTCTGCCCCGCCGCCACGGTGACCGGCGCGGCCAGTTCGACCACCCATCGCCGGCCCTCGCGGCGGGACGTCGCCACCAGCTCCTGCCCGTCCAGCCGTACGCGGGCAGCCTGCGGCGCGGCCGCTTCCGCCGCTTCCAACGCCAGGGTCCGCAGCCGGACCCGGCCCCAGCGGACGCCCAGGGTGTTGACCTGGCGGCCGCCCTCGCGGCGTTGCGCCAGCGTCCCCCAGCCCTCGGCGGCGGTGAAGGCACAGCGGAAGTGCTCGGGCGTGAGCCGCGGGGCCCAGCCCAGATGACCGCGCGGGCCGTGGTACTCGAAGCCGGCCAGGCCCAGCAGCACGCCCCAACTGGCCAGCGCGCGCGCGTAGTGGTCGCCGCACTCGACCTCGTTCCACGGGTTGAACCGCCGCGGGTGGTAGCGGTCGTGGATGGCCCGGCAGATCGCCAGCGCCCCGGTGAGCATCCCCTCCCGGGCCAGGTGCGAGGCCACCTGGTACTCGATGCCGGTCCAGATTTCGTCGCGGTAGCGGGTGGATTTCGGCCCGCCGTGCCGGCTGCGGGGCCAGGTGCAGGTGAACAGGCCGGCATCACCGGCCGAAAGGAACCAGCGCTCGGGCGGATGCGCCCGGTTCTGGGCGGTCACGTCCGGCGCCCAGCAGTATTTCCACACCGCGGTCAGCGCCGCGCGCACCGTCTCGGGCGGGTACAGGTAATCGAGGCCGACCTGGTGCGCCCAGCTCTGGCCGAACAACTGGTCGGCCAGGCAGCCGTCGCCGTACTGCCAGTCCGGGTGTTGCTGCAGGTCCACCTCCTGGATGAAGTACTCGCCGTTGAAGAGCCGCTCGACCGAGTGCCGGCGGCCCGCCTCGAACACGGCGCGGCACTGCCGCGCAAACGCCTCCTCGCCCACCTCGCGAGCCATTTCCTCGGCTGCCCGGAGCGCGCCCAGATACAGGGCCCCGACAAAGGTGTTCGCCCCGAAGTAGTCCTGGTCGTAGGTCTGGTGCTGCCGGCCCTCGATGAGCCCGTCGTCGTTGCCGTCCTGCCGAAGCAGGAACTCGACCGCGCGCCGGATGGCCGGCCAGTTGCGGTTGAGGAAGGCATCGTCCGGGGCGCACTGGTGCTCGCGCCAGGCCTTGAGGATGTAGCCGGCCTGGGCGTCGCCGGCCCAGAGGTCCCAGCCCTCGCCGCGGAAGCCGATGTGCCCGTCCGGGTGCAGGCCCACGCCCTCGGCGAAGTCCTGGTGTTCGCGCACGCTGCGTTCCAGTTCGGGAAACAGCCGGGCCAGGGCCTGGGCGTAGTTCCACACGTGACCGCAGGTGCCGTGGCAGCAGCCGCCGCCCTCCCAGGCCCAGAACCGGCCGTTGTGCCACCACTGGCAGGTGGTGGTGGCCAGGTTGGCCACCGGCGCATGCAGCCGGTCCAGCAGCCACCAGGGCAGCGTTGAGTCGTAGTACGTGTCGCGCCAGCGGCGGGTCTCACCGGCCAGCCAGGCGAACTCGTGCCGGACGTAGCGGGCCACGTCCAAAGCGCCGGGGAAGAGCCGGGCGTAATAATTGCCCACGCGCCGGCCGTCCCGGTACAGGTTCGGAAAGTACCAGACCGCGGCGAAGGAGAGGGTGACCTGTTCGCCGGGGGCCAGCCGCCGCGCTACCCGCAACACGCCGCCCGGGGCGGGGCGGGTTTCGGCGGCCGTTTCCGCGGGGAGGTCAAACACGGCCGGCACTTCCGCCCCCGTGGGCAGCGCCAGCGCGGTCTCGACACCGCCCGACTCCAGCGCGAACAGCCCCAGACTGCCGAAGTCCGCCTGTTCGTGCAGCTCGCCGGTGAGGGCGGACATCGGCTCGTCGCGGAATTCGATCTGGTCCACGTTGATGTGGCCCCAGGGCCCGGAGGCGGCGTCCACGATTTCGATCCGCGCCCGGCGGCCGCGCAGGTCGCGGACGTCCCAGTTGTGAGGCAGGAGCCGCTCCTGGTCGCGGCCGGTGGCGGTCCGCACCACGGTGCCGTCCACCCTCAGGTTGATGCAGGTCTGCCCGGCGTGGCTGCCGCCGCCGATGAGAAAGCTGATGAAGGGCCGTTCGAGGGTGAACTCCGGCGAGAGCAGGCGGCCCTGCGGGGTGTCGCCACCCAGGTAGGTGTTCACCAGCCCGCGCCCGGTAAAGCCGCTCACCGGTTGTTGATTGGGCAAGGTGCCCGCCGCGGGGCCGGAGCCAAAGGCCGCCCCTTCCACCGTCCACGCGCCGTAGTTGCCACCCTCGAAATCCGCGAACACCGTGGGCGGCGCCGCCGGCGAAGGCGAGCCGGTCGCCCGGGCCGCCAGGAGAAAGCCCGCCAGGCCCGGCTCCTGCACCGGCCGACCGGTCCGTTCGACCCGCCCCGGCAGGGCCTCGGCGCTGTGCCGGCAAACCGCGTTCGCGAGCCACCCGGCCAGGGTGACTTCCAGCGGCGCCGGGCCGCGGTTTTCCAGGGTGTAGTTCAGCAGGGTGCAGGGCAGGGCCGAGTCGCGCGCGTTCAACGGGATGAACGGCGAGAACGCCTCCAGCCGCACCCGCAGCGGCAGGTCGGGGTCGCTGTACTCGACCCGGCCGATGGGGTACTCGCCGCGGAAGGCCACGTCAGGGAAGCCCTGGCGGTTCAGGGGGCGGGTTTCGACGCGGTCCTGCCAGCGCAGACGCACGGCGAAGCCCTGCCGGACCGGGGCATCTTCCATGAGCCGGCCGTCGCGGACCTTCAGTTCCGGGCCGCGACCTTCCTTCCAGTTCACCGCGCCGTAGCCGGTGTTGTGGTTCTGGTTGAACACATCCCAGTACGCCAGCCGGCCCTCGCCCGTCAGATACACCTGCCCGGCGCAAATCCCGCCCACCGGCATCCCGATTGTGTCCAGGGCGCGCCCACGGAACCATTCGGGCTCGCCCTTCGCAAAAAGCGTGCGCACCCACCCCGGGGGGAGGCCCTTGTCCACCGGGATGAAGTGGTCGGGGGCGAGCTTCACCTGGTTGTCGCCGGTTTGGGCGGCGCGGGCACGGCGGCCGACGGCGGCGGCCAGGCCCAGGGGGCCGAGGGTTGAGAGTCGGAGGAACTCCCGCCGGGGCAGGACGGTTGCTTTCCGGTGAGGCGACAGCGTCCGGGAGGTGGACCGAGTGTTCATGGCAAAAAGCGGGACCAGTTTACCGGCCGCTCCGGGCCCTGTCAGCAGTGATACAAACAACCGACAACGGTCCGTGAGATTCCCGGGCGGCGATGGCGGGAAGGCCCAAGCCGGGGCCCAACCGGAGCAGGTCCGGGCCTAGGGCCCGCCCAGATCGGGCCTGAGCCAGGGCGTGCCGGACCAGTACCACCGGGCCGGCTGGAGGGACTCGGCGTGGCCGTCCACGAACGCGATCGCGCTGCGCCCGCCGTGGCGGGGATGCGGTCCGCCCCAGTTGGGATCGTCGTTGGTCACGCCCCCGGTGTTGGGCGCATCGTTACCGGGGTCATGGATGATCCAGCAGCCGGGCTTTTCGGGCGTGGAGGGAGTCACGCAGCGGAGCGGGTCTTTGCTGTTCAGCGGCTTGCTGCCGGCGTCGGTGTACCAGGTCGTCGCACCTCCGCCGT
>JBBIVJ010000038.1:0-41398 GCA_037439785.1 Verrucomicrobiales bacterium | reverse complement strand
CGCCACAATCCGCTACGTCCAGCGCGACCTCGCCGGCTCGGTGCTCGCCGTGCTCGAGGCCGACCCGGCCCGCGTGGCCGGCCAGGTCTTCAACGTGGGCGACACCGCCGAGAACTACACCAAGAAGATGATCGCCGAGGAGCTGTTGCGGCAGGTGCCCGACGCCACAATCCGCTACGTCCAGCGCACCGAAGACCCGCGCGACTACCGCGTCAGCTTCGAAAAAATCCGGCGCGAGCTGGGCTTCCGGATCACCCGCCGCGTGCCGGACGGCATCGCGGAAATCCTGCGCCTGCTCCGCAGCGGCCTGCTGAGCAATCCCGACGCCCCGCAGTACGCCAACGTGTAGCCACGCCCGCGCTCCCGCCATGCAGGTCCCGTTTTTCGAGCTCAACTACGGCCCCGAGGAAACCGCCGCGGTGGTCGCCGCCCTCGAGTCACGGTGGATTTCCATGGGCCCCCGCTGCGAGGAGTTCGAGCGGCGCTTTGCCGCGCTGCACGGTGCCGCCCACGGCATCGCCGTCGCCAACTGCACCGCCGCCCTCCACCTGGCGCTGCGCATCCTCGGCATCGGCCCCGGGGACGAGGTCATCGTCCCCTCGCTGACCTTCGTGGCCACCGTGAGCGTTGTCCGGATGCAGGGCGCCACGCCGGTCTTTGCCGACATCACCTCGCTGGACGACTGGACGCTCTCGCCGACCGACGTCGAGCGCAAGCTCACCCCGCGCACGCGCGCCATCATCCCCATGCACTACGGCGGCCACGGCGCGGACATGCCGCGGCTGTGCGCGCTGGCCCGGGCCCACGGGCTCAAGGTGGTCGAGGACGCCTGCCATGCCCCGCTGGGCACCCGCAACGGCCGGACCCTGGGCACCTTCGGCAACTTCGCCTGCTACAGCTTCTACTCGAACAAAAACATGGCCACCGGCGAGGGGGGCATGATGTTGACCCACGACCCGGAGCTGGCCGCCCGTGCCCGCCTGTTGCGCGCCCACGGCATGACCGCCACCGCCATTGACCGCGAACGCGGCGCCGAGTTCTACGACGTGGTGGACTGGGGCTACAACTACCGCCTGGACGACATCCGCGCCGCACTGGGCCTGGCGCAACTGGCCAGGCTGGAGGAGGACCTGGCCCACCGCGCCCGGCTCGTGGCCCGCTACCGCCAGAACCTGGAAGGGCATCCCGAAATTCACCTCCCCTTCCGCGACTACTCCGGCCGCTCCAGCCACTACGTCTTCGGCGTGCTGACCACGCACCCGGACCGCCGGACCCTGCGCGAGGCGCTCAAGGCCCGCGGCATCGGCACCTCGATGCACTACCCGCCGGTGCACCAGTTCGCCTGCTATCGCGACCCCGCGGTGCGTCTGCCCCTGACCGAGGAGGTCGGCCGGCGGGAAATCTCCCTGCCCTTATTCCGGGCCATGTCACTCGAACAGGTGGATTATGTCTGCGAGCAACTCCTCGACTGCCTGCGCGGTACCCGTTGAAGGCGTGCCGCCGGCGGCGGGGCTTCCGGACGCTGCCGGCCGCGGGTTGTTCCTGGTCGGCGCCAGCCTCGAGCTGATTGACCTGGCCGAGCAGCTCGGCTGGCGCATCCGCGGCATCATCGAGGCCCACGGCACGACGGGCGACTACTTTGGCTACCCGGTTTGCGGCGATGACGCGTGGCTGCTGGCCCAGCCCCTCGCCCCGGCCGAGCGCCGGGTGCTCCTTGCCCCCGACCCGCCTGCGCCGCGCCGGCGTTTGTTCGAACGCTACGCCGCGGCCGGCTTTGAAATCGTCACCCTCAACGCCGCGCGCGTGAAACCCGGCACGGTCATCGACCCCGGCTGCGTCATAGCCGAGGAGGCGCATGTCTCGGTGAACTGCCGGCTGGGACGGGGCGTGCGGGTGAACTGCCGCGCCAACCTCATGCACGACTGCGTGGTGGGAGACTTCTGCACCGTCGCGCCCAATGCCGTCCTGCTCGGCCGGGTGCGGCTGGAGGAGGAGGTGTACGTGGGGGCCAACGCCACGATCCTGCCCGGCCGGACCGTGGGCCGCGGCGCCACCGTGGGGGCCGGCGCCGTGGTGACCCGCGACGTCCCCGCCGGCCGCGTGGTCAAGGGCGTGCCCGCCCGTTGAACGCATGGAACCGTCGGAGGTCCTTTTCCTGTGCACCGCGGATGCACGCGTGGGCTTCGGCCATCTGCGCCGCTGCCTGACCCTGGCCACGCGGCTCGACCGGGCGGGCGTCCGGGTGGCGTTCGGTGGCGACCTCGATGCGGCAGCCCGGGAGCAACTGCGGGCGGCGCTGCCGCAGGCGCCCTTCGGCAACGACGGGGAAGGCGCGCCGCTGGCGGTGCTGGACTGCATGTTCGACCCCCAGGACCCGGACCACTACGACCTCGACTTCCTCCGCGCCGTGGCGGTGCGACACGAACGGGTGGTGCTGGTGACGAGTTCAATCCGCGTACCGCCCGACCTGCCGGTCACCGCGGTGGTGGGTCACGTGCTCGAGCCGGTGGCCCGGCCGATCTTCACCCTGTATCGCGGCCTGGAATGGGCGCCGGTGGCGCCGGAAGCCGCCACCTGGCGCGACGCGGCGCGGGACTTTCCCGACACGCCGCGCCGCGTGCTGGTGGCCTTTGGTAACTGGGCCGACCCCGCCGGGGCGCGGCTGGCGCTGGAGGCGCTGGACCGCACCGGCTGGCCATGCTCGGTGCAGGTGCTGCTGCCGCCGGCGTTGCGTCCCCACCTGCCGGCACTCGCCCGGGCGGCCGGCCGTCTGGCGTGGGAGGTGCAAACCGATGTCCCTTCGGTCTTCCCCTTGCTGCATGCGGCCGATCTGCTGGTGGGCAGTTACGGCAACCTCACCTTCGAGGCGCTGGCGCTGGGGGTGCCGTCCGTGGTGGTGGCCATCAAGCCGTTCATGCACGCCTATGCGGCGCGTCTGGCCGCGCTGGGCGCCCTGATCAACGCCGGCGAAGTGGGTGACCTGACGCCCTCCGCGCTGGCCGGACAACTCGCCGCGCTGACCGTCTCCACCCGCCGCGCGCTCGGTCAGCGGGGCCGCGCCCTGGTGGACGGCCAGGGCCTGGCCCGCCTGGCGGACCTGCTGCTGCAACTTCGCAACGCGGGGCTCCCGCCGGCGCCGCACCTCCCGCAAGGTTCGAGGATTTCCCACACATGAGCCTGTTTCCCGACTCGCGCGTCCGGGTGATTGCCGAGATCGGCATCAACCACGACGGCTCGCTGGACAAGGCGGTCGAGATGATCCGCGTCAGCGCCGCCGCCGGCGCGGACTTCGCCAAGTTCCAGCTCCTGAAGGCTGACGAGATGTACCCGCCCGGCGCGGGCCGTTACCGCAATGCCAGCGGCGAGTTCGACATCCGCGAGGTCGTCCGCGCGGGCGAGCTGCGCGCCGGTTGGCTGGACCGCCTGACCGCCGCCTGCCGCGAGGCCGGCATCGGCTTCCTCATCACCGTCTGCGACGAGGTGGGCCTGGAGGAAATCCTGCCCTACCGGCCGGCGCTGTTGAAGATTGCCTCTTACGAGATCAGCCACCTGCCCCTGTTCGAGCGGCTCGGCGCCCTGGGCATCCCGATCATCTTCTCGACCGCCTGCGCGCGGCTGGGCGACATCGAGGAGGCCCTGGCGGCCTACGGCGCGCCCGAGCGCTGCTGCATCATGCACTGTAACGGCAGCTACCCGGCGCCGCGCCACATCGTGAACCTGCGCGTGCTGGAGACCCTCTGCCGCGCCTTTCCCCGCTGCGTGATCGGCTTCTCCGACCACACGCTCGACCCGGTCGAGGCCCCGGTGGGGGCGGTGGCGCGGGGCGCGCGGGTCATTGAAAAACACATCACCCTGGACCGGCGCTCGCCCGGACCGGACCACTCGTTTGCCATCGAGCCGCACGAACTGCGCCGGCTGGTGGAGGCGGTGCGGGAGACCGAGCGGCGCGTGGCGGCCGGCGATCCCCCGGTCGTGGACCCGGTGCTGCTGGGCAGCTCGGAAAAGACCGTCCAGGCCGAGGAACAGTACCTGCGGGGCTTTGCCTTCCGCAGCGTGTTCACGCGGCGGGCCATCCGCGCCGGCGAACGGTTCAGCCGCGAAAACCTGGCCGTGTTGCGCAACGGCCAGAAGCCGCCGGGGCTGCATCCGCGGGAACTCCGGCACCTGCTCGGCCGGCCCTGCCCGCGCGACCTCGCCGCCGGCGAACCGGTCACCTGGGACGACCTGCTCGGCCCGCGCGCGGCCTGAACCGGAGCTCGGGAAGGGAGAATTGAGGAGCGGGAATCGGGCCTTGAGCGATCCTTCGGGTTTTGAGCCGCCGGCTCCTGACTTCTGACTTCTGACTCCTCATCCGGCCTCCGGCATCTGGCCTCTGGCATCTGCCATCCGCCCCCTTCCCCCGTGTCCCTGACCCCTGAAGCCTTCGCCACGCTGTTCGTGCCCGAGGACGTCTCCCTGCGGGACGCCATCGCCGCCCTCGAACGCAATCACCAGGGCATCGTGATCGTCGCCGACGCCGCCCGTCGCGCCGTGGGCATCCTGACCGACCCGGACGTGCGCCGGCTGGTGCTGCGGGCGGTGCCGTTGGACGCCCCGGCCCGCGACCACGTCAACCGCAACTTCCTGTTCTGGCCCGAGGGCGCGCCGCGCGAGGGGGCCTTCGCCGTGCTCCGCCAGCGCCGCATCCGCCACCTGCCCGTGCTCGACCCCGAGGGCCGGGTGGTGGACGTCATCCGGCTGGACGAGGTCAGCTTCGAGCAATTCGACAACGAGGTGGTGATCATGGCCGGCGGCCTGGGCACGCGGTTGCGGCCGTTCACCGAGACCTGCCCCAAGCCGATGCTCGAGGTGGCGGGCAAGCCCATGCTCGAGCACATCCTGGAAAGCCTCCTCGGCCAGGGCTTCCACCGCTTCTGCTTCTGCATTCACTACCTGGGCGAGCAGATCACCGCCCACTTCGGCGACGGCACCCGCTGGGGCGCGCGCATCCGCTACCAGCGCGAAAAACAGCGCCTGGGCACCGCCGGCGCGCTGGCCCTGCTCGAGCCGCCGCCGGACCGGCCCTTTCTGGTGGTCAACGGCGACGTGCTCACGCGCGTGAACTTCCGGCACCTGCTCCGCTTCCACCACGAACAACGCGCCGCCGCCACCCTCGCCGTGCGGGCCTACGAAATCCAGTTGCCCTACGCCGTGGTCGAGGTGCGCGACCACCTGGTGGCCGGCCTGGCCGAAAAACCGGTCAAGAGCTACCTGGTCAACGCCGGCATCTACTGCCTGAACCCCGAGCTGCTGGCCCTGCTCGAACGCGGCGCCCCGCTGGACATGCCCGACCTGCTGGAGCGGGCGCGCGCCGCCGGCCGCCCGGTGGCCGCCTTCCCCGTGCACGAGGAATGGATGGACGTGGGCCGGCCCGACGACTTCCGTTCGGCGCAAAGCCGGTTTGCCCCCCCGCCCCAAGCATGAGCGAACCCCGCCCCGCCATGACCCTGGCCGTCCTCCTCGCCCGCGGCGGCAGTCAGCGGGTGCCGCGCAAAAACGTGCGGCCCTTCTGCGGCCGGCCCATGCTGGCCTGGCCCCTCGCCGCCGCGCGGCAGTCCGGGCTCTTTGACACCATCCTGGTCTCGACCGAGGACGACGATATCGCCGCCGTGGCCCGGGCCGAGGGAGCGGAAGTGCCGTTCCGCCGGCCGCCGGAACTGGCCGATGACCGCACCGGCACGCTGCCGGTGATGGCCCACGCCCTGGACTGGTTCGAGCGCCATCGCGGCCCGGTCGAACTGGCCTGCTGCATCTACGGCACGGCGGCCTTTCTGCGCCCGGAGCATCTGCGGGCCGGCCTGGAGCTGCTGCGGGCGCATGTGGATGCCGATTTCGCCTTCAGCGTGACCGCCTACAGCCACCCGATCTTCCGAGCCTTCCAACGTGGAGAGGACGGTCGGGTGAAGATGTTCTGGCCCGAGCACGAGCGGACGCGCTCGCAGGACCTGCCCGTGGCCTGGCACGACGCCGGGCAGTTTTACTGGGGCCGGCCGGCGGCGTTTCGGACCTGCGGGGGCATTTTCAGCGCCCGCGCCTACGGCGTGCCCATCCCGCGTCACCAGGTCCAGGACATTGATACCCCCGAGGACTGGGAACTGGCCGAGCGGTTGTTCCAGTTCAACCGCGACCGGGTGCAGGCCCGAGCGGGCGTGGCTACATCCGCGGGGTGGTCTTCCCCGGCGAGCACGCGCTGACCCCCCAAGCCCCTGGATGAACAAGCTGGCCCTGACCCGCAAACTGCGCGAGCTCTATGCCCGCGGCGAAAACCTGGCGGCCTACCTGCGGTCCCTGGAAGGCGCGGCCGTCAACACGGTCGAGGACGTGATGCTCAGCTACGACTTCCAGGCCGGCAGCTACCTTGCGGCCTACGAGAAAGACCCTGCCTACCTGGAAGCCCGGACCCGGGCCCTGGCCACGCTGCTGCAAGGGCTGGGGCCTTTTCGAACGGTCCTGGAGCCGGGGGTGGGGGAAGCCACCACCCTGAGTTTACTGTCGGCCCACCTGCCGCCCGACCTCGAATGGCTGGGCTTCGACATTTCCTGGTCGCGCGTCAAAATGGGGCAGTCCTTCATCCGCAAGCGGGGTTTTCCCAAGGGGCCCTGTCACCTCTTTCTGGCCGACTTGTTTCACATCCCGTTGGCCGATCAGTCGGTGGAAGTGGTGTACACCTCCCACTGCCTGGAGCCCAACGGCGGCCGCGAGGCCGAGGCGATCCGTGAACTGCTGCGGGTGGCTTCGCGCTGGGTGGTGCTGTTGGAACCGGCGTACGACCTCGCCCCGCCCGAGGCCCGCCAGCGGATGGAATATCATGGTTACGTCCGGAACCTGGCCGAGACGATTCGGGGACTGGGGGCGGACCTGGTGGAGCATCGCCTCTTCGAGCCCGGCAACAATCCGCTCAATCCCACCGGCCTTTATCTGATTCGCGCGCCGGCTGCGGCGGCCCCAGCCAGGCCCACCTGGGTGTGTCCCATCAGCCGCACCCCCCTGGAGCTGGGCGAGCACGGGGCCTACTGCCCGGACGCCATGCTGGCCTATCCGGTCCTCGACGGGGTTCCTGCCTGCGGCCGGAAAACGCCATCGTGGCCACGCGTTACGGACAGGTTTGAGGCGACTCCGACCGCCGCGAAAAGTGCATCGTTGCCTTGAAGCCGCCCCGCCGAGATTCGAAGACCGGTTTCCCGTCCCACCCCGGAACGCCGCTCCGATGGAAGCCGCATGAGCCGCCGCGCTCTGCTTCAGACCATTGCCAAGTTCGCCGGCGCGAATTTGGTGGGTCAGGCATTGACCGTCCTGTCGGGCTTTCTGCTGGCGCGGCTGGCGGGGCCGGAGCTGCTGGGGTTGTTTGCCAGTCTGGCGCTGGTGCAGGGCTATGCGCCCTGGCTGTTGCTGGGCACGGGCAACGGACTGGGCCGCGAAATCCCGTTCTGGCTGGGGCGCGGTCGCCGGGACCGGGCCCTGGAACTGGCGGCGGCCGCGGGGGCCTGGACGCTGGGGGTAGCCAGCCTCTGCGCGGTGGTCCTGCTAGGCGTTGCGGTGGCCCAGGCGGTGCGGGGACGTTGGGACCTGGCGGTGGGCTGGCTGGTGCAGGCGGTGGGCGTGTGGGGTCTGTTGTTCTGCGCCAACTACCTCCAGTTCATGTACCGGACGGCGGGGGACTTTGGCCGGCTGTCGCAGATTCAGATCACCCAGGGGGTGCTGGGGTTGGTGGGGGTGGCGGTGGTGCCCCTGACGGGCTTCTACGGGCTGTGCGTGCGCGCGTTGGCCCTGGCGCTGGCGCAGATGGCGCAACTGTGGCGTTGGCGGCCGTTCCGCGTGCGCCCGGCGTGGTCGGGTCGGGACCTGCTGCACGTGATGAAGGTGGGGCTGCCGATCATGTTCGTCGGGCAGTTGTCCGCGTGGTGGGGCACGCTCAACGACACGCTGGTGCTGACGCATCTGGACCATGTCCAGCTCGGGCTCAATGCCGTGGTGGTCCTGGGCGCGCGGCCGTTTCAGATTCTCATCCGGGCCGTGTCCGCGGTGGTGTATCCGCAGATGACGCAGGAATTCGCCCGTACCGGCGACCTGCGGCAGGCCCTGCGGGTGGCGGCGATGCCGGCGCTGGTGCTGGTGCCGGTCATGGGAGTGCTGGTGGCGTTGGGGTGGTGGCTGGCGCCCGTGGTGGTGCCGTGGCTGTTGCCGCAGTACACCGCGGCGGTGCCGGCCCTGCAGTGGAATCTGCTGGTGCTGCTGCCGTACTCGCTGAACTCGTTCAACAACATCTTCGCCGCCACCGGGCGCATGTGGCCCTATGCCACCTCGTTGGTGGCCGGCGTGCTGACGTACGTGGCCGTGCTGCCGCTGTTGCTGCGGCAGCGGCAGGACCTGGTGGCCTTTGCCCAGGCCATGCTGATCGGCCGGCTGGTGTTTCTGGGACTGTCCCTGGCCTGCATCGGCTGGCTCCTGGGGCGTGGCGAGCGCCCGGCGGTCACCCCGCCGGCCGCGTCGGCGGAGTGAGGCGCCACCCCGCGACGCCAGCACCGTTTCAGTTTTCACCTTTCACCTTTCCACTTTACCCGGCCGCGGCATGAACTCCACGCCGGTCCTCAGCGAACCCTTGCTCGAACCGCCGGTCCCTCTGCCCGCTCCGGAACCGCCGGCCTGGATGGCCCGGGAGTTCCGTTACCTGGCCGCGCTGCGGCAGGTGGTGGCGGCGGATGCCCTGGACGGCGCGCCGTTGGACCGGACGGTGCATTCCTTTTTCAACCTGCTGCACCGGCATGGCCGGCTGACCCGGGCCGGCTGTCCGCCACACCGGGCCGTGACGGACCTCGCCGCCGCCCTGTTGAACTGGCGGGGGTGGGTGGGGCCGTGGGGAGGCCTTCGCCGCCGCCGGGCTTCCCGCGCGTGGACCGGTCGGGTCTGGCTGGTGGGGTTGGGCGATCAGGCGCGCTCGCGTCGGCAGTGGGAGCCGATGGCCGGGGCGCTGGGCGGCGGCGCCGGCCTGCTGCTGGCAGCGGGGCCGAGTCAGTTGCGGCACCTGCCCGAGACGCCGCCGGCGGTCACGCTCAGGGATTACGCGGCGGGCTGGTGGCGCGCGCGGGGCTGGCTGGCGGGCCGACTCGGCCGTTGGGTGCGGGAACTGGCTCGGGTGTGCGCGGAGTTCGACCTTGCCCCCGCGGCCCGCTGGCGGCTGGCGGCGCACCTGGTCCAGCAGGCGGACCAGATCAGCGCCGTGCTGGGACTGGAGCGCCGGCTTCGGCCGAGGGCGGCGGTGGTGAACTGGGACCGCGCCCCCCAGGGCGCGGCGGTGTGCGCAGCCCTCGAGGCGCGGGGCGTGCCGACCTTCACCCTGGTGCACGGCGCCTTTGGCGCGCAGAACCGCGGCGGCTTCGTGCCGCTGGGGGCGCGGTTTGTGCTCACGTGGGGCGAGGTGCAATCCGCCCTCCTGCGCGAGGCGGGTGTGCCGGCGGAGCGGATTATCCCGGTGGGGGTGTTCGAGCCGCGGCCGGCGTCGCCCTCTCTGGAGCCGGCGGCGCGCGCGCAGCGGCTGACGGCCCTGCAGGCACGCGCCGACCGGCCGGTGGTGGTGGTGGGGCTGACCTGCCTCAACGCCGCCGGCCGCGCCCTCTGGGGCCGCGTGTTGCAGGAGCTGGCCGGAAGGTTGACGGACCAGGTGGTGCTGGCGCGGTTGCACCCGAGCAACACGCGCGCCTCCTTCGCCGGCCTGGTGGAGGAATCACCCACCTTCCGGCTGGTGGACGACCGGATGATGTCGGCCACGGAAACCCTCGAAGTGGCGGACGCGGTGGTGGTGGACAGCAGCAGCTTCGGGTTCGACGCCCTCCAGCGGGGCTTGCCGGTGGTTACGCTCGAGCCGCCGGATGGCTCGCGGTACTTTTCGCTGCAATGGGAGGCGATGCAGGCGGGGGCCAGCCTGTACGCACGGGACGCGGAACACCTGGCGGCGCACCTTGTGCGGCTGCGGGACGACGCCGGCTTCCGGGCGGCGCTGCTGGCCCGGGCCAGGGCCTTCGAGGCGCGTTACGTCTGCGCCTACGGGGCGGAGGCGCTGGCGCGGGCCCGGGCGGCGATCGAAGGGGGAATTGAGGAGTGAGGAGTGAGGAGTGAGCATTGAGAATTGGGCACGGAGAATCGAGGAGTGGGGAGTGCGCATCGCGCAGGGAGAGGTGGGCCTCGGCGTGGCCGGTTAATGCTGACCCCTGACCCCTGGCTTCCGACTCCGGCCTTCTGCCTTCGACTTTCGACCTTCGACCTTGCCTGTGTGGTGCGGGCGTCCCGCCTGCCTTTGTTGTGGTGCAGGCCTCCGGCCTGCCTTTGTTGTGGTGCAGGCCTCCGGCCTGCCTTTGCTGTGGTGCAGGCCTCCGGCCTGCCTTTGCTGTGGTGCAGGCCTCCCGCCTGCCTTTGCTGTGGTGTGGGCCTCCGGCCTGCCTTTGCTGTGGTGCAGGCCTCCCGCCTGCCTTTGCTGTGGTGTGGGCCTCCGGCCTGCCTTTGCTGTGGTGTGGGCCTCCGGCCTGCCTTTGCTGTGGTGTGGACCTCCCGCCTGCAACCCCCGCAGCCGAGACGGCTGCACCACACTCCCCTTGCAGCCGGGCCGGCTGCACCACACTCCCCTTGCAGCCGGGCCGGCTGCACCACACTCCCCTTGCAGCCGGGCCGGCCGCACCAGCCAGGCCCCGGTTCGCCGGGCTGGTAGCCCGGCGGAACGGCCAAGTTGCCCGTTCCACCCGGCCGCCTGACTCCTAATTCCTCAATTCTCGCTCCGCGCTTCCCACTCCCCGCCCCATGCCCGTCTCCGTCCTGATCTGCGGTTTGGGCTCGATCGGCCGCCGGCATCTGCGGCATTTCCGTGCCCTGGGCTGCGCCCCCCTCCTCGCCTACCGCACCGGCAGGGCCACGTTGCCCGACGACGGCCAGCCCGCCCCCGACGCGGTCTTCCACGATCTGCACGAGGCGCTGGCCCGGCGGCCGGACGTGGTGGTGGTGGCCAACCCCACCGCCCTGCATCTGGAAACCGCCCTCGCCGCCGTGCGGGCGGAGGCGCACGTGCTCATCGAAAAGCCGCTGGCCCATCGCCTCGACGGCTGGGAAGAGCTGGCCGCCGAGGCGGCCCGCCGCGACCGTGTCGTGCGCGTGGCGCAAAACCTGCGCTTCCACCCGCAGCTTCGGCGGCTGCGCGAGACGATCACCACGGGTGAGCCGCTGGGCCGCCCGTTGCTGGCCCGCGCCCACATCGGCGGCTACCTGCCGGACTGGCATCCCTGGGAGGATTACCGCGTCTCGTACGCGGCCCGGCGTGAGCTGGGCGGCGGGGCGGCCCTGACCAACATCCACGAACTGGACTACCTGCTCTGGCTGCTGGGGCCGGCTCGCCGTTTCACCGGCCTGGAACTGCCGCTGCACCCGCTGGGCACGGACGTGGACGAGGCGGCGGCCTTCGTGCTCGAGCACGCCGGCGGCGCGTTGTCCGTGGCCACGCTGAGCCTGGCCCACAAGCCCCAGGCGCGCACGCTCGAGGTCTCCTTCACCGGAGGCAACGCCTCGCTGGACCTGCTCAGCGGCCGGCTGCGGCTGGCGTGGGCCGACGGCGCGACCCGCGAGGAAGCGCCGCCGGAGGGTTTCACCGTGGACGACACCTACCGCGCCCAGGCCGCCGATTTTCTCGACGCCATCGCCGGTCAACCCTCCCCCGCGGCCACGCTCGAAGAGGCCGCGTACGCCCTGCTCATTGCCTTGTCCCCGCGTCTTGCCTCCCATGAATGACCCCGTGTTTGATGTCTCCGGCCGCGTGATCGTGCTCACCGGCGCCTGTGGCCTGATCGGCCGCACCGTGGCGCGGGCCCTGAGCGAACGCGGCGCCAAACTGATCCTGGCCGACGTGCCGCC
The DNA here is from genome assembly GCA_037439785.1 of Verrucomicrobiales bacterium. Lineage (GTDB taxonomy): Bacteria > Verrucomicrobiota > Verrucomicrobiia > Limisphaerales > J093 > DSVZ01. The sequence continues at coordinate 29,470 of JBBIVJ010000038.1, read as the reverse complement.
GAAGGACCCCGCCGCCTTAGCCGCCGAGCTGGGCGGGGAGGCGGCCGGGTTCCACTGCGACGTGTCGGAACTGGACGCGGTTCGTCGGCTGGTGGAGGCCACCCTCGAGCGGCATGGCCGGGTGGACGTGCTCATCAACAACCACCACTACCTGGCCAAACAGGCCTGGGACGCCCGCGCCGAGGTCTTCCCCGAGGAGGCCTGGCGCGCAATTGTGGACGTGAACCTGACCGGCACGTTTCTGATGTGCCGCGAGTTTGGCGCGGTGATGCTGCGGCAGGGCCGGGGCAACATCATTAATCTGGCCTCGACCTACGGCGTGGTCTCGTCCAACCCGGCGCTGTACACGGACAACCGCCTGGCCAGTCCCATCGCCTACTCGGCCAGCAAGGGGGGGGTGATCATGCTCACCAAGTACCTGGCCTGTTACTGGGGCAAGCGGGGGGTGCGGGTCAACGCCCTGACCCCGCACGGCGTGTGGAACCACCACGAAGAGGCGTTCGAGAAACGCTTCAGCGCCATGAGCCCGCTGGGGCGCATGATGCAGCCGGCGGAAATCGTGGGCGCGGTGCTGTTCCTGGCCTCGGACGCCTCCAGCTACGTCAACGGCTCGAACCTCCTGGTCGAAGGCGGCTGGACGGCGTGGTGAGGAGTGAGGAGTGAGAAGGGGGGAGTGGGGAGTGAGGGGGCAGGAGCCAGAAGTCAGGAGACAGAAGTCAGAAGGGGTGATGGAACGGGCAACCTGCCCGTTCCGCCGGGCTAGCAGCCCCGCGTTGTGGTGCAGCCGTCCCAGCTGCCTGGGGTGCAGCCGTCCCAGCTGCCTGGGGTGCAGCCGTCCCAGCTGCGGGGTTGCAGGCGAGGACGCCTGCACCACAAGGGGAGGTCGAAGGTCGAAAATCGAAGGTCGAAGGTCGGAGCCGGAGACCAGGGAGCGAGGAGCGAGGAGTGCGAATGGCGCATCGGGCCGTGGTGCTCGGCGCGCCCGGTTTTATTCTGACTTCTGACTTCTGACTCCTGACTCCTCAATTCCCCCTCCTCGCTTCTCGCTTCCCCCGCTGACCATGTCCACACCGCCCCAACTGAACCTGGTCCCCGGCGGCCTGGAGGGCCTGTGGGTGATCGAACCCCGCGTCTTCCGCGACGCCCGCGGCTGGTTCCTCGAGACCTGGAACGAGGCCCGGTACCGCGACGCCGGCCTGCCCGGCCATTTTGTCCAGGACAACCTCTCCTTTTCCCACCGCGGCGTGCTCCGCGGCCTGCACTTCCAGAATCCCAATCCCCAGGGCAAACTGGTCACCGTCCTGCACGGCGCGGTCTGGGACGTGGTCGTGGACCTGCGCCGCTGCTCGCCCACCTTCGGCCGCTGGTGGGCGGTCCACCTGTCCGGTGAGAACCACCGCCAGTTTTACCTGCCCCCGGGCTTCGCCCACGGCTTTGTGGTGCTGAGCGACACCGCCCTGTTCGCCTACAAATGCACCGCCCCCTATTCGCCGGCGGATGAGCGGAGCCTGCGGTGGGACGACCCCGACCTGGCCATCACCTGGCCGTTGGCCGCCCCGGTGCTGTCGGCCAAGGACGCCGCCGCCCCGCGCCTGCGCGAACTGCCGGCCGAACACCTGTTCCCGTAGGCGGGGGAGTGAGAATCGAGGAGCGGGGAATTGAGAATCGAGGAGTGAGGAGTGAGCATCGCGCATGGAGGGGTGGGGCTCGGCGCGGCCGGGCTGTTCTGACTTCTGGCTGCTGCCCCTTGGCTTCTGGTTCCTCGCTATTCACTCCCCGGGGCGCCGGGCAGGTTGCCCGTTCCACCCGGCCGGTAGCGCCGACTGGCAGTCGGCGAAACAGCAGGCTGGCAGCCTGCGCTACCCCGCGCGGTCGGTCGTGGCAATCGCGCTCCCCAAACATCGGTCCGCAGGCTCCGGCCTCCGACCTTCGACTTTCGACCTTCGACCGTGCCTGGGGGCGGGCCTCTGGCCTGCCATTTTGTGGTGCAGGCGTCCCCGCCTGCAACCCCGCAGCCGGGACGGCTGCACCACAGCGCCGGGCTGGCAGCCCGTTCCACCCGGCCCGACTGACTTCTGACTCCTGACTTCCGACTCCTCAATTCCCGCTCCTCGCTTCGCGCTTCTCGCTCTTCCCCCATGCTCCCCAACCTCCTGGTCATCGGCTGCCGCGGTCAGGTCGGCTGGGAACTGATGCGCACCCTCGCCCCCCTGGGCCGCGTCGTGGGCGTGGATGTGCCCCGGGTGGACCTCACCCGGCCCGACTCGCTCCGCGACGTGCTGGAGCCGCTCCGTCCCGCCGTCATCCTCAACGCCGCCGCCTACACCGCCGTGGACCGCGCCGAGTCCGAGCCCGACCTGGCCCGGCAGATCAACGCCGAGGCCCCCGGCTGGCTGGCCCGCGAGGCCTGCCGGCTCGGCGCCTGGTTCATCCACTACTCGACCGATTACGTCTTCGACGGCACCAAGCTCACCGCCTGGGTCGAGGACGACCCACCCGCCCCGCTCAACGCCTACGGGCGGTCCAAGCTGGCCGGCGACCGGGCCGTGCAGGCGGCCGGCGGTGCCCACCTGATTTTCCGGCTCTGCTGGGTGTACGGCGGCCGCGGCCAGAACTTCCTGCGCACCATCCTGCGCCTGGCCACCACCCGCGAGGAACTTCGCGTGGTCCACGACCAGCACGGCTGCCCCACCTGGGCGCGCTTGATCGCCGAGGCGACCGCCCAGGCCCTGGGCGCGGTGTTGCGGGACCCCGACCCCGCCCGCTGGACCGGCGTGTACCACCTGGCCTGCGGCGGGCAGACCACCTGGCACGGGTTCGCCTCGGCCATCGTGGACCGCCTGCCCGCGGAACACCGCCGCTGCCGGGCGGTGACGCCCATCCCGACCAGCCAGTACCCCACCCCGGCGCGGCGGCCGGCCCACTCGGTGCTGGATTGCAGCAAGCTTGAACGCCTCTTCAGCCTGGCCCTGCCGGACTGGGACGCGGCCCTGACCCAGTGCCTGGAATCGCCGGTGGAGGGCTTTGAGCAACTGCGTTTCCTGGTTTGAACCTCCGGCTTGCGGCTGCACATGACCCGCATGGCCCGGCCGCGGGAGGACCGCCGGTTGACTCGTTTCCGAGCGGTCGTCATAGTGCCACACGGTGATCAACACGCTCCACATTTACGAGGAACTGAGCCAGGCGCTGGACCCCAAGGCGGCCCAGAAACTCGCCTCGGTGCTGGGTAGCCTTTACGAAGACCTCCAGCAGACGGTGACCAAGGCCGAGTTCACCGAGCTGCGCCAGGTCGTCCTCGAACTGGCCCAGGCCCAGAAGCGTACCGAGCAGCGGGTCGAGGAACTGGCCGAGGCCCAAAAGCGCACCGAGCAACGGGTCGAGGAGCTTTCCGAGGTCCAGAAACGTACCGAGGAGCGCCTGGAGCAACTGACCCGACGCGTTGACGCCCTGGCCGAGGCCCAGCAGCGCACCGAAACCCGCCTGGCCGAACTGGCCTTGCGGGTGGACCAGCTGGCCGTGGCCCAAAAACGCACCGAGGAGGCGCTGACGCAACTGGCCCTGCGGGTGGACCACTTGGCCGAGCGACTCGACGACACCAACAAACAGCTCGGCGGCCTGACGGCCACGGTCGGCTACACCCTGGAAAACCAGGCCTACCGCGCCCTGCCGCCGCTGTTGGAGCGGGACCACGGGCTGGTGCTCCGCGAGCCCTTGCGCCGGGGCTGGCTCCGCGACGCCGAGGGCCGGCCCATCGAGGTCAACATCCTCGGTCAGGGCTCCCGCGGCGCTCAGTCCCTGTGGATCATCGGCGAAAGCAAGGTCCAACTGTCCGCCCGCGACGTGGACCGCTTCCTCCAGCGGCGGGTCGAGACGTTGCGACCGGTGCTCGGGGAAATCTTCCCCGTCGTGGTGGCGCACATGGTCACCGGGCCGGACGTGGAGGCCTACGCGCGGGATCGGGGCGTGGCCGTTTACCTGTCCTACCAGTTCCCCAATGGAGCGGAGCCGACGAGTTAGCCCGCAAATTTCACACCCCTTTTGGCCGAACCGCCGAAAGCCCGGTAGCGCAGACATCCAGCCGATTGTGTCGCCGACTTCCAAGTCGGTGGAGAGTCGGACTGGCGGAATGCACAGCGGGTTGGGAAACCCGCGATACAGCTGGCTGGGAAGCCTGCGCCACGTCTCACTTGTGCAATATCCGGGTTCGCGTGCTCCCGCGGCCGTCAACCTGGCTCCGGACCTGCGGACCGGGCGCGCCTGGGCAGCCGGACCTTCTACGACGGGTCCGGCTTCGCCCAGCCGTGACGCCCATCCCGACCAGCGAATACCCCACCCCGACACGCCGGCCGGGCCAGGTCGGTGCTGGATTGCAGCAAGCTCGAACGCGTCTTCGGTCTGCGCCTGCCGGACTGGGACGCGGCCCTGACCCAGTGCCTGGAATCGCCGGTGGAAGGCTTGGAAACGTTGGGGTTTGTCGCCCCCGGCCGGTGACGTGGCGGCACCGGCCCGGGGTGGCCGTCTTGGAAAGTTGCCAGAACCGTAACACCCGTACTACCCGCCCCAAGTTGAGCTTGTGCGTCAACTTCCTATTACCGGTCCAGCCTTGAGCCCTGTCCCGCCGTTCCAAGCACAGCGAAATCAACCCGTTCGGCGTGACGGTGACTGTTCCGTCTGGGTTGTCGGCCCGAGCACCTACAACACGGTACCAGCAGTCACGCGGGCCTTCGAACGACTGGGCTGGAAGGTTAGCAGCCATGCCTACCGTCTGGCACGCAACCGATTCCGGCAATGGCTGTGGCGGGTGGCCCCCCGATTGGGCGGGGGTACGCCGCAGGGGTGGCGTCCCCGGCTCGAAGCGCGCTGGTATAACCAATTTCTCCGCGCTGAGATCCTGCCATGCCTTGTCCGGCAGCCGCCCGACCTTCTGGTGTTTATCCGCCCATACCAGATCGAAACGGACGTGCGCGCCTGCCTTGGAAGGCTGGGACGCCCGCTGGTGACCTGGGCCACGGATTCGCTCTGCAGGTACGGGTCGTATGCGGGAATCTGGGACGCGGCCACGTGCAATTACGTGTTCGACGGAGCCGACGCACAAAGCGGTGCCGGCCAATGGCTGCCTCCCGGTTTCAATGACGAGCTGTTTCGGCCTTCCGACCAGAAAGACTGGGATGTGCTTTTTGTGGGCCGGATTTTTTACCGTCTCTACGAACGTCGGCTGCGCACCCTGCAGTGCCTCACTGAATCGGGCCTTCCCGCGGCCCATCGTGTGGGATGGGCGGGTTCCGTGGTGCGACAGCACCGGTCGCTGGCACAGCGGTTTCAAGACAAAGGCGGCGTACACCTGGGGGATATGCCCATGGATCGGCTGGCGCAGGTCATCGCGCGGGCTCGGATCGTGGTGAACATTCACCAAGACGACGGTCAACGGCCGGTTAACCCCCTTTTTTTCGCCATTCCGGGTTGCCGTACGTGCCTGGTCACAGACCGGCGGGATTATTTGGAAAACTGGCTAAGGCCGGATGCTGAGTTTGTGCCGGTGGAGTTGGAAGATTGCGTCGCGCGCCTGGCAGACCTGCTGGAGGACGAGCCGATGCGTGCTCGGCTGGCTGAAGCCGGATACCAGGCGGCCCTGCACCATACCTGGTTCGAGCGGGTACGGACAATCTTGCGCGATTTGCACCAGGTCCAGCCCCAGTTCTTTGCCTGAGTGGATGATGCTTGGCGGCAGGAGCGATCCGGTTGCAGAAGGTGCCTGACTGCGAGCCCGCCTGGTGCGCGCCGCCCTCCAGACGGCGGAACAGTTCCAGTTACCTCGCGTGGCCGCCCGACTGCGCGAGGTGGTGGGGGCGGGAGCACCGTCACCCTAAACTGCCACTGCTCAGAAGACCACATGCAAACTCACCGGTTGCAGCGCATTGAAGACCGCCCCCGTTCACGAAGTGATCCTCTCCGTGAGAATATTCCCCGCGCTTCAGAAAACGCCGCATGCCCATGAAAAAGTTACAAGATGACCACCTGGTGGCCCGCTTGCGCAGGCGTTATCGCCAGCGCTGTACGGTTCGGGACTTGATTGAAAAGGCAGCCAGGCGCACACGCGAGCGGTTCTTCGGCGTGGATTGCCGAATCTTCGAAAACACCATCAACTTCTACCGCGAAGTCCACCACCAAAATTTTTCTGCCCGAGATGCGCTCCAGCGCGCCCTGAGCAAGCACGTCCACAAAGCGGGCTGGGATGCCCGACCGCGGGCAACGCTGGAGGAGAAGATGCATTTTTATCAAGAGGTGCACGTGTACCCTTTTCGCCAGCCCTACAACAAACGTCTGGGCGGATATCGGTGGTGCCGTGAACTGGTCCGACACAGGCCACGGCCGGTCATCCTCGAATATGGCTGCGGGTCGGCCGTTTGGACGGAGTATCTGCTTGAGCGATTCCCCGAGTGTCGCTTCGTGGTGGCAGACATTCCCTCGGTGACGCTGGACTTCGTCCAGTGGAAAAAGCAGACCTTGGGGCTCGGCTATGAGATCCTGACCATCGGGATGGGCAGGGAGGGGATCCCGCTCAGGGGTGAATACGACCTGATCGCCTGCCAGGATGTGCTTGAGCACACCCCCAACCCCTTGGAGATTGTCACGGCCTTCATTCAGCACCTTTCCCCACATGGGGTGCTCCTGTTGGATTTCCTGAACGCTCCCGGGGGTGAAAACCTGGCGGAGGCGGTGACTCAGCGGGAACGGGTGAAGGACCTTCTGTGTAGCCGGCTGGTCCCCATCAAGGCAATTGACGACGGCGGGACCGTGGATGGCTTGTATTTGAAGCCGGCCTCCGGCTGAACCTGGACGGCCCAACTTCACCGCTTGGCGGTCAGGCGGCTGACGAGGTCAGCAATCTGCATTGCCCGACCGAATGTCCCGTTTTGTCCGACACAACAATGTCATCTCCTGCAGTCGCCGTGATTGCCGGTAGTTCCAAAGCCCGCATCCTGTTCGTTGCGCCGCGTTTTCACACGAACCAGGTGCCGGTGGTTAAAGCGCTGCTGGACCGGGGTCACCCGGTTCGATTCCTGGCCCGCTACGTGGGAGCGGTGGAAAGCCATGCCCTGCTGCAACCCGATCTGGTGCCCCTGCGCGCGTCATCGAAGCGGCAGGGCCGCGCGCTGGAGCAGACCCAGCGACAATGGCCCCGCCTGCGCCCCTTGTGGCGGTATCTGAAGGAGTGCCGGCCCGATATCACCATCATTCGTGACTTTGGCGCCTACACGGATCTGGCCGTGATGGCCTGGCTGCTGGCGCATCGGCGGAAGTTCCTGTTGTACACCCAGGGAGCCAAGTACCGGAAATCCTTTACCCGCAAACAGCGCCTGACCGCCCGGGTCATGGTTCGCTGGTTGAGGGGAGGGTGGTTCACACCGGTGTTGTATCGGGAAGGGCCGCAGCCGCATACCCTCGAAGAGCTGGATTTTGTCCCCCTGATCTTCGAGCCGCAGTCCGGCCTGGAAAAAGACTGGTCAGCGTGCCGTTCAGACGCCCCCCTGCGCCTGTTATGCATCGGCAAGTATGCGGCCTACAAAAATCACCCCCTGGTGCTGCAGGCTGTCGCCCACCCGGCCCTGAGGGAGCGGGTGCGGTTGACGGTAATCGGCGAATGCAGTCTGCCGGAACACGAACGAACGCTCGATCAGTGCCGGGGCCTGGTGCGGGAGTTGAAAATCGAGAGGTTGGTTGAGTTGCGCACCAGCATACCCTACGAGGTGATGCAGCGGGAATACGCGCGCCATGACCTGTTGGTGGTGGGTTCCAAAGCGGAAACATTCGGAATGGTGGTTTTGGAGGCCATGGCGTACGCCCTCCCACCGGTCTGGGGCGATGGCAATGGCAGTGCTTGCTACATTGACCCGGGCAAAACCGGCTTTGTATTCCGCAGCGGGGACTTGAATGCCCTGGTGGAAACCCTCACGGAGGTCCTCCGTCGCCGGGCGGAGCTGCCCGCCATCGGGGCACGTGCTCGTGCCTTCATCCTGGAGCGATGCAGCCCGGAAGCTTATTACCGTGCCCTGAATGACGTGGCCCGTCGCCGTTTGGGGGTTTCCCTGGCGTGATTGCTCATCGAGCCTCCCCAGCAGCATGACTCCTTTTTCCCATCCCCGGCCCACGGGAAGAACGGCCCAGCATGGGCCTTCAGGCCTTGCAGGCATGTCGAGCATTTCCAGGCCCACCGGCCCAGGACGCCCGGGATCAATGCACCAGCCAACCCTGCTGGTCGTTCTGGCCGCCCTGTTTGTGGTGTCCACCTACCTGGGCGCCATCCGCATCTCGGACTTTCCGCTGGCGGAGAACCCGGAAAACGTGGCCGGGGTGCTGTTGGCGGTTTCCTTCGCTCTGCTGCGCTTCGGGCGGTTTCGCTTCTGGACCGGGCCCGGCAAGGTGTTCCTGCTGTACTTCACGACCACGGCCCTGTTGACGCTGGGGCGTTACCTGACGGAACGGCAGGGGGACGAGCTGCGGGTGTACGCCCAGTATGCCCAGGCCTTCCTGTTGTACCTGATCTTTTTTGACCTGTGCCGGGACCCGCGCGCGGCCCGGGCGGTCATTTACACGTTCGTGGGGTCCACGATGCTGCTGTCGCTGATCGCCCATCTGGGCATCGGCGGGGCGGTGGGGGCGACGGCGGCCGGTCGCGGCGGGGTGGCGGAGCGGGTGGGGGTGCTGGGGATGAACCTGAACTACCAGGCCTTCCTGTACGCGGGGGCCATCATCGGCCTGCTGTGCCGGGGCATCGTGCGCTGGCCGCGCTTCGGCGGCGTGGACTGGGCCCTGGCCGTCGGCGGCGTTTCGATGCTCTTCGCCCTGCTGCAAACCGGCAGCCGCGGCGGGCTGCTCACGCTGGTGGCGGGGGTGACGGCGGCGTTGGTGCTCCTGTTCCGGGGGCGACGCTGGGCGGCGTACGCCCTGCTGGTACCACTGCTCCTGTACGGCATCGGCCACGCCATCATGAGCTCGGAAGTCATCCGCGCCCGGGTCGAGGCCACTTTGGGAGGGGAGGACCTGGGCATGCGGGACGTGCTGGCCCGCGAGGCGTTTCAGATGCTCAAGGAACGGCCGCTGACCGGTTGGGGTGCCAATTACATCGAGGAACTGGGCGCGCGCACCGGCAAGCCGCGCATTGCCGCCCACAACACCTACCTGCAGGTGGCCACGTCGTTTGGCCTGCTTGGCTTCATGCCCTGGGTGGCGGGTCTGGTGGTGACGGGTCTGCGCTTGTGGCGGCATCGGTCCGGGTTCTGGGGGGCGACGCTGCTGGCGATCTTTGCCGCCCTGCTGGTGGCGATGGTGCCCGGCAACTACGCCTACGGCCGGTTTGCCTGGATTTTCCTGGCGCTGGCCGGCGCGGCGCCGCTGCAAACCAGCGTGGCTCCTGTGAGGCAAAACCGGCCCGGGAGGGTGATACGGGCCGGTGTTCCTGCGCTCAGATAACCGACCGCCGGTCTTGGACACGCTGCCGCAAGTCGCTGCTTTTCAGGTACCCGGCTTGGAGTGCAAGGTGCCAAAGTGGGGGCGGAACCAAGGGTTTTGTGTGGATTTGCCGCCTTTGAAGGTTCTCCACCTGGTTACCGGTCTGGCGCAAGGGGGCGCAGAACGGCAGCTCTATTTGCTGCTTGAGGGGTCGGACCGCGTGCGTTTCAGGCCTGTGGTGCTGGTCCGGCACGCCTCGGCGCGCGATGTCTGGACCCGACCGATCCGCGCGTTGGATGTCCCGGTCATCGAGATCCCGGGCACTTGCGGCACTCTGCGTCGGTTTTGGCGGATGTGGCGAGAAGTGAAGCGAATTGGGCCCGACCTCATTCAGGGGTGGACGCTGTGGACCAATCCGCAATTGGCAGTCCTGAGCCGCTTGGCTGGCGTGCCGGTGAGTGTGGGGTCGGTGCGGTGTAACTTGTATCGGTCAGGGCGGGGGGCGTTGGAACGCTGGGTCACCACCCGCGGGCTGGACTGTATCGTGGCGAACTCCTCGAAAGGCGAGCGCGATTTGCGCAAGCTGGGGTTTCCCCAGGGAAAGATCGAGGTGATTTACAACGCCGTACGGCCCGAGCCCGAGTGGGAAAGGCTGGATCGGGAGAGTGTGCGTCGCCGCTGGAACGCGGAGCCCCACGAGGTGGTCCTGGCCGCTATTGGCAATTTGACTCCCCCGAAAAACTATCCCCTGTTGATCGCGGCGGTGCGCGCTCTGCGGGAACGGCGATGGCCGGTGAAAGCGGTCGTTTTTGGTGAGGGTCTGTTGCGTCCGGTACTCGAAGCACTGGTCCGATCGTCTGGCTTGGAACCGCACATCCGCTTTTGCGGTCAGGATCCGGAAGCCCGAATCTGGGTGGGGGCAGCGGACATATTTGTCCTGACCTCCTGGGGCGAGGGCATGGCCAATGCCTTGCTCGAGGGAGCGATGGCCGGACTGCCGGTGGTGACCACGGCTGTGGGGGGAGCCGACGATGTCGTGACCGAGGGTGAAACCGGCCATGTGGTACCAGTGAATGATTGTGATGCCCTGGTGGCGGCTGTGGAGCGGTTGTTGGTTGACCCGTTGCGGCGCAGGGTCATGGGACAACGCGCACGCGAGCGCGTTCTGACCGAATTCAGCCAGGCCCGCATGGTCGAGCGTTTTGGGGCCTTGTACGAACGGGTGTGGACCAGAAAATACCCCGCAAAGGCCTCGAGATGATGCGCCACTTGATTCGTCCCCATCCGCAAGGCAGCCCGGTGTTCCGACGCCTGTTGCGCTGGGCATTTGCAGCCGGCTGCTATTACAGCGGGACTGTGATGTTGCTGAACCGCGCCTTTCCGCGGCACGGAGCGCTGATTTTCTTTGGCCACCGTGTGGCCGAGGACTTCGATGACTGGCTGGGCGGAGTGCCGCCGGACTTGTTCGAGCGACAGATTGCCTGGTTGAGCCGGCACTTCCGGTTTTTGTCCATGGATGAACTGGTGGACCACTTCCGGCAACAGCGCCCGGTGCCGGACAACAGCGTCGTGCTCACCTTGGATGACGGTTTTGCCGACAACTACACCCACGCCCTGCCGATTTTGGAAAAGTACCGGGTGCCGGTAACCATTTATTTGGTGACCGAGAGCATTGACACCGGGGAACTTCCCTGGCCCCAGCGACTGGCTTGGGTACTGGCCCGGACACGACGCGAATTTTTGGAACTGACCATTCACACGCCCCGGCGACTGCCCCTGCATACCTTGGCCGAGCGGGTGCAGGCGCTGAAAATCATCAAAGAGTTGCGCAAACAGCTTCCCATGCGCCAGCAATTGGAACTGTTCCAATGTGTTGTGGAGCAGTGCCAAGTGCCGACCCCCAAAGGCCGCATGTTGAACTGGGACCAGGTCCGGGAGATGCGCCAACGCGGGGTCACGTTCGGTTCGCACACGGTGCACCATCCCTTCATGAAATGTCTGCCTTTGGAGGATGCGCGCTGGCAGTTGGAAGAATCCAAACGGGTTCTGGAACAGCGTTTGGGGGAACGAGTTCGGCATTTTTGCTTTCCGCACGGCAGCTACGGAGAAGCCGTGGGCCGTCTGGCTCAGGCCGCAGGCTACGAGAGCTATTTTGTTCCCGGTGGGCTGGACCGCACCAACGACCACCACCGCAGTCCGTTTCAGTTGCGACGGTTGGGGCTTTCGGATGACGAGTGGCCCGTCCTGGCGTTTACCACCACTCGCCTGTTCACTGATTGGCTGTCTCCGTCCGGGAAACAAACCGAGAAAGCCTGACTGCGATGCGGCATTCCTGACGTTCGCAGCACCAGCCGGGCCTCACGGGTTCGCACATGAACACACCCGAAACCCTCTTTCGCTTTTCCGTCTGGATCAAGCGCCAGACCGATCCCAACGCAGCTTACGCGTTGAAGCTTTCCGAGTGGGGGGAAACTGCCAGTTTGGCCGAGCTCACGGAGTTCCGCATTCGGCGGCTTCAAGAGCTGGTCCGCAGCTGTCAGGAGCACATCCCGTATTATCGCAAGCTTTTTCGTGAACGCGGCATCACGCCGGAGACCATCCAAAGCCTCGACGACCTGCGACGATTTCCCGTCCTGACCAAGGACGCCATCCGCGAGCACGGGGAGGCGATGATCGCTCAAAACCTTCGGCCCAGGGATTACCAAATCCACAAGAGCGGCGGCAGCACTGGCGAACCCATTGCTTCGTACAAAGATCATCGCACCCGCGCTGTGGAGACCCATTTGTCCTTTCGTGGAAGCGCCTGGATGGGATGGCGGCCGTGGATGCGCGTAATCAAGCTCTGGGGTGGCTCGCTGGGCCGACCGGGTTCGCGGGGTTTGTACGATCGTTTGCGGAGCTTTTTCCTGAGCCAGATTCCGCTGCCGGCCTTTTCCATCAACGCCCAAACTGCCCCGGGCTATGCACGCGCCATTCAACGGGCCGGGCCGTGCGTGATGGTCGGGTACTCTTCCGCCCTTTACCTGCTGGCGCAGGAAGTGGCGAAGCTGGGCGATTTTGACTGGCCGCTACACGCCATTTTCCCCACCGCCGCTGAGATGCCCGCGGAATGGGCAAGCTACGTGAGTCAGGTTTTCAAATGCCCCGTGCGCCGCTATTACGGTTGCGCGGAAATCAACTCGCTGGGTTTTCAGACCCGGGACGAAGGACCCTACATCGTGCCCGACGAGCATGTTGTACTGGAAACGGTTCAGGCCGGTTCACCCGAGGCGGAAGTGGTGCCGGCGGGGTCGCTGTTGATCACGGCCCTGTTTAACCAGGCGCGTCCTTTGATCCGATACGCCAACGGTGACCTGGGCGAGGTAACACCCCCCGGTACCCTGCACCCCACCCGGTCCTGCATTCGCGAGCTTTCCGGACGGAGCGCCGACATGTTCATCCTGCGCGATGGAACCCGCTTGTCCGCCAACTTCGGCGCGAAAATCATCAGTGCCCTCAAACCTCCGGTGAAGCGGTTTCAGTTTATACAGCGTAACTACGATCTGGTCGAATTTCGCTACGAACCGTTGGACCGGGATTTGACGGGGGAAGAGTTGAAGGAGATCTCCAACATCCTGCGTTTGCATATGTCACCGAACTTGGAAATGGTGGTCAGCAAGACTGCTGACTTTGTCATGTCCAGTAGCAACAAACATCGCACCATGATCTGCCTGGTTTCGGATGAAACCCGGTCAAAAACTTTCGTCCCCTCCTGAGCCTCACGGCACAAGGCTGCAAATCATGAAGGCACTAGCGCGCGTCTGGCGGAATCTCCTGTTTTTGATCACGACAGATCCCCTGAAACTGGCGGAACTATGGCGGCGCAGCGGCGTTCCAATCGGCGAGGGCACGCATATTTTTCGCGACGTAGTTTTGGGCCGGGGTGGGAAGGATCCCATCACCATTGGTCGGAATTGCGTTCTTACAGGCTGTGTCATCCTCGGCCACGATGCCTCAACAAACGCTTTCCTTGGTCTCAAGCCTGGGGAACGTTCACCCATCATGCCAGTCGTCATCGAAGACGACCGTTTCATTGGCTACCGGGCAATAGTGCTGATGGGTGTGCGAATTGGCCGCGGTTCCATCGTGGGTGCTGGAGCAGTGGTTACCAAGGATGTCCCGGCAGGCAGTGTGGTTGCCGGCAACCCCGCGAAAGTCATTTGCACCGTTGAGGAACTTGTCAGACGACGAATCCAACTGGCCCGTGAGCATCCGGAGTTTTTTCCCGTGCGACCACGGGCCTTGGACAGCACTCTGGGGTGTTCCTGAGCAGCTTGACGCGTCTGGCCGCCTGGGGCCGGGCGTTGCAGGTCGAGCCGCCCCGCAACCGGATGTTGTCCTGGGCCGACGTGGCGGCAATGCGCGCGGCCGGCATCGAGTTCGGCGCGCATACGGTGTCGCATCCCTGGTTGGCGGAAATGCCGTTCGCGGAGGCGCGCGAGGAGATGGAGCGGTCGCGAGAGGCCCTGCGCGAGCATCTGGGGTTGGCGCGGCCGCCGTTCTGCTTTCCGGCCGGCAGTTGCAACGCGCCGCTGCGTCGGCTGGCGCGGGAGCTGGGTTTTCGCAGCGCCTTCCTGCCCAATCCGCCCCACCGGGTGAACACCCTCGAAAACAGCCACCCCTTTGCGCTGGGGCGGATGGGCCTGCCCAACGCGCCGGCCCGGTACCTGGAGGCCGAGCTGGATGGTCCGTTGCCGGTGGTGCGGGGGTGGCTGCACGCCCTGACCCGGCGCCCGCGCGCGGGCGACCGTTCCGGGTCGGGCCCGGAGCAAGCTGAGGTTGCCAAGGCGCCTCTCCAGTGATCGCCGGGGCTGTAGCGCAGGATTCCAACCTGCCGTATCGCCGATTTCCCAATCGGCAGCGCCGGGGAGCGTGCGAGATCGGCAGGTTTGGAAACCTGCGATCCAGCAGACCGGGACGTCTGCGCTACGGTCAACCCGGCCTCAGCAAGTAACCAATATGCGTCACGGTTGCCGGGCCGCGCCAGCCGGTCATTGACTCGGGAATGGCGGGGCGGCAAGGTGGAGGAGCGTGATCAACACCCTGCGCATCTTCGAGGAACTGAGTCAGGCGCTGGAGCCCAAGGCGGCCCAGAAGCTCGCCGCGGTGCTGGGGAGCTTTTACGAAGACCTCCAGCAGACGGTGACCAAGGCCGAATTCACCGAGCTGCGGGAGGTCGTCCGCGACCTGGCCGAAGCGCAGAAGCGCACCGAACTACGCGTCAATGAACTGGCCGAGGCCCAAAAGCGCACCGAGCAGCGGCTTGAGGAGCTGGCCGAGGCGCAGAAGCGCACCGAGCAGCGGCTTGAGGAGCTGGCCGAGGCCCAAAAGCGCACCGAGCAACGCCTCGATCAACTGACCGCCCGCATGGACCAACTGACGGTCCGCATGGACCAACTGGCTGTGCGGATGGAGGAGTTGGCCGCCGCCCAGGCGCGCACCGATCAGGCCCTGGCCCGGCTCACCGAGCGGGTGGAACAACTGACCGTCCGGATGGAGGAACAGACGCGCCGACTCGACGAAACCAATCGGCAGTTGGGCGGTCTTTCGGCCACCGTGGGCTACACCCTTGAAAACGCGGCTTACGACACCCTGCCCGCCCTGCTGGCCCGGGATTTTGGCCTGGTCCTGGACGAGCCGCTGCGTCGCGACTGGCTGACCGATGCCGAAGGACGGGACCTGGAAGTCAACATCCTCGGGCGCGGTCGTCGCGGCGGAGAGCCGGTGTGGGTGATCGGGGAAAGCAAGGTCCAGTTGTCGGCCCGCGACGTGGACCGGTTCCTGCGCCGGCGGGTGGAGCCGCTGCGGCCCGTGTGCGGGACCATCTTCCCGGTCCTGGTCGCCCACATGGTCGCGGCCCGTGACGTGCCGGCCTACGCCCGGGAAAAGGGCGTGGCGCTGTACCTGTCCTACCAGCTCCAACGCGTCCGGGCCGAGCCCCAGGCCGCTTGACCGACAGCGAGGCCCCCGGCGTGCGGCGGGGGACCTTTCCCTACCCTCGCACAAACGCTGGCGTCGCGCCCCGCGCCCTTGTCCACCCTGACGTGCCTCTGACATGAACCTGCGAAACCTCGTTGCCGACACCCTGGGGACCGTGATGCGGGAGAACGGTTTGACCCCGCCGCCCGACTTCCACGAGGACCAGCCCCTGCTGAAAACCGGGCTGGATTCGCTGGGCTACGCCATCGTGGTGGCCCGGCTCGAGCAGGCGCTGGGTTACGACCCGTTCGTGTTGATGGACGAGCCGGTGTACCCGCGCACGTTCGGCGAACTGGTGGCCATCTACGAGCGGTTCCGGGACCGGGGCGGCGAGAAGCGGGGAGCGAGAAGCGGGGAGTGAGCATCGGGGAGTGAGGAGCGAGGAGAGGGGAGTGGGAAGAGCGAAGGGGGGGATTGAGAAGGCAGAAGCCAGAAGTCAGGCGTCAGAAGCCCGAACGAGCCGGCCGCGCCGAGACCCGCTTCTCCGGCGCGAAGCTCACTCCTCACTGCTCAATGCTCAATGCCCACTCCTCGATTCTCAATCGCGCTGATCGGACCTGATGTCGCCGCTTCCTTCACCCCCGGTTGAACCGGCGCTCCCGGCGGTCGCCCCGCTGCGGGCCTGGCTGGAGCGGTTCGCTCCGGACGACGCGGTCTGGACCGACGGCGTCCGTCGCTGGTCGGCCGCGGAACTGCGCGAGCGGCTGGCCACGTCGGCGGCCGTGGCCGGGCGGTTCCAGGATCGGGTGGTGGCCCTGGCCGTGCGGTCGGCACCGACCCTTGCCCGGCTCCTGCTGACCCTCGACGGCCGGGCGGTGGCGTTGCTCCTGGTCCCGGCGGGCACGCCGGAGGAGGTCCGCACCGCTTTTTTCCGCGCGGCCGGGGTGCAGGTGCTCGTGGCCGATGCCCCGCCGCCCGTGAGCGGGGGGATCGAGGGTGTCCCGGCATTGGCGGTGTTGGAGCCGGGTCTGCGGCCGCAGGCGCCCGCCGCCGGGCCGGCGCGGGAAACCCGCGTGATCCTGCCCACCTCGGGCACGACCGGTACCCCCAAGCTGGTAAGTCACTCCTGGGCCACGCTGGCGCGGACAGTGCGCGCGGCGGAAGAGGGGAGGCCGCGGCGCTGGGGTTTGTTGTACGAGCTGGGCCGGTTCGCCGGCCTCCAGGTGTGCCTGCAGGCGCTGGCCTCGCCCGCCACCTTGATTTTCACCGACCACCTGCCGGACCTGGAAGCCCGGCTGGCGCTCCTGGCGGCGGAAGGTTGCGACGCGTTGTCCGCCACGCCCACGCTGTGGCGGAAAATTCTGATGACCGCCGCCGGCCGGGGGCTCCCGCTGCGCCAGGTGACCCTGGGCGGGGAAATCGCCGATGACCTGGTGCTCGCCGCCCTGGCACGCGCCTACCCGCAGGCCCGCCTGAGCCACATCTACGCCTCGACCGAGGCCGGGGTCGGGTTTTCCGTCAAGGACGGTCGCGCCGGTTTTCCGGCCCGATACCTGAGCGAGCCACCGGCCGGGGTCGAGTTGAAGGTGGACGCCGCGGGGCGGCTGTGGCTGCGGCCGCCGGTCCGCGGCCAGTTCCTGGTCGGCGGTGGCAAGCTGGCGGATGCCGAAGGGTGGGTGGACTCGGGGGATCTGGTCGAGCGGCGGGGCGAGCGGTTTTATTTTCTGGGCCGGGCCAGCGGCGCCATCAACGTGGGGGGGGACAAGGTGTTTCCGGAGGAGGTCGAGCGGGTAATCCTCGAACTGCCGGACATTGCGCTGGTGCGGGTGAGCGGGCGCCGCAACCCCATCACCGGGGCGCTGGTCGAGGCGGTGGTGGCGCCGGCGGGACCGGTGGCCGACCCCGTGGCCCTGGCGCGCCGGGTGCGGGAACACTGCGCCGCCCGGCTGCCCCGCCACAAGGTGCCGGCGGTGGTCCAGGTGGTGGACGCCCTCGAGGTGGAAGGCACCGGGAAGCTGGCGCGGAGGGGGAAGTGAGGAATGAGAATTGAGGAGTGGGAAGCGAGAAGTGGGGAGTCAGGAGTCAGAAGTCAGAAGTCAGGAGCCGGAAGACAGTTGGCCAGGGGTGGAACGGGCAACTTGCCCGTTCCGCCGGGCTACCAGCCCGGCGTGTGGGGCGAAGAGCAGGAGCCAGGAGCCAGAATAGACCGGCCGCGCCAAGACCTGCTCCTCGATGCTCGCTGCTCATCCCTCAATTCTCGTCCTGCCCATTCACCTTTCACCCCTTTACCCCCAATCACGCAGTCGAGATGAACCACCAAGGCACAAAGGCGCGAAGATCAGCGAGACAGGATGGGAACGATTCCCCGCCCGGCCGAGGGAACTTCGTGGAACGCTCCACTCGCGAAAACCCATTGGCTCATGATCTCGAGTCTTCGAGTCTTCGTGGTCGTACTGCGGTTTCCAAGTTTAACCCTTTCACCAGCCTGCCGCCGCTGCCATTACGGCGTCGGGGCGGGTGATCGCGCTTCATGGAACGGCAAACCATCCTGGTGACCGGCGGCACGCGGGGCCTGGGACTGGCCATTGCCCGCCGGCTGGCGCGGGACGGCTTCCGGGTGGTGACCACCGGGCGCCGCCTTTCTCCGGCTTTGGACGAGGCCATGCAGGCCGCCGCCGCCGTCGGACAGGAAATCCACTTCCGCCCCCTCGACCTGACCGAGCGGGCCGGGCTGCACGAGTTCGTCCAGGAGCTGGCCGGCACGTTCGGCGGGTTGTACGGGCTGGTCAACAACGCCGCCGTGGCCCACGAGGGGGTGCTGGCCACGATGCACGAAAGCCAGATCGCCGGGCTGCTCGCCGTCAACGTGACCCACACGATCGTGCTCACCAAGTACGCCCTGCGGCCGATGCTGCTGGCCCGCGCGGGCCGGGTGGTCAACATCGCCTCGATCATCGGCCTTACCGGTTTCAACGGGCTGTCGGTGTATGGCGCCAGCAAGGCGGCCCTGATCGGCTTCACCCGCAGCCTGGCCCGCGAGGTGGGCCGGGCGGGCATCACCGTCAACGCGGTGGCGCCCGGCTATCTGGCCACCGAGATGTCCGCAGGGTTGGACGAGGCCCAGCGCGCGGCGATCCAGCGGCGGACCCCCTTGGGGCGGTGGGTGACGGTGGAGGAGGTGGCCGGGGCGGTGGCGTTCTTGTGCGGACCGGACGCCGCGGCCATCACCGGCACCGTGCTGCCCGTGGACGGCGGGAGCACGGCGTAAACACGAGAGTTTTCACACCTTACTTCTGAGCTGAGCCATGAACTGGAAAGTCAAGGCCTACACCCAGAAATTCGCGGCTGGATTGCCCGAGAGCATCGGGTACCGGCTTTACTACGGCCTCCAGAAATTGCACGGCACCTTCAAGCCGGACCGCCTTATGCCGAGGCTGGGTGTGGCCCGTCAGATTGTGGAACTGGTGCGTCGTTGCGGCCGCACGGTCGCAGGGAAGGTTTTTTTTGAGCTGGGAACGGGTTGGACCTGTGGTACCCCGTTGGGACTGTGGCTGTGCGGGGCGGGCAAAGTGATTACGGTGGACCTCAATCCGTATCTCAAGGAGTCTCTGGTCTTGGGGGAACTGCACCATCTGACCACCCACTTGGAAGAAGTGCAACGGCTGTTCGGTGATGACGGCCAGTCGGTAGTGTTCCTGGAACGGTTGACTTACCTGTGCAAACGCGCGCCGCGAACCCTGGCCGACCTTTGGGCCCTGACCGGCATGGAATACCGGCCGTGCTACGACGCCAGAAAAACCGAGCTGCCGGACCACGCGGTGGATTTTTACTTTTCCTGGTATGTGCTCCAGCACATCCCAGTGGACGATTTGCGGGCAGTTTGGAAAGAATGCGCCCGAATCCTGCACCCTGAAGGCTTGGCAGTGCACTGCGTTGATGCAGGCGACCAGTTCACGCGCGCTGACCCGTCGCTCAGCGCGATCAACTTCCTGCAGTTTGACGCAGCCACATGGAAAAGGTACGCCGGCAACCGATTCGCCTGGCACAATCGGTTGCGGGCCAGCGACCACCTGGCGCTGGCAAGCGAGCTGAGTTTTGAAATCCTCCACGTCGAGCGCAAGGTCGACGAGTCCAGCCTCAAACTGATCCACGGTGGGTTTCCCCTCCACCCGGACTTCCGGGGGAAAACGCCGGAGGACCTGGCCACGATTCGGTTGGTTTTTACGGCGGCCAAGAAAGGACCCAGTGGAAGTCATTAACCTCGACCAGGCCTCCGGCTCAACGTTGCCCACTGCCCACGAGTTTCGAGTTGGAAGGGTTCCAGCATTTCCTTTCGCGGAAAGGCAATCTTAGCTGCCAAACCCACCCCTGTTTTCTGACAAGCCAGGCTGGTAATGCCTGGCAAGTTCCCCATGCCCCAAGTGCGCATTCTGCCCGCCCGGCCGGAAGACGCGACGGCGGTGGCGGCGTTCAATGAGCGGTTCCGCGCTGCCGGGACCGAGCACCGGCTCTCCGCCGACCGGCCGTTTCGGGATTACGTCCTGCACCCGGCCAGCCCGGTCCGGCTGGAGCGCTACCTGGCCTGGGTGGACGGTGAGCTGCGCGGTGGCGTCGTGGTCAAGTGCCTGCCGTTCTGGCTCGCCGGCCACGGTCTGACGGAGGTGGCGTTTTATGGCCACCCGGTGTCGGAAGGGGTGATCAACCCGGAGTTCGGTTTCCTGGGGTTGATGCTGCAGAAGTTCGTCACCGCCCGTTACCCGCTGGTGTACGGGCTGGGCACGGGCAGCCTGGACATGCCGGTGGCGCGGATGATGCGGGCCGGCGGCTGGCAGGCCGCGCCGGTGCCGTTCCGCTTCCGGGTCTTCCGGGCCGGGCCGTTTCTGCGCGAACTGCAGTTCCTGCGTTCCCGGCACGAGCTGGTGCGGGCTCTGGCCGACGTGGCGGCGGCCACCGGCCTGGGCGCGCTCGGCTTGCTGCTGCTGCACGGCGTCTTGGCGCTGGCGGGACGGCGTCCACGCACGGCCGGATTTCGCGCCGAGCCGCTGACCGGCTGGGGCCCCTGGGCCGATGAACTCTGGCAACGTGCGCGCGAGCCGTACGCGCTGATCGGCGATCGCTCCGCCGCGACCCTGGCCACGCTGTACCCAGATGGCCATCCCCATTTGCGTCGGCTGCGGGTGGTCAACGCTTCCGGCGAGCCGGTGGGTTGGGCGGTGTACGTGGTGGCGCGGCAGCGCGAGAGCCGTTACTTCGGCAACCTCCACCTGGGCACGCTGGTGGATTGCCTGGCCCTGCCGGGCGCAGAAGGGCCGGTGGTGGGGCATGTCCTGGCGGAAATGCGCCGCCTGGGGGCGGACCTGGCGGTGACGAATCATTCCGCGACCCCGGTGTTGCGGGCGTGCGATCGGACGGGAATGCTGCCGGGGCCGAGCAATTACTTCCTGTTCCTGTCGCCGGCGCTGGCGGCCAAGGTGCAACCGGCCGTGGCTGCGGGTCGTTCGACCTACTTCACCCGCGGCGACGGGGATGGACCGATTCATCTGTGGTGAGGGGACAGACTCCCGATGCAGGCGGCGCCTTTTGTTTGCCTCATGTATCACGACCTGGGGGAGTCGGCGCGGGACAATTACACCCTGTCCTGGCCGGTGTTTCTCGGGCAACTGGAGGAGTTGCGCCGCGGAGGGTACGCGGTCGAGGGGTTCGGCGGTCTCGAGGCGCGTCTGGCCGGCGGGCCCTGGCCGGAGCGGTATGCGGTGCTGACCTTCGATGACGGCTACCGGGCGTTTCTGCAAGTGGCCGAACAGCTCGCTCAACGGAACATGCGGGCCACGTTTTTCCTGACCCGGGAGTTCTGCCTCCACGGGGAAGGGTTCCTGCGGGACGCGGAAATCCGCGAGCTGGCCGGCATGGCCGAGTTGGGCACGCATGGACACCACCACGAGCCGGTCACAGAGTTGCCTCCCGCCCTCGCCCGCGCCGCGCTGTCCGATAGCAAGCGCTGGCTGGAAGACCTGATTGGCCGGGAGGTGCGGTACATGTCCGCTCCGGGGGGATACTGGAACCGCACCTGCCAGCGGCTGGCGCGCGAGGTGGGCTACACCCTGGTGGGCGATTCGGTCCAGTGGTGGAACCGGCCGCCGACGGTGGCGCGCACCGGCCGGGTGCACCGGGTGGCGTTGCGGGCGCAGTTTGGCCCGGCGGTCTTCGGGCGCATCCTCCGCCGGGACCTGCGGTTTTTCGGCGGGCGGCGGTTGCGCTCGTGGCTGCTGGCGCTGCCCAACGCCGTTCGCGGTCGCTGGGAAATCCGGCGTCGCCGCGCCGCCGGGGCGTAGCCGGGCCAGTGGGGAAATCCGAAGTTTGAAGTCCGAAGTCCGAAAAAAAAGTGGGGATCAAAGCATTTGGAACTCAGGAAAGCAGGAAGGACGCAGGGCCGGAGGACGGAAACCAGATGCCAGATACCAGATGCCGGAGGCCAGCGGCCGGCCGATTGCGGTGGGTGGAACGGGCAATCTGCCCGTTCCGCCGGGCTACCAGCCCGGCGGTGTGGTGCGACCGTCCCGGCTGCGTTGCAAATGTGGTGCAGGCGTCCCGCCTGCAAGCTTTGCAGGCCGGACGCCTGCACCACAAGGTCCACCTTCAGCAGGCCAGAGACCTGCACCACAAGGTCGAAGGCCAGAGGTCGGAAGTCAGGGAGATGGGTAGCGCGGGCTGGCAGCCTGTCGGACCGCCGATTGGTAATCGGCGCCGCGTCAGTGCGGCGGTTGAGTGCGCGGCGGCGGGCTTTTATCCTGAGACCATGCGTCTGAGCTCGCAGGAAATCGAGTGGATCCGCCAGCAGGTGCGCCAGGCCGACGCGGCGGCGGAGGTTTATTTGTTCGGCTCGCGCGCGGACCCGGCGCGGCGGGGCGGAGACATTGACCTGCTGGTGATTTCCGACCGTCTGGGGTTTCGGGAGGTGCTGCGCTTGCGCCGGGAGATTCTGGACCGGTTGGGTTGGCAGCAACTGGACCTGGTGGTTCGCCGTCGGGACCAAATGGACGAACCGTTGGCCGCCCTGGCCCGGGCGCAGGGGGTGAAGTTGTGAAGCCCGATGCGGCGCGGCAGCTCCTGGAGCAGGCCCTGGCCGAACTGGTCCGGGCCCGACGGCACCTCGACTTTTCCTACCACCGGGTGGCGGCCCTGCCGGGGGAACTCGAAGCAGCTTCCCCCGAGGCGCTCGAAAGTGCCGAGGCTTTTGCCGGCCGCTTTGCCCGGACGGTGGATTTGCTGGTCAACAAGGTCCTCCGCAGTCTGGACCGCGTGGAACTGTTTCCACCGGGGACCCTCCTGGACACTGTCAACCGGGCGGAGCAACGCGGTCTGGTCCCTCAGGCGGCCGCGCTGCGGGAGATGAAGGACGTCCGCAACGTCATCGCCCACGACTACGCCGGCGCGCAATTGGCGGAGATCCTGAGGTATTGCCGGGAGCAGAAACCGGTTTTGGATGCCATCTGCGATCGGGTTGAGGCGTATGCGGGGCGTTTGCTGGGAGCGCGGCGATGAGCTCCCGGGTTTTGAGATTTGGAACTCAGGAACGCAGGAAGGACGCAGGGCCGGAGGACGGAGGCCAGATGCCAGATACCAGATGCCGGAGACCAGCGGCCGGCCGACAGCGATGGGTGGAACGGGCAACCTGCCCGTTCCGCCGGGCTACCAGCCCGGCGGTGTGGTGCGGCCGTCCCGGCTGCGTTGCAAATGTGGTGCAGGCGTCCCGCCTGCAAGCTTTGCAGGCCAGAGGCCTGCACCACAAGGTCGAAGGTCGAAAGTCAAAGGTCGAAGGCCGGAGGGTCGGATGTCAGTGGAGGCGTGCGTAGTGGAGAGTATGGAGCGGGAGTGGGAAGCGAGGAGCGAGAATTGAGCATCGGGGAGCACGGTCGCGACGCGGCGCCATTTCAGGCTTCCAGATCCTGACTTCTGACTCCTGGCTCCTGACTCCTGACTCCGCAATTCCCACTCCCCGATTCTCGATTCCCGAGCTGCCGCTTTCCCCATCCCCTTTCAACCTGTTTGCCTCTTTCACCGTTTCGGCAGTTCCTCGCGGCGGAGGGGAGCTGGCTCGATGCACACTCCGCACATCTCGCTCCTTGCCCGGCGACCTGTTTTCCATCCAGTCCTGACCCCGTGAAGGTCTGGTACGTCTTTTCGCGTTTTCCCGCCCCCAGCGAAACGTTCGCCGGGACGGATGTGCGGGTCCTGCGCCGACTGGGGGTGGAGGTGCGGGCCGTGAACCTGCGGCCCAACCACCCGCGGGCGGCCGAGCTGTTGCGGGAATGGGACCTGGCCGACCTGGAGGTGGACGCCGTCCGCCCCGGCAAGCTCGCGGCCGGTCTCGCCGCCATGGCGCGGCATCCGGCCGCCCTGGCGTGGTTGATGGCGACGATCCTGATGGACAACTGGCGGCAACCGGTCCACGTGTTCAAGAGCCTGCTGGCCCTGCCGCGGGTGTTCCAACTTCGCCGGGCGCTGGCGGCGGACCCGCCGGAGGTGGTGCATTTGTTCTGGGGTCATTATGCCTCCCTGCTGGGCCTGCTGCTGCGCCGCACCTGCCCGGAGGTGGTGGTGACAGTGTTTCTGGGGGCCTATGACCTGCGGACACGCTACGCCACCAGCACCACCCTGGCGCGGGTTGCCCACGCGGTGTTCACCCACGCCCGTGCCAACCTGCCGCTCCTGACCGGGGCGGGCATTCCGGCGGCCAAGGTGGAGGTGGTCTGGCGGGGGGTGGACTTCCAGCGTCTGCAGGCACCCGGCGTCGCGCGCCGCCCTTTCCGCATCGCCACCGCCGGCCGGCTCACGCCTGAGAAGGGCATGGCCGAGGTGGTCGAGGCGTTTGCCCGGATTCAGGCGGACTGGCCCGAAGCCAGCCTGTGCGTGATGGGCGAGGGCCCCCAGCGGGCGGCCCTCGAGCGTCAGGTGCGGGAGCAGGGCCTGCAGGGCGTGGAATTCACCGGGCACCTGGCCCACGGCGAGGTGTTCCGGCGGCTGGCCGAGGCCGAGGTGTTCCTGTTTTTGTCGCGTCAGGAGAGTTTGCCCAACGCGGTCAAGGAAGCGATGGCCGCCGGCTGCGCCTGTGTGGTGTCGCGGACCTGGGGCATCGAGGAACTGGTGCAGGACGGGGAGACCGGCTGCGTGGTGGCGGTGGGGGATGTGGCCGGGGCGGCGGCAGCGGTGGGGCGGTTGTGGCGCGAACCCGCCTGGCGGGCGCGGCTGGTCGCCCGGGCCCGCGCGCATCTGGAACGGCACTTTGACGCGGTCCGGAACATGCGCCGGTACGTCCAGGTGTGGGAAAGTTGCCGGCAGGGGCAACGGCGGGGCGGGCCAACCGCCTCCCCGATCGGGAGAGGAGCTGAGGCAACAGCGCGGGGCCGGTTAGCCTGAGACGGGTTAGACCATGCCATCTCTGGTGCCTGAGATGCTCGACAACATGCTGACGGAATACCTCCAAACCGACATGGAACGGGCCCGGTACGAGCTCATCGAGGACGCCGAGCCGTACTACGGTGAAATTCCCGGCTGGGAGGGGGTGTGGGCCACCGGCCACACCTTGGAAGAATGTCGGCGGCGCCTGGCAAGCGCCCTGGAAGACTGGTTGTTGTTCAGCGTTGCCCGGGGCTTGCCCATCCCGCCCCTGGGCAGGGTCCGAATCAAATTGCCGGCTACGACGGTCCGCTGATGTCGCGCCTGGTGCCGGTCGGCCGGGGAGAGTTGATCCGGCGTTTGCGCGTGGCTGGAATCACTCGCCAGCAATGGCTGGACCTGGCCTGAGTTCAAGGAAAGGACGGGTACGGTTGGGAAGTGGGGTGCAGCCGTCCCGGCTCCAAGGGAAAGGTGGTGCAGGCGTCCCGCCTGCGGGGCCATGCAGGCCAGGAGGCCCGCACCCCAGGTGAGGTCGAAGGTCGAAAGTCGAAGGCCGGAGCCTGCGGACCGATGGTTGGCAAGCATGGCCGCCACCCCGACCGCGCAGGGGCGGCCCGCGGGCTGCCGGCCCGCGAGACGGCCGACTACCAGTCGGCGCTACCGGCCGGGTGGAACGGGCAACTTGCCCGTCCCGCCGGGCTACCAGCCCGGCGGGGTGGTGCAGCCGTCCCGGCTGCCTGGGAACAGCAGGCGAGACGCCTGCACCCCACAGGCAGACCAGACGCCTGCACCCCAGTGAGGCAGACTGTCGCCCCGCGCCACGGAAGCTGTCCACGGTTGCCGTGATTTCTGATTCCTGATTCTCAAATCTGACCCCGCATGGCTGGTTTTCTGGGATGGATGCGCCGGGATGGCGCCGAGGCCGACGTGGCCGGTGCCCTGGCCTGTCTGCGACATCACCCCTCCTTTCAGGCCGAGGTGCTGACCGGGGACGGTCGCCAGGGCGTGGCCGTGGTGTACCGGCCCGGTGACCCGCCGGAGGTGTGCACCCTGCCGGAGCGCGGTTTGTTGGTGGCCCTGCTGGGCGCCGTCTTGGAATATCGCGGCGGCGGCCGCTGGCATCGCTTCACCGCACAGGAGCTGGCGCAACGGTACCTCGAGCAGGGGCTGCCCGCGGTCTCCGGTCTGGACGGCACCTACCAACTGGTCATCCGGGACGAGCCGGCGGGGCGCCTGCACTTTTTCAACGACCGCATCGGCAGTCTGTACATGCAGCACGCCCGCACGGAGGTGGGTGTGGCGTTTGCGCCGGAAGCCAAGGCCCTGTTCCGCCTGCTGCCGCTGGTGCCCCGACTGGACTTCGCCGGCATGGTGAGCTTTTTGAACCTGGGCTATCCGGTCGGCACGCTCACCCTGTTCGAGGGCGTCCGCCTGCTGGCGCCGGCGCACCGCTGGACGCTGGACCGGCGGACCGGCGCGGTCGAACAGGCGCGCACCTGGGTGCAGCGGTTCGAACCGGACCGGCGACTCACCCTGCGCGCCGCGGCAGACCAGTTGTACGAGGCGCTCGCGGCGGTGGTCCGGGCCCCGCTGGCGCGGCCGGGCGGGCGCGCGCAGATCGCGCTGACCGGCGGGTACGACTCGCGACTGGTGCTGGGGCTGCTCCACCGGTTCGACGCCCTGCCTGCCGAGGCCCTGACCTGGGGCGCCACCGACGAGGTCCCGGCCTCGGACGTGACCGTGGCACGGGAGCTGGCCGGGCTGGCCGGCGTTCCGCATCGCTTTTTACGCTACGGCCCCGAGCGGGTGCCCCGGCAGGCGCGCGCCTGGTGCGTAATCTCGGAACTGGCCAGCGACAACCTCGGTTTCTATGCCGCCGGGCCGGGTTTTCTGGCGGAACACACTGCGCCGGCGGACAGCATGTTCCTGGGCGAGCATGTGATCGGCATGAGCGGCCTGCCGTCCACGGTGGACGAGGCCATTGAGACGGTCACGCGCCTGCCACGCAACGGCCTGCAGCCCACCTTGGACGTGGTCCTGACCCCCGCTGGCCGCGAGCGGGTGAGCACGATGCTGCGGCGTGAACTCGAGGCCCTGGTCGCCGAATGCTCCAGCCCCCGGCCGAAGGACATCCAGGACCACCTTTACCTGCGGATGGACACCTTTCGCTGGCTCTGTTCGCCGGCCTTTTACAAGGAGCCAGTGCTCACGCCGCGGCGCCCGCTGTTTCTGGAACCGGTGATGGCGGTGACGTCGCGCCTGCCGGAGACGTTGCGGGTGGACAAGAAGGTGCTGGTCAAGGTGCTCGATCGCCATTTGCCGGCCTACCTGCGGCCGCCGCTCACGCAGGCCGACAGCCTGCCGGACTGGACCTACGCCAGCCGGCGGGTGGACAGTTTCCGCGCCTTCTTTGAAAGCCGCACGCGACGCGAGGCCCTGGAAGCGCTGCCGTGGGACGGCCTGTTGGACCTGGACGCGGCCGGGGCGCTGGTGCGTGATTTTTTCCAGGCCGACCCCCGGCCGCTGGACCGTCGGCCGGACTCCTCCCGCCACTGGGCGCGCTGGCGTGGGCGGCTGCTCGGGGTGCCGGGGCTGGGGCCGGTCTGCCAGCGTTTGCAACCCGCCCTGCGGCGCTGGAAGAGCCCGCGGGTCCGGGCCGCTTTCCGGCCCCTGCGGCTGATCACGCGCCTGGCCCAGCTCCGGCTCTTCCAGGAATGCCTCGAGGCCGGCGAGTTTGGCGGCCGCCCGCGGGCTGCCGAACCGCGGACGCACCAGCCGGCATCCTTTCCGACCCCTTGAAGCTCCTTTACCTGCACCAGTACTTCGTGGCGCGCAGCGGCACGGCGGGCTGGCGTACGTACGCCTTTGCCCGGCATCTGGTCCGCCAGGGCCACTCGGTGACGGTGGTCTCCGGGCAGTCCGAGTGGTCGGGGCTGACGCTGCCCGACGGGCGGAAGCTGGCGGTGCTGGACGTGGACGGCATCGAGGTGCGGCTGCTGGGCGTACCGTACAGTCAACGGCTGGGCGTCGGGGCGCGGCTGCGCGCCTTTGCGCGGTTCATGATCGCGGCGTCGCGGGAAAGCACCCGGGTGCCCGCGGTGGACGTCGTGTTCGCCACTTCAACGCCGCTGACCATCGCCGTGCCCGGGCTGTGGGCGGCGCGGCGGCACCGGTGCCCGTTTGTCTTCGAGGTGCGCGACCTCTGGCCGGCGGCGCCCATCGAGCTGGGGGTGCTGAAAAATCCCCTGCTGATCGCCCTGGCGCGAGCGCTCGAGCGAACGGCCTACCGTCGCGCGGCCCACATCGTGGCGCTGTCCCCCGGCATGAGGGACGGCATCGTGGCCGCGGGTGTGCCGCCGGAAAAAGTGACGGTGATCCCCAACGCCAGCGACGTCGAGTTGTTCCGCGTGCCGGCGTCGGAGGGGCAGGCGTACCGGGCCGGGCAGGGGGAGTTGGGCCGGCGGCCGTGGGTGGTGTACACCGGCACCTTCGGACAGGTGAACCGCGTGGACTGGGCGGTGCGCCTGGCCGTCCACGTGGCCCGGCTGGCGCCGGAGGTGGCGTTTTTGTTCTACGGCTCGGGCAGCGAAAAGGGGTCCACCGAGGCGCTGGCGAGTGAGTTGGGTCTGCTGGGCCGGACGGTGTTTTTTTACGCGCCCTTGCCCCGGGCGGAACTGCCGCGGGTGTTGTCCGCCGCCACGGCGCTCACTTCATTTGCCCAGGACCTGCCGGTGATGCGGACCAACTCGGCGAACAAGTTTTTTGACGCCTTCGCCGCCGGCAAGCCGGTGGTGATCAATTACGGCGGCTGGCAGGCGGAGATTCTGGAGCGGGAAGGGGCCGGCCTGGCGCTGGACCATCACGACCTCGAAGGGGCGGCGCGCCGGCTGGTGGCTGCGCTGAGCGATCCGAACTGGCTGGCGCGGGCCGCGGCGGCGTCTGCGCGGCTGGGGGACACCGAGTTCAACCGGACCCGGCTCGCGGAGAAACTGGAGACGGTGTTGCGGCAGGCGGCGGGGCACGAGGAGTGAGGAGCGAGAAGTGAGGAGTGGGAAGTGGGCATGGAGGCTGGGAGCCCGGGGGCGCGTCTCCATTGATTGCCGAGGGGGTCGCACAGGTTTCCCAACCGGCGGCGGTGGGGGGAGACGTGGAGGATTGGCGGGTTGGGAAACCCACGACACAGCAGACTGGAAAGTCTGCGCTACGGCCGACCCGGCGAGGCAGGAAACCGAGATGCACACGGTCTCGGGCCGGCCGACGACCACCGCCGCCGCAACGGGGAGGCGGTGGGAAGGGTACCAGGTTGAAATGGTTGAAGCTGTTGAACAGTAAATGGGCGGACCCGGCATGGAGAATCGGGGGGTGGGACGTGAGCCTCGCGCGGGGCACCTGCCGCACCACCGCGGCGGCAACCGGCATCCAGCCTCGGTCTTCGACCTTCGACCTCTCCTTGTGGTGCGGGCCTCCGGCCTGCCGTTGTGGTGCGGGCCTCCGGCCTGCCTTTGTGGTGCGGGCCTCCGGCCTGCCATTGTGGTGCGGGCCTCCGGCCTGCCGTTGTGGTGCGGGCCTCCGGCCTGCAGGGCTTGCAGGCGGGACGCCTGCACCACACCGCCGGGACGCCTGCACCCCACCGCCGGGACGTCTGCACCCCACCGCCGGGACGTCT
>JBBIVJ010000037.1:0-42648 GCA_037439785.1 Verrucomicrobiales bacterium | reverse complement strand
AGGTGGGGCGCAACGGACCGCGCGTGGTCGAGTGGCCCTGGATGCCGTCGTTGGGGCTGTCCTTTTCGTTCCTGCTGGACGGGCTGGGGTTGTTCTTTGCGTTGATCGTGTCGGGGGTGGGGGTGCTGGTGTTTGGGTACGCGCATGCCTATCTGGACCAGCCCGCCGGGGACCAGGGACGATTTTTTGCGGCGTTGACGCTGTTCATGGCGGCGATGCTGGGGACGGTGCTGGCGAACAACCTGATGCTCCTGGTTGTGTTCTGGGAGCTGACCGGGTTGGCGTCCTTTCTGTTGATCGGCTTCCAGCACGAGGAGGGCCGGGCGCGGGTGGGGGCGCGCCAGGCGCTGCTGGTGACGGGCGGCACGGGGTTGCTGCTGCTGGCGGGGGTGTTGCTGGTGCGGCAGGTGACCGGGACGTTCGCGCTGGCGGAGCTGCTGCGCGGCGGCGGGCCGGTTGGGGAGCCGCGCGGGCTGTGGACGGTGGCGCTGGTGTTGATGTTGCTGGGGGCGTTCGGCAAGTCGGCGCAGTTCCCCTTCCACTTCTGGCTGCCCAATGCAATGGCCGCGCCCACGCCGGTGAGTGCCTACCTGCATTCGGCCACGATGGTGAAGCTGGGGGTGTTTTTGAGCGCGCGGCTCTACCCGCTGTTTGTCGAGCATCCGCTCTGGGCGCCGTTGCTGGCGGGGATCGGGTTCGGCACGATGGTGCTGGGAGCCGTGCTGGCGCTGCTGTCCCACGACCTCAAGGCCATCCTGGCCTTTTCGACGGTCAGCCAGCTCGGTTACCTGATCGGCTACTACGGCCTGGGGGCGGCGGGCGGGGTCGGGTACGATTACCTGCACATCCTCAACCACGTGTTCTACAAGGCCAGCCTGTTCATGATCGCGGGGGTGGTGATCCACAGCACGGGGCTCCACGACATCCGCCAACTGGGCGGGCTGGGCCGCCGGCTGCCGGTGCTGGCGGGGGCGTGCGCGGTGGCCGCCGCCTCGATGGCGGGGGTGGTGGGCACCACCGGGTTCCTGAGCAAGGAGATGATGTTGAAGGAAATCCTCGAGGCCCTGCGGTCGCACGGCACCTTGGGCAGTTACGCGGCGGGCTGTGTGCTGGTGACCGCGGTGGTGAAGGTCGCCTTTGCGGTGCGGTTTTTCACCCGGATTTTCCTCGGCCCCGAGCCGGAGGCGGTGAAGGCGCACTTCCACGCGCCGTCCTGGGGTTTGCAGGCGCCGGCCCTGCTCCTGGCCGCGGCGGCGCTGGTCTTCGGGTTGTTTCCCGGCTTGCTGGACCGGCCACTGGACGCGCTGGCGGTGTTGGGGCTGCACCGGCCCAACGAGCCGCTGGCCCTCTGGCACGGCGTGACGCTGGAACTGGTCCTGAGTACCGCAATGCTGGTGGCGGGAGCGGCGTTGTTTGGGGTTGGGCAGCGGACCGGTTGGCAATGGGCGCGGATCCCGGCGCTGCTGCGGTTGGACGAGTTTTTCGAGCGCGGTCTCGAAGCGTTTTTCCGCTTCACCTACGGGCTGACCCGGGGGTTGCAGGCGGACCGGCCGGTCAATTATCTCCCCGCGGTGCTGGGCTTCGTGCTGGTACTGGTGGGCGGGTGGACGGTGCGGGCGTTGTTCGCGGGCGAGGCCGGCCCGGCCGCACAACTCGTCCCGGCGGCGGCGGGGGCCGGAGGCGTGCACGACCTGCGGACCTTTGCGGCGGGCTTGATCGCCCTGGCCGCCTTCGGCGTGGTGGTGCTGCGCCGCTGGACCACGCAGGTGATCGCCATGTCGGTGGTCGGGTTCCTGACGACGTTTTACTTCGTGCTGTACCGGGCGCCGGACCTGGCGCTGACGCAGATTCTGATCGAGGTGGTCACGCTGATCCTGGTGCTGCTGCTGCTGGGGCGTTTTCCGCGCTCAGCGGAGACCGGGGAACGGACCTGGCGGCCGACGCCGGTGCGGCGGGTGTTGAACGGGGCACTGGCGGTGGGGGTGGGAGGATTGATGATGGTGTTGATGCTCTGGGGCAACGGCCGGCCGGCGACGGACCGGGTGGGGGATCGGCTGGCGGCGCGGACGGTCGAGCTGGCCGAGGGGACCAACGCGGTGAACACGATCCTGGTGGACTTCCGCGGCTTTGACACGCTGGGGGAGATCACGGTGTTGTTGATTGCCACGCTGGGGGCGCTGGGCCTGTTGATGCGTTACAAGCGCACGCCCGAGGAGTACCGGCAGGGGCCCCTGGGCGCGCCGGGGATGGGGGTACACCACCCCGGAGAGGAGAGGGTATGAACCGACCGCGTTCCTACCTGTTCGAGCGGCTGGTCCGGGTGTTGTACTTCCTGGTCAACGGCGTGGCGCTGTACCTGCTGCTGCGCGGCCACAACCTGCCGGGGGGCGGCTTCATCGCCGGCCTGGCCTCGGCCATTGCGCTGATCCTGCTGAGCCTGGCCCTGGGCGTCGAGGCCACGCGCCGCGTGATGCTCGGCGACCCGATGCACCTGGCCGGGACCGGGCTGACGCTGGCGCTGCTCACCGGACTGGCGCCGGTGCTGGGGGGGCGGCCGTTCCTGGAGCATTTTCACCTGCACCTCGAGCATGTACCCCTGCTGGGGGCGGTGCACGTGGGCACGCCGTTGCTGTTCGACCTCGGCGTGTATCTGCTGGTGATCGGCATCACCAGCAAGCTGATCTTGGTGCTCAGCCAGTCCACCGCGGGTTTTCGCGCCCTGCTGCTCCAGGACGAGCGGCGCTACAGCTCGCCGCTGGAAAGCCCCATCGAGGACGCGGCCACGGACGCGGCCAACTCCGACTCTCCCCATGCAACTTGAAACGGCCCTCTTGATCGGCGTGTTGTTCGGCTGCGCCACGTGGCTGGTGCTACAGTCCAGCTTCGTGAAAATCCTCTTCGGTTTCATTCTCCTGTCCAATGCGGCCAATCTGTTCCTCCTCAGCATGTCCGGTCCGCCCGATGGCCGGCAGGCGCCCATTGCCTCGGCCGAGGCCGGCCTGCTGGTGGACCCCCTGCCCCAGGCGTTGATCCTGACCGCGATCGTGATCGGTTTCGGGGTGAGCGCCTATCTGGTCACCTTGCTGTACCGCCTGTTCCTGGACCAGAAGACCACCAACGCCGCCGAGTTGTTCGCTGACCAGGACACCACCGAGCGCACCTGAACCGCCCGCCACTGCCGTGAACCTCGTCATCCTGCCCCTCCTGCTGCCGCTGGTGACGGCGGTGACGCTGTTATTTTGGGGGCGGCCCTCGCCGGGGCGGCGCGTGCTGGCGGGGGCGTCCGCGGCGGGGCAACTGGCCGTGGCGGGCCTGTTGCTCTGGCGCGTGGAGGCCGGGGGGCCGCTGGTCTTGCCCGTGGGCAACTGGTCCGCGGCGTTCGGCATCGTGCTGGTGGCCGACCTGCTGGCGGCAGTGATGGTGGGCCTGTCCAGTTTCACCGCGCTGGCGGCGGTGCTGTACGGTTTCGCCGAGTACCGCCCGGTGGTCGAGCATCCCTTGCGGCTGATGCTCATCCAGTTTCTGGTGGCGGGCATCAATCTGGCCTTCCTCACCGGCGATCTGTTCAACCTGTTTGTGGCCTTCGAGGTGATGCTCATCGCCTCGTACGCCCTGCTGACGCTGGAGGCGGACGACTGGGACGTAAAGCAGGCGTTTCCGTACCTGGCGGTGAACCTGGTGGGCAGCACGCTGTTTCTGTGCGCGACGGGGTTTGCCTACCGCCTGTTCGGGACGCTGAACTTCGCCGAGCTGGCGGTGCGCGCGGCCGCCCTGGGGGACGACCCGCGGGTGACGGCGCTGGCGTTGTGGTTGCTGGGGGTGTTTGGCCTCAAGGCCGGGTTGTTCCCGCTCTACTGGTGGCTGCCCAACAGCTACCCCATCCTGCCCGCCCCGCTGGCGGCGCTGTTCGCCGGCATGTTGACCAAGGTGGGGGTGTACATGCTGCTGCGGATGTTCGGCACGGTGCTGCCCCACCACCTGAGCGGGCTGCACATGCTGGTGGCGTGGCTGGCGGGGGCCACGATGATCTTTGGCGTGCTGGGGGCGCTGTCACGCAACTTCATCCGCGGCATCCTCAGCTACCACATCCTGAGTCAGATCGGCTTCATGGTGCTGGCCATCGGTCTGTTCACCGAACTGGCCTTCGCCGCCTGCATCTTCTACATCATCCACCACATCATCGTGAAAGCCTCGTTGTTCCTCGTCGGCGGCACGGCGGCGCTGCTCAACCGCACCGACAACCTGGACCGTATGGGCAATCTGTGGCGGCACGCGCCCGGACTGGGGGTGCTCTTCCTTCTGCAGGCGCTCTCCCTGGCGGGGTTGCCGCCGCTGAGCGGCTTCTGGGGCAAGTACCTCATCCTGACCGAGGGCCTGCGGCTGGGCGAATACGTGCTGGTGGGCCTGGCCCTGGTGGCCAGCCTCCTGACCCTGGTGAGCATGTTGAAAATCTGGAACGCAGCTTTCTGGAGCGGCGCCGAAGACCGCGAAGTCTGCCTCTGGGACTGGCGCTGGGTCCGCATGAATCGCGTCTCCGCCGGCATGGTGCTGGTGTCCCTGGCCATCGGCCTGGGGGCGGAAGGGGTCTTTCGCGTGGCCCGCCAAGCCGCCGTCCAGGTCCGCGACCAGGCCTCCTATCAGCGCGCGGTGCAGGCGGTGGTGACCAAGGATCAGGCCCGCCGGCCATGAGGGCGCTCGCCTACAATCTGGTGTTTGCCACGCTGTGGCTGCTGCTGAGCCGCCACCGGGCCACGGCCGATTTCTTCATTGGCTTCGCGCTGGGCTTCGCCGGCCTGAGCCTGTACAGCGCCGTGCTCGACACCGCCGACTACCCCCGGCGGGCCTGGGCGCTGGTGCGCTTTGTGGTCGGCTTCCTGGGCGAATTCCTCCGGGCCAATCTCAACGTGGCCACCCTGGTGCTGTTCCGCCCGCGGGACGCGCTCCGTCCCGGCTTTGTGGATTATCCGGTGGACGGCCTGCGGCGGGGGGAGATTCTGGTGCTGGGGTACTGCATCACCCTGACGCCCGGCACCACCATGGTGCAAATCAGCGAAGACTTCCGCACCCTCAGCATTCACGCCCTGGACGCCGGCGATCCCGAGAGCCTGCGGCGGTCCGTGGACATCCGGCTCAAGGAACCGCTGCTGCGGCTGACCCGATGATGTCCCTGGCCCTCACCCTTGGCTACGCGCTGCTCACCGGTGCCACGTTGCTGGCGCTGGTGCGGCTGGCCCGCGGCCCCACCGTGCTGGACCGCATCCTGGCCTTCGACCTGATCGCCACCAGCATCGTGGGGCTGATCGTGCTGCTGAGCGTGCAATGGCGGACCGCGCTCTACCTCGAGCTGATCCTGCTGTACTCCCTGCTGGGTTTCGTCGGCACAGTGGCCTTTGTGTTTCACCTGCACCGCACCCTGCCCGCCCGGCGGCCGGCTCCGAAGCCCCCGCCGGACGGGTCGGAGCCTTCCACCCCCCTGCAGCCATGACCGAGTTCCTCGCGGCCCTCCTGTTATTGAACGGCGCAGCGTTTGTGCTGCTGGCCGCCATCGGCCTGCTGCGGTTGCCGGACGTGTTGTGCCGTTCCCACGCCGTGGCCAAGGCCAGCACGCTGGGCATCTTCTCGATGCTGCTCGGCCTGTGGGTCGCCCTGGGGGTCGAGGCCGCCGGCCTGAAGGTCCCCCTGGCCATCGCTTTTCAAATCACCACCATCCCTGCGGCCTCCCACCTGGTCAGCCTGCTGGCCCGGGAGAAAAACCTCCCCATGTGGCGGCCGCGCCGTCCCGGCCTTCCCGCCGGGGAAGCCGGGCGCCAGGAAGAAACTGGAGCTTGACCCGGCTCGGTGGCCACGAGCCCGGCGACGCCCGCGCGCGGCCCGGCTCGACCGCCGAACCGCGCCGGGCTAGGGTGTCCCATCCCATGAATTGCGAAATCGCTTTGTCCTGCTGGAGGCCGAGGGCTTGTCGCGGCCACGCCGCTGCCCCGGCCGGTAACGGCCGGCTTGCGACGGCTCGCCAGAAGCGGGCGCGGACCGTCCGGCTCACCGGCGGCGGTCTCCTCTCCGCGTGGCTGTTCGCAGGGGACCTCGCTGCGGCGTCCCCGCAGGCAGTCCACCTGGCCTACGCGCCGGCGCCGCCGGACAACCCGCTCAAGGGGTTCGTGCCCTACCTGCGCGCCGACTCCCCGTTCCCGCACAGCCTTGAATGGGATTACACGCCGCTGGCGGCCGTGATGACCGGACCGGACCAGTTCAACTGGGCGCCGTTCGAGGCGAAGCTCGCCGCAGCGGCCGCCCGTGGCCATCAGTTCTATGCCCGCTTCTACCTCGAGTGGCCGGGCCGGCCCACCGGCGTCCCGCAGTACCTCATCGCGGCGGGCCTGCCGATGCGTCGCTGGACCAACACCAACACCCAACCGTGGCCGCCGGCGGTGGACCACACGCCCGACTACGAGGACCCCCGCCTCCGCGCGGCCCTCACCAACTTCATCCACGCCTTCGGCCGGCGTTACGACGGCGATCCACGCCTGGGCTTTGTCGGTCTGGGGCTGCTGGGCACCTGGGGCGAGTGGCACAACCACCCCAACGACCAGTGGTTCGCTTCCAAGACCGTTCAGCGCGAGGTGCTGGACGCCTATGAAGCCGCCTTCCGCAAGACCCGCCTGGTCGCCCGGTACCCCGCCGGCCCCGACGACCCGCGCTATGCCGAGAACCACCGCCGCGCCCTCGGCTACCACGACGACTCCTTCGCCTGGGCCACCGTCCACACGGGACGGCCGGGGGACGCCTGGTTTTTCGAAACCCGGCTCCGGACGGCTGGGGCCGTGGACAAGTGGCGCACCCAACCCATCGGCGGCGAGGTGCGGCCCGAAGTCTGGTCGTGCCTCTTCGACGAACCCTCCTGTGCGCCGGCAGGCCAGGAGTTCGAGCGTTGCCTCGAGGTGACGCACGCCTCCTGGCTCTGTCACGAAGGGCTCTTCCGCGGCCCGGTGCAGGGTGCCGCCCGGGAACGGGCCCTGCGCGCGGCGCGGCGCCTGGGCTACGAATTCCACGTGGCGCTGGTGCAACTGAACCGGGCCGGCGGTCGCCTCTCCGTGGCGCTGACCGTGACCAACACCGGCGTGGCGCCCTTTTACTACGACTGGCCGGTCGAACTCGGCGTGCTGGACCCGGCCGGGCAGGTGCGGGTGCGGTGGCCGACCGACTGGAAGCTCCCCGGCATTCTCCCCGGCGAACTGGCCGCGGTCTGGCGCTTCGAGACCCCCGCCCCGGCCCTGCCTGCCGGACCGGCGTGGCTGGCACTGCACGTGCCCAATCCGCTCCCCAACGGCCCGCCGGTGCGCTTCGCCAACGCCACCCAGGACCAGCATCGGCCCGGCTGGTTGACCTTGGCCGCGCTGACGCCCTGAAACGGTCCCCCTCCACCCGCCCCGCCGCGGCTGACCGGACCCCGCGCCGCGCGTGCGCTTCTCACAGCCGCACCCACCGGCGCGCCTTCAATTCAAAACGCGGCAGGCTCCCCGGTGGCACGTAGGTGACCGGCACGCGCAGGGCAAACACCGTCTGTAGCTCGGCCTGCACCTGCGCGGCCAGCGCAGCGGGATCGTGGCAGGTGGGCACGGGCTCGACCTCGAGGGTGATTTCGGCCAGGCCGGCCGGCTGACGCACCTGCACCTGGTACTCGGCGACCTCGGCGAAGCGGCGCACCACCTCGTCCACCGCCGCCGGATAAAGATTCACCCCACGCACGATGACCATGTCGTCGGTGCGCCCCAGGATGCCGCCTTCCAGGGCCAGCTCGACGCGACCGCAGTCGCAAGGGGGCACGTCGGTTTGCGCCGGGTCGAAGCGCGGCTGGACGAGGTCACCGGTCCGGTACCGGAGCACGGGCGAGCCGGTGCGCAACAGCGTGGTCAGCACCAGTTCCCCGCGCTGGCCGGGGCCGACCGGCTGCGGGCCGTGGGGATCGAGGACCTCGGCCAGGAAGGCGTGTTCCATCACGTGCAACACGCCGGGCCGGGCGGGACATTCGTAGGTGACGGGGCCGACCTCGGTCATGCCGTGGTGATCGAAAACGCGCGCGCCGGGCCAGAGCTGGGCGAGACGGGCGCGGGTGGCGGGCTGGCTGCCGCCCGGTTCGCCGGCGACCAGCAGGCGGCGCACGGTGGCGCGGCGCAGGTCCAGGCCTTCGCGTTGGGCCGTTTCTGCGAGGTGCAGGGCGTAGGTGGGCGTGCAGCACACGACGGTGGCCTGCAACTCGAGCAGGGTGCGCACGCGGGCCACGCTGCTCATGCCGCCGCCGGACAGGCAGAGACACCCCAGCCGCTCCGCCGCGGCAAAGGCCATCCAGAACCCGAGGAACGGTCCGAAGGAAAAGGCGAAAAAGACCCGGTCGCCCTGCGCCACGCCGGCGGCGCGGAGGACCTCGATCCAGCCGGCGGTGAGGGCCGCCCAGCTCTCCGGGGTGTCCAGCCAGCGCAAGGGCGTGCCGGTGGTGCCGCTGGTCTGGTGACAGCGGGTGTAGCGGGCCGGGGGGAAGCTGAGATTCGTGCCGAAAGGGGGGTGGGCGGCTTGATCGGCCGCGAGTTCGGCCTTGGTGGTGCAGGGCGCCAGGCGGCAGAAGGCCTCGAGAGAGGCCGGCCTCCAGACCGCGGCGTCGCACCCGACCAGGCGGGCGCGCTGAAAGGCGTTGCCGGCCTGCACAACTTCGAGCAGCGACCGCAGCCGGTCGAGTTGCGCCGCCCGCAGTGCGGCGCGCGTGCTGAAGCCCGCCCCGGGCATGGTCAGGAGGCCGGCGGGGTTGCGGGCGGGACGGTGGCCACCTGTCCGGCGGCGGGGCGGGGCGCCGGCGGGGCGGGGTTGGGTTTGAAGTAGGTGACCAGGCAGCCGCCCAGCGCGGCCAGGGCGATGCCGAGGTAAAACGGCCACTTGATCGCGCCCCAGCCGCCGGCGGGGGGGTGCAGGATCAGCGAGTACACCGCATTCACGATCGGCGCGCCGGCGAAGACGATGGACATTACCACCGCGGGGGTACCCCTGGCGCCGAAGGCCAGCAGCACGCCGAAGGCCCCGGCCGCCCCTACAATCCCCGCCAGCAACGACCAGCCCATGCCCCGGCCGGTATAGCCGGAAAAGGCCGCCCCCTTGGCCAGGAGCAGGGCCAGCGGCGCGAGGACCGCCGTGAGGAAATACGCCAGCCCGACGAAGAGGAAGGCCTTGTAGCGGCCGTTCACCGGGTCTTGCATGGCCACCTGTCCCGTGTGCAGGAACACGCCGTACACGCCCCAGCAGGCCACGGTCAGCAGTGCAAAGGCCAGCCAGGTCAAGCCCGGACCGGAAGAGGGAGCCTCAGCCATAGGGCGTCGAGTTTAGGCGCCAGCCCCCCCGGCGCAAATGGTTTGACGACCGCCCCTGCCGGCGGCGGAAGACGGCACGGTCGCCTCGCGGTTCGATCGGGCCTTCGGGGGCGCGCGGGCCGGGTTCAATGCGGCGTCTGCGCCGACCTGACCACCGGGTGGCCCGCCGCCTGCCAGGCGCGCAGGCCGCCATCCAGGTGGATGACCTGCTGGAAGCCGAGTTTGCGGAAGGTCTCGAGAGCAGCGGTGCTGCGGCGGCCGGAAGCGCAATGGATGAGGTAGGGCTGCGCGCGGTCCAGTTGTGCCAGCTCCTCCGCGAAGCGGGGGGAGTTGTAATTGACCAGCCGGGCGCCCTCGAGGTGGGCCACGGCGTACTCTTCCGGTGTCCGCAGGTCGAGGATGGTCAGGCCGGGCCGGCCGAGCAGACGGGCCGCGCCGGCCGCATCCACATGCTCGATGCGGGTGGATGCGGTGTTCGTGCCCGGCGAGGCCGGCAAGCCGGCTGCCGGCGGGGGAGAGGAGGAGTGCCGGCCTCCGAACAGCACCGCCACTCCCACCACGATCAAGACGATCAACAGGGCCAGTCCCACGGTTTGCATGAGGGCGAAAATGGCATGTCCCTCCGCCGGGGCAAGCCCGGGGCGTGGCGCGCCTGAATGGGCCGGGGCGCGGCCGCGTCCACTGGCGGTTTTCCGGGCCGGGCCGCCGGGGGCCGGCCCGGCGACCCGTCTGAACCGTTTGCCCGTACACGTACCATCGGTTAAGCTGTCGGGCCTGCGCGCATGAAGAAGCTTCTGATCATGGCGGCGATGTTGGCAGTGGCCGCGTACAGCGTGTATCGCTGGGGTCCGGCCTGGCGTGCCGCCCTGCCCGGTGCCCGGCCGGAGGTGGCTCCGCCCAAGACCGCCCAGGTCATCCAGACCAACATCGCCTTTGCGGTGAGCGCGGCGGGGGAAATCAGCCCGGCCGAGCAGGTGTCGGTCCGCCCCGAGATCAACGGCCGCATCGAGCAGTTGCCGGTGGACGTGGGCGACCGCGTGCGCAAGGGCGACCTGCTCTTCGCCCTCGATGACAAGGAGCTGCAGCAGCAAAAGGCCTCCGCCCTGACCGGCATCGAGCGGGCGCGGCTGGAGCTGGACCAGGCGGAGCGCAATTACCGGCGCTCGGAGGAGCTCTTCGCCGAAAACCTCATCTCGAAGGAGCTTTACGAAAACGCCAGGACCACCCGCGACCTGGCCCGCAACTCCCTGGACCGCGCCCAGCGGGAGCTGGCGCTCATTGACGAGCGGCTGACCAAGACCAAGGTGGAGGCCCCCTTTGATTGCACCGTGCTCACCCGTCCGGTCTCGATCGGCCAGGCCGTGTCAGGCTCGGGCGGCTTCAACAGCGGCACCGAGGTGCTGACCATCGCCGACCTCAACTCGATGGTCATCCACGCCCACATCAATCAGGCCGACGTCCCCCGTCTCCACGTCAACCAGGAGGTCGAGGTCGTCGTTGAGGCCGTCGCCGGGCTGACCGTCACCGGCGTGGTCGAACGCATCGCCCCCCAGGCCACCATTAAAAACAACATCAAGGGCTTTGCCGCCCGCATCCTCCTCCGCAACGTGGACCCGCGCGTGCGGCCGGGCATGACCGCCAACATCAAAATCCCCGTCGCCTCGGCCGACAACGTCCTGGCCGTGCCCCTGGCTGCGGTCTTCACCGAAAAAGACCCCGAGAGCGGACAGTACGAGCGGTTCGTGTACGTGGTGCGCAACGGCAGCTACGAGAAACAACCGGTCAAGGTGGGCGTGTCCGACTATTTCTTCGCCGAAATCCAGGAAGGGCTGGCCCCCGGCGAAACGGTCGCCATCGAGATGCCCCGGGAGTTGCTGGCCGCGTTGGGTGCGGACCGCCTGGGGGCCGGTGAGCGGGCCGGCGGCGGTGGCTCACCGACACTCCGGGCCGTGGCCATGCCCGCCACGGCGGGCAGCGCGACCAACCGTCCGCCCGGCGCGGGCCCGCCCGCCCGCCCCGCCGGCGGCAGTACTTCCGGTAGCGCTTCCGGCGGTACCCGCTGACTCCCTCCACGCGCCGCGCCATGGCCCTGGTCGAAATCCGTCACGTCAGCAAAATCTACCGCCTCGGCGAGGAGGAAATCCGCGCCCTGGACGACGTCTCCCTGGACATCGAGAGCGGGGAGTTCATCTCGATCATCGGCCCCTCCGGCAGCGGCAAGTCCACCCTCATGCACATCTTGGGCTGTCTGGACAGCCCCACCAGCGGCACGGTGAAGCTGGACGGGGTGATGATCCAGGACGCCTCGGCGCGGCAACTGGCCGCCATTCGCAACCGGAAAATCGGCTTCGTGTTCCAGTTCTTCAACCTCCTGCCCAAGCTCAACGTGGTGCAAAACGTCGAGCTGCCCATGATCTACAGCGGCGTGCCGGCGCGGGAACGCCGCCACCGCGCCCTGGCCGCGCTCGAGGCCGTGGGCCTGGCCAACCGCGCCCGCCACCGCCCCAGCCAGCTCTCCGGCGGCCAGCAGCAACGGGTGGCCATCGCGCGGGCCCTGGTCAACGACCCCCGCATCATCCTGGCCGACGAGCCGACAGGGAACCTCGATTCCCACACCGGCGAGGCCATCCTCGCCCTGTTCCGCGACCTCAGCCGCCAGGGCCGCACCATCGTGCTGGTCACCCACGACCCCGAGATCGCCGCCGTCACCCCGCGCCGCATTGAAATCCGCGATGGCAAGGTGGCGCAAAAGGTGGACCTGACCCTGGCCGGCCTGGCCCGCGCGCCCCGAATCGTGGGTGCCGATGCCGCGCCCTCCGCCCCCGCCGCGCCGGCATGAAACGCCTGTTGCGACAACTCCTGTTTGGCGGCATCGCCGGCAACGCCCTCACCGTGGACCTGGGCCTGGCGGTGCTCCGCATCACGGCGGGGCTGGTGTTGTGTCTGTTGTCCCGCGGCATCCTCTTCCGCCCCGAGGGCTGGGGCCCGCCGCCGTGGTTTGTGGAGAACGTGGCGGCGCTGGGCTTGCCCGCGCCGGCCGGTCTGGCCTGGGTGGCGTTGCTGTCCGAATTTGCCGGCGGTCTGCTGATGGTGGTGGGGTTGCTCACCCGCCCGGCCGCGCTGCTCAACGCCCTGACCACCGGCGTGGCGGCCTTCGGCCATCACCAGGACCCGTTGCGGGACGGCCTGAGCGCGCTGGCCTTCTGTGCGATGACCAGCGTGGTGGCCGTGGCCGGGCCGGGGCGGTTCAGCCTGGATGCGCTGGCGCGGTGGTGGGGGCCGCCGCGTGCGCGGCCATCCCCTTGAGGTGGGCGCCATGAAGCCGGACGTTCTCCCCTCTCCCGCCGTGCGGCGCTGGTTGCCGAGCCCGGGGCCCACCCTGGGCGCCGGGTTTCGGGAAATCTGGGCACACAAGTTCCGGTCGCTGCTGACCATGCTGGGCATCATCCTGGGCGTGGCGAGCCTGGTGGCGATGTCCGCCCTGGTCAAGGGCATGGAGAAGGGCGCCCGCGAGGCCCTCATCGCCATTGGCGGGCTGGAAAAGGTGCGGGTCGAGCCGCAGAGCGTGCCGCCCGAGCAGCTTCACCTGCTGGACCAGGCAGTGGGGCTGACCCTCCACGACGTGCGCGCGCTCGAGGCCAGCGCCCCCCTGATCCGGCGCGTTTCCCCGGAGATGCGCGTGCCGGCCACCCTCAGTGCCAACGGCAAGTACTTCCGCCCCTTCCTTTGCAACGGCGTCTGGCCGGTGGCGCTGGAAATGAGCGAGCACGTCATCGCCCACGGCCGGATGTTCAACGAGCTGGATGATGCCGAGGCCCGCAACGTGTGCGTCATCGGCACCGCCACGCGCGACGCCCTTTGGGGGTCGCCCGAGGAGGTCGGCCGGGAGATCATCCCCGTGGGCGAGACCGTGTACATCAACGGCCTGCCGTTCGTCATCGTGGGCATGTTCCAGCACTACGAAAGCGAGCAGGAACGCAAGCGCCGCGAGCTGGAGGCTGCCCGGGCGGCCGCCGGCCGCA
This sequence comes from Verrucomicrobiales bacterium, assembly GCA_037439785.1. Taxonomy (GTDB): domain Bacteria; phylum Verrucomicrobiota; class Verrucomicrobiia; order Limisphaerales; family J093; genus DSVZ01. The sequence goes on along the minus strand of JBBIVJ010000037.1, from coordinate 29,276 downwards.
CCAACACCCCGGCCGGGCCGGAGCGCGACCGCGGCTGGCGCGGCCGGGGGCGCGGCAACTTCATCTTCTGGCTCAAAAACGCCACGGTGTATCTGCCCCTGAACACGGCCTGGATGCGGTTCCGCTCGGGCATGAGCCTGAGCCTGCCCGCCGGTCCCGGCCCGGGCGGGCGGGGCGGCGGGGGGATCGAGACGGCGGTGGGCGATCCGCGGCTGTCGAACCTCGAGTTGAAGGTGGCCAGTGTGGACGTGCTGGCCGAGGCGCTGCAGCAGGCGCGCAACGTGCTCATGGCCACCCACAAGGGCATCGAGGATTTTACCTTCCGCACCCAGGAGGATTGGGCCGAGCAGATCAACGCCTTCACCCGCAACGCCCGCATCAGCGGCGGCCTCATTGCCGGCATCAGCCTGCTGGTGGGGGGCATCGGCATCATGAACATCATGCTGGCCAGCATCTCGGGGCGCGTGCGGGAGATCGGCATCCGCAAATCCGTTGGCGCCAGCACGGGGGACATCTTCATCCAGATTCTGGTGGAGAGCGTGGTGTTGGCAGTGTTGGGCGGGTTGGTGGGGCTGGCGGTTTCCTTTGGCCTGGTCCAGATGATCGCCGGCTTCGCCCCGACGGACAACGCCCCCATCGTCACCCCCGGGGCGATGCTGGTGGCCTTCAGCTTCAGTGTGAGCATCGGCATCCTGGCCGGGCTCATGCCGGCGGTGAAGGCCGCGCGCCTGGACCCCATCCAGGCCCTGCGCTACGAGTAACCTGTTGCGGCCATGACCCTGTATACCGTCCTGCTCGTCGGCCTGAAGGAAGTGTGGGCGCACAAGTTCCGCTCGCTGCTGACCATGCTGGGCATCATCCTGGGCGTGGCCAGCCTGGTGGGCATGGCGGCCCTCATCAAGGGCATGGAAAACGGCCTCAAGGAGGCCATGATCGCCATGGGCGGCGCCGACCGGGTGCAGGTCGAGGAACAGGACATCCCCGCCGAGCAGGAACACCTGGCGGATCAAGCCCCCGGCCGGACCTTGGCTGACGTGCTGGCCCTGCGCGCCAGTGCCCCCCTGGTTCGCCTGGTCTCCCCCGAAATGGAAGTGGAGGGGGTGGTGGTCAGTCGGGGCGAAAAGCGTGTGGTTCCCCCTGATGTGGTGGGGGTGTGGCCCGCGGTGCTCGAGGTGAACCTCCACACCCTCGCCCACGGCCGGTTCTTCACCGACCTGGACGAGGAAAACGCCCACGCCGTGTGCGTCATCGGCACCGGCATCCGGGATGAACTGTTCGGCTCCCCGGAGGAGGTCGGCCGCGAGATCATCCCCCTGGGGGAAACCATCCTGCTCAATGGCCAGCCCTTCACCATCGTGGGCATGTTCCAGCACTACGAGGGCGAGGAGGAGCGCAAACAACGCGAGCTGGCCGCCCGGCAGCCCCGCGAGGCCCAGGCCGGCCCCGCCCGCCAGCGCGGCTGGGGCCGCCGCGGCGGCTGGGCCTTCTGGCGCAAAAACATGACCCTTTACATGCCCCTGACCACCGCCTGGCTGCGTTTCCGCGCCGCGGGCGACCGCGACGGCATCCCCGATCCCCGGCTGACCGACATGGACATCAAGGTGGCGAGCCTGGACCTGCTGGAGCCGGCCCTGCAGCAGGCCCGGAATGTCCTGATGCTCACCCACCGGGGCATCGAGGACTTCAACTTCCGCACCCAGGAGAACCGGCTGGAGGACATCAACCGGCAAATCCGCAACGCGCGGCTGAGCGGCGGCTTCATCGCCGCCATCAGCCTCATCGTCGGCGGCATCGGCATCATGAACATCATGCTGGCCAGCATCAACGAGCGCATCCGCGAAATCGGCATCTGCAAGGCGGTTGGCGCCACGGGGGCGGCCCTGTTCACCCAGATTCTGGTCGAGAGCCTGGTCCTTGCGCTGATCGGCGCGGCGCTGGGGGTGGGGGCGTCCTTTGGCCTGGTGCGGGTGCTCGAACTGTTCACCCCCACCGCCAACGCCCCGGTCATCACCTCGACGGCCCTGCTGGTGGCGGTGGCCTTCAGCGCCGGGGTGGGCGTGATCGCCGGTCTGTTCCCGGCCTTCAAGGCCGCCCGCCTCAACCCCATCCAGGCGTTGCGCTACGAATAAAGCCGTCAGCGTGCCGGCCGCCGCTGCCGGCCTCGCGCGTCAGGAGCCACGCGGCAGGGGGAAACATTTCGTACCGGCCGACCGCCCTGGAGGTCAGCAGCTGCCTGGCGGGGGGACTCTTACACCGACGGCGCCGCGGGCCGCATCCACCAGGCGTCCACCACTTCCTCGCTGCGGAAGCCGGGGGGTGGTCGCCAGCGGGCGCCGTTGGGGAAGACCGTTTCCCAGGTGTAGGTCTGGGCGTGGGCGTTGATGGTGATGAGCTTGGCGCCTTTGCGGACTTCATCGCCGCCGTAGCCGGCATGGCCGCTGGCCCGGCCATACACCAGTTCGATGCCTTCCAGGACGCCGGCGTAATCATTGACGTGGTCGTGGCCGCAGAACAGGGCCTTGACCGTGCCCAGCCGCTGGAGATGCCAGAGGCCGCTGCCGTTTTCGCCCCAGGAGCAGACCTCCTCCCGCTTGAAGCCGGAGGCGAATTCCTCGGCCCAGATGTAGTGGTACTGGAGGACCGGGATGTGCAGGAAACAAAAGGCCGGCGGCGAGGCGGCGCCGTTGGCGGCGCGCCGGGCATGGAGGGTGTCCAGCCAGTCCCGTTGCGGCCGCTGAAGGCCAAGGTTGGTGGTGTTCAGGCAGATCAACTCCCAGAGACGCCGGCCCTCCCGGTCCAGCAGGTCCACCGTGTAATTGCCGGCCTGCGGCCCGCCGCGATACAGCGAGTGCCGCGCCGTGCGCAGGGCGTCGTGGGCGGCCACGTAGTCGTTCAGTTGGTCGTGGTTGCCCCAGGTGAACAGCCAGGGCACCCCCAGCCCTTCCAGTTGGCGGAGGCTGTAGGCCAGAAACTCGGCGCCGCGCCCATCCGGGTTGTCGTGCCAGGTATCGCCGGTCACCGCCACCAGATCCGGCTCAAAGCGCTCGATCATCCGGTGCAGGTCGGCCACCGTGCGTTCGTCCGGGCCGCCCCCGTGTTTGTCACGTCCGCAGAAGAAGTGGATGTCCGTGAATTGGAGCAGCCGGATGCCGGCCGGGTCCCTCACCGTGAGCGCCGCCGAGGTTTCGGGGTGGCGGGTCGAGGGGGTCAGGGCAATGGGATTGAGCGTGCGTTTCTGTGCCAGCAGCCGGCCGCCGGCCAACAAACCGGCCGCGCCGAGGCCCACCCGGCGGCAGAACGCGCGACGGCTCAAGGGCCGGCCCTCCTCCCGGGCCGGGATGGAGTTTTGCAGGGGAATCATGGTCAAGCTCGTGTCCACAGGTTCGCCGTGGCGAGGCCGAGCGCGGCCCGCCAGCTTTGCCCGCCCCGACGGGCGGTCGTGCCCGACCGTGCGGAGTAGGCCGGCCCAAGATGCCCGACTTTCCATGCGCCGCCAAGCGGGGGAATGGTGACGATTTCGGAACGGGCCTCCGCGGTGGACATGACGTGGGATGCACGGGGCCGCGCCACCGGCCGGGGAGCGTCCTGACCTCCGCCCTGCCAGGTACCAAGCGCCGGCCGCGGCGCGGTGGCCCGGCCTCGATCACCTCCTCCGGACGGTCCCGCCGGCCGTGCCTCACTGTGCACTGGCCGCGCCCGGCCCGCTGCGCTAGGCTGCGCCCGCAGCAAATCCATACCCATGCCCTTGCGCCCGGATCGCACCCTGACCCCGCAGCGGCTCCAGCCGCAGATCGAGCGGCTCTTCGAGCTGTCCGCCGCCAAAATCCTCAGCCTGGAAAAGGCCTGGGCGGGGCGGGACGGCGCGCCGGTGTTTACCGTCAGGGGCCGCTACACCGCGCGCGGCTGGACGGAGTGGACGCAGGGCTTCCAGTACGGCTCGGCGCTGCTCCAGTTCGACGCCACGGGGGAGGCGCGATTCTTGGAACTCGGCCGGCGCGGCACCCGTGAGCGGATGGCGCCGCACCTGACCCACACGGGCGTGCACGACCACGGCTTCAACAACGTTTCGACCTACGGGAACCTGCACCGGCTGGCGCGTGAAGGGCGCGTGGAAACACCCGACGCCGAGCGGGCGCTCTACGAACTGGCCCTCAAGGTCAGCGGCGCCGTCCAGGCCGCGCGCTGGACCCGGCTGGCCGACGGCACCGGCTTCATCCACAGCTTCAACGGCCCGCACTCGCTGTTTGTGGACACCGTGCGCTCGCTGCGCGCGCTGGCCCTGGCCCATCAACTCGGCCATGTGCTGATGGGCGAGCAGGAGACGCGGATTTCGCTGCTCCGTCGCCTGGTCGAGCACGCACTCAACACCGCCCGCTACAACGTGTACTACGGCGAAGGCCGCGACGCCTACGACGTGCCCGGCCGCGTGGCCCACGAGGCGGTGTTCAACGTGACCAACGGCGTGTTCCGCTGCCCGAACTCCCAGCAGGGATGGTCGCCCTTCTCCACCTGGACCCGCGGCCTGGCCTGGGCGTTGTGCGGCTTTGCCGAACTGCTTGGGTACCTCGCCGCGGGGGGAGCGCGGTTGCGCCGCGAGCTGGCCGGGGAATTCGCCGACCGGACCGACCTGACGCCGGGCCGCATCGGGGCCGCCTGGCTCCGCGCCGCCCGGGTCACGGCCGACTTTTACCTCGACCACTGCTGCGCCGACGGCATCCCGATGTGGGACACGGGCGCGCCGAACCTGCACCGGCTGCCCGCCGATTATCTCGAGCGCCCGGCTGATCCGTTCAACTCCTGGGAACCCGTGGACAGTTCCGCCGCCGCCATCGCCGCGCAGGGGCTTTGGCGGCTGGGCAAGTACCTGACCGCCGCCCCCGCCGGCACCGCGGCGCCCGGCGCCCGGCGCCCGGCGGCCGATTACCAGGCCGCCGCGCTCACCATGGCCCGCACCCTCTTTTCCGAGCCGTACCTGTCCACGCACCCGAAGCACCAGGGCCTGATCCTGCACTCGGTGTACCACCGCCCCAATGGTTGGGACCACGTGGCGCCCGGCCAAAAGGTACCCAACGGCGAAAGCTCGATGTGGGGCGACTACCACGCCCGCGAGCTGGCCCTGTTGCTCCTGCGCGAGGCCCGCGGCGAGCCGTACCTCAAGTTCTACCTGGACCCGCCCCATGCCTGAAGCCGCCCCCTTCACCCGCCTGGCCAGCCTCAAGACCGCCGCCGCGTTCCGCGAGTACGCCGCGGGGTTGGGCCTGGAACTCCCCTGCGACGACGCCGTGCTCACCGGCGCGCAGTCGCCGCTCACACAGCCGATCGAGGACGTCCCGATCAACGGCAAACGCCCCTTCAACCGCTGGGCCATCCAGCCCATGGAAGGCTGGGACGGCACGCCCGCCGGGGGCATCACCGACGAAGTGCGGCGCCGCTGGCAGCGCTTCGGCGAGAGCGGCGCGGCGATCCTCTGCGGGGGCGAGGCCATGGCGGTGCGGCCCGACGGCCGGGCCAACCCCCACCAGTTGATCATCGGCCCCGAGACCGCGCGGGACCTGGCCGAGTTGGTGGAGACGGCCCGCGCCGCGCATCGCGAGCGGTACGGCGCCGCGTCGGCCGAGCGGTTGATCATCGGCTTCCAGCTCACCCACTCGGGGCGCTTCTGCCGGCCCCACGAAAAAACGCGCCCCGAGCCGCGCGTGGCCTTCCGGCATCCGCTGCTGGACCGGCGCTTCGGGGTGGAGAGTGACGCCCAGGTCTTCACGGACGACGACCTCGAGCGGTTGCGCGAGGCCTACGTGGTCGCCGCGCGTGTGGCCCGGGCGGTGGGGGCGGACTTCGTGGACCTCAAACACTGCCACGGCTACCTGCTGCACGAACTGCTCGGGGCGCATAGCCGGCCGGGCCGTTACGGCGGCAGCTTTGAAAACCGCACCCGCTTCCTGCGCGAACTGGTCGCCGCCATTCGCGCCGACGGCAACCCCATGGACCTGGCCGTGCGCCTGAGCGCCTTTGACTTTGTGCCCTTCCGGTCCGATCCCGCCCGCTCCGCCCCCGGCCGGCCCGGTCCCGGCATCCCCGAGGACTTCCGCGACTGCCTCCCCTACCGCTACGGGTTCGGCGTGCGGGCCGACCATCCGCTGGAGCCGGACCTGACCGAGACCTTCCGCTTTGCCGAACTGTGCCTGGAACTGGACCTCAAACTGCTCAACCTCAGCGCCGGCTCGCCCTACTACAACCCGCACATCCAGCGCCCGGCGATGTACCCGCCCAGTGACGGTTACCAGCCGCCCGAAGACCCGCTGGTGGGCGTGGCGCGGCAGGTGCAGGTGGTCAAACGGGTCAAGGAACACCTGCGGCAAATCCGAAGCCCGAAATCCGAAATCCGAAATCCGAAACCCGCGGGCGGTGGGCTGGTCGTGGTGGGTTCGGCCTACTCCTACCTCCAGGAATTCCTGCCGCTGGTGGCGCAGGCCGTGTTGCGGGCGGGGTGGGTGGACGTGGTGGGCCTGGGTCGGGCCGTGCTGAGTTATCCCACCATGCTGGCCGACGCGGTGCAGACCGGTCGGCTCGAGTCCCGGCAGATTTGCCGCACCTTCAGCGACTGCACCACCGCGCCCCGCAACGGCCTCATCAGCGGCTGCTACCCCCTGGACCCGTTTTACAGCCGCCGCCCCGAAGCCCAACAAATCAAAGTCCTCAAACGGGGAGCGGGGGGAAGCTGAGCGCCGCCCGGTGAAGGTCCCCTCACGCCGCCGGAGCGGGGGCGGATCGTTTCCGCCACACCTGCCAACGCTCGCGGCCGGCGAAGACCGGTACCGCGTCGGGCACCGGTTCGTCCTCCAGGGGTTCGAAGCATTCGCCCAAGAGTCTCCGGGCCTCCGCCTCCGTCATCGGACAGGGCGGAGGCTCGTCCTCCTGACTGTAGAGGAAAAAGCCCAGCCCAAGGCCGCCGGCGACCAGGCATTCCCTCGCGCGCCGGGCACATTCGTGCCAGCGTGGGGGAGGAAACGAGCACAGAAAGGCCCGCTCGTACACCACGTCGAACGGCGGTCCCAAGGGGTGCGTGAAGTAATCGGCCAGGACCACCCGGGTGCCGAGTTCGCCCAGCAGACCGCGGGCGCGTTCCACGGAAGCCGGCGCATGGTCCACGGCGACCACGTCCCAGCCATGTTCATGGAACGCGCGGACCTCGTAGCCGGACCCGCAACCTGGAATCAGGACCCGGCCGGGCCCCGGGTTCCGCTGCAACCATTGCAGCAGCCGCGCCGGCACCCCGCCGGCGTCCCGGGGAATGCGCCCTTGCCGATAGCGGCTGTTCCCAAAATCCATGTCGTCCGGGTTCATGGAAGAGAGTCTGGGGTCTGGCCGTCCCGGCCCACAAGTGCGCCGCAAACGGTCTCGAACCGCCGGGGGACGGGCCGGGCAACACCGGCCGGGGCAGAGGCCGAGCTGGGCGAGACCCTCGCTGCCGGGGTCCGGGTTCTGACAACCGGCCGCAGTGATCGAAATTCGGCGCCTGCCGCGGCCAGGCCCCTGGAGCGGGGCTGCACGGCCGGGGCTGGAAGTGCCGGGGGGATGAGCGGCGAAAAATGATTTGCGGCCCGGGCCGCAAGGGGCCCACGATCATGGGGCGCGCGACTGCGGGCAGCCGCGCGGGATTTCGGAACGCGAGAGCGACATGGCGATTACGGCGATCGAAAGCCGGCATCAATTCAACCTGCTGCTGTGGTACGGGGTGGGGGCGCTGGCGTTGTTGTTGGCGGCCATCATGCTGGCGGCCAACCTGTACCTGGTGGCGTTCGCCCTGGCCGGGGTGGGCTGGCTGGTCACCCTGCCGTACCATGCCCGGCTGTCGGCCGTGGTGGCCACGGCCACCTTTAGCGCGGCGTTCATTCTGCCGTTTGTGCCGGGCCGGCCGTTTGTGTGGGAAACGGCGGCGCTGCTGGGATGGAGCGGGGTGGGGGTGCTGCTCCTGCTGCGGCGGTATCCGCCGGACCTGCGGGAAACCCTGTACCGGAACCGGTGGATTTTTCTGGGGGTGGTGGTGTACTGCCTGACCCTGCTGTTCATCATGCACATGCGGGGGTTCGGCCTGCGGGTGCTCGGTTCGGGCACGGCGATGGGGGGCCGGCTGTACCTGCAACAACTGGTCTGCGCCATCTTCCCGCTGCTGTTCTGCCTGGTCCGGATGGACGAAAAAACCCTCGTGCGCCTGCTGCTGGTCCAGTGGCTGCTGAGCACGACGTACTTCATCTCGGACTTTGCGTTCACCTTTGGGGGCTGGGCCATGCCGTTCCTGTTCTTTTTCGAGCTGCCCGGCGACGCCCTCAACTTTGAGGGACAGGCGGGCCAGTTTGGCATCCGCCGGTTTCAATCGTTTCAAAACGCCGGGCTGGGGCTGATGTTCTTCCTGCTGGCGCGCTACAAACTGCGCGACTTCTTCGGGCGGCCGGGCTGGTGGTTGCTGCCCCTGTTCGTGACGGTGTTTGGCGTCAGCCTGCTGAGCGGGCACCGGACCATCGTGTTTTACATCACCGGCACCCTGGTAATGCTGGCGCTGGCGCAACGTTTCTTTACCGCGCGCACGCTGATCCTGGCCCCGCTCTCGGGGATGCTCGTCCTGATGGTGGTGTACACCCAGGCCGACCACCTGCCCCTGGCCGCGCAGCGGGCCATCTCGTTTCTGCCGGGCATCCAGGTGAACCCCGCTGCGGCGGCGGACGCCGCCAAGACCCTGGAAGGCCGCAAGTGGCTGCGGCACGCCGGGGCCCAGCTCATCCCCCAATACCTCTGGGTGGGACGCGGGTTCACGCGGTACGCGGACATCCACCTCGAGCCCCTGGACCCGGATGGGGTGACCGCGCACGTGCAGCAAGGGGTGTTTTACAACGGCTTCATCGGGTTGATGGTCAACACCGGTTTGCCGGGCACCGTGGGCATGGGCCTGGTGATCCTGGGCGGCACGTGGCTGGCGCTGCGCGTGCTCCGGCTGGTCCGCCGCCTTGGCCCGGACCTCATCCTCTGCCGGGTGGCTGCGATTCTGGGCGGGTTCTGGGTGGTGTCGGTGTTGTTCTTCCTGCTCCTCCACGGTGACGCGGAGCTGGCGCTCAAGAGCTTCGCCCTCCAGCTCGGCACGATGATCATGGCCGAGCGGCTGTTGCGTCAGCGCCTGGCCGAGGCCGAAGAACCGCTCCCGCAGCCCGCCGGGGCCCCCGCCTACGCGGTGCCGGCGCCGGCGCCGGCTTGAGCCTTGCGCCGTGAGTCCCGCCGCTGTCCGGCCGGCCGATTCCTTCCCCGCACCCGCCCCGGGGCCGGCCACCACGCCGCGGCAAGTCCTGGTCTTCGCCCATACCCCGCCGCCGCATCATGGCCAGAGCGCGATGGTCCGGCTGATGTTGGACCTGCTCCAGCCGGGCGGGGAACCGCCCGCCGGTTCGGACCTGCGCTTGTGGCATGTCAATGCCCGCCTCTCGGATTCGATCGCCGAGGTCGGGGCGTTCCGCCCCGGCAAGCTCCTGACCCTGCTCGGGCATTGCCGCCGGGCGGTGCGGCTGGGCCGGCGGGTGGGGGCGCGCATTTTATACTACGTGCCGGCACCGCCGGCGCGGGTGCCACTGTGGCGGGACTGGTTGGTGATGGCCTGGTGCCGGCCGTTTTTTCCACGCCTGGTCTTTCACTGGCACGCGGGCGGCCTGGCGCAGTGGCTGCAAACCCGCGCCACGGCGCCGGAGCGCGGCCTCACCCGCCGCCTGCTGGGCCGGCACGACCTGAGCCTGGTGCTGCGCCCCTTTCACCGCCGGGACGCTGATTTCCTCGGCGCCCGCCGCGTGGAAGTCATCCCCAACGGCCTGCCCGATCCCTGTCCGGACTTTGAAACCACCCTCCTGCCCGCGCGCCGGTCGGCGGCGGCGGCGCGGTTGCGGGCCTTGCGGGCGGGGGCCGGCCACGCCGGCGAGCCGGAGGTGGTGCGGGTGCTGTTCCTGAGCCTGCTGCGCCCGGAAAAGGGGGTGTTCGACGCGCTGGAGGCCGTGGCCCTGGCCGGCCGGCGCCTGACCGGAAGCGGCGTCCGCCTGGAGCTGGTCGTGGCCGGGGACTTTGCCTCCCCCGCGGTGCGGACCGCCTTCGAGCAGCGGGTGGCGGCGGCGGACCTGGCCGGGCCGCCGCCGGTGGTGCGGCCGGTGGGGTTTGTGAGCGGGGCGGCCAAGGATCGGCTCTGGCGCGAGGTGGACGGCCTCTGCTTTCCCACCCGCCTGCCGGAAGGCTTCCCGGTGACGCTGGCCGAGGCCATGGCCTACGGCCTGCCGGTGTTGTGCTCCGATGGCCACGGTCTGCCGGAGATTTTGCCGCCGGGATATCCGGGGGTCTTCGCCGCGGGCCAACCGGAGGCCCTGGCCGCCCGCCTGCTCGAGTGGGTGGGGCGCGATTACGACCCGGTCCTGCGGCAGTGGTATTTGAACCACTACACCGCCGAGCACTTTGCCCGGCGCCTGCGGGCGGCCCTGTCAACGCTCTAACCCCGCCTCCGCCCCGGCCTGCGCGTACACCTGGGCATAGGCCGCGGCCACGGCCGAGGCGCTTCGCCCCCGGACGCTGTCGCGGATTTCCGCCGCCGGCCGCATCGCCGCCTCGCCGCGGGCGATTCGCCCCAGCACCGCCGCCAGGCCGGGGACCGAGTCCGGCTCGAAGAACAGGCCGGTCTGGCCGTCGCGCACGATGTCCACGTTGCCGCCGCTGGCCGAGACCACCGCCGGCAGCCCCAGCGCCAGCGCCTCGATCAAGGCCACTGAGCAGGGCTCATGGGTCGAGGGCAGGATGAACCAGTCGGCGCCGCGCAGCACCGGCTCCACGTCCAGGGATAGACCGCGGAAATGGACGCAGCCTTCCAGGGCGTGACCGCGTTGCAGCGCCTGCAGGCGCTGGAAGTAGGCGGCGCAGGCGGCGTCCGCCGGCACCGGACCCCAATGCTCGAACACCAGCCGGTGCCGCTCCTCTGCCGGCAGCCGGGCCAGGGCTTCGAGGACGAGATGCCAGTTTTTCCACTCGACCACGTTTCCCAGGCCGACCAGCCGCTGCAGGGCGTCGGCCGGCCGGGGCTGGGTGCGGGCCAGGGGCCGCTCGAACAGCGCGTCCGCGCAGCACTCGGAGACGATGTGGAGGCGGGGCAGTTCCGGCGGCAGGCCGTAGAACCGGGCCATGTTGGGGGTGAGCACGCAGGTGTGCAGCCGCGGCTGCCGGGCGGCCCGCCGGTACAGACCGTGCCGGCGGGCGTAACCGTGGTTGGTGAACACCACCGGCCGCCGACCCCGGCGGGCCTCGAGCAGGGCCACCAGAAAACCGCCGCGGCCGTGGGCGTGCAGCACGTCAAAGGGCTCGCGTCGCAGCAACGCGCGCAGTTCACCCCAGGCCCGCAAGGCCCGCCAGACCAGCGCGGGGTGGTTGAAGGAGTCCTGCACCAGGTGGCGGGTGGTCCGGTATTGCAGCGCCGGCCGGCGCAGTTCGCGGTAGGCGACATTGACCCATACCACGTGCTCCCAGCCCCCCGGGGCCGTGACGGCCTGGAGGTTGCGCAGCACGGTGAGGATGCCCCCGTTGTCCTCGGTCGCGCCCAGCAGATGGAGGATGCGCATCGTTCGCGGCGCTCGCTCGGCCGCCGGGCCATCGTGCGGGGAAAGTGTGGGCGCCGGCAAGCGGCCGCTCGGTGGAAGCGCGGCCGGCCGGCCGGCCGGGCGAAAACCGAAAGCCGAAGTGGCCGGCGCGCTCCAAAGCGCCAGAGGCCTGGCGTCTGTCTGCGTGCGCCGCCCAGGCAGGCACTCCACAAGCTGACGCCCGCTGCGGCGCGTTGCTTCCGCGCGGCAGCGTCTTGGAGTGCGGCAGTCCTCTGCCGCTTTTGGTAAAGGGACCCCGCCAAGGCGTAGCCGCCGCGGCGACGCGGCGGACCACCGCTCCGGCGGCTGACGCCGCAGGCTACCTGCTACCAGCCCGTCTCGGCCAGGGACCGCGGGGACGCGGTCCCTCCCAGGAGCGGCCCCCGCGGGAGGGTCGGCGTCCCCGCCGCCCCGGCCTGTTGCCAATCCGCCGCATCGGACCTGGCGGCGGGGGGAGACGGTTTGCACTGGTCGGCAGGGGGGCGGGGACTAGACTGCGCGGCCGAAGCGGCGGCGATGAACAACGTGGTGTACTTCGACCTGGAAACCCAGCGTTCCGCGCAGGAGGTGGGCGGCTGGGACCGCATCCGGGACATGCGCATGAGCGTGGGGGTGACCTTCAGCACCGCGCGGGGGACCTACGAGATTTACGAGGAGGCGCGGGCGGGGGAATTGATCGAGGAGCTGCGGCGCGCGGACCTGGTGGTGGGGTTCAACATCCTGCGCTTTGACTACGAGGTGCTCACCTACTACCACCCGCTGTTTGACCCGCAGCAGGTGCGCACCCTGGACCTGCTGGTCGAGTTGTCCCGGCACCTGCCGCACCGGTTGTCGCTGGATGCCATCGCCGCGGCCACGCTGGGGGTGGAGAAGACCGGCGACGGCTTGCAGGCCCTGCGTTGGTACCGGCAGGGGCAGCTGGCGGAGATCGCCGAGTATTGCTGCTATGACGTGAAACTCACCCGGCTGGTGCACGAGTACGGCCGCCGGCACAAGCAACTGTTTTACTCGACCCGCGTGGGCAAAAAGGCCGTGCCCGTCTCCTGGTAGAGGCGCGCGGTTGGAGGCGCCGTCCCGGCCTGCTACCCTCTGGCCATGAGCAACCTCACGGTATCCGCGGCGGCGGCCGGCTCGGTGGCGGTGGTGGGGGCGGGCATCACGGGCCTGGTGGCCGCGTTCCGCCTGCGGCAGCAGGGGGTGGCGGTGACGGTGTACGAGGCGGCCGACCGGCCCGGCGGGGTGATCCAATCCACGCGCGAGGGGGGGTATCTGGCCGAGTGCGGTCCGAACTCGCTGTTGGAAAGCTCGGTGAAAATCCGGACACTGATTGCCGACCTGGGGCTGGAAGGGCGGCGGCTGTACTCGGACCCGGCGGCGGACAACCGCTACCTGGTGCGCGGCGGCCGGCCGGTGGTGCTGCCGGCGTCGCCGCTGAAGTTCTTCACCACGGAGCTGTTTTCCTGGGGCGCGAAACTGCGGTTGCTGCGCGAGCCGTGGGTGGGGCGCGTCCCGGCGGAGGTCGAGGAGAGCGTGGCGCAATTTGTCCTGCGGCGCCTGGGCCGGGAGTGGCTCGATTACGCCATCAACCCGATGATCGCCGGCATCTACGCGGGCGACCCGGCGCGGTTGTCGGTCCGGTATGGTTTCCCGCGCCTGCACGCGCTGGAGCAGCGGTACGGCTCGTTGCTCAAGGGCCAGATTCTCGGGGCTCGCGAGCGGCGGGCGCGGGGCGAAATCTCGAAGCAGGAAGCGCCGAAGGTGTCGTTCAACGAGGGGCTCCAGGTGCTGACCGACACCCTGGCGGCGCGGCAGGGCCCGGACCTGCGCCTGCGGCACGAGGTGGTGCGGCTGGCGCGGGAGGGGGGCGGTTGGCGGGTCCACGCCCGTGCCCCCGCCGGCGGACAGGACATGCTCCACCGGGCGGTGTTGCTGGCCGCGCCCGCCTACCGGCTCGCCGCCTTGGAACTCGCCGCGCCCGACGCGCCGGGGCTGGGGCCGCTGGGCGAGATTTATTACCCGCCGGTGGCCAGCGTGGTGCTGGGGTTCCGCCGCGAAGATGTCCCCCATCCGCTGGACGGCTTCGGCATGTTGGTGCCGGAGGTCGAGCGCTTCCATATCCTGGGCACCCTTTTTTCCTCCTCGCTGTTTCCCGGCCGCGCGCCCGCCGGCCACGTGCTGTTGACCACCTACCTGGGCGGGGTACGGGCGCCCGAACTGGCCCTGCGACCGGAAGCGGAGCTGGTAGAGATGACCTGTCGCGACCTGGCGGCGATCCTGGGCGTGCGGGGCCGGCCCACCTACCGCCATGTGCGGGTGTACCCGAAGGCCATCCCGCAGTACGAGCTGGGCTACGGGCGCTTCCTGGGACACATGGACGACCTGGAGGCGCGCGCGCCCGGCGTCTTTCTGGCCGGCCACTTTCGCAACGGGATTTCGCTGGGGGACTCGCTGCTGGCGGGGGAGGCGGTGGCCGGACGCATCGCGGACTGGCTGGGGGCGAAGGCGGCCCAGGCGGCGCGGCACTGAAGCCGTGGCCGGTGGCGGTCGGGGCGGGCGGGCGCATCTCGGTTTCTTGCGGTGAGCCGGTTGGCCGTGGCGCAGACTTTCCCGCCTGCTGGCTTGCAGGTTCCTCCCCGCAGACCTGCCGTGTTCCCTTGCGGTGCCGATTGGGAAAAATCGGCGAGACGGCCGGTTGGAATTCTGCGCGACGACCTCCTCAAGTGACTGAGGTGTGGCCCGGGGCGGCCAGGCGGCCCGCAAAACGGTTGCCCGGCCGGGCGGGGCCGCGTAGGTTCAGGGCGGTCTCGGTGCGCGAGTAGCTCAATTGGATAGAGCGTCGGCCTCCGGAGCCGAAGGTTGTGGGTTCGACCCCCGCCTCGCGTACCATCTGCTTCTGCGCCGCTTCCCTTTGCCTTCACCCCTCTCCCCTGCCGCCGGCTCCGGCCGGCTTCCGTTCCCGGCCGGCGGGCGGGCGCTGCTCAGAGGTGGCGGATGCGGTGACGGTATTTTTCGAGGAGGCGCTCGTTGTGGTCGTCGCCGCGGGTGTTGCTGCTGATGTACATCTCGGGGGCGACGCCGCGGGCCAGGGCCAGTTCGACGGCGCGGACCTGGATGAGCTGGATGATGAGCAGGCCGACCAGGGAGGAAGTCGAGCCGATGGGACCGGGCATGCCGGGGAACTGGAGCCAGGCGTCGCCGTTGGGGCCGCAGTTGTCCACCACCACCTCGGCGACGTCGGCGAGCTTGCGGCCGGAGGGGTGGCGGGAGGGCCAGGCGTCGCTCTGGGCGCGGTTGAGGATGGCGGCGACGCGCATGCCCTTTTCGCGGCCGGCCAGGGCCATTTCGATGGGGACGGCGTTGCGGCCGGAGTTGGAGGCCACGATGAGCACATCTCCCGGCGCGACGGGGTATTGGGCGATGAGTTGGGCGGCGAAGCCGGATTCCCGCTCGGTGTAGGTGGCCTGGATGGCGTTTTCGTGAAGCATGAGGCGGGGGTCGAGCATGGGCACGGCATGGGCCAGGCCGCCGGCGCGGTAGAAGACCTCCTCGGCCACCAGGTGGGAGTGGCCGGTGCCGAAGACGTAGAGCCAGCCGTCCCGGGCGAGGGCTTCCCCCAGCCAGCCGGCCACGGTCTCGAGGGCGTCGCGCTGGGTGGCGTGGAGCCGGTGGAGGGTGTCGAAGGTGATGGCGTAGAAGCGGTCCAGGGCGTTGGCGGTGGGGGCCGGTTCAGGCGGCGGGGTGGGGTGAGGTTCCATTGGCGGGGCGGTTGCGTTCCAGGCGTTTGGCGATGGCGAAGGCGATTTCCATGGCCTGCTCGTAGTTCAGGCGGGGGTCGCAAAGGGTGTGGTAGGCGGTGTCCAGGTCGGTCTCGCGTACGCCGCTGGCGCCGCCGATGCATTCGGTGACATTGTCGGCGGTCAGCTCGAAGTGCACGCCCGCCAGCCAGGAGCCGAGGGACTGGTGGAGGTCAATCGAGGCGAGCAGTTCGTCCAGGATGGCCTCGACGTGGCGGGTCTTGCGGCCGGTGGAGGTGCTGACGGTGTTGCCGTGCATGGGATCACACACCCAGGCGGGCCGGTGCCCGGACCCGGCCACGGCCTGGATCAGGCCGGGCAGGAGCTGGCGCACGCGGGCGGCGCCCAGGCGGGCGATGAGCACGGTGTCGCCGGGCTCGCGGCCGGCGTCGAGCACGTCCAGCAGCCGCAGCAGTTCGCCGGGGGTGATGGTGGGGCCGATCTTGACCCCCACCGGATTGCGCAGGCCACGGAAGTACTCGACATGGGCGCCGTCCACGGCGCGGGTGCGTTCGCCGATCCAGGGCAGGTGGCAGCCCAGGTTGTACCAGCCGGGGCGGCGGGGGACGCGGCGGGTGAGGGCCGTTTCGTAATGCAGGCTCAAGCCCTCGTGGCTGGTGTAGAACTCGGTGTGGGTGAGCTGGTCCATGCGCTGGCCGGTGAGCACCTCCATCAGCTCGATGGCGTTGCCGACCAGCTTCACGCGGCGGGCATAGTTTTCCCGGCTTTCCGCCGAGAGGCCGCCCTTGTCCAGAAAGTTCAGGTCCCAGTATTCGGGATGGTGCAGGTCGGCGAAGCCGCCCTCGACCAGGGCGCGGATGAAGTTGAGCGTCATGGCGGCGTGCTGGTAGGCGGCCACCAGCCGGTCGGGGTCGGGCTGCCGGGCCTCCGGGGTGAAGGGGGCAGCGTTGATGAGGTCCCCGTAGTACGAGGGCAGAGTCTGGCCGGCCCGGGTCTCGGTGGGGCAGGAGCGGGGCTTGGCATACTGGCCGGCGAAGCGCCCGATGCGGATGATCGGGCATTTGAGGCCGTCGGTGAGCACCAGGCTCATCTGGAGGAGGATTTTGAGCTTGCTGGTGATGACGTCCGGCCGGCACTCGGCAAAGGACTCGGCGCAATCCCCGCCCTGGAGGATGAACTGCCGGCCGGCCGCGGCCTCGGCAATGCGGGTGCGCAGCCGCTCGATCTCCCAACTGGTCACCAGCGGGGGATAGGCGCCGACGCGGGCGATGGCGCGCTGCAGCGCCGCGGGGTCCGGGTACGTGACGGCCTGTTGGACCGACTTGTGCTGCCAACTGGTCGGCGACCAATCCGGCGGGGGCGGGGGCGGGTCGGCGGCCGGCCGGTTCATGGGACTTTCCACCATAGGACAAAGCCCGCGATATTTCCGGAACCGAAGGGACAGGCGAGCGAAAATTGGAAGGCTTGCCGCCGCGACGGGTTCCCCGCGATGGCGCACCCATCAGGAGTCGAACCTGAAACCTTCTGATCCGTAGTCAGATGCTCTATCCAATTGAGCTATGGGTGCCCACCTTGGCCGGCGGGGGCACGTTGGACCGTGCCCACACCGGGTTGTTGTAGGCGGCGCGCGCCGGGGCGTCAAGGTTCTCCGCTTCCCGCAGCAACGTCCTGCGGCCGGTAGCGGGTCGGTGACGGTCTTGTTACAACGTCGCCATGACCATCCGGCCCTTACCGGAGACGCTGCCCCGCCGCTTCAGCCGCACGTTTGCGGGGACCTCCTCGTTGCAGGGCTACTGTCTGCTGGCATGGGGGATCACGGCGCTGCATCTCCTGGACTGGGCCGGCTGCGACTGGACACGGCGCTGCCGGCCTATTCGGCGGAAGGGGGGCCGCTGCAAAACCTGCGACTGGCCCGGCTGGCGGCGTCGCTGGGGCTGGGTCTCTGGACGGTCTGGCGTTGCCCGGGGCCGGAGTGGCGCGTGTGGTTTTACCTGCTGGTGCCCGCGGCCTTCCTGGTGTGGCAAGAGGCGGATCTGGACAAGGACCACCTCTCCCTCTGGCTGGGGGCGTCGCATGGGGTGCGGATGTTTTCGTGGAGCTACCTGGCCGAGGGGGACGAAGTGCCCCTGCGGCTCAAGGTGCTATTCGGGGTGGTCTCGATGGGCCTGGTGGTTCTCGGGTTGCTCGGCTGTTGGCGATGCCGCGCGGCGTGGCCCGCCTTCTGGAGCCGGCTCTGGTCCGGGCCCCGGAGATTCTGGCTGATGGCCAGCGGGTTGTTTTTTGCCCTGCCGGTGGCCATGGAACGACTGGGCCTGGAGTCGCGCTGGGCTCCGGGGGTGCGCAACCCTTTTGGGGAAGAGGCGCCTGAACTGCTGGGCACGCTGGCCTGGCTGTGCTTGGTGATCCATCTCTGGGAAGCCGGCCAGGGAGAGCATCCCGGTGTGGAGACCGGGTCGGAGCCCGCTGCCCACCCGGGCTAACGGTGTCATCGGGCGGCGATCCGCCGCCTGCCCCTCCAGCGGGGGAAGCCAGGGGCTGACAGTCCGGGCTTGGAAGCGGCAGGGGCTTGCCCCAGGGTGCGCGGCATGTGGCACGCGATTCTGGGAGTGTATCTGGCCCTGCTGGTGGCCGGGGGGGTGGCGGGCTGGCTGAAGGCCGGCAGCCGGGTCTCGCTGATCACCGCTTTGGTGTCGGCGGCCCTGTTGGCGGTGTGCGGTTATGGGCCGGTGCCCGACGGGCCGACGTGGGTGGCCGGCCTGCAGGTGTTGCTGTTGGGGGTCTTCGTGGCCCGCTGGATCAAGACACGCAAGTTCATGCCCGCCGGTTTGATGGTGGTGTTGACCGCCGCCGCCCTGGGGCTGGGGTGGTGGGCGCGTGGCTGAAGCGGGCAAGGCTCAGCGGCCCGCCGCGGGGGGACTGGTGGGGGCGGCCGGCGGGGGGTTGGTGACCGTGGCCGGCGGGGCGGTGGGGAGGGCGTTGGTGGCGTCGGGCGGGGGGAGATTGAGCTTGGTGCGGAGGGCGGCGGAGTACTCGGGTTCGAGGTGGGGCAGGAGGTAGTCGAGCACCTCGCGGCGCATCTCCTCCAGCGGGGGCAGGCCGACGCGTTTTTCGGAGGGGCCGCCGGTGATCTTGCCCATGTAGCGGTTCCAGATGTTGCGGGCGAGCAAGAAGTAGCCCCGGGCCTGGTCGTCCTCGTCCAGGGCGAGGTTGATGAAGGAGCGGGTCAGGGCGCCGCGAATGTTCGAGATGGTCTTGTTCATGTCCGTCTCGCCCACGTCCTCGCCCACGCGTTTGAGGGCGTATTCCTCGAGGGTCATCTCCGGCGGATAGTCTTTGGGGTAGAGTTTTTTGACCGTCTCCAGCCACTGGTTGGCCTCGCGGTAGCGCTGGTGGACGAAGTAGAAGTACACGGCGTCAAGCAGGGCATTGCGGTGGGCGCGGCCGATGTGTTCCCGCATTTCCTCGTCCTCGGCCATCATCTCCTCGTAGGCGGCGTGGGTGCGGGGGAAGATGTCGAGGTTTTCGCCGAAGAGGATCTGGTCGGGCCTGAGGCGGATGATGCGGCCGCGGTGGAAGGCCAGGTAGAGGGACTGGTAGATGACGCGGCGCAGTTTGATGATCTGCTCCCTGGTTTTGGCCATTTTGCGACCCAGATTGGCCCAGTAAATGGCGTGGGTCTCGGGCAGGCGCCACTCGAGGGGGCCGTAGCGGTCGTCGGTCTCTTTCATGAAGGCCGGGTCCAGTTTGTAGCGTTCGCGCAGGGTGGCGACGCGCTGGCGGGCCTCGTCTGTCTGGGGGTTGAGCAACTCCTCCCAGTTGGGGCGGCCGCCGCCAAGGAGGCGGTGCATTTCGCTGGCCCAGGCGGTTTTGAAGTAGAGGTGGGCGTCGTCGAGGTTGTGGCCGATCTTGTGCTGGAAGTGCCAGGCCAGCTCCCGGTACAGCTCGACCTCGTGGGGGTTGTACTTGAGGGCCTCGTCCCGGAGCAGTTCGATGCCGCGCTGGACCCAGCCCCAGCGGTCCTTGGGGTCGCTGAACTTGATCGAGATGTTGTAGGACATGTTCCAGGCCGAGACGACCCAGACGGTGGGGATGCGGGGCTGGAGTTTGGTGATCCAGTCCGAGAGCTGCACCATCTCGAAGTAGCGGTCCTGGTCCTGCAGCTCCATGGCGCGCACCCAGAGGGTGTTGGCAATGAGGCCGCGGAAGCCGCCCAGCACGACGGTGGTGAACACCAGCACCGGCGGGGCGTTTTGCAGGGGTTCGACCCGGGTGAGCCCCAGTGCGGCCCGCTGGCGGTTGAGGCCGCGCTGGGCGGTGTGCACGCCCAGGAGCAGGGCGGCGGCCAGCAGCAGGAGCAGGACCTTGCGCAAGGGTGCGGAGCGGAGGTTCATGGTCCGGTCACCCGCGGGTTCCCGCCAGGGCCAGCTCGCGCCGCTGGAACAGGGCGATGCCCGCGGCGGCAAACACCCCGCTCATCAAGCCCACGATCTGGAGCACCGCGCGGGCCAGCGTGCCCCAGGTGACGCTCCGGCCGGCGCTCAGGGCCTCGACCGGGGCGAAGTCCCGCGCCAGGTTGATGAACCCGCGCAGGCCCCTGAAGGCCAGCACCGTGGCCTGGTCGAAGAGGTTCGGCTCATCAATCAGCCCGGTGTTCGGGTTCACCGGCCGGATGCCGCCCTGTTCGATGATGGTGTTCATGGTGCCGGTGGAAAAGGCCACCAGCAGCAGCGCCAGCGAGACAAACGCGGCCACCGGGAAGGACAACACACTCGAAGCCGTCAGCCCCAGCGCCCCCAGCAGCGCCAGCCAGCACAGCACAATGGCCGTGCCCCGTGCATAATTCAGCGCAAACCCCCCCTCGCGATACAGCACCTCGAAGCCGTCCTCCAGCGGGAACAGCACCGCTGTCTCGTTGGCGTTGATGAAGTGCACGTGCAGCACCCCCTGAGCGTCCAGCAGGTTGGGGGGCAGCTCGATCTCGTGAAACGTCTCCGCCGCCAGCCGCCGCACCGTGCGCTGGCGGAACGGCGAGTCCGGTGGCCCCACGTCCCAGATGGCGTCATAGGTGTCGGCCGCGGATTTTTCGGTCACGAAAAACTTCACCCGGATGAACAGCGGCTGGTCCCGGAGCCGCGCCGCGGCGGCGCCCAGGTCCACTGCCCAGGACCGTACGTAGCCGGGGGGCACCACCTGGAGTTCGGCCCTGACCTGCTCGCGGACCAGCCGCGCCAGCTCGGTGCGGTCCAGGGCGTTGATGTCCTCCTGCCGGACCCGCTCCTGGATACGCCGTTGCACCTCCGGTTCGAGGTCCGGCACCGGCTCGCGGGCGGAGCCGCGGGCGACGAAGATTTCGTTGCGGAGCACCTCCTGTTGCTCGGGGGGCAGTTGGCGGGCGCGCCAGAGCATCTGGGCATAGACCACGCCGGCGGAGAGTCCCAGCAGCAGCAGATTCAGCAGGAGGAGGCCCGTCCATTTCCCGAGCCAGATTTGCCAGCGAGCGACCGGTTTGACCACCACGGTCTGGATCGTGCAATCGTCAATGTCCCGGGCCAGGGTGCCGCAGGCCAGCCAGAGGGTGGTCAGGCCGAGCACCGCGGTGATCAGGCCCAGCGTGTAGGTGAGCACAATCTGGATGAAGCCGCGGGCGGAGCCGTCGTGCTTGATCACCGCGGGCAGTAGGAACACCGCCGCCAGCAGGAACACCGCCAGCAACGGCACCAGCCGGAAGCGGAAAGCCGCCTTGAACGTCAGCCGGGCGATGGCCCAAAACGCCTGCATGATGCGCGGGGGTCAGGAGCCGGACTTGTCCCCCAGCAGGTCCGCCAGTTTCTTGTCGGCGTCTGCCAGATCGGCCGCCGGTGCCGCTGGCGAGGGGGCGGGCACGGGGGGTGGGGGCGGGGGTTGGCCGGTGAGGGTCTGCAAGCGGCGTTCGTCCACGGCCGGCCCGGACGGGGCGACCGCCGGGGCGGGCGGCCGGGGTTGCTCGGGCAGGGCAAGGCGTTCAAGCAGGCGCTCGGCGGGGGTGGCTTCGGCCTCCGCCCCGCCGCGCAGGTAGGCGGCCACGCGGGCGCCGGAGAGGGCGCCGGAGGTTTCCTCGGTCTGCTTGGCCCGCTCGACCACCTGGAGGAAGAGGCTCTCGAGGTTTTGGGTGGGATTTTCCATCCGCATCTGGTCCGGCGGCACTTCTGCGCGCAGGACCTCGATCACCCGCTCGAGGGTGGCGCGGGAGAGCACGGGGGTGGTGATGCGCAGGCGGTCCGGGGTGGTGAGCAGTTCCTTGAGCGAGCCCATGGCCTGGATGCGGCCGCCGTAGTAGATCACCACCCGGTCGCACACGTCCTCGACATCCGCCAACAGGTGGCTGCTCAGGATCACGGTCTTGCCGCGGCGGGCCAGCGCCAGGATGAGGTCCTTGACCTCGCGGCAGCCGATGGGGTCCAGGCCGGAGGTCGGCTCGTCCAAGATCACCAGGTCGGGATCGTTGATGAGGGCCTGGGCCAGGCCGATGCGCCGTTGCATGCCCTTGGAAAACTCACCCACCGTGCGGCGGCGGACCTTGTCCAGCCCCACCATTTCGAGCAGTTGTGCGGTGCGCAACCGCCGGTCCTCGGTGCGGAGGTGGAAGAGGTTGCCGAAAAACTCCAGCGTCTCGACCGAGTCCAGGTAGCGGTAGAGATAGGATTCCTCGGGCAGGTAGCCGATGCGTTCCTTGGTCAGGACGTGGGTGGGCGCGCGCCCGAACACCTGGATCCACCCCCGCGTCGGCCGCAGCAGCCCCAGCAGCAGCTTGACGGTGGTGGACTTGCCCGATCCGTTGGGCCCCAGCAGCCCGAAGACCTCGCCCCGCCGCACCGTGAAGTCCACCTGGTCCACTGCCTGCGCCTTGGGCCGGCCCCAGAAATCCTTGAACACCTTGGTCAGGCCGCGCACGGCGACCACGACCTCCCCCTCCCCGTCGGGGGCGGGTGCCGGGCGGGGCAACGGGGCTTCGGCTGCGATGGCGGTCATAAACAGTCAGCGCGGGGCAACGCCGGGACGCCGGCGTCCGCGAAGGCGGCCCAGGCCCGCGGCGGGCGACTCCTTGTCCGGGGCCACCCCGCAGGGCGCGCAACCTAGCAAACCACTCCGCGGCGAACAACTGCGCGTTCCGCTGCCCAACCCGCGGTTCCGGACCTGCCCGGATCGGCCCATGCCCCCCGCGGCTCGCCCGGGCGCGTACCCGTTCAAGCCTCCTCCCGTCCCGGCGGGGAGGGCTTGCGCGGTCGCCACAACCGGAGAATCCCCGCCACACATCCCAGCGCCGCCACCGCGTAGCCCACCTGCCAGGGCCACCGGGCGGTAGCGGCCGGCTCGAACGAAGCCAGTCCGCCGAACAGACAGACCAGCAGCAGCCCCAGCAGCCCCGCCGTTGCCAGGAGTCGCCCCGGCCGGTGCCGGCGGCGGGGACGGCCCAACCTTCGATTCCGGGTCATGCACCACAGGGTACCCGGTAACCCGGGCGGGCCGGAACCTCAAATCCGTCGGCGGGCGCCCGTTCAATGCGCCTCCAGCCAGTTCGGCCCCACCCCCAGCCCCACCTCGACCGGCACCTCGTGGGGCAGCGGCAGCGCCCGGCGCATGGCCTCCGCGACCAGGGCTTTCACCTCCCCGGCCTCGGGCTCGCACAGGTCAAACAGCAGCTCGTCGTGGACCTGCAGCACCATGCGGCTGCGCAGGCCGCGGCGTTCGAGCTCGGCATGGATGCGGCCCATGGCCAGCTTGATCATGTCCGCCGCTGTCCCCTGGATGGGGGTGTTGATGGCGTTGCGTTCGGCGGCGCCACGCACGGTGGCGTTGGCGGAGTTGATGTCGCGCAACACCCGCCGCCGGCCGGTGAGAGTCTCGACGTAGCCGCGCTCGCGTGCCGTGGCCAGAGTGCGCTCGATATAGCCGCGGATGCCCGGGTAGCTGGCGAAGTAATGTTCGATGAGCGCCGCGGCCTCGGCGCGCGGGATGCCCAGCCGCTGGGCCAGGCCGAAGGCGGAGATGCCGTAGGCGATGCCGAAGTTGACCATCTTGGCCCGGCGGCGTTGCTCGGTCGTGACCGCCTCCGGCGCCACGCCGAAGACCCGCGCGGCGGTGGCGGCGTGGATGTCCGCGCCGCGGCGGAAGGCCTCGATCATGGCCGGCTCGCCGCTCATGGCCGCCAGGATGCGCAGCTCGATCTGGGAGTAGTCGGCCGAGAGGAGGGCCCAGGAGGCGCCGTCAGGGCCCGGCGGCCGGGCCACGAAGGCGCGGCGGATTTCCTGGCCCAGGTCGGTGCGGATGGGGATGTTTTGCAGGTTGGGGTCCTGGGAACTGAGCCGGCCGGTGACGGTGGCGGCCTGGAGGAAGGTGGTGTGCACGCGGCCGGTGCGGGGGGAGATGGCGGCGGGCAGGGCATCGGTGTAGGTGCTCTTGAGCTTGGCCACGGCACGGTACTCGAGGACGCGGCGGACGATTTCGTGCTCGCCCGCCAGGGCCTGGAGGGTCTGCTCGTCGGTGGCGTACTGGCCGGTGGCGGTGCGTTTGGGCTGGGCGGCGAGGCGGAGCCTGTCGAAGAGCACCTCGCCGAGCTGCTTGTTCGAGTTGACGTTGAACTCGACCCCCGCCAGCCGGTGGATGGCCTGCTCGTGTTCGGCCAGGAGCCGGGCCAGGTGCGCGCTCAACTCGGCCAGCACGCCGGCATCCACGCGCACGCCCTCGAACTCCATCGCGGCGATGGCCGGCAGCACGGGCATTTCGACCTCGTAGAAGACCCGCCCGGCGTGGTGTTCGCGCAGCAACGGGATGAAACGCTCGCGCAACTGCCAGGCCACGTCTGCGTCCTCGGCGGCGTACTCGGCGACTTCCGCCGGCGGCACCTCGGCCAGGGAGCGCTGGCCCGGGCCCTTGGGGCCGAGGAGCCGCTCGAGGGGGATGGGCGCGTAGCCCACGTACACCTCCGCGCAGTAGGGGAGGCCGTGCCGCTGCTCCGGTTCGAGCACGGCGTGGGCGATCAGGGTGTCGAAGAGCGGCCCGCGCACGTGCACGCCGTGGGCGCGGAGCATGTTGAGGTCGAACTTCAGGTTGTGGCCCACCTTGCCCGCAGCGGGGTTTTCCAGCAGCGGCTTGAGGGCCGCCAGGGCGGGGTCATCCGGCCCGGTCACGGGCACGTACCAGCCCCTGCCGGGGGCGTCGCTCAGCGCCACGCCCAGCAGCCGTGCCCCGTGCGGGTCCGGGCCGTCGGTCTCGGTGTTTACGGCGAACCCGTCGCGCCCGGCCAGCCGCTGGACCAGCGCGGCCAGCGCCGGCGGTTGGTCCACCAGTGCGTAGCGGTGCGGCACCTCGGCCAGCGTGCGCAGGCCCGGCCGGGCCGGCGCGGAGGCCGCCGGTTCCGGCTCCCCGGGGGACGTCGCCGGGCGTGCGGGCGGCGCGGTCGGGGGCAGCTCGAACAGCTCGGGCGTAGTTCCGGGCGGGGCTTCGCGCGACTCCGGCAGGGGCCGGGAGGGCGCGGGCGGGGGGGGCGGATGCGGCGAAGCACGGCCGGCGTGGAAGTCTTCGCCAAAGAGCCGCCGGCCGATGGCATTGAACTCGAACTCGACGCACAGCGCCTGCAGGGCGGCGGCGTCGCGCGACCCGATCCGCAACGCCTCGGGCGAGACCTCGAGCGGGGCGTCGGTGAGGATGGTGGCCAGGCGGCGGCTCAGGCGGGCCTGGTCGGCGTACTGGCGCACGGCCTCGCCCAGCCTGCCCTTGATTTCGTCGGCGTGGGCCAGCACGCCCTCGAGCGAGCCGTACCGGGCGATGAGCCTGGCGGCGGTCTTCTCGCCCACGCCGGGCACGCCGGGGATGTTGTCGCTGGCGTCGCCCATCAGCCCGAGCAGGTCCACCACCTGGTCCACGCGGGCCAGGCCCCAACGGGCGCAGACCTCGGCCGGGCCCCAGATTTCCACCTCGCCACCGCGGGTGCCGGGCCGCCAGAGGCGGGTGCGTTCGGTGACCAGTTGGCCGAAGTCCTTGTCCGGGGTGACCATGAAGGTCTCGAAGCCCTCCGCCTCGGCGCGGCGGGCCAGGGTGCCGATCAGGTCGTCGGCCTCGAAGCCGTCGAGCCTCAGGCAGCGCAGGCGAAAGGCCTCGAGGAAGCGGCGCACGTGTGGCAGGGCGGCGGCCAGTTCCTCCGGCATTTCCTGGCGCGTGGCCTTGTAGGCGGCGAACGCGTGGTGGCGGGGGGTGGGCGCCTCGGTGTCGAATGCCACCGCCAGATGGGTGGGCGCCCCCCGCTCGAAGATGTCCAGCAGGGTGGTGACAAAGCCGTACAGGGCCGAGGTGTTGAAGCCGCGGGAGGTCCGGATGGGCCGGGCGATGAAGGCGAAGTGGGCCCGGTACACCAGCGCCATGCCATCCAGGAGAAACAGCCGCTTGTGCATGGAACCAGTGTAGGCGGGGGAAAGGGAGGCGTCACGCCGCGCGGGGACCCGGCCGCGGCCGCGGCCGCGTGCCCGATCCCCCGCGGCGCCACGCAGCGTCGCCAACCCGGCCCCGGCGGCGGGGGGACTTTCCAGAAGGTGGGTGCAGGGGTCGCGACCTTGACGGTGGCCGCACGCTGGGAGAAAACCGCCGCGGATGATCCGCCGCGCCCTCCTTTCCGTGTACGACAAGACCGGCATCGTGGAGTTCGCCCGCGAGCTGGTGCGGCTGGGCGCCGAAGTGCTTTCCACCGGCGGCACGGCCCGGGCGCTGCGTCTGGCCGGTCTGCCGGTGACCGAGCTGAGCGAGTTCACCGGCTTCCCGGAAATCCTCGACGGCCGCGTCAAGACCCTCCACCCCCGGGTGCACGGCGGCCTGCTGTACCGCCGCGGCGACCTCGAGCACGAAGCCGCCGCCGCGCGCCACGACCTCCGGCCCATTGACCTGGTGGTGGTCAACCTCTACCCCTTCGAGGCCACCGCCGCCCGGGCCGGCGTCACCCTCGACCAACTCATCGAACAAATTGACATCGGCGGCCCGGCCCTGTTGCGCAGCGCCGCCAAAAACCACGTCGCGGTCACCGTCGTCACCGACCCGGCCGACTACCCCGAGGTCCTGGCCCAAATCCGGGCCCACGGCGACACCACCCTCGAGCTGCGCCGCCGGCTCGCCGCCAAGGTCTATGCCCGCACCGCCGCCTACGATGCCGCCATCGCCGCCCACCTGCCGGCCTTCTTCGCCGCGGCCGAAGGCCGGCCCTCCCCTCCCAAGGCTCCCGCGACACTGCGCCTGGAGGTGCCTTTGGCGCAAAGTCTCCGCTACGGAGAAAACCCCCACCAGACCGCAGCGCTGTACGGCGGATTTGCCGACTACTTCCGCCAGCTCCACGGCAGGGAGCTTTCCTACAACAACATCCTGGACCTGACCGCTGCGGCAGATTTGATCGCGGACTTCACTGATGACCCCCCCACGGTGGCCATCCTCAAACACACCAACCCCTGCGGGGTGGGCCAGGGCGCGACCCTTGCCGAGGCCTGGGCCAGGGCCTTTGCCACCGACCGCCAGGCGCCCTTCGGCGGCATCATCGCCGTCAACCAGCCCCTGGACGCCGCCTGCGCGGGTGCCATCGCCGAAATCTTCAGCGAAGTCATCGTCGCGCCGGACTTCACGGCGGAGGCCCTGGCGGTGTTGCAGTCGAAGAAAAACCTCCGCCTGCTGCGCATCCTGCGCGACCCCCGCCAGGCCGCCGGCTGGGAAGTGCGCAGCGTGGGTGCCGACTCCTTCCTGTGGCAGGAGCGCGACGCCCGCACCCTGGCCGACACTGAACTGAAGGTGGTCACCCGGCGCGCGCCCACCGACGCCGAATGGCAGGCCCTGCGCTTCGGCTGGCGGGTGGTCAAGCACGTCAAGTCCAACGCCATCGTCTATGCCGCGGCCGACCGCACCCTGGGCATCGGTGCCGGCCAGATGAGCCGCGTGGACGCCAGCCGCCTCGCCGTGTGGAAAGGCCGCGAGGCCGGCACCCTGCCCCCCCGGGGACAGAAACCCTCCGGCCCGTGTGTGGTCTGCAGCGACGCGTTCTTCCCCTTCCCCGATGGCCTGATCGCCGCCGCCGAGGCCGGCGCCACCGCCGCCATCCAGCCCGGCGGCTCGGTACGGGACGCCGAGGTCATCGCCGCCGCGGACGCCCACAGCCTGGCCATGGTCTTCACCGGCGTGCGGCACTTTCGGCACTGAAGGACTTGACGCGCGTTGCAGCGGTCCCCTGCCGGCTTAAGCTGCCCCCGCGTGAGCGCCTCCCGGAACCCCCCCGCCGCGCCCCGTTCCACAGCGCATGCAGGGCGCTGGCCGCTGCTCCTGGCCGGCGCGGCCGGGCTGGTGTTGGGGGGATGGTGGATCACTCGGCGGCCGCCGGCACCGGACGCGACAAGCCCGCCGCCGGTGGTGCCCGACCAGGCCGCCACCTACGCAGCTTACGCGGGCTCGGCCAGTTGCCGCGAGTGCCACGCCGAGGCTTACGCCCAGTGGGAACACTCCCACCACGGGCTGGCGGAACGGCCGCTGGCGCCCGCGCAGGACCACCCGGCCTTCGACCCGCCGCGGCAGTTCCTCCACGGCACGCAGCGCACGGAGGTGCGACGGAACGGGGTCGCGTGTCTGGTGAACACCCCCGGCTTGTTCGGTTCGAACGAAACCCACCGCGTCGAGCGCGTCATCGGCCACGACCCGCTGCGCCAGTTCCTGGTGCCCTTCCCGGCCGGCCGCTGGCAGGCGCTCGAGGCCGCCTGGGACCCTCGGCGCGGCGAGTGGTTCAATGTGTTCGGCGCCGAGGACCGCCGGCCCGGTGAGTGGGGCCACTGGACTGGCCGCGGCATGAACTGGAACAGCATGTGCGCCGGCTGCCACAACGTCCGCGTCCGCAAAAACTACGACCCCGCCACCGACACCTACCGCACTGTCTGGGTCGAGCACGGGGTGGGCTGCGAGTCCTGCCACGGCCCGCTGCGGGCGCACGTCGAATGGCGGCGCCGCCATCCGGACCCGGCCCAGCCCGATCCTACGCTCCCCAAGCTGTCCACCGCCCAGATGCTGGCCACCTGCGCCTCCTGTCATGCCCGGCGCAGCGAACTGACCGGCGACTTCGCGCCCGGCGAGGATTTCTTCGACCACTTCTCGCTGGCCATCGTGGACGAATCGGACCTGTTCTACCCGGACGGCCAGGTGCGCGACGAGGACTTCGAGTTTGCCCCGTTGCTGGGCAGCCGCATGGGCCACGCCGGCGTGACCTGTCTGGATTGCCATGAGCCGCATTCGGCCAGGACCCGCCTGCCGGGCAACTGGCTGTGTCTGCGCTGCCACAACGGCAGCGACCCCCGCGCGCCGGTCATCGAACCGGTCAGCCACAGCCGTCACCGCGTCTTTGGTTACGACACCAACGGCCTCTTGCAGCCCGTGGACCTCGAGGCCTACGACCCGCGTCGCATCGCCGAGACCGGCGGCGAATGCGTGGCCTGCCACATGCCGGTCACGACCTACATGCAGCGCCACCCCCGCCACGATCACGGCTTCACCATCCCCGACCCGCGGCTCACCCGTGAGCTGGGCATTCCCAATGCCTGCAACCGCTGTCACGCCGACCGCTCCGTGGACTGGGCCATCGAGCACGCCGAACGCTGGTACGGGGACAAGTTGGAGCGGTCCTCGCGCCGTCGCACCCGCCTGGTGGCCGCCGCCCGTGCCGGAGAGGCCTCCGCCCCCACGGGCCTGCTGGAATGGCTCACCACCGAGACCAACACCTACTGGCAGGCGGTGGCCACCGGCCTGCTGGGACGCTGGGGCGGGGAGCTCGCCGTCGCCGCGACGCTGCGCCGCCAGTTGCACCACGCCCACCCGCTGGTGCGCGAACGGG
>JBBIVJ010000036.1:0-44555 GCA_037439785.1 Verrucomicrobiales bacterium | reverse complement strand
CCCCCGCCGACACCCCCGCCCGAAATCGCACCAGCACCTGGTCCGGGACCGGGACCGGCCCGGCCGGCTGCAGCCCCGCCTCGGCAAGGATCGCCGCTTCCCGGCCTCCTTCCGCACCGGGGCGGAGCTCCTGCGCCGAAGCCCCGCCGGCCAGCCAGCCGCAAAGCCCCACCACCAGCCACCCCCCGGCGCGGCTGCGTCTCCACCACCGGCCTGTTCGGAAAGTGCACATCGGCCCGCCGCCCAACATAGCAGGTCCTGCGCCTGCGGGCGCGGCCGGTCCACCGCCCGGCCTCCCGCGCCCCTGCCGCCGCGGGGTCGAGGGGCCTTGACCCCCATCAAGGAATGCCGGCCGGCCCGCGCGCTAATGTTTCCGCCATGAACGAAACCGCTGCCGTCACCGCCGGTAGCGGCGCTTGACCCCCATCAAGGAATGCCGGCCGGCCCGCGCGCTAATGTTTCCGCCATGAACGAAACCGCTGCCGTCACCGAGCTGGACGTGCGCTCCCTGCCCCCGCGTGAACGCCATCCCACCATCCTGCGATCCTGGGAGGCGCTGGACGAAGGGGACAGCCTCGAACTGGTCAACGACCACGACCCGCTGCCCCTGTACTACCAGTGGGCGCACGAACAGGCCGGCCGGTTCCACTGGCAGTACCTCGAACGCGGCCCCGAGGTTTGGCGGGTGCGCCTGACCAGGGGGGCGTTCCCGGACCCGGGCTTCGTCCCCACCGCCCGCATGGCCCGGGCCGAAACCGCCGTGTCGCCCGCCGGAGGAGAACCGGTGGTGCTGGACGTGCGGCCCATCTTCGAGCGGGGCGAAACTCCCTGCGAACTGATTGACGCCACCGTGAGCCGCATCCAACCGGGGCAGCAATTTGTCCTGCTGGTCCCGTTCCGACCGGTGCCGCTCTACGCCAAGCTCGAACGGGCCGGCTTCCGCCATCACGCCAGCCAGTGCGAACCGGACGGTACCTGGCGGGTCGAGTTCTGGCGGCTAAGCGGCTCTCCCACGCCGACAACCTGCACCTGCGGCGAGGAGTGAACCGCGGATGCCCGCCGCCGGGCCGTGTCGCGCCACGGGGCCGGCGGCTGCGCGTCCCCGCGGCGGCTTCGAAGGAGCAGGCCGGGTCGGCGGGGACGCCGACCCTCCCCACATCTGGATCCCGGAATGCCCCGCCCACCCTTCTTCTGACTCCTGGCTCCTGACTCCCGCTGCCATCTCCCCCTTCCGCCGCGCGGCCGGATCTGGCTTTGGTCTGGACAGCGCGGCGGGCCGGCCTTTGAGTCTGGCCCCATGCACGCCTCCTTGAACCGACGCCAGTTTCTCGGCCGATCGCTCCTCGGGGCTTGCGGGCTGGCCGTGGCGCCGGGTCTGCGGCGCGGGCGGGCCGCGGCCAACGACAAGCTCAACCTGGGCTTCATCGGCGTGGCCCACCGTGCCGGAGAAAACCTGGCCGAGCTGGCCCGCCTGGCCGACGCGGTGAACGTGGCCGCGCTGTGCGATGTGGACGAGAAGTACCTGGCCGAGGCGCACACCCGGCATCCCGCCGCGCGGACCTACACCGATTTCCGCCGCCTGCTCAAGCAGGAGGACCTGGACGCGGTGGTGGTCAGCACGCCCGACCACACCCACGCGGTGGCCGTGGCGGCGGCGTTGCGGGCGGGGCGGCATGTTTACTGTGAAAAACCGCTCACCCGCACGGTCTCGGAATGCCGGGCCGTGCGCCGGTTGGCAGAGGAAACGAAGCGGGTCACCCAACTGGGCACGCAAATCCATGCGGGGACCAACTACCGGCGGGTGGTCGAGTGGATCCGCGCCGGAGCCATCGGTACGGTGCGCGAGGTCCATGTCTGGTGCGGTGCCCGCTATGGCGAGAAGCAGCAGCCGGCCGTCGGCCAGCCGGTGCCCGCGGGGCTGCATTGGGATTTGTGGCTGGGCCCGGTACCCTGGCGCGAGTACAGCCCGGATTACGCGCCGTTCAACTGGCGCCACTGGTGGGCCTTCGGCGGCGGGGTGCTGGCGGATTTCGGCTGTCATTTCATGGACCTGCCCCACTGGGCGCTGGACCTGGGGCTGCCGGAGTGGGTGGAACCGGTGGATGGCCCGCCGGTGCATGCCGAGGCGGTGCCGCTCTGGCTGATCGTGCGTTACCGCTACCCGGCGCGAGTCGCCGCCGGGCAGACGCGGCCGCCGGTCACGCTCACCTGGTATCATGGCGGCCGGCAACCGCCGGCACCGTTGCTCGATGACGAGCAGCGGCAGTACTTCCGCAGCGGGGTGCTGTTTGTGGGCGACCGCGGCCGCCTGCTGGCCGATTACGGCCGCCGGCAGCTTCTGCCCGAGGGGCAGTTCAAGGACTTCCAACCCCCTGCCCCGAGCATCCCGGACTCGATCGGCCACCACAAGGAGTGGGTCGAAGCCATCCGCCAGGGCGGCACGACCACCTGCTCGTTCGACTACTCCGGCCTCCTCACCGGGGCGGTGTTGCTGGGCAATGTGGCCTACCGGACCGGCCGGCGCGTGACCTGGGATGCCGCCCAGGGCCGGGCAACGGACAACCCCGCCGCAGCGGCCTTCCTCCAGCATGAGTACCGCCCCGGCTGGCGGCTGTGACGAGAAATGACGGTGGTGGATTGACGGTTGCGCGCTCCTCCTGACTGCTGGCCGCTCGCTTCTGACTCCTTCCCCTCGCTGCCTCCGGTTCAAGGAACGGCGGCGGCCGGGGCGGCCAGCACCTGTTGGAGGCGGTCGGCAATCTCCAGAAACGCCCGCGCCGCCGGCGAGTCGGGCCGGCCCACCACCACCGGTTCGCCGCGGTCGCCGCCCTCGCGGATTTCGGTGAAGAGCGGCACCTCGCCGAGGAAGGTCACGCCCTTGCGGGCGGCCTCGGCCCGCCCCCCGCCGTGGCCGAAGATGTCCACGCGCGTGCCGTCCGGCGCGGTGAAGTAACTCATGTTCTCGATGATGCCCAGGATGGGGACGTGAACCTTTTCGAACATGGCCATGCCTTTGCGCACCACCCCCACCGAAGCTTCCTGGGGGGTGGTGACCACCACGCCGCCGTCCAGGGGCACGGTCTGGCAGAGGGAGAGCTGGGCGTCACCGGTGCCGGGGGGCAGGTCCACCAGCAGGTAGTCGAGCTCGCCCCATTCCACGGCGAACAGGAACTGCTGGATGGTTTTGGTGATCATGGGCCCCCGCCAGATCACGGGTTGGTCGTCCTGGACCAGAAAGCCGATGCTCATGAGCTTCACCTGGTGGCTGACCGGCGGCACCAGTTTTTCCTGGTCGCTGACGGTGGGCCGGTCGTGGCAACCCATCATCAGCGGGATGCTGGGGCCGTAGATGTCGCAATCCAGCAGCCCCACCTGCGCGCCCCGGCGGGCCAGCCCGCAGGCGAGGTTGACGGCCAGGGTGGACTTGCCCACGCCCCCCTTGCCGCTGGCGATGGCCAGGACATGCCCGACGCCGGGCACGCGGTGCTGGTTGGCCCAGGGGTTGGCGGCGGCAGACGCGCCCGGGCCGGCGGGGGCGGGTTGGTGCACGGCGACGTGGACCTTTTCCACGCCCGGGAGGCTGCGGAGCACGCGCTCGGTCTCCGCCTTGATGGCGGCGGCGACCTCGGGGTTGGACGTGGTGAGCTGGAAGGTCACGCTCACGGCGCCGGCCCGGGTGGCGATGTCCTGCACCAGGCCGAAGGAAACCACGTCTCGGGAGTAACCGGGGTATTTGACCGCCTTGAGAGCGGCGCGGATCGCATCGGGCGTCAACATGGCGGGCGCACTGTAGAGTCCCACTGGGGGAAAGCCAACTGCAAGCCCCGGCACCCGCCAAGGACCCGGCACCGTCTCGCGGTGGAGGGCGGTGGCGCGTCGCGGCCGACAACACCTGCCGCCGGCTAGACGCATTCAGCGTCCTCACCGCGGGAGGCGGTTGGCAGGGGAGGGGAGGAAGCGCGGATGGTCGGGACGGTGAGATTCGAACTCACGACCTTCTGAACCCCATTCAGACGCGCTACCAAGCTACGCTACGTCCCGACCCACCACGGCCACGGGCAGACCGTGGCGCTAGGCTAGTGGGGCGGCCGGCAATTTCAACACCTTTTGCCCCGGGCAATGCCGCAGGCCGTGGAGGCGTGCCGCGAGATTTCAGGGACGACGGCTGGCCCGGAAGAAGGCGCGTGGCTGCCCGGCCTCGACAGGCGCGCTCAACTCCCAGCGTCCGGCCGCATCGGCCTGGGTGAGGCCGATCTCGGACCACACCGCGCCTGGCCCCACCTCGGGCGAGCGTTCGATACGGTAGCGGGCCCCCGCCACGCCCTGGCCGGTCAGTTCGATCCGCTGCCCGTTCGAGACGGCTTCAACGGCCAGGAAGCGCACCCAGCCGTCGTGGCTGATGCGGTAGAGGCGGCCGGCACCCGCCAGTCCGCCCTGGGACAGCACGCCGTAAAGGGCACCGTCGCTGGCGGCGATCAGCCCCGCCCAGGGGCGTGAACCTTCGCTGGTCAGGCTGAGGAAGCGGACGACGGTGGAGAACTGCGAGCCGTCGGGATTGAGGCTGAAGACCGTACCCAGGCCGCTGAGGGCATCGCTGTAGGTCGTGCCATAGAGGCGGCCGTCCGCCCACTCCACCAGCCGGCTGCGCGGCTGGATGCCGGCATGGGCGGTGGGGTTGAAGTGATGGATCACGGCATAATCCGAGCCGTCCCGGCGGAGGCGGAACACGGTGCCCTGGCCGTTCTGGCCCCCGGCAGCGCAGGTACCGTAGAGGTAGCCGTCGTCGCGGCAAAGCAGCCCGCCCACCGGCAGCGTGCCGTCCCCCGCCGTCTGACCAAAAGAGCGGAGCACCTGGTAGGCCCCGTCGGCGGTGATACGGAACACCGCGCCGCCCTCAAAGGCACCCTTCGAGTTGAGGATACCGTACCAGTACCCGTCGCCGCAGGACACCAGACCATCGCCGGGAGCGCTGCCATCCGTGCCCTGGCCGAAGGCGCGGAGCACCTGAAAGCCGGAACCGTCCGGACGCAAGCGGAAGCAGGTGCCGCCGTTGAAGGTGCCTCCCTCCACCGTCAAGCCCAGCAGCCACCCCTCAGGGGTCAGGCTCAGCCCGCCGACAATCAGGGCCCCTTCGGTCGAGCGGTTGGTGAACCGCTTCAGGACCTGGTAACCGGAGCCGTCGGGTTGCATCCGGAAAACAGTGCCGCCCGCCGCCGCGTCCGCCCGATAGGCTGTCGTACCGTACAACGTCCCCGCCCCATCCTGGACCAGCGGGGCGGTGGGAGATTCGCCGTCCTCGGCGGCCTCGCCGAAGTGGTGGAGGATTTGGTAGGCGGTCTGGTCCTTGCGCAGGCGAAAAACCGTGCCCTTGCCCAGGCGGCCTCCCTGGGCGCTGGTGCCGTAGAGAAAGCCGTCCGCCCCTTCCAGCAAATCCGCCGACGGCGCCTTGGCATCCTGACCGTAGGCCAGGAATTGGATCAGGACCTGGAGCTCACCGGTGAGGGGGTTGCAGGCCATCAAGGTGCCGGTTTGTTCCGGGCCGCCGGCCAGGGTCGTGCTCAGCAACCGCCCATCGGGCGTCTGGGCCAGTTCGCCGAAGAGGAAGCGGCCGGTGTTGGAGGGCCCCAGGTCCGCCAGGACGCGGTAGTTGCTGCCGTCGGGGTTGATTTGGAAGAACACCCCCGCCTCATTGACCCCGCCACTGAGGGTGGTCCCCCACAGCACGGTGCGGGTGGCGTTGAAGCGCAGGGCGGAAGGCCGGTAGCCCGCCGTCCGGTTTTGCACGCTGAAGGCGTGGAGCACTTCCAACCGCCGGTCCGTGGGCCGAAAACGGTAGATGGTGCCCACACTTCCGGTGCCGCCGCCGGCCCCCAAGCCGTACAGCCAGCCCCCGGGCCCCTCGATCAGGCCAAAGTCCGGGTTGTAGGCCTCCGTCGCCGCCTGAAACCGGTGCAGGACTTCGTAGTTCGCGCCGTTGGGGGCGATCCGGATCAGCGTCCCCGCGTTGGTGTTGCCCCCCCGCTCGGTGGTTCCGTACAAAAACCCGTCCGCCGCCAGCAACAGCCGCGCCTTGGGCGTGGCGCCATCATCGGCCGTGCCGCCGAAGGCGCGCAGCACCTGAAAATTGCTGCCGTCACGTCCCAACCGGAACACCGTGCCGCCCCCGTGGGCCCCGGCCTGCGAGGCCACCCCCGCCAGATCCCCGCCCGGCAAAGCCGTGAGCCCTCCCAGCGGCAGGGCCCCCTCCGCGCCACCCGCAAGCCGGCGCAGCACAGAAAAACCGCCACCGTCCAGGCCAATCCGGAAAATGACCCCGTTGGTCGAGTCCCCGCCCACACCGGTGATGCCGTAAAGCATGCCATCTCCGCCATCCAGCAACTGCCCGGCGGCCACCGCCCCGTCGCTCCCCTGGAAATGCTTGATGACCCGATACCCCGTACCATCCGGTGCCACCTGGTACACCGTGCCCAAGCCGTTGCTGCCGCCGCGCGAGGTCACCCCGTAAAGCAGGCCGTTGGACGCCAGCACCACGCCCCCGGAAGGATTGCTGGCCGAACGTGCATCCAACCCGAAAGCCCGCAGCGGCTCATAACGCAACTGCGCCTGTGCCATCCACCCCAGCCCCAACCCCACCCCGGCCCAGCCGACCAGCCACCACTGCCCGCGGCCCCGCCGGGCCGCCTGCGGGGATGTCCGGTTGATGCCCAAGTCTTTCCCGATCCTGTAGTGCTCCATAATTTGCCGTTGTTTGGGGCCGCACCCTAGCCGGCCGGCTACGCCCCTGGCCAGCTTTTTCCTCACCCCGGCCGGCGCAGGGTGGACGGCGTTTTGCCGTCGCCCCAAAAATTGCGCCACGTCACCCTGCCCCCAGCCACCATTCGAGAATGCGCGGCCCGGCAAAAATCCACACCGCCGCCGCCGCCGCGATGAACGGGCCGTAGGGAATCGGGGCCGAACGGCTGTGCCGGCGCAGGGCGATCCACGTCAACCCCGTCACCGCTCCTGACAGCGCGCTGGCCATCAGACAGAAGATCACCGCCTGCCACCCCAGGAAGGCGCCCAGCGCGGCCATGAACTTCACATCGCCCAGCCCCATCACCTCCCGCGGCAACTCGATCCGCGCCGTCTCCGCCTCGAACCCCGGCAGCGCCTCGAAGGCCAGGGCCTCCTCGCCAAACCGTACCCGTTCCCGCGTCACCTCGACCGCCACATCCCGATAGCACCGGTCCACCAGCTCGACGCGCGTGGCGTGCAGGCGAATGCAGTCCCGCCGCCGGTACAGCAGTTCCTCGTAGGAAATCGGTTCCCGGTCCGGCAGCACCAACGCCTCCTCCGCGAACACCACGCGGACCGGCCCCGGCCAGCTCATCACCTGCCGGCCAAAGAGCACCTTGCCCCCCCGCACCACCGCGTAGATCAACCCCGCCCCGGTGAGCGCCCCCACCAGACTCCGTTGCAGGGCGATGGCCGGCGAAGCCGTCTGGTGCAGGACCGGGACCAGAAACGAGCTCAGCAGACCCACGCCCAGACCGCCCAGGGTCAGCGCGTCCGGGATGATGAAGTGCTTCCAGTCAATCACCGCCGCGGCGAGCAACCCGGCCAGCACCGCCGCGTACACCAGCGCCTGCCCGGTGGAGGTCTCCCCCCACACCACCCAGCACGCGGCAAACAACCCGGCCGTCAACGCCTCCACCACCACGTAGCGCGGGCGGATCGGCCCGCCGCAACAGGCCGCCCGCCCTCGCAGCCACAGCCAGCTCAGGACCGGCAGGTTGTACCGCCAGGGTATCGGCGCCCCGCAGTGCGGACACCGCGAGCCCGGGCGCATCAGGCTCTGGCCGTGCGGGAGCCGGTGAATGCAGACATTGAGGAAGCTGCCCACGATGGCGCCCAGGACCGCAAACACGCCGGTCCAGAAATGAAACGGCAGCAACGCCCAGTTCCGGGCCTCGAAAAGATTGGCGCCCATCATCCCCCGCTCACTCCCCCCCGTACACGCTGGCTTCCAGCGCCCGCCGCATCGGCTCCAACGGCGCCGGCCGGCCGGTCCAGATTTCCAGCGCCCGCGCCCCTTGATGCAGCAACATGCCCAGGCCGTTGGCTGTCCGGCACCCGGCCGCGCGTGCGGCGGCCAGAAACCGCGTCTCTGCCGGCCGGTAGATCATGTCATAGGCTGCACCCACCCGGCGCAGGTCCAGCGCGACCGCATCCCACGGCGGCGGGTCGTCCGGCCGCAGTCCCAGGGACGTAGCATTGAGGACCAGGTCCACGGCCCCTGCCGAATCCGGATAACCCACCACCACGCGGACCGCGGGGTATCGGCACGCAATTTCCGCCGCCAACGCCTCGGCCCTGGCGCAGGTGCGGTTGACCAGATGCAGGACCGCCACGCCGGCGGCGGCCAGCTTAAGAGCGGCCGTGCGGCCGGCCCCGCCCGCCCCCAGCAGCACCACCCGCGTGCCCGCCAAGCTCAGGCCCAGGTCTTCCCGCAGGGCGGTCTCGATCGCGTCCGCATCGGTGTTGAATCCCAGGGCGCGCACCTCGGCGTCGTCCGGGACCTCGGTCCACTCTCCCAGCGGCCGCCACGGCCCCGCCCCCTGGCGAGCTTCGAAGCGGATGGTGTTGACGGCTCCCCAGGTCCGGGCGCTGGCGTCCAGTGCCTCCACCAGGTCCAGGGCCAGCAACTTGTGGGGCACGGTCAGGTTCAACCCGATCAGCCGCAGCGCCCGCGCGCCGGCCAGGGCTGCCGGCAGGTCCGCCGGCCGCACATCAAACGCCAGGTAACGCCAGTCCAGTCCCAGCGCCGCCAGCCCGGCGTTCTGCATGGGGGGGGACGCCGAATGCCGCACCGGATGCCCCAGCACCGCGCAGTAGCGGGTGTGGGCGGTCAGGGGTGAGGCGGCGTCCGGCACGCGCCGTCTTTAGCGTGCGCGGCGGCCGGTTCCAAGCCCGGATTCGCCGCCGCACCGCCTGGGGCGCAGCTCAATTAATTGCCGAGGTCGTCGCACCGGTTGCCCAACCTGCGGGATCGCCGATTTTCAATCGGCGTCGCGGGGGGAAGGCGGCGGCTCTGCGGGGGGGAAACCCGCAATACAGCAGACCGGAAGCCCTGCGCCACGGCCAACCCGTCAGGGGCAGGAAACTGAGATGCGCCATCGCCAGCCGCGGTCGGCCGGCCCTGGAAAATGAACTTGGCGGAGCGGGAGGGCGGTCGCGATGCTCCCGCCGTCATCCCATGCACGAGACGGCTGACCATCCGGCAGGGACGGAATACGAGCGCGAGCCGGTGCCGGAGCACGCCCGCAAGGGCCCCAGCGCCTTCTGGGGCATGTACGCCGGCGAGCACACCGCCGGCACGGAGTTCATGATCGGCCCGCTGTTTGTGGCCTGGGGCGCCAGCGCGTTTGATCTGATCTTTGGCCTGCTGCTGGGCAACTTCCTGGCCGTGCTGACCTGGCGGTTTCTCACCGCCGAAATCGCCACCCGCCACCGTCTCACGCTCTACTACCAGCTCGAGCGCCTCACCGGCCGCCGCCTGGTCACGCTGTACAACTTTTTCAACGGCGTCCTGTTCTGCTTCCTGGCCGGGGCCATGGTCACCGTCTCCGCCACCGCGGTGGGCGTGCCCTTTGGCGAGCACATCCGGATGCCGTCCTTCGGGGACACCTGGCCGACCGGGGTGGTGTGGGTGCTGGTGTGCGTGGCCCTCGGGGCGGCGATGACCTTCGTGGCGGTGCGCGGCTACGGCTTCGTGGCCCGGGTGGGACATGTGGCGGCGCCGTGGATGTTCCTGGTTTTTGTGGCCTGCGGCGTGGTGATGCTGGCGCGGCTGGGTACGACCAACCTCTTCGAGGTCATCCAGCCGCCGGCCCAGACCACGTCCCGGATCGGCTTCTGGGGCGTGGTCTGCTTTGCCTGGTTCTGTAACGCCGCCATGCACCTGGGCATGTCGGACCTGAGCATCTTCCGTTTTGCCCGCAAGCCCTCCTACGGCTGGGCCTCGGCCGCCGGCATGTACCTGGGCCACTACATCGCCTGGATTTGTGCGGCGCTGCTGCTGGTGTACTGGGTGCGCGAGCGCGGCGCCGACCCCGTCAAGGGCATGCCGCCGGGGCCGATGGTCTGGGACGCCGTGGGCTGGGCCGGCCTGATCTGCGTGGTCATCGCCGGTTGGACCACCGCCAACCCCACGATCTACCGCGCGGGCCTGGCCTTCCAGGGCATGGCCCCGAAGATGTCGCGCGTGGCCGGCACGCTCCTCGCCGGCACGGTCTGCACGCTGGCGGGCATCTTCCCGGCGGTGGCCATGAAGCTGCTGGACTTCGTGGGGCTGTACGGGACCATCCTCTGCCCGGTGGGCGCGGTCATCGCGGTGGA
The DNA here is from genome assembly GCA_037439785.1 of Verrucomicrobiales bacterium. Lineage (GTDB taxonomy): Bacteria > Verrucomicrobiota > Verrucomicrobiia > Limisphaerales > J093 > DSVZ01. The sequence goes on along the minus strand of JBBIVJ010000036.1, from coordinate 34,178 downwards.
CCATTTCCTGGCCCGGCGCCTGGGCCTGCCCACCGAGTACGCCGCCCGCACGGCCAGCGGGTTCAACCCGGCGGTGCTGCTGGCGTGGGCACTGCCGGTGCTGGCAGCCCTGTACCTGTACCGCGTCCACGACGTGAACTCGTTCCTCCTGCCGCTGCCCGCCTGGCTGGCCTGCGGCGCGTTGTACGTCGTCCTCACCAAACTCTTCCATCGCCCAACCGTCCCCGCCCCATGACCACGGTGGCCCGCCTCCTCGCCCCGCTCGCGCTGGCCGGCACCCTCCTGCCGCCGGTGCTGCACCTGTTCCACACGCTGGACGAAGGCCCGATGAAGCTGACGATGCTCGTCGCGGCGATCGTCTGGTTTGCCACCGCGCCGTTCTGGCTGAAGGGCGGCGGCACCTGACCGGCCCGCGACCGCGGCCATGAAGATCACGCTGTTTGTCCCCTGTTTTGTGGACGCCCTGTACCCGCAGGTCGCCATCGCGGTGGTGCGCATCCTCGAACGGCTCGGCCACACGCTCGAAGTCGCGGAGGACCTGAACTGCTGCGGCCAGCCGGCCTTCAACTCCGGCTGCTGGGCCGAGGCGCGCCCGGTGGCCGGGCGGGTGCTCGACCGGCTGCGGGCGGCGGAGACGGTGCTGGTCCCCAGCGGTTCCTGCGGCGCCATGCTGCGGTGCTTTTACCCGGCGCTGTTCGCCGGCACGCCGCGCGAGGCCGAGGCCCGGGCGCTGGCGGGGCGGGTCTTCGAGTTTGCCGAGTTTCTCGTGGACCGCCTGGGGGTGAGCGACCTGGGCGCGCGCTTCCCCCACCGGGTCACCTACCACGATGGCTGCCACAGCCTCCGCGAAATGCACATCCAGGCCGCGCCGCGGCGGCTGCTGGCCCACGTGCGCGACCTGGAGCTGGTCGAGATGAAACAGGTCGTGTGCTGCGGCTTCGGCGGCACCTTTGCGGTGAAGTTTCCGATGATCTCGACCGCGATGGGCGAGGTGAAGCTCGCCGAGGCCCAGGCCGCGGGCGCGGAGTACCTTGTCTCGTGCGACTCGAGCTGCCTGATGCACGTGCAGGGGTTGATTGACCGGCAGGGGCTGCGGCTCAAAACCATCCACCTGGTGGAAGTGCTGGCCACCTCATGACCTCTCCCGCCGCCGCCTTCAAGCAGCACGCGCGGACACTGACCCGCGACCTGCGCCACCGCCACCGCATCCAGACCGCACTGGGCAAGTACGAGGTCAAACGCGACGAGATGAAGGCGCGCTTCCAGGACTGGGAAGGGGCGCGCCAGGCGGCGGCGGCGATCAAGAGCGAGGCGATCCACCACCTGGATCGGTACCTCGAAGAGTTCGCCGCCCGGCTCGAGGCCCGCGGCGCAAAGGTCCACTGGGCCCCCCACGCCGAGGCCGCCCGGCAGATCATCCTGGGCATCTGCCGCGACCGCGGCGCCCGCACCATCGTCAAGTCCAAGGCGATGACCGCCGAGGAAATCCACCTCAACGACACCCTCGAACAGGCCGGCTTCGCGGTGGTCGAGTCCGACCTGGGCGAGTTCATCGTCCAGCTCCGCGGCGAGCCGCCCTACCACATCGTCTTCCCGGCCATGCACCTGACCCGGGGCGAAATCCGGGAGCTGTTCGCGCGCGAACTCGGCGACGCCCCTTCGGACAGCCCGGAGGAACTGACGATGGTCGCCCGCCGGGTGCTCCGCCGGAAGTACCTCGAGGCGGATGTGGGCATCACCGGCGCCAACTTCGCCATCGCCGAGACCGGCATGATCTCGGTCACCGAAAACGAGGGCAACGCCCGCCTCACCGCCGCCCTGCCGCGCACGATGATCACGCTGGTGGGCATCGAAAAAGTCCTGCCCCGGCTGGCCGACCTGGCGTTGTTCCTGCCCCTGCTGGCCACGGCCGGCGCCGGCCAGCTCCTCTCCGGTTACAACACCCTCTACGGCGGCCCGCGCCAACCCGGCGAGCCCGACGGCCCGGAGGAGTTCCACGTGGTGCTGCTGGACAACCAGCGGAGCACGATCCTGGCCGACTCCGAGCAGCGCGACGCCCTGCACTGCATCCGCTGCGGGGCCTGCCTGAACGTCTGCCCCATCTTTCGCCACGTGGGCGGCCAGACCTACGGCACCACCTACCCGGGCCCCATCGGCGCGGTCATCACCCCGCACCTGCGTGGCCTGCGGGCATGGCAGCATCTGCCCTTTGCCTCCTCGCTCTGTGGCGCCTGCACCGAGGCCTGCCCGGTCAAGATTGACCTGCACCACCACCTGCTCCAGCACCGCCGCAATGCCCGCACGCAGCGGCCGATCTGGTGGGAAAAGCTGGCCTTTCGCCTCTTCGTCGGGGTGGTGAACCGCCCCGCGCTCTGGCGGTTGAGTCTGGCCCTGGGCCGGCTGGGCCAGAAAGTGCACGGCCTGGTCCGGGGCACGCGCCTGGACCCGGCGTATGCCTGGACGCAGACCCGCGAAATGCCGCGCCTGGCGCCGCAAAGTTTCAAGCAGTGGTGGCGCCAGCGGTCCGCCAATCGGGCGGGGCGAGATTCCGCGGAGGGACGAGGCCCCGTCGGGCCCTGACTTCGGCCGAAAGCCCATGAACCCGCGCGATACCATCCTCGCCCGCATCCGCGAAGCCCTGCGGGCGCCGGCCGCCCGGCACAATGCGCCGGCACCCTCCGCGGCCGCCGGGGACGAGACGGCCGCGCCGCCGTCCCGCAGCTTCACCGGTCTGCTGCCGCGGGTGGGGCCGGGCTTCGAGGACTGGGTGGCCGCCTTTGCCGCCGCTTCCCGCGAGCTGCGCACCGAGTTTGTACTCTGCGAATCGGAGGCGCAGGTGCGGACTGAATTGATCCGGCTGCGCGACGCGGAGGGCTGGCAGCGGGTGGCCGCCCACGCCGGCCCGCGGGTCAAACCCGCTGTCGAGGCGCTGGGGCTGCCGGTGTGGTGGACCGATGGGGGCTACGACAAGCACGCCCTGGAGCAGTGCGACGCTGGCCTGACCGAGTGCGATGCCCTGGTGGCCCAGACCGGCACGGTGGTGGTGACCAGCACCAGCGCGGGCGGGCGGGCGTTGAACGTGCTCCCGCCGCATCACGTGGTGCTGGCCGGGCGCGAGCAACTGGTCCCGGACCTGCCGGCGGCCTTCGCCCTGCTGGCGGAGCGGTACGCCACGGCCTGGCCGAGCATGATCTCCTTCATCACCGGCCCGAGCCGGACGGGCGACATCGAGCGCATCCTGGTCCTGGGCGCCCACGGGCCGAAAAAGCTGACGGTCCTGCTGGCCTGAACACGGCCTGCAGCTCGTCCGGTTTGCCTGCCTCTTGCCGGCGGGAAAAACCCTTGACCGGGCACCGCGGCGGCCGCGCGGCGGTGTCGTATCCGCCGAAGTCTGCCGGCGAGCCGCGTGCTGGCGGGGTTTGGGCTCGCGGGGATGTGGCGCTGCCGGGCCCGGAGCGGTCAGGCCAGCTTCCGCCGCAGGTAGCGCAGGCCCTTGGTGGCGATCTCCTCGCGGCTGGGCTCGATCTGCCGCCAGATGGCCGCGGCGGCCGCGATGATCTTCACGTCCCGGGTGAAGGACTCGATGACCACGGCGCCGTCGTACTTCACCTTCTTGAGGGCGGCGGCGATTTCGTCCCAGGCGATGTGGTCGTTGCCGGGGGTACCGCGGTCGCAGCCGCAGGCGTGGAAATGCCGGAGCAGCTTGCCGGCTTTTTTGATGGCGGCGGCCTGGTGTTTCTCCTCGATGTTCATGTGGAAGGTGTCCAGGTGCACCTTCAGGGCCGGGCTGCCCACGTCGGCGATGAGTTCGAGCACCTGGTCCACCGTGTTGATGAAGTCGGTCTCGAAGCGGTTGAGCGGCTCGACACAGATTTCGACGCCCTTTTGCTGGGCGTACCGGGCCAGCGGCTTGAGGTTCCGGACCACCGTGCGCCACTGCTCGCGTTTGGCCTTGGGCTCCTCGGCGTTGCGGCGGCCCACCGCGGAATAGACCGGGCCGGCGACCACCGGCGCGCCGAGCACCACCGCCTGGTCAATCAACGTGCGGATGTAGGCGCTGGAGTTGGCCTGGGCCTCGGGCGTGCCGCGCAGGTCGCGGTCGGGGCCGAACGCCCCGCAGACCGAGCAGCAGGCCAGGCCGACCTTGTCCAGCTCGGCGCGCAGGTAGGCCGGGTCCACCGCCGCGGGGTCGTCAATGGCGATCTCGACGGCATCAAAGCCCCAGTCCTTGAAGGTCTTGAACCACCGGGCGCTCTCGTTGGTGAACGGGAAGGTGAACAGAAACGTGTTTAGGCCGAATTTCATAGGCGTGTCCTGGTTGCCGGCAGCCTACGGGGCGGGGGCCGTTCGGTCAAAGCGTTTCCCGGCCTGCCCGCCCGCCGGCCGGACCGCCCCCGCCCCGGTCGCCCGTGTAACCTCCGCCGGCCTGGCGGCTCGCCTACCTTCGGCGCGTATGAAAAACCTGCTCATCCTCGGCGCCGGCACCGCCGGCACGATCATGGCGCACAAGCTCCGTCACCGCCTGCCGGCCGGGTCCTGGCGGGTGCGCGTGGTGGACGAGGCGGCCGAGCATTTTTACCAGCCCGGCTTCCTGTTTCTGCCCTTCGGCCTGTACACGGAGCGGGATGTGGTGCGCCCCAAACGCCGCCTCCTGCCGCGCGGAGTCGAGTTCGTCCAGGCGGCCGTGGATCGCATCGAGCCGGAGCGCCACCGCGTGCGGCTGGCCGACGGTGTCGAGCTGCCTTACGACGTGTTGATCATCGCCACTGGCACGACGCCCGTGCCGGGGCAGGTCGAGGGGATGGTGGACGGGGATTGGCGGCGGCGAGTGCATGAGTTCTACACCTACGAGGGGGCGCAGGCGCTCCGGGAGGCGTTGCGCGACTGGCGCGGCGGCCGGCTGGTGGTGCACGTGAGCGAGATGCCCATCAAATGCCCGGTGGCGCCGCTGGAATTCGCCTTCCTGGCCGACTGGTGGTTGACCGAGCGGGGCTTGCGCGACCGGACCGAGCTGGTGTACGTGACGCCGCTGCCGGGAGCGTTCACCAAGCCCATCGCCTCGCAGGTCCTGAGCGGCCTGCTCGAGCGCAAACGCATCGGCGTGATCCCCGACTTCGCCGTGGCGCGGGTGGACAACGACCGGCACGCGCTGGTCTCCTGGGACGAGCGCCAGGTGCCCTACGACCTGCTGGTCACCGTGCCGCCCAACCTGGGTGCGGAGATGATCGAACGCTCCGGCCTGGGCGACGAGATGAACTACGTGCCCACCGATCGCCACACCCTGCAGGCGCGCGGGCACGAGAACATTTTCGTCATCGGTGACGCCACGGATGTGCCGACCTCGAAGGCCGGCTCGGTGGCGCATTTCGAGGCCGAGGTGCTCACCGAAAACGTGCTGGCCCAGGTGCGCGGCCAGCCGCCGCCGGCGCGATTCGACGGCCACGCCAATTGCTTCATCGAATCGGGCTTCGGCAAGGGCTTCCTGCTGGACTTCAACTACCGGCTTGAGCCGGTGCCGGGGCGTTTTCCGTTCCCGCGGTTGGGCCCGCTGGCCCTGCTGGGCGAATCGCGCCTCAACCACTGGGGCAAGCTGGCGTTCAAGTGGATTTACTGGCATTGGTTGCTCCGCGGCCGGCCGATTCCCTTTGTGGACCACCAGATGAGCCTGGCCGGCAAACAGATTCCCGAGGGCGCGCTCAAGGCCGGGGCCTTCGGCTGAGCCGCTCCCTCCGACAAACCGCAACCCTGAACCGCATCGAAACCATGCCGCAAAAAGTCATCGCCGGACAGATCGTTGAAGTGGACGCCGAGGGCTACCTCAGCCGGCCCGAGCAGTGGAACCGCGCGCTCGCCGAGGCGCTGGCCGGGGTGCTCAACCTCCAGCTCACCGACGCGCACTGGAAGGTCATCGAGTTCCTCCAGCGCGATTACCGCGAGCGCGGCGCCGTGCCGGGCATGCGCCGGCTCAACAAGGTCGGCGGCTTTGCCACCAAGGACCTTTACGCCCTGTTCCCGGACGGCCCGATCAAAAAGGCCGCGCTCATCGCCGGCCTGCCCAAGCCGGCCAGTTGCGTGTGAACCCGAACCCGGAAGAGTCCCATGAATGCTCCCGCACCCGACCGCATCCGCAAGGTTTCCATCATCGTCTCGCGCGGCACGCTCGACGGCGTCTATCCGGGCCTGATCATGGCCAACGGTGCCCGCATGGAAGGCATCGAGGCGAACCTGTTCTTCACCTTCTTCGGCCTGTACGCCGTGCTGAAGGGTTTTCAGGACAAGCTGCGCATCGCCACCGTGGGCAACCCGGCCCTGCGCGTGCCCCACGCCAAGGGTGCGCCGCTGCCCACGCTGCTGGGTGCGCTGCCCGGCATGTCCGCCTTCGCCACCTGGATGATGCGCCGGGAAATGGAAAAGCTGGACATCCCGCCGGTGTCCGAGTTCCTCGAAATGATCCACGACGCCGGCGGGCACATCTACGCCTGCAAGGCCACCGTGGACATGTTCCACCTGCGGCCGGAGGACTTCGTGCCCCAGGTGGACAAGGTGCTGACCGTCGGCGAATTCTACGAGCTGTCCGCCGGCGCGCAGATCATCTTCACCTGAGGGGCGCAAGGGACGCCCGGCGGGGTCTTCACCGCGCCGACCGGGGAGGGCAGACGGGCCATCTGCCATGGCGCCGGTGGGCAGTCCGGCGCGCGGTCTGCTCGGCGGGGAAACCTTTCACCGGCCGGACTCGATTTCCCAGCGCGACTGACCGCGCACAAAAAGCCGCGCCACGTGGCCGGCCAGCTTGTCCGTCTCACGCCGCTGTGGGTCCAGCCCCACCACCTGCGGGTACCAGCCATCCGCAGGCAGGTCGCCCAGGATTTTTCGCGGCGCCGTCCAGGCGGCGGGCCTGGCCAGGTCCGGACTGAAAGACACGTACACCCCTTCCTGCGTCCAGCGGAAGTCTTCCGCCCGGTTCAGCAGCATCACATAGCGGCGCAGGTGGTGATTCCAGTGGAGGGAGGGGCCCCAAAAGGCGTCCGCATCCTCCCGGTGCCAGTCAATTCGCGCGGGGAAGATGGGGGTGACGCGGCCGCCCACGCCCGGTTCGCGCCAGGCGCCGGCGTGCCACTTCCAGACCCGGCCCACCGGCGTGTCGCGGTCCGCCCAGCGCATGCGCGCCACGGCCACGCCCTGCTCGGCGGGGTCGCCGGCGTAGGTGCTGAAGAGGAAGTAGAGCCAGCGCTGCCGGCGGTCGAGCAGGACCGAGAAGTCCCCGTGGCCGCCGGCGAAGTAGAAGTTTTTTGTGGCGCAGTTCAGCGTGCCGGGGCGGGCCTCGAGCACCACGCCCAGGTCCTCCCAGTGCGCGCCGTCGTCGCGCGAACGGGCGGCGCCGATGCACGGGGCGGTCAGGTGCGTGCCCGGGCACAGACCCGCGGGCTCGAAGTGGTACCAGCCGTACAGCGTGCCGTCGGCCGCCTTCCAGGTGGCTTCGATCCAGCGGCCGCCGTTGGTCTGGTTGTGGTACGCGGTCTTCAGGTAGCTCTCGCCCAGCCGGAACAGGTCCGGACCGCCGGCCCGCCAGGGGTGACCGGCGGAGTTGAAGACGTACAACGTGTTGCCCGACCAGTGCAGCGGGCTGTTCGAGTCCGTTTCCCCGGGCCGGTCAGGGCCGGGGCGCTGGGCACCCGGGAAATGCACCGGCGCGGCCGGCCGGAGCGTCACGGTGGGCGGCCGGGCCGGCGTGGTACAACCGGCTGCGAACAGGAGGAGGGTGAGCGCGGCAGGGACGGCGCCGGGAGAAAAGGACTTCATGCTGACGGTCTAACCCACCCGCCCCTCGCGCGCAATGCCGGCGACAGCCGGCGGCACGTTCAAGTCCACCAGCCAGGCGTGGGAGACCTGTTGGCGAATGAGCCGGCCGGCCAGGTTGAACCACCGCGCGCAACGGTCGAGCACCACGCTGTCCGAGGTGGCGATGATCTGGTCGGTTTCCGCCAGCACCCTGTCCGGGTTGAAGACCAGGTCCACCGTCCACGCCCAGCCGCGCGCGGCGGCCAGGGCCAGGAGCCGCTGCTGGAGCCGGCCGCTGTTGGAGACCGGGCGGTCCAGCCACCACCGGCACCGGCGCACGCCCCAGCCGCTGAGGGCCGCCCCCAGCAATTCGAGGGCGGGCGCGGTCTCGGCCACTTCATGGTGCCGGGCGTACACGCTGGCCAGGTCGCGACAGCAGCCGTCGCAGCCCACCAGGATGACGCCGCCCGCCAGGGCCGCCTCGAGGGCGGTGAGCACGTTGAAGCCGTCCAGCCACAGCTCCTGCCCCGCCAGGGCCTCCGGTCCCACCTCCTGCGCGTGTCGCCGCCGGCGGGCCGTAGCGGCGCACACGCTGCGGGTGAGCGCCAGGCGCTGGCGCGCGGTCAGGGCGTGGCGGTTGCCGACCAGTTCGGCGGCCGAGGCCGGGGCATAGCCGCGGTCCAGCAACCAGCAAAGGTCTGCGACGGCCTCGCGCAACCGCGGCCACTGGGCCGCGGCGAACAGGGCGGCATCCTCGGGGGCGGGTCCGCGATGGCGGCGCGCGGCGGACATGGGGCAGGGGGCGGGGCCGCACCGGTCCGGCCGGGGCCGGGGCGGGCTTCAGGCACCGGGCGGGGGCGCGGCGTGGCGGTGGGCGGCGCCGACCAGCGGCCGGAGGCTGCAAAGGCCGCGGCCGACCAGGTAATCCCGCAGGCCGGCCAGGACCTGCAGCGCGGTCCGGGGTTCGTAGAAGTTGGCGGTGCCCACCGCGACGGCCGAGGCGCCGGCCAGGATGAACTCGAGCGCGTCCTCGGCCGACTGGATGCCGCCCATGCCGAGGATGGGGATGCGCACCGCCTGGAAGGCGTCCCAGACCAGTTTCACGGCGATGGGCTTGATGCAGGGGCCGGTCAACCCGCCGGTGACGTTGGCCAGGCGGGGCCGGTGCGTGTGGGGATCAATCGCCATGGCCGGGAAGCTGTTCATGATCGAGAGCGCATCGCTGCCGGCCTCCTCCGCGGCGCGGGCGTAGGGGGCGATGTGGACCACGTTGGGGCTGAGCTTGGTCAGCAAGGGCAGCCGCGTGGCCCGGCGGCAGGCGGCCACCACGCGGTGGAGCAGGGCACAATCGGTCCCGAACTGGGCACCGCCGGCCTTGATGTTCGGGCAGGAGACGTTCAGCTCGAGCGCGCCCACCCCTTCCAGCGCGTCGAACCGCCGCGCCACCTCGGCGTATTCCTCGACCGTGGTGCCCCAGATGTTGATGATGACCGGCACGCGCAGGGTGCGCAAAAACGGCCAATACTTCGCGATGAACCCGTCCGCGCCCGGCCCTTGCAGGCCGATGGCGTTGAGCAGGCCGGAGGTGACCTCGACGGTGCGGGGGGTGGGGTTGCCGCACACCGGCCCCAAGCGGATGCCCTTGACCACCACCGCGCCCAGTTGGTTGAGGTCCAGCAGGCCCGCGTACTCGACGCCGTAGCCGAACGTGCCCGAGGCCACGGTGACCGGGTTGGGGAGGGTCAGCAGCCCCAGCGCCACGGACAGATCCGGGGCGTCCGCGGCGGGGGCGGCGGGCGGGGTCGGGCTCGGGGTCTCGGCAACGGGGGTGTGCATCGGGCCGCGTGGTGGGGGAGGCTGGGGCAAATCCGCCGGCCGGTCAATTCACGGGTCCACCTGCAGGCGGTAAAACCGCGTCGCCGCCTCCGGCGGTGGCAAGGGCAGGGTATTTTCGGGGGCGCGGTCGGCCAGCCCGCGCCAGCGAGGCACAAACGCGCCGTCGGGCGCCACCGCCTCCCACACCGTGAAGGTGCGGCCGGGCACGCTGGGCCAGCGCAACACCGGCCTCTCCGCCTCCAGGCTCACGCCCAGCGTCAAGGGTTCCACCCGGACAAACGCCGCCGTGGGCAGGCCCCAGATGCCGTCCTCGTTCTGTGCCGCCACGAAAACCAGATGCCGGCCGGGCGGCCACGTCGAGGTGTCCAGTTCACCCACCAGCTCTTCCTCAGGCGAGTCCAGGGCGCCATCCGCCGCGGCCAGCGGCAGCACCGGCGTGTCGGCCCCGGGGGGGACATCGAGCGACCAGCCGCCCGCCACCACCTGCCGCGGTGCGGGCAGGGGGTCCAGCCCAAACCACCGCGTGGCCTCCGCGCGCGCCTCGATCCGAACGCGCGTGCCGGCCACCGCCCGCTCGGGCGTGACGGTGACCCGGACCACGTCCGGCCCGGCGGGGGCGCGGAACGGTTCCCGGGCCGCCTTGGCGGCGTACCAGAGCGCGGGGCGATTGGCGGGATAGACGCGGGACTCGAACTCCGCGCAGTCCTCGAAGAACGCCCGGCCCAGCTCGAACGTGTAGGCCGCCACCCCGCGCTCGCCGTACACCCAGTCATCCAGCGAGCCGGTGGTGGGGTACAGCCCGATGCTGGGCAGGACGCGGTAGCGGTTGAAGAAGGCGAACTTGGCGCCCAGCGCGGCCAGGGCGGCGGCGTTGGGGGCGGGGTTGGTGGTCCAGCCCCAGGGATGAAGCACCAGTTCGGAGAAGCTGTGCAGGCTGACCACCAGGCCCGGGGCGGTCTCCGGGGCGGGGGTGACGTCGTCCGGCGGCCGCCGGGCGGGGAACAGCGCCCGCACGTAATCGCGCAGGGCCCGGTTCTCCGGCTCGGAGAACTCGGCCGGGCCGTGGTACACCTCGCTGCAGGGCAGATCGCTGGCGCCGACGCCGCCCCAGTTGAAGCCGCAGTTGCGGTTGAGGTCCGTGCCATAGCGGGGGTACTCGGAACAGCCGTTGGTATTGCTGGTGTTCTTGCGCCACCACAGGCCCCGCTCGGCCAGCTTGCGGCCGTCCGGGTTCGCCACCGGCAGCACGTGCACCTCGTGGAAGTCCAGCAGCCACGTTGCCTCGGGATCGCGGCCGTGGCCGGCGAGCAATTCCTCGGCAAAGCGGAGCGCGGTCTCGGCGGTGGTCAACTCCCGGGCGTGGTGGGCAGCCAGGAGCAGGAACCGCGGTTTCGGTCCGGGCCGCTCGGGGTTGCTCAGGACCAGCGCCCGCAGGTCGTACCCCGCCGCGCCACCGGGCACGGTCTTCTCCCAGCTTGGGCCGAGGACGACCACGCGCACCAGACCCGGGTGCTCGCGCTCGAGGCGGTCCAGGGCGGCCTCGGTCTCCTCGACCGTGCGATAACAGGGGTAGCCCGGGATGCCGCCGGCCTGTGGCGCGGCCGGGCGCGGCCCGCCTTGCAGGGCACGGGTGAGGGCGGGGTCCACCTCGAGCCTCCAGCCCGCCGCCGCAAGCTCCGACCCCTCGGCGAGCGTCAGCCGCGCCAGGACGTAGCCCTGAACATGGTCGGCGAACTCGAACACGTCATACCGCGAGACCAGGTCCGCCAGGCGCTCCCGCTCCCCGTAAAAAACCCGCGCCACCACCTCCTGCCGCCCGGCCATCTCCCCGAGCGCCGGCCCGGTGGGGTAATTCCCTTCGGCCGCCCGCGTCGGCCCCGGCGCCTGGGCCAGGCAGGCCAGCGCCGCCGCCCACCCGCCCCAGACCCGCCGCGCCAGCGGCGAACTTCGCCCGCGACTCTGGAACTGTGGGACGCCGGAGTACCGCCCACCGGAAAGGTCCATGCCCGCCAAGCTGCGGTCCGCCGGCCGGGTTGGCAAGTTTCCCGGCCGTCGCGGCCGGGAGGCTAACCGACGGCGGCCGGGAGGGAGGCCGGTTTCAGCCCCGGCTCGCGCAGGGCACGGCCGGTGTGGCTGGCGGCACAGGCGGCGATGGCTTCGGGCGGGCCGGCCGCCACCACGCGCCCGCCGCCGGCACCGGCCTCGGGGCCGAGGTCAATCACCCAGTCCGCGCACCGGATGACCTCGAGGTTGTGCTCGATGACCACCACCGAGTGGCCGGCCCGGACCAGCCGCTGGAATACCTCGAGCAGCACCCGCACGTCCTCGAAGTGCAGGCCGGTGGTCGGCTCGTCGAAGAGGAACAGCGTGGGCCGCGCGGCCGGGCGGGCGGCATCGCCGAGGTGCCCGGCCAGGTGGGCGGCCAGTTTGAGGCGCTGGCATTCGCCGCCGGAGAGCGTGTTCAAGGGCTGGCCCAGCCGCAGGTAACCCAGCCCCACGTCGCCCAGGACCTGGAGCCTGGCCGCGGCGCGCCGGGCCGGGCGCAGGTCCCCGAAGTCCGCCAGCCAGCCCTGGACCTCCTCGACCGTGGCCTCGAGCACGTCGGCAATGGACCACGCCCTGGCGGGGCCCGACCCGGGGCGGCCGGGCGGCCGGACCTTCACGGCGAGAACGGTGTCCCGGTAGCGGCGGCCGTCGCAGTCCGGGCAGCGGATGAACACGTCGCTGAGGAACTGCATTTCGATTTTCTCGAAGCCGGCGCCGCGGCAGCGGGGGCATTGGCCCTGGGGGGAGTTGAAGCTGAAGGCGCTGGCCGCCAGGCCGCGGGCGCGGGCGGCCTCGCTGGCGGCGAACAGCTCCCGGAGGTCCGCGAAGCCACCCACGTACACGGCCGGGTTCGAGCGGGGCGTGCGGCCCAGGGGGGACTGGTCCACCCGCACCACCCCCTCCAGGGTTTCGGCGCCCTCGAGCTGCACGCCGGTCAGCGGTTCGGCCTCGTCGGCCTCGCCCTCCGCCTCCTCGCCCGCGTCGAGCGGCTCGGAGGCCGGCGGCGGTCCTCCCGCCCCGCCCAGGCGCGCCGCCAGGGCCGGGTAGAGGACCTCGCCGATCAGGGTGGATTTGCCGGAGCCGCTCACGCCGGTGACGCAGACGAAGCGGCCGAGCGGAATCTCGACCGTCACGTCGCGCAGGTTGTGGCGCGTGACGCCGGCTAGTCGGAGCCACTCCCCGCCCGAACCATCCGGGGCGAACGGGAAGACCGGCCGGCGGGGCGGGGCCTCGATGCGACGTCGTCCGCTCAGGTACTGGCCGGTGAGCGAGGCCCGGCAGCGGAGCAACTGGCGGAAGGAGCCTTGAAAGACCACCTGGCCGCCGCTCTCGCCGTGGCCGGGGCCGAGGTCCACGAGGTGATCGGCGGCGCGCATGACGGCAGGCTCGTGCTCAACCACCACCACAGTGTTGCCGGCGTCACGCAGGCGGGTGAGCAGACGCACCAGCCGGGCGGTGTCGCGGGGATGCAGCCCCACGGTGGGCTCGTCCAGGACGAACAGGGTGTGGACCAGGCGGGTGCCGAGGCAGGCGGTGAGGTTGACGCGCTCGGTCTCGCCACCCGACAGCGTGCGGGTGGGCCGGTCCAGGGTCAGGTAACCGAGCCCCACCTCGACCAGGTAGCCGAGCCGGGCGCGGACCTCGTCAAGCGCAGTCTGAAGGGAGGACTCCTCCGCGTGGTCCGGTCCGCCAACGGTGGGCGGGCGGAGGCTTTCCATCACCGCCAGGGCCTGTTCCACCGGCAGGGCGTAGAAGTCGGCCAGTGTCAGGCCGGCGTCGGCCCCGGCGTGGGCCGGGCCGGCGGCCGTCAGGGGCAGGCGGTACAGGAGCGCGTCGGGTTTGAGGCGGCGACCGCCGCAGTCCGGACAGGGCGTGTAGGCGCGGTAGCGGCTGAGCAACACCCGCACGTGCATCTTGTAGGCCCTGGATTCGAGCCAGCGGAAGTAGCCCTTGACGCCGTACCAGGCATGCGGCCACTGGTGGGCCTCGTCCACGCCGTAATCCGGGTCGCCCTCGATCACCCAGCTCTGGTGGGCGCGGTCGAGGTCGCGAAACGGCACGTCTGTGGGCACGCCGCGGGCGCGGCAGAACTTGAGCAGGTCCGCCTGGCATTCGGCGCTGAAGCCGCTGCGCCAGGGTTTGACGGCGCCCGCGGCCAGGGAGAGGGAGCGGTCGGGCAGCGCGCGGCGGTAATCAATGCGGATGATGCGGCCGAAGCCCTTGCAAGTGGGACAGGCCCCCAGGGGATGGTTGAAGCTGAACAGGGCCGGCGTGGGCTCGTCGTACTCGAGGTCGCACTCCGCGCAATGGCGGCGGTTCGAGAACCGGCGCACCCAGCCCGAGGCCAGCGGCAACGCCCGCACCGCCAGTCGGCCCTTGCCGAAGTGGTAGGCCTGTTCGCACGCCTCGAGGAAGCGGCTGCGCCGCGTCGGCACCAGGGAGAGCCGGTCCTGGACCAGGGTGAGATGGCCCGGCGAGGAGGCGTCCCCCGCGCCGGCGCCCGGGCGGCTGGCGGCGTCTTCCAGGCGGACCACCTCCTGTCCCACCAGCAGCCGCTGGTAGCCCTGCCGCGCCACCAGCGCCAGCGAGTCGGCCAGGGAGATTTTTTCCGTCAGCGGCAGGTCAAAGGTCACCAGCACCTCGGGCGCGGGCGTCGGGGCCGATTCCTCTCCGGCCGCCGCCGCTCCGGCCGGGGGGGCGGGCCGGCCAAGTTCCGCCAGGAGGATGTCCCAGATCGCCGCCGGCGGGTCTTTGCGCACGGGCCGGCCGCAGCCGCGACAATGCAGGCGGGCCAGGTGCGGCCAGAGCACCTTCAGGTAGTCGCAGATTTCGGTCATCGTGCCCACCGTGCTGCGGGTGGTGCGCACGGTGTTGCGTTGCTCGAGGGCGATGGCCGGCGGGATGCCTTCGATGTGGTCCACGCGCGGCTTGTCCATGCGGTCGAAGAACTGCCGCGCGTAGGGGGAAAACGTCTCGATGTAGCGGCGCTGCCCCTCGGCGTAGAGGGTGTCAAAGGCCAGCGAACTTTTCCCCGAGCCGCTCAGGCCGGTGAGCACGATCAGCCGCCGGGCCGGCAGATCGAGGTCAAAGCCCTTGAGGTTGTTGTGCCGCACCCCGCGCAGGCGAATGGGCGGCGGTGTCGCGTCCCGGGACATCCGTCGGCGCAGGGTAGGCAGCAGCGCCGGCCTGTCAAAGGGGGAGGCCCGCGGCCGCGTTTGCCCTTGCCGGGCCGGAACCGACTCCCATGCTGGCGGCGCCCATGCATTCCCGTGGCCCCCAACCCGGCAAAAAAGGCCGGCCCTGTCCCGCACTGAACGCCCTGATCAGCCCGGTCGAGTGCGGCCTCCAGCGCGGCAGCCCGCTGGCCTGCCCTTCCACCTGCAGCTTCTTCCCCTTCGGCCGCGCCGGCTACGACCTGTGGCGGCGGGTGGACGCCGAGTGGACCCGCAAGGCCCTGGACCGCGTGCTGCGGGTCTGGGGCCGCGACCGGCTGCAGGCCCGGACCAAGGCCTGCGAGCTGCCCCTCGAGGAGGCCAGGGGCGGGTTCGAGGCCGCCCTGAGCCGGGCCCTGCACCACCTGGTCTTCCGCGAACCCGCCGCTTCCGGCCGCACCCTGGCCGAGGCCTGGGAGGCCGCCGGCTGGGAAGGGCTCAACCATGACGAGCAGCTCATGTCCCGCCAGCGCCGCAACACCCGCTGGACCCTCCTCGAAATCCAGCGCCTCGAGGCGGACGGGACGTTGATCTGCGCCGACCTGCTGGACCCCGCGCGGCCGGCCTTTCCGGTGCTGGACCGCCTGCTGGCGCCGCGGGTGGTCCGCTTCACCCGCCTGCTGACCGGCCTGACGGACTACACGCACTTCTCCGCCCTGACCCTTCCCACCGTGGAAATCCCCCTCCTGCTCTGGGAGGCGTGGTGGGGGTGGTGGCAGGAACAGCTTGCCGCCGCCGGCCCCGCCGTGCGCGGCCCGGACCTGCTCGAGGCGCGGTTGGGCGAAGCGATCCAGTTCCACCAGGCCCTGCTCCGGCACTACCGACTGGACTACCTGGACAAACTGGGCCTGCTCCGCCATCTGGCCCGTTACCGGCTCGAGGCGCCGGCCGGGACCCTCGAGGCCGCCTGCCGCCAACACCCGGCCTTGCGGCCCGTGGACCCGCCCGATCCGTTCCACCTGGGCCCCCCGCGCGCCGCCTTTGTCTGGAACGAGACCGCGCCGCCCGACGCCAGGCCCGACGAAACCCCGCCCCCCGCCGAGCCGACCGTCCTTCGCCTCTTCGACCAGCACCTGGTGGTCGAGGCCGCCAACGCCGCCCGGCTCGAGCAGGCCCGCGCCCGGCTGGAAGCGGACTTTGCCGGCCAGCTCCGCTTCGAAGAGACGCTGCGGCTGGACCTGACCCGGCAGATGCAACGCCTCCAGCAGCAGCAGGCATTGGTGGCCGCGGCGGAAAACGCCATCTTCGGTGGACTGTTGCCGGGCGACGCCCCCCCGGCCACCGCCGAAGCCGGGGCCGCTCCCACCGCCGGCGCCCCGCCCGCGGAGTCCCCGGAGGACCTCCGCGCCGAACACGAGGCGCGCTACCAGCGCCTGCTCGACCAGCCGCTGTCGTTACTGGGGGACCTGACCCCCCGCCAGGCGGCGGCCGACCCTGCCCGGCGTCCCCAGTTGATCGAGTGGGTCAAGGTGCACCTCCACCACCTCGAACAACGCAACCGCCGCGAGCGGGTGCACCTTTCGCTGGACGCCTTCCTCGACGCCCTGGGCCTGTCCGAGCTGAAGTGAACCGCCCGGCGGCACCCCCGCCTGACCGCGGCGGGCGGGGCCGGCACCGGCATTGCAGCCGGCGGACGCAAACGTATCTTCGTTCGGAACAGAACGTGGCAACCGACACGGTCAACACCCCGGAATCCCTCCGCGGCGTGGCCATTCCCGCCCGGTCCCGCCGCCAGGCGATGGACTGGAGCCTGGCACTGGCCAGCCAGGGCATCGAGGTGACGCTGGACCACCAGCCGGAGGGGCTGGGCTGGGTGTTGTGGGTGGACGCTGCCCAGCAGACCGCGGCCCTCGCGGTCCTCCGGCAATACCGCCTCGAAAACCGCGGCTGGAGGTTGCGCCATCGCCTGCGCGCGCTGGAGGTGCGCTTCCACCCCGCGGCCCTGGCCTGGGCCGGCATGTTGATGGCCTTCCATGTCCTGGCCGAGGCCGCCGGGGGCCGCCTCGAGGCGGCCGGTTGCATGACCCACACCACGGGCGTCCGGGGCGAATGGTGGCGCCTGGTCACCGCCACGATGTTGCATGCGGACGTCGGCCACCTGGCCTCCAATGTGGCCACCGGCCTGGCCGCGCTGGGCCTGGCCATGGGCCGCTACGGGGCCGGGTGGACCTGGTGCCTCACCCTGCTGGCCGGCGCCCTGGGCAACGCCGTGGGGCTGGTCTTCCATCCCGCGCCGTACCGCGGCCTGGGGGCCTCGGGCATGGTCATGGGCGCGCTGGGCATGTTGACGGTGCAATCACTGGGCGCGTGGCGCCACCCGCGAGCGGCGTGGCGGTCGGTCTTCGCCGGGCTGGCCGCAGGTACCCTGCTTTTCGTGCTCTTCGGGCTGAGCCCGCGCAGCGACGTCGTGGCCCACGTCGGCGGCTACGTGGGCGGGGTGCTGGGCGGCCTGCTCCTGCATGGGCTTCCCCGGACCTGGGGGCCGCGCTCGGCGGCGGACGGCTGGGCGGGAACGCTCGGCCTGGCCCTGGCCGCGGGATGTTGGTTTTTCGCCCTCGCCCAAGGATGAACGCATCCCGGCCCGTTGCCTGCCGTCCCCTCCGCCCCGCGCGCCTCGGCGGCTGGGCGCTGGCCGCCGGGCTGGTCTTGACCCTGCCGCCGGGTCTCGGCGAAGGCCCCGACCGGCGGGGGTGTCAGTTCCTGGGCTGGGAAGAGGAGGCGCTGGCCGCATGGGAACGTCAACCCGCGCCGGCAGCCCGGTCCTGGACGCTGCTTTCCCCGCCGGTGACGGCGGACCTGGAGTGGGACGAGGCGGTGTTGTCCTGGAACGCGGACACCCCGGCCGGCAGTGGCTTGGCGTTTGAAATCCGCCGCCTCGCTCCGGCACCCGAGACGCGGTGGTATCACCTGGGCCACTGGGCCCTCGCGCCCGGCCCCGCGACTCCCCGGACCAGCGTGCGCGACCAGCGCGACGCCCACGGCCGGGTGGACACGGACACCTGGGTGCTGGCCACGCCCGCCCGGGTGGCGCAGCTTCGTGTCACCTTCCACGCGGCGGAGGCGGCCGCACCGCCCCGGCTGAAATACCTCGGCCTGAGCCTGCGGGACTCCCGCGTCGAGCCCGCGCCGCTGCCGCCCAACCGCGCCGCCTGGGGGCGGGACCTGGCGGTGCCGGAGCGCACACAGGTCGCTTACCCCGAAGGGGTCTCCGCCTGGTGCAGTCCCACCAGTCTGGCGATGCTGCTGGCCTGGTGGGCGGGGCGGGAGCAACGGCCCGCCTGGCAGTTCGAGGTGCCGGAGATCGCGCGCGCCGTGCAGGACCCGGCCTGGCCGGGCACGGGCAACTGGTCGTTCAACGTCGCCTTCGCCGGCAGCCTCCCCGGCCTGCGTGCGCGGGTGACGCGCTTGAGCGACGTGGCCGAACTGGAGGACTGGATCGTCGCCGGCGTACCGGTCGCCGTGTCGGTCTCCTACAACCTGCTGCGCGGCCGGCCGCGCGAGCGCGACGATGGTCACCTGGTGGTGGTGCGGGGCTTCACCGCGGAGGGGCAGGTGGTGGTGAACGACCCCGGCACCGGCCGGGACATCCGGCGCGTGTTCCCGCGGGAGAACCTGGCACGGGCGTGGGCGGTCTCCGGCCGCACGGTCTATCTGGTCCACCCCGAGCACCACCCGCTACCGGCGGACCGCTTCGGGCATTGGTGAGAGCGGCGGCGGGCCCGACCCTCCGGCCGGAGGGGCGCCGTGATTGCGGCTTGTCGCCGCCGGCCGGAGGAGTAGAACGGCCCCGGCACCACACCGGCCATGAATGGCTCCCCCACCTCCCCGGCCCCCGCGGGGGATTTCTCCCGCCGGCCCAGCGTGGAACGCCTGGCGGAAGTCCTCGAGACCTACGGGCCGTTCGACGCCGCCACCGCCCGCGCCGAGGCGGCCCGCTGCCTGCAATGTCCCGAGGCGTTCTGCGTGGCGGGCTGTCCGCTGGGCAACCGCATCCCCGACTGGCTGGCCCTGACCGCCGAGGGACAGTTCTACGAGGCCGCGGCGCTGCTGCACCAGTTGAACAACCTGCCGGAAATCTGTGCCGGCCCCTGCCCGAGCGAGGAGTTGTGTCAAAGCGCCTGCGTGCTGGCAGGGCGCGGCGACCCCGTGGCCATTGCGGACATCGCCCGCTTCCTGCAGGCGTACACCGCCGCGTTGTCCCGTCCCCTGGCGGTGGACCCGCCCAACGGCCTGCGCGTGGCCGTGCTGGGCTCCGGCCCCGGCGCCCTGGCCTGCGCCGACGAGCTGGTGGGGCGCGGCTATGCCGTGACCGTGTACGACACCTGGGCCGTGCCGGCGGGCTTTCTGGCCAACGGCGTGCCGGCGCTGGCCCTGGACGAGCACCTGCTCCAGCGCCGCCTCGAGCAACTGGCCCGCAGCGGCGTCAAGCTCGTGTACGGCGTGCGCTGGGGCGAGGAGGTCAGCCTGAGCGACCTGCGCGGCCGGTACGATGCGATCTTTGTCGGCTTCGGCGCCCAGCAGGCGCGAAGCCTGGCGGTGCAGGGCGCGGCGCTGCGGGGGGTGTGCCAGGCGTTGAGCTTCCTGCTGCCGCACCTGACCGCGACCCCCGCCGGCACGCCGCCGGTCGAGGTGGCCGGCCGCCACGTGGTGGTGATCGGCGGGGGAGACACCGCCATGGACTGCCTGCGGCGGGCCCTGGCCGCGGGCGCCGCCAGCGCGCGGGCCCTCTCCCGGCGCGGCCCCGAACACCTGCCCGCGCGCCGGGGCGAGTACGAAGCCGCCCGCGCCGCGGGGGCGCAGTTCGAGTTTCACGCCCAACCGGTCGCCCTGCGGGGTCACCCCGATGGCACGGTGGCCGCGGTGCGGTGCGTGCGCACCCGCCCCGGCGCACCGGAGGCCGATGGCCGCCCCGCTCCCGAGACCGTGCCGGGGTCCGAGTTTGAAGTGCCGGCCGAGGTGGTGCTGCTGGCCCTGGGGTTCGATCCGGTGCCCCATCCCCTGGCGCGCGAGCTGGCGGGTCTGGGCCGCACCGCCGAGGGCCGGTTGCGGGTCACCGAGGACCTGATGACCACCGAACCGGGGGTGTTTGCCGGCGGTGAACTGGTGCGTGCCCCCGGCCCGGTGGTGTGGGACGTGCGGGACGGCCGCCGCGCCGCCCAGGGCATTCACCGCTACCTCTTCCCCCGTCGCGTGCGCGAACTGGCCGCCTCGGAGACCGATCATCTCGCGCCGGGCTGAGCCCCGGCCCGGGCGCGGGGCGTCGGTTGGGGGTCCGGCCCGCCGGCTACCGGCCTTCCACCGTCAGCCACAAGACGTCGGTCTCGTTCAACCACAGGCCGCCAGGCGGGGCGTGACGTCCCACCACCGGGGCCAGGACGGGGAAGGTGACCGGCGGCGCCGCCGCGGGGTCCAGCACCGTCAGCCGCAGCGGGCCGCTGAAGGCCGGGGCGTCCGGAGCGGCGAGCAGTTCAAACCGCGCCGAGTCCGCATCGGGGGCGAGGATGACCTGGTGGGCCTGCACCGCGGGTGGCAGTCCGGCCACCGTCAGCGTGAGCACCCGCCGGAACGACTCCGGCCGCTGCACCTGCACGGCCAGGACCCGCCGCTCGCCGGGACCGAGGTGGAGGGTGTGGTCAGGGGTGCGGGCGGTAAGGTGCGGTTGGGGCGGGGTTGCCTCCAGTTCATAGGCGAAGTCCGGGCCGCCACTGTCGGCGGCGTCGGCCACGGCCAGCACGAACACGCCCTCGGCCGGCGCCTCCCATTCCAGGGCGGTCTCGAGGCCGGGGTTCGAGACGGCGAGCACCGTGCCGTCGGGGGCGAGCACGCGCAGCACCAGCCACAGGCCGGAAGCCTCGTTGATCACGCGGCCGCGGAAGCGGCGCAGCTCCTGGCGGCGGGCGGAAAAGCTGAACCGGTCCTGGTCGCCCGCAGGATTGAGGAACCCGCCGAAGGTGCCGCTCAACTCAGCGGTCGGGCTGAGCGTTTCCGGGTGCAGCACCGGCTCGGCCGGCGCGGGCATTTCGCGGAGCACCACCCGGGACGTCGCGCCGGGCAGCGGGGCACCTTCGAGCCAGATCCCCGGCGGTACCAGCGCCGCGGCCTGCTCGACACTCCGAGTGGTGATGGCGACGCGGTAAAAGACCGGACCCGCCGGGCCAACGGCGTCCGCGGCCCCCGCAGCCTCCCCGCTCCCCGCCACGGCCACGCTCAAGGTGCAGCTTC
This sequence comes from Verrucomicrobiales bacterium, assembly GCA_037439785.1. GTDB lineage: Bacteria > Verrucomicrobiota > Verrucomicrobiia > Limisphaerales > J093 > DSVZ01. The sequence goes on along the minus strand of JBBIVJ010000036.1, from coordinate 13,083 downwards.
CGCTCCGGGGGACCAGACATTCCAAGACAGGGTCCGCGGGCGGCGTGTTGGTCGAACGCCCCAGCACGGCGCCAGTGGCGTCGCTCAGGGTCAACTGCACCGTGCCCGGCGAGTCCAGGCGCATCGCGGCCGCCTCGAAGCGAGCCGTGGCCGGCCCTGGCAGGTTCAAAGGCCAGGCGTGGATTGGCGTCGCCAGCTCCAGGCGGCCCTGGAGCGTGACCGGTGGCTGGGGCGGGGGGTCGGGCACCGGCCCGGTCTCCGGCCAGGTGTGTTCGGCTCCTTCCCCCACCACAAACAAGCTGGGCGCGCTGGCGCCGGAGGCATCCCAGAACCGCACCCAGTGCGGGCCGGGGGTGGCGTCGGCCGCCACACGCACTTCAAAATGGCCGGGGGCAGGTCCGGCCAGAAAGCTCAGGCCGGGCTCGGCGCACCACACCGCCGTGGGCCAGGCACTGAACCGGCCGGCGACGCGCAGCGCCAGGGTCGCCCCCGCGGGGGCGCCCGGCGGATCCAGGAACGCCACCTCGGGCGCCGCCGCCGCGGAGACCAGGGCAGCGCCCAGGGCCAGCGCCGGCGGCAGCCCGCGCGCGCGCGCCGCCACGCGGGGCTCACGGCAGGGCCGGCAGGCTGGCGGCGGCGATGGCCTGGCCGTGGCGTTTTTCCTTTTCACCGGGCAGGTGCAAGTTGATGCGGGCCGCCAGCTCGGGGAACTCCGATTCCAGGACCGCGCGCGCGCCGCGCACCACCACGTCGCCGCCCTCGCCGCTGGTGACGCGGCCCAGCAGCAACAGGTGACGGAAGTCGTAGAAATCGGCGAAGTGCGCCACGGTGTAGCCGAGCCACGTACCGAGGGTCTCGTAGATTTTGCGGGCGCGGTAATCCCCGGCGTCCATCAGGGCCTGGACGTGCTTGAGGATGTCCGGCAGGCCCAGGTCGGGCGGGACCTCGATGCCGGCCACCTCCACCAGCCGTCCCACGCCCTGCTGGGAGAAGTATTTTGCGCCGGTGCCGGCGTCCTGTGACCATTCATCCACCGGCGCGCGGGGCTGGTAATCCACCGGCACGAAGGCCAGCTCGTTGAGCCAGGTGGTGAGGGTGCCCTGGGGGGTGACGTAGCCGCCGGCGGTGCTGGTGCCCAGGGCCAGGCCGAGCACGGCGTGGTCGCCCAGGGCCATCGCCCCGGCCAGGGCGGTGACTTCGCCGTCGTTGACCACCTCGAAGGGGACGTTGTTCCAGGCGCGGCGAATTTCGAGGAACAGGTCCTTGACCCGGCGCTCGAACAAGTCGGCCGGTACGCCACGGAACAGGGAGGCGACCTTGACCCGGTTGTTCACGTACACGCCGGCGGCGCTGCCGCCGATGGCGTCCACGCGCGGCAGGTACCTGGCGGCCGTGTGCAGCGACTCCATGATGCCGTCAAAGTGGTACTGCGGGTCCGCCTGCCGCATGGGGTCCCAGGCCACCTCCTCGCTGAAGACCACCTCGCCATCCTTGACCGCGGCCACTTTGCGGTCGCTGCCACCCAGGTCGAAGCCGATGCGGCAACCCTCCAGATGCCGGCCCAGGGCCTGGGTGGTGGCCCGCTCGGGGGGCAGTTCCTCGGGCCGGCACGGCTGCACGGTGAAGGGCCGCTCGTAAATGCGCGTGCCCATCATCTCGGCATCGAACCGCCCGGCCGGCTCCTCCCGGTAGTGGCGCTGCAAGGCCTCGACCAGTTCCGCGGGGGCCGCCACGTGCAACCGCCAACCCCCGCGCGACCAGAGCAGGAATTTGATCCAGCGCTCGAGCAGGAAGCCATTCGCCGCCGCCGCCGGATGCCCCGCCGGCAACACCTGCGTGGCAAAGCGAAACACCGAGCCCTCCGCCTGCTCGACCGCCACCGCCACCGGCACCGGCGCGCCGCTGGCCTGCACCGCCGCCGCAAAGGCCCGCCGGCTCAGCACCGGCGGCCGAAAGCCGGGGTCCAACACGGGGGTGATGCGGGGCGCCACCAAAAAACCACCCGGACTGCGCATGGCCCCAGCTTGCGTCACCGCCCCGCCCCGGTGAAGGCAAAACCCGCTCACCGCCCCGCGGTCCGCCTCCGCCGCGGCGTTCAAGGTTCTTCGGCGCGCACCTGGCCCGCGGCCACCACCACCTGCCGCGCCCCGGCCGGCACGCGCAGCACCTCCACCCGGCCGCCGGGCCAGCGCACCTCGATCTGGTCCGCGCCCTCCAGCCGGGCCAGCACAACGACCGCCGCGTCCTGCCCCCCCCCGCCCGAGCCGGCGTGGACCTCGCGCGCAGGCCCGAAGCGGCCGTCGCGGACCAACCGCAGCACCGTCCCCACACCGCTGGGGTTGCCCGGCGGCCCGGCCACCCGTACTCGCAGGCCGGGCCGCGCGGCGAGGTTGTGCAGCAGGGCGGTCGGACCGCGGTACTGGGTCAGCACCAGGTCGGCGCGGCCGTCGCCGTCGAAGTCCGCCACCGCCGCGGCGCGTTGTTCGCCGTACAGGACCAGGCCGCTTTCGGTGCCGCTCAAGGCCGTGAAGCCACCCGCGCCGTCGCCCCGCAGCACCAGCCCGCACCCGGCGTCGTAGCGGGAGGTTTCCGGTTCCACGCCGAAGAAGTTCTGGGCCAGGACCAGGTCTTCGTGGCCGTCGCCGTCGAAGTCCGCCACGGCCACGCCGAAGGCCGGGGCGAACTGGGCTTCCAGCGGCAGCGGGCGCAGCGCGAAATGGTCCCCGCGCTGGAGCAGCACCACCGAGTCCAGCGTGGCGGCCTCGAGCACGCGCGCGACGGCGAGATGCTCGCCCAGCAGGTCTTCAACGCCGGCTTCGCCGTAGGCGCGGAAACCGGGGGCCCGCGCCGCCACAAACGGCAGGGCGCGGCAGACCGTTTCGTAGTCGCGCCAGGGCGCGTAGCGGCCCAGTTCCGGCACGAAGTACGTGTCCAGCAGTTCCACCACCCCGTCCTCGTCGAAGTCGCCGAAGTACAGGCGCAGCGGCCGGGCGAGGTAGCGTTGGAAGCGGGTGTTGCGGCCCCAGCCGGTGAGCACCAGGTCGAGCCGGCCGTCGCCGTCAAAGTCCCCCGCGGCCACGCCGTTCCACCAGCCGGTCAGCTCGGAGAGCCGGGCCGGGGTGAAGTTCAGGCCCCCGCTCCGCAGCGGCGGCTCCCAAGGTTCGAGGCGGCCGGCGCGATTCCGAAACAGCCGCGGCGGACCCCACTCGACGGCCAGGACCAACTCGGGCAGGCCGTCGCCGGTCAGGTCGGTGAAGCGCGCGGCGTGGACCGGGCCGACGTCGCGAAGCGCGGCCGGGGCGGCGGGATCGGGCACCCAGCCCTGGGCGCCGCGGCGCCAGAGCGCGGACGGCGCGGCTTCCGGGTAACGGCCAGGCCGGGACGCGCCGCCGGCGAAAAGCTCCAGCGCGCCGTCGCCGTCCACGTCCGCCAACGCCAGCGCCGAAGCCGGGCCGGGGAAATCGGGCAGGGCGACGGGCGTGGCGGTGGGATCGGGGCGCACGGTCTCGACGCCGGCCGGGGGCGGCTGGGGGCCGGCAGCGGGGCGGGCCAGCAGCAGGGCCGGGCCCGCTGTGTCGCGCGTGCCCAGCAGGGCGGCAGTCCCGCCCGGGCCGAGGGGCGGCAGGGCGTTGGTCCAGACCACCAGCCGCCGCGCGATGCGGTGGCCGGCGGGGCCGGGCAGGTTGCGGTACACGGCCAACGCGCCGTCGCGGCCCGCGCCCAGGATCAGTTCGTCCCAGCCATCGCCGTCCAGGTCGAACCAGGCCGCGGCCGGTCGCCGGCTGGTGACCTTGCGCGCCAGCAGGGGTTGGAGCTCGAAGTCGTTGACCGGCGTGTCCGCATGGACGTGGGCCTGCGGCGCGGTGAGGTCCTCGAACCAGCGCGGCGGGGCCGGGGGCGGGGTGGCAGGGACGATTTGCGCGGCGGCCTGGCTGACCTCGTAGAGGCGGTTGGGGCGGGCGTCTTCCACGACCGTGCGCGTGCCGTCGCGCCAGACCACCTCGATCCGCAGCCGGTTGGTGGGCGAGCCGGCGGCGAAGACGCGGAGGAAGTCGTCGCCGGAGACGTACCGGCCGCCGGCGATCATTTCCTGGGTTTGGGACACGGGACCGCCGAGCACGGTCAGATGGGCACCGACGCCGCGGGTGTTGGGCGGCGTGCCGGCCAGCCGCACGGCCAGGCGGGGGGCGGTCGAGGTGTTTTCGTACAGGCCGGCGACGCCGTTGAGGCGGTTGACGACCAGGTCCAGGTCGCCGTCGTGGTCGAGGTCGGCCAGGGCCAGGCCCTGCCAGGGGCCGGGTTCACCGAAGCCCCAGGCGGCGGTCACGTCCGTGAAGGTCAGGTCGCGGTTGTTGCGGCAGGCCAGCAGGGGGGTGGCCAGCGGGGGGAACAGGCGCCAGCCGCGCAGGCGGTTCTCCAGCGTGTCCGGCAGGCGGCGGATTTCCTCCTGGGCGCGGAGGGCGTCGGCGTCCTGGACGTCGTGGAGGTTGCCGGTGGGGATGAGGAGGTCTTCCCAGCCGTCGAGGTCCACGTCCAGGCAGACCGCGCCCCAGGACCACTCGGTGAAATCCACGCCGGCGAGCTGGGCGATTTCGGCCCAGGTGCCGTCGCCGCGGGCCAGGTAGAGGGTGTTGCGGGCGACCTCGGGGACGTTGTCCGGGTTTTCGAGGTCCTGCTGGAGCAGGCCCTGCATCATTTGGGGGCGCTGGCGGTGCCGCCAGGCGTGGCGGCGGCTGACCATGTCCGCGATGAAGATGTCCGGGTGGCCGTCGCGGTTGAGGTCGGCCACGTCCCCGCCCATGGCCGAGACGCTCCAGCAGCGGAAGGCGGTGGGGGGAGCGGCGCGGAAGCGGGACGAGGCCTCGTTGAACCACACCCGGTCGGGCCAGAAGAAGAAGTCGTTGCAGATCCAGAGGTCCGGGGTGCGGTCGCCGTTGAGGTCGCGGAACAGCACGTTCAGGCCCCAGTCGGTGGGCGGGCGGACCAGCGGCTGGCCGGCGGGGTCGAGGAATGAGCCGGTGTTCCAGGCCACGGGCAGGAAGCGGCCGGTACCGTCGTTCACGTACAGGTAATCCCGCTCGCCGCGCTCGATGACTTCGACCCCGCCCGCCCGGGGCATGAGCGGGATGAAGCGGTCTTCGGGAGTGACCACGATGCGGTCGCCCACGCGGCGGGCCTCGACCACCAGGCCGGGCGGCCGGTCCTTGAAGGTGGTGGTGCGGTAGTTGGTGACGTAGAGGTCCAGGTCGCCATCGCCGTCCATGTCCGCCAGGGCCAGTGAGGTGGCGCCCAGGCGACGGTCCAGCCGGCCGCCGGTGAGTTCCTCGAAGCGGCCGGTGCCGTCGTTGCGGAAGGCGCGCGTGCCCCCGCCCAGGGCGTTGACCAGCAGGTCCAGATCGCCGTCGCCGTCCACGTCGGCAAAGGCCGCGCCGGTGCTGTACTGGTCCGGGCAGGCCACGCCGGCCCGGGCGGTAATGTCCTCGAAGCGCCAGCCGCCAAGGTTGCGGTAAAGCACGTTGTCCCCCTCGAGCCGGCAGAAGTAGAGATCGCACCAGCCGTCGCCGTCCACGTCACCCAGGGCGACGCCGGAGCCGTTTTCGAGGATGCGGTTGCGGGCGGCGGTGGTTTCGGCGAGGTGGTTGGTGAAGGTGACGCCGGTCGTTTCCGGCGCCCGCAGCGTGAAGCCGGGGCGACCTTCCACCGGCACCGCCAGGGCCCGCCACCGGCCGCCGGGCACGGCCTGCCACTCGGCGGCGGCCATCGCCCACGCCATCGCCGCAGAAAGCCAACCGAGCTCGCGGGCAAAGCGCCTGCCGCGTGCCCCGCGCCCTTGGTGGGGGCGGGCGGGGCGCAGGCGGAGGGCGAGATGCGGCCGCATGGGTGCGGGCAAGCGGATACAAGAAACCGCAATTCCGTGCGAAGTAAAAAAGCGTTGGCCTCTCGCCCCTTCAACCGCCCACCGATCACTCCGACCGACGGCCTCCAACACATGAACATCGGCCAGGTCCTGAGCCCGCCCGCTGGCCTTCTTGTTTCGAATGAGCAACTCCCGGCTGATAAACCAGACGGGCAACCCCTCCAGCGTGCCGGCCACCCGCGTCGCCCATGCCTCCTCAAAGGTCCCCCCGCTGATGCCGGTTAGAATGTCCGGGCGGTTCGGCGCCACGCCCAACTGGATGACAAAACCCTCCCTCAGAAAATCGTCCCGCGTCAGCCCACCGAGCCGAATCCGAAGGCCTCGATCACGCGCATGAGGCGGTCGGCGTTGGCCCCCTCCCGCCGGACGAAAAGGTCCAGGTCGCCGGTGAAGCGCGGCCGCCCGTGAAAGGCCAGCGACCACGCCCCCACGATGGGGTATTCACCCCCCTCGCTCGCGAGCAAGCGGATAAACTCGCGCAGATCGTTGGATAATGCCCTCATCGGGATTCTCGGGCATGATCAGCTCGAGCAGGGCGGCCAGGCGCTCTTCCCCGCTGCGCCGGCGCCAGTACTCGGTGTCCACCAGATCGGCGTCGCGGAAGCTTTCAAACCGGCGCACGACTTTTTCCATACTGCCTGCGTGAGGAAGTCTGCCACACGCCGGCGCGGCTGGTCAGCACTGCCGCGCTCACCCCCCAAACGCCCCCGCCGGCGGCGGCAGTTCCCGGCGGATTTCCTGCACGCGGTAGCCGAAGCCCGGCCCGCGCACGGTGGACAGGTCCACCTCGCCGCGGCGCCGCCGGTACAGGCCCGGATGCACCGCCGCCTCGGCCGCCGAAGCCGCCGGGTAGAACTGCATCGCGTTGGTCTCGACGCCCATGATCGTCCCCACGTGGGCCGCCAGCAGCACGTGGGGAATCTGGGCGAGCATCGGGTTGGTCAGGTCCTGCACCATCAGCGGCATCCCGTGGGCGCGGGCCCAGCAGGCGCTCAGCAACGCGCCGGTCTGGGTCTTGCAGGTCTTGAGCGCCACGCCTGTCCAGCCCAGCTCACGGCCCAGCCGGATGTGCGGCCAGTCGTGCGCGCTTTCGTCCAGGAACAGCGGTTTGCGGGCCGACACCGCCCGCACGTTGAGCCGGTACTGCTCCAGGTCGTAGGGGAAGGGTTGCTCGACGTAGAGCAGCCGGTCGTGCAGCTCCGGGTGGTCGGCCCGCAGCCGGTCCAGGACCTCGACCACGTAGGAGGGATCGGTCACGGTGCAGTTGAAGTCGGCGCTGAGCCATTCGACGGCGTGCTCGAGGGCGATGCGCCCCACGGCGACCAGCCGCGCGTAGTCCCAGGCGGCGTCGGTGCCGCGCAGTTTCACCTTCAGGCACTTCAGGCCGTCGCTGCGAATCCAGTCCGCCAGCAGCACCGGGTGGCCGTCCTCGGGCTCGGCGCCGGTCAGGTCGACCGGCGTCAGGGGATCGAGCCCGCCCACCAGATGCCAGGCACGCAGGCGCAGCGGGGGTTGCGTGGCCAGGTAATCGGCGGGGTACAGGCCGCGAAAGGAGACGGCAACGTCGCGCGCCGGTTCGAGGAAATCCGCCAGGTCGCGGCTCAGGAACTCGGCGCCGTAGGTCGTGTACACCGGCCGCCCCAGCAACTGCCCGTAGGCGTCGTGGAGGGCCTGGTCCAGGACCGAATCGCACACCAGCGCCGCCAGCCAGGGCAGGGGCTCGGCTGGGTGCGGCGAGGCGCTTGCGCCCTGCCTCTCCGCCGGAGGGGAGGTTTGACGGTGGGCCGCCCTGGCAACGGCAGCCGCGTCCGCCTCCGGACCACCGGCCGTGCCGGGGGCGGCGGGCGTATTGAAGGCCGCCAGGCGTTGGCGAAGCGGGCCCTGTTGAAAATCCCAGCCCAGCTCGAGCGGGTGGCCGAAGGAGCCGAAGGCGGTCCACGCTCGAGCCAGGTCGAGGCAGAACGCCTTCAACGCCGCATGACGCGGCTCGTAGGGGAGGGTGCTGGGCCAGACCCATTGCACGCTCAAGGGCGTCTCCCCCCAGCCTTCCGCGCTCCCGCCGCGGCGGTCTTCCACTCGCAGCCGGGCGCGGGCGCAGGTGACGGACGCGAGCGTTTCGGGCCCGAACTTCAGCGGCAGGCGCGTCTGCACCGGCAGGAACCACAGCGTTGCGGCGCGCACGCGGATGTCAGTGGGCCGGGTCATGGGGTGAGGACGTGAAGGTTGTACTCAGGAGCCAAGCGCTGTCCGACATCGGAGCCTGTCATTCGGCCGATGCCTCTCCGCGGCGCTGCTTCCAAGAGTCCGGGTGCTGGTGGAGGTTGAAAACAGCGGCAATCAGGATGACATCGCCTTCAATCGAGTAAATCACGCCAAACGGGAACCGGCGCATGCGGCACCGGCGATGCCATGCCGAAACACGTGTCCAAGCCTCGGGTTGGAGCAAAATGCGGTGAATTGTCCTATCCAACTCGTCCAAGAAAGCCTTTCCGAGCCCTGCGGCCGCTTTTTCGTAGTAACCGATCGCCGCGGCGACGTCGCGCTCCGCCGGGGAAAGGAAGCGGTAGGTCATCCCCCCAGGTTGTCCCGTAGCTTCTGCAGCAAGGTCGGCCCATCGAGGGCCTCGGCCTCACCGCGGCGGTATGCCTCCAGACGCCTGTCCGCCTCCAAGGCCCAGAGAGACTCAACTTGTCGGACGGCTTCTTCGTCGAGGCTGGCCAGCAACGCATCGGCCAGCAAGGCCCTTTGCCCGGCGGGCAGTTGCAAGAGCTCGCGCTCCAAAATGGCCGGATCCATGCCAGGCAGCTTACGCCGCCCCGGCCGGTGAGCAAGTGCTCGGGCACGAACCCGCCAGCTTCCGTGGGCAGGTCTTCACCCTCGCCATCCCTCTCGCCAGGGCGGGTCCACAAAGGCGTTGGCCGCGGGGAGGTTGGTCACGCGCAGGTTGCGGGCGTCCCACTCCAGACGCTGGCCGTTGAAGCGTTGCGCCAGCACCCCCAGCAGCGCCACCTCGGCCAGCGGGCCGCCGTAATCCCAGTTCGCGCTGGAGACCGGCCCGCCCTTGCAGGCACGTACCCAGTCGGCGTGATGGCCCGGCACGCGGGGCAGGGTGGGGGGCGGTGGTTGAAAGGCCTGGTGGCGCGCCCGCGGCAGCAGTTGCCAGCCGCCCGCCCCGTGCGAGCCGTGCAGGGCCCTGCCCCGGTCGCCCACGATGATCGCGCCGAACTGGGGCAACTGCCGCTGCGGCTCCAGTTCCGGCGGCCGCGGCGGCGGGCAGGCGCCCTCGTACCAGAACACCTTCACCGCCGGCCGGTCTTCCCGGGCCGGGAATTCGTAGGTGATCACGCAGCCGGGCGGGAACGTCTCGGCCCGCACCCGCGGGTCGTCGTACTCGAGCGCGCGGGCGGTCACCGCGGTGGGGGCCTCGAGTTCGAGCGCCCAGACGATCGGGTCCAGCACGTGACATACCCAGTCGCCGACGATGCCGGTGCCGAAGTCCACCCAGCCCCGCCAGCGGCCGGGGTGGTACACCGGGTGATAGGGCCGGGCGGGCGCCGGTCCCAGCCAGAGGTCCCAGTCCAGACCCGGCGGCACGGGCGGCGTTTCGGCGGGGCGGGTAAGGTGGCCGCGCGGGCGGTACGAGTTTTGGGCGAAGGCGTGGACCTCCCGGACGGGACCCAGGGTGCCGGCGCGGATCATTTCGCAGAAGGTGCGGATGGACTCGGTCGAGTGGCCCTGGTTGCCGAGCTGGGTGGCCACGCGGGCCTCGCGCGCGGTGAGGGTGAGGCGGCGGATTTCACCCAGCGAATGCGCCAGGGGCTTCTCGCTGTACACGTGCTTGCCCATCTGGATCGCCCGCAGCGCCACCACCGCATGGGTGTGGTCGGGGGTCGAGATGACCACGCCGTCGGCCTCGCCCCCCACCGCGTCCAGGAGCCGGCGGAAGTCCTGCTCGAACCGGGCGCGCGGGTGCTGCTTGCGCGCCTCGGCGGCGCGGGATTCGTCCACGTCGCACTGGCCGATGACGTTTTCGCCGGCCAGTTCGGCGAGGTTGGCGCCGCCGCGGCCACCCACGCCCACAAAGACCAGGTTCAGGCGGTTGTTGGGCGGCTCGCCGCCGCGGCCGATGACCTGGAGCGGGACCACGGAAACGGCAGCCATTCCCAGCCCGGAGGCCAGGAAACGGCGCCGGGAAAGGACAGGGTGGGAAGAGGTTTTCATGCCGTGCGACCCGAACCTAACACCCCCCCGGCCCGGCCCGGCAAGGCTGGAAATCCGCATCGCGGGTCGGCGCCCCACCGCGAAGCCGAAACTCCGAAACTCAAATAGAGGGCAGGCAGACCAACAGCAGGATGGGACGGTCATGCCGGAGGCCGGAGGCCAGAGACCCGATGAGGGAACAGCCGGGAACTTGGAAACAGGGGAGCACGGCCGCCCCGGCCGCCCATGTCAACTTCCACGCCGAGGGGGCTGGGGGGAACGGGCAACTTGCCCGTCCTGCCGGGCGACCAGCCCGGCAGGGTGTGGACTGAGGTGCAGCCGTCCCGGCTGTGGGTCATGCAGGCCGGAGGCCTCCACTCCACAAGGACGGCCGAAGGCCAGTGCGTGGAAGGTCGGCGCGTCATCGCCGGCTCAGATGGCTCTCTGACCCGGCATCCGGCATCCGTCGCCAGCTCTCCGGCCCCCGCCCTCACACCCATCCCCGCTGCCGGTTGGCCTCGTAGAGAAACACCGCCGCGGCGCTGGCCACGTTGAGCGAATCCACCGCCGGAGGCATCGGCACCGCCACGGCGAGGTCGCAGGCCGCCAGCACCTGTGGGGACAGCCCGTAGCCCTCGCTGCCGAACACCAGGCACACCTCGCCGGTCAATTCCACCTGGGACAACGTGCGGGCGGTGGTGTGAGGATGCGCAGCCACGCAACGCACGCCGGCTTCGCGCAGGGCGTGGAGGGTGTCCACCAGGCACGGGGGTTCCAGGGTGGGGAGGTGGAAGATGGCGCCCATCGAGGCACGCACCGCGCGGCGCAGCCAGGGGCTGCTGCAGGTCTCCCCCACCACCAGCGCCTGCACACGGAAGGCGGCGCCGTTGCGCACCAGTGCGCCCAGGTTTTCCGCGCTGGTCAGGCCTTCGGCCGCGACCCACAGCCGCGGCGACGCGGTGCGGGCCAGGGCCTCGGCCAGCGACCATGGCAGCGGCATCCGCGCCACCGCCAGCAGTCCCTGGTACAGGGTGAAACCGGTGAGCTGTTCGAGCAGTTGCTTGGGCGCGGTGTACACCGCCACCGGCTCGGGCCGGGCGCGCAAGGGCAGTTCCAGCTCGCGCCACCTCGGCTCGGACAGCAGCACCGAGACCACCGTGAGCGGGCTTTCCAACAACCGCCGCACCACCTTCTCCCCTTCGGCCACGAAGATGCGCTCGCGCCGATGCGTCTCCTGCTGGCGCATCGTGCGGTAGGGCGCCAGCTCCGGCAGCTCCAATGTCGTGATGGCCTGAACCGACTGAATCGCCACGGCCCCCATCCTGCCCTGCGACCCGGACCGGACCAGTGGGAAAATGCCCCGCCGCCGCAGAGCAATCGCGCTTGCCCTCCCCGCCGTCGGCCGAATGCTTGCCGGCGATGCACCGTCACGCGGCATCTGAGCCCTCCCCGCCCGGGCCGCCCACGTCCCTGGCCGACCGCCTCGAGGCCTGGCGCGCCGGGCTGGCCGCGCGTTCGCCGGACGCCGCGCGCCTGGCGTGGCTGGTCGAACTGGCCCGCCGCCGGCCGCCCCCGCCGCCGGGCTGGCACACGGAGGCGAACCTGGTGCCCGGCTGCCTGTCCCGCCTCTGGCTGGCGGCGGAGTTCCGCGACGGTCGCTGCCGCTTCCGCTGCGACTCCGATTCGCTGGTGGTCCGCGCCGTGGCCGGTTTGCTGTGTGAGCTGGCCGACAACCTCCCGCCCGGCGAAATCCTGGCCGCGCCGGCCGACCTGCCGGTGCGGCTGGGGCTGGACCGTTTGCTGACCGTCAGCCGGCGCGCCGCCCAGGCGCGGGTCTGGGAACGCATCCGGGACTTCGCCCGCAGCCATGCGGAAGGCCGCTGCTGACGGCCCGGCCCCGCTCCCTGTTGCGGAACCCGGAAGGCAGAACGCGGAACGCCCTGGCGGGAAGTCGGACCGGCCTGTGTGTTGGGACCAAACTCAAACTCAGGACGCAGAAAAAGGATGGGGAAAGGCGGAAGGCAGGTAGGGGTCACACGACGCTCCCACACGGCATCCGGTCTCCGGTCCGGCTCACGCCCGCCCGGCTCATCGGGCCAGTGCCCCGATCAAGTCGCGCACGGCGGCGGGGTCGTAACCCCGGTCAAGCGCCCGCGCAGCGGCGGCGCGGGCTTCTTCCAGGCGGCCCAGCCGGGCCAGCACCGTGGCCCGCGCGAAGGCGATTTGGGGATCGTGCGGGGCGGCCATTTCGGCGGCGGCCAGGGCGGGTTCGGCGGCATCGGTCTGACCCAGGGCCGCGCGCGCCAGGCCCAGGTTGTACCAGGCGCGGGCGTGGCGGGGGTCGAGCTGCGCGGCGCGTTCGAGGGCGGCGACGGTTTCGGCGAGGTTTCCCAGCTCGTTCCAGGCCAGGCCCAGTTTGAAGGCGTACTCGGCATCGCCGGGGTCGAGGCGAACGGCGGCCTGCAACTGCTCCAGGGCTGTACGGGCCTGACCGGCCCTGCTCAGCACCACGGCGAAATCGTGGCGGATGGGGGCGGAATGCGGATCCCATTCCACGGCCCGGGCGTAGGCGGTCTGGGCGCCCGGCAGGTCGCCGCGCGCCAGGGCGAAGGCCCCCAGTTGCATCTGGCCGGCGGGCTGGTCGGCGTGCAGTGCCAGCCAATGCCGCAGCTCGCGGCCGGCGCGGGAATCCAGTTCCAGCCGGTCCCGCAGTGCCCAGGTCGCGGCCAGACGCACGACACGGGCGGGGTCCTCGAGCTGCGGCTTCAAGGCGTCAGCGATTGCCGGGTCGGCCGCCAGCCAGGGTTCTAGGGCGCGCACGGCCCGTTCGCGCACCAGCGGGTGGGCGTGGTGCAACTGGCGGCGCAGCGTCGCGGCGACGGCGAGCTCCCCGCCCCAGCGTCCCAGCAGGCCGGTGGCCACCGCCTGCCAGTAGGTGTTGGTCTCGGCATCCATGCGCTCGACCC
>JBBIVJ010000035.1:0-49609 GCA_037439785.1 Verrucomicrobiales bacterium | reverse complement strand
CGACAACCAGGGAACCAACCTCAGCCAGAGAAACCTTCGCCTCCCGGGCGGGATTTCCCGGTGAGAAACCGTGCTTAGCAGGATGTTGAAGTTGTCGGCGGTCAGTTCCCGGAACCGGGCCGCGTGGCTCCCGTCAGTGAGCCCAGGATGGGGGGGATGCCCGCAGCACTTGCAGGGTCCGGGGCGCGGGGTGTGGCGCGTCCGCTCAATCCCCGACCTTCATGGTCCACATCCCGCGCGGGGCGTTGGTGGTGTCCGTGCCCACGGTGTCGGTGATGCGGGGGATGGCTACGTGGCTGTCGTGGAAGAGGTAGTTGAACCGCCGGGCGTGCAGCCCGTACGCCGTCTCGCCCCATTTCTGCCGGCCGCCCGGCACGATCTGGTAGGGACTCTGGTCCACGCTCGAGGCCGACCCCACCGGTCCCATGCTGAAGGAGAGCCAGTCGTTGCCGGCGATGTTGCCGCCCTCGGGCTGCTCGACCAGCAGCAATGTGCCGGCGGGGTCCTGCACCACGCCTTCGGGGTCGGAGCCGGTGACCGTCTCTTTGCCTGGGTTTATCTGGACCCGCTGAACCTGCCCGAGATGGTGATGCTCCAGTGGCACGATGGGCGCACGTGGGGACACCGGGCCTACTGGGGGGCCGATTTGTTTGACCAGGGACAGGGCACCTCCACCAGCAAGGTCTTCATGGGCATGCTGCCTCCGGCGGGTCGGTGGGTGCGGTTGGAAGTGCCGGCAGCGGCGGTGGGCTTGGAAGGCCACACCGTCAACGGCATGGCCTTCACCTTGGCGGGGGGGCTGGCGAGCTGGGACCGTGCGGGCAAGCTCGTGCCGCAGCCGGTGACCGTGCAGTCGCTGGTTCGCGAGAGTCACGGCTTCCACGCCCTCCTCGCGGGCGATCCCGAGCGCACCTACCGCATCGAGGCCAGCGAGAACCTGGTGGACTGGACGCCGCTGGTTGAGGTGCGGGCCGATGCCGAGGGGCGGTTCGAGTTCCGCGATCCCGAGGCGGTCGGCCGGGCCGCGCGATTCTACCGGGTGGTGGGCGACTGAGCTTGCCGCGCCCCAGGGGTGGGTCACAACGGGCGGCGGACTTCCAGCGCGGGGGAGTCCGCCGCACTTTTTTCCGCCACCGGCAGAAGCAGGCTGAAGGTGCTGCCGCGGCCGGGGGCGGTCTCCACGTGGAGGCCGTGGCCCATTTCACGGGCGAACTGGTACACCATGTACAGGCCCAGGCCGCGCCCCGGTCGTCCGGACTGGGCCTTGGTGGTGAAGAACGGCTCGAAGATGCGCGGCAGCACCTCCGGCGGGATGCCGCAGCCGGTGTCGCGCACGCTCACCTGCACGTAGGTGGTTGCCGGGCGGGGGGCCAGCGCCAGGTCGCGCGGCAGCCGGTCCACCCGTGTCGTGGTGACTTCGATCACCCCCCGACCGTTCATGGCGTCGGCGCCGTTGAAGATCAGGTTCAACAGTATCTGCTGGACCGGGTCGGCGGCGGCGAGCACGGGCGGCAGGTCCGGGGAGAGTACCAGCCGCACCTCGATGTCGCGCCGGAAGCGGTCGCTGAGCAGGCGCACGGTGCGGGCGACCAGCTCGTTGAGGTCGCACGGCTGGGGGGTGCGGTCGGTGGTGGTGCCGAAGCCCAGCAGCGCCTTCACCACCTCGCTGGCCTGGTCCACCATGGTCAGGATGCGGGAGACGCGGGTGAGGACCTTCTCGCGGTCCTCGGGCTGGGCGGCGATGAGCTGGGCGGAGCCCTTGATGATGGACAGGAGGTTGTTGAAGTCATGGGCGATGCCGGCGGCCAGGGTGCCCAGGGCGGTCATTTTCTGGCTTTGGGCCAGGGCCTCGGTGGCCCGGCGCAGTTCCCGGGTGCGCTCCTCGACCTGGCGGCCGACGTCTTCATAGCTGCGGCGCAGGCGCAGGTGGCGGTTCACGGCCACGCCGGCGGCGACAAGGGCCAGCCCCAGGCCCACCGCCGCGGCCAGGACCACGCGCTGGTCCCGGTACCACGGCACCAGCACGCGGAAGGTGAAGGCCAGGGGGTGGATTTCCTCGTTCCAGTTGCGGTCCATGGCGCGGACCTCGACCCGGTGCCGGCCCTGGGCCAGGCCGCGGAGGCGGATCATCGGGTCCGGCGACCACCCGGACCATTCGCCCTCGTCCAGGCGGTGAGCGAAGACCAGCCGCTCGTCCGGGCTGAAGCGCCAGCGGTCCCGGCCGGTCAGGCGCAGCCAGCCGGAACCTTCCCCTGTGGCGCTGGCCTCCTGTTCCCAGGTGACAGCCAGCGTGCGCGGCGGTTCGTAATCGGCGCGGGGGAAGTACTCGACCAGCCCCCCGCCGGTGCCGGCCCAGAGGCGGCGCTGGCGGTCCTCGACCAGGCTGGTGACGGCCAGGGCGGGCAGGCCCTCGGGTTCCCCCACGCCGAGCCAGGAGCCGCGGTAGAAGCGGAACAGGCCGTTGTTGGCGCCCACCCACACGCTGCCGTCGCTGGTGCGGCGCAGGGTGTGCACGTGGTCCAGGTTGCCCAGTTGCAGCGTCCAGCGGCGGCCGTCGAACTCGTGCACCTGCCGCAGGCCCGCGCACCAGAGCCGGCCGTCGGCGAACTCCAGCCAGGCCACGGCGCCGTCGTCGGCATAACCGTCGGCCGTGCCGAAGAACTGCCAGCGGTCCTCGCGCCACCAGGCCGGGCCGGCGGTGGCGCCCAGCCACCAGTCCCCACTGGCCGCGCGTTCGAGGAAGAAGAACTCGCCGCGGTCGGCGGGCAGGGCGGGCCCCTCGGTCCAGGGGGCGAAAGCCCGGCCGTCGAAGCGCTCGACCCGCGGGGTTGGGTCCGGGGCCGCAGGGGGCGGGCGGGTGAGCACCAGCCAGGTGCCGGGGTCGGGGCGGCCCAGCACGCGCACCCACTGGCGGCCCTCGGGGTGGGTGATCGTCTCGAAGCGCGCGGCCGTCGGTTCCCGGCGCCAGAGGTGCCGGCCGGCGTGGGCCACCACCCCGCCCTCGGCCAGCGGGTGCAGGGTGACGCCCTCCGGCACGAGCGGTGCGAACTCCTCCGGCCAGGGCTGGTGTTGCCAACGCTCGCCGCTCCGCCACCACAGACCGCTGTCCGTGGCGCACCACAGGCGGCCGGCCTCGTCCAGGGCCAGGTGCGACACCCCGCCGCGGGGGCTGTCCGGGTGGGCGGGGCGACGCCAGGCGGCCGGGGCATACCGCACCACGCCGTTGCGGCTGGCGAGCCAGAAGATGCCGCGGGGCTGGACGGCCACGTCCAGAATCTGCGCCAGCGGTGCCGGCGGCCGCACGGTGACGACGTTGGTGCCTACAAAGCGCACCAGCCGGCCGAGCGTCACCCCCCAGAACGTGTCAGGTTCCGGGTCGCGCCAGGCGAAACGCAGATTTTCCTCCGGCAGCGAGCGCACCGTCCAGCGCTCGCCGTCGAAGTGCACCAGCCCGCGCCGGTTGAGCGCGGGCAGGTCGGCCAGGGCGGTCACCCCGCCGCGGTCGTCGGCGAAGGCGCGGTAGAGGTTGGTGGCGCCGAGCTCGGGCGGGACCAGGTGGAAGGACCAGGGCGTGTCCGGCTGAATCTGCCGCAACGGTCCGGCCACGCGCGCCACGCCGCCGGCGGCCACAAGCCAGAGCCCGCCGCCCGGGGCGGGGGTCAGGTCCTGGAACGGTCCCAGCGGCGTGGTGCGCGCCTCCCGCAGCACGGTGAACGAGCCGTCCACCGCGCGGAACAGGACCAGCCGCTCGGGGAAGACCAGCAGCAGGCGGTCCTCCTCGGCGGGGACCAGGGCGGGGGAGCGGCCGGCGCGGAGCTGGTTCAATTCCGGCGTGGTGAGGTGGGCGGTGAGCGGGTAGCGCGTCCAGCTCTCGCCGGTGTAACCCAGCACGCCGTCCTCGTACAGGGCCCAGAGCCGGCCGGCGCGGCTTTGGTGGACGCGGAAAATCCGGTCCGCCGGCGCCGGCACGCGCTGCACGGTGTAGCCATCCAGGCCGCTGATGGCGTTGACCTCGCCGTG
The DNA here is from genome assembly GCA_037439785.1 of Verrucomicrobiales bacterium. GTDB lineage: Bacteria > Verrucomicrobiota > Verrucomicrobiia > Limisphaerales > J093 > DSVZ01. Next base: position 45,589 of record JBBIVJ010000035.1, on the reverse strand, counting down.
CTTGATCCACAGATGGCCGCGCGGGCTGACGGTGATGGCGGTGCAGAGCGACTCGGCCAGGCCGTCCTCGGCGCGGTGCCAGCGCCAGTGCGCGCCGTCCGAGCCCTCGGCGGCGGCGCCCAGACCGCACGCCAGCGCCCAGCCCCACACCCACCCACGGCGGCATCGGCGGGCCGGCGGCCGGCGGCGGGCGTGGTGGGCGAAGTGGGCGGGCATGGGGGAGGATGCGGGAGGAAGATGCCGGAGAAAGTCGCCTGACAAAGTGGCCGGAAGTGGTGTTCAGGTACGCGCGGGTGCAGGGCGGGCGGGGCGGGCGCGGCCGGCGGCCCATTCGCGGAGCCGGCGCAGGTGTTCGGGCATGGTGCGGGCCAGGGGGACGGTGTCGCGCAGGGCCAGGTGGAGGTGGTCGGGGTGCAGGTCTTCGCCCCGGCTGAAGCCTTCGTAGAGGGCGCTGACCACGGCCTCCTCGATTTCCGCGCCGCTGAAGTCGGCGCTGGCCGCCGCCAGGGCCGGCAGGTCGAAGCGGGCGGGGTCGCGGCCGCGCCGGGCCAGGTGGATGGCGAAGATTTCGGCCCGCTCGCCGGCGTCGGGCAGGTCCACGAAGAACAGCTCGTCAAAGCGGCCCTTGCGGAGCAGTTCGGGGGGGAGCTGGGCGATGTCGTTGGCGGTGGCCGTGACGAAGACCGGGGCGGTTTTTTCCGAGAGCCAGGTCAGCAGCGTGCCGAACACGCGCGCGGTGGTGCCGGCGTCGGAGAAGGTCGAGCCGTGCGTGCCGGCAAAGGCCTTGTCAATCTCGTCCACCCACAGCACGGCGGGGGCGACCGCTTCGGCCACCTGGATGGCGCGGCGGACGTTTTCCTCGGAGGAGCCGACCAGGCTGCCGAACATGCGGCCCATGTCAAAGCGCAGCAGCGGCACCTGCCAGGTGTGGGCGGCAGCCTTGGCGCACAGGCTTTTGCCGCAGCCCTGGACGCCGAGCAGCAGCACCCCGCGCGGCGGGGGCAGACCGTAGGCACGGGCGGCGGGGGAAAAGCCGGCGCCGCGCCTGGCCAGCCAGTCCTTGAGCGCCTGGAGGCCGCCCACGGTGGCGAAGGTCTCGTGGGTCTCGAAGTATTCGAGCAGGCCGTTTTTGCGGAGCAGTTGGCGCTTTTCGGCCAGCAGTTCCGGCACCTCGGCGCCGCTGAGACGGCGATGGCGCACCAGGATGCGGGCCAGCACGTTCTCGACCTCGGCCAGGGTGAGGCCGCGCGCGCTCTGGAGCAGGCGCTCCCGGTCCGCCGCGTCCAGCGCGAACTCGGCCCGGCCGGTGGGCTCGACCTCGCGTTGGACGCGGTCGAGCAGGGCCTCGAGGTCCTCGCGCGCGGGCAGCGGGAAGTGGACCACGGTCACCTCCTTTTCCAGCTCGGGCGGCAGCTCGAGCACCGGCGAGACCAGAAGGACCGTCTTGTGGCTTTCCTTGAGGTGGCGGGCCAGTTCCCTGAGGCGGCGGATGACGGCGGGTTGGGCGCGGTTCAGAAAGGGGTGAAGGTCTTTGAAGACAAACAGCGCGGGCCGGGCCTCCTCGAGCACCACGTCCAACGCCGCCAGCGGCTCGCGGGTGAGCGCCTGAGGGGCCTTCGGGGAGCGGGGCGGAGCGCCGGCGGGTCCCAGCCCGGTGGTGCAGCTCCATTCCAGCACCGGCTTGCCCAGCCGCGCGCCCAGCGTGGCCAGGGCGGCGTCCACTCGGGCCTCTTCCGCCGAGACGAGATACACCAGCGGGTAGCGGGCGCGGACCAGGTCTTCGAGTACGTCCAGGATGTGCATGGGCGGGGGGATCAACGGCGCAGCCAGCGACGCCACCAGGGCTGGCGCGGCGGCTCCTGGGCGAGGGAGGCACGAACGCGGTGTTCGAGGTGGGGGGGCGGCGCGACCTGCGCACGGTCGGCGCGGAACAGTTCTTCCACACTGCCAAACTCGCGGGCGCCGGTCTGTTGCGCCCGGCCGGCGACGGTTTGTTCTTCGGCCTGCGTCCGGCCGGTCAGGCGGGAACGGGGGGGATCGGGTTCGGGGGGCATGGGGTCAGGCGGTTTGGGCAAACGCGGCGACGAAGGCCCGGCGAGCGCGGTGGAGTTTGCCGCGGACGGCGTCCACGGTTTGATCGGTCAGGTCGGCGGCTGCCTGGTAGGAGAGCTGTTCGTCGGCGACGAGCAGGAGCAGTTCGCGATACTCGGCCGGCAGGGTGTCCAGGGCGCGCTGGATGCGCTGGCCCAGTTCCTTGATCTCGAGCACGCGCAGCGGGCTGTCGCCCCCGGCCTGCTCGGTCCAGAAGCCATCCTCGACGTGCGGGAGGCGGGCGCGGTCGTACCAGCGTTGCCGGAGGTTGCGGCAGTGGTTGAGGGCGATGCGGTACAACCAGGTGCGCGCCCGGGCCTCGCCGCGGAAGGCGGCAAACCCGCGCCAGGCGCGCAGGAAGACGTCGTGGGTGGCGTCCTCGGCCCGGGCGGGGTCGCCGAGCAGGCGCAGGCAAAGGTAGTACACCTCGCGGGCATGGGCGGCGTAGAGCGCCCCGAACGCCGCATCCGCCCAGGCGGGCGGGGCGGCCTCTTCGGGGGGGCGGGTCGCGGTGGCGGCCGTGGAGTTCATGCGCGCAGCGTGGCTGTCCCCGCAATTCGACCCCAAGGCGGCGACGCTGTCACGTCCGGAGCCGGGGCGAGGAACAGTGGGCAGGAGTCAGGAGCCGGAAGACAGCAGTCAGAAGGAGCAGACGGAGGGGTTCCGGGTCCTGCGTTCCCTGCGCCGAGTTCCGAGACTGGGAAAGCCGGATCAGCCTGCTGTCAGGTCATTCCGATCCGCAATCGGCGTTCCGCATTCGGGTCGGGGCTGGAACGGTTGACCTGCCTCTTCCAGCCGGGACCGCGAGGACGCGGTCCCTCCCAGACACGAGCCGCGCCCCGTGAAATCGTCGGAGGGGCGGCGTCCCCGCCGACCCGGCCTGCTTCCCCGGCAGCTGCCGCGGTGACGCGGCGGGGCATCCGAAATCCAAAGTCCGAAGTCCGAAGTCCGAAATCCGAAGGTTGGGGAATTTGGAACTCAGGAAGGCAGGAACTGAGGGGCGAGAGGAGATTGGGTCCGGGCGCCTGCTTTCCCCATTCACTTTTCACCCCCTTTAACCGTTCACCGCCCGGCCCTTTGCCAGGTCTCAGCCCAGGCCGGATGCCCGATGCCGACAGCCCCGGAGTTCAGACGGCGGACCGCCGCTCCGGCCGGCTCACTGCTTCGGATCGAGGTTCCGCCGGAGGTCGGCCGGGTCGAGCCGGGAGGTCACGCCCCCGGCCGGCACCTCCAGGCCGGCGACCCAGACCAGGGCGTTGAGAATGACCTTGCGGAAGGCGTCATCGCCCCAGTTGGCGTGAAAATGCCCGCCGGTGAAGCCGAAGGCCCGGCGGCCGGCGCGTTCCTGCACCCAGAGCAAGGTTTCCGGCTGGCCCTTGCGCGCCTGCACGTGCGGGTACGGTCCGGCCGGCCACACGTACGGCCCGTCCCGGACCTGGTCCGAGGGCGTGGCCACCAGCACCGCGGTGCGGTCCGCGGCCTCCTCGCGCCAGCGCAGGTTGAAGTACCACTCGTCGCGGATGGCAAACGGCTGGAGGCCGCGGGCGACCGGGTGGTCGGGGAAGCGGGAGAACTCCGCGGTCCAGATCGGGTTGCAGGAATAGCGGTCCTCGTAATAGCCGCCCAGCCACTCGAGGAACTCCCGGCCGCCGCGCTCCCGCGGCACCTCGCAGGCGTAATGCATGACGCCGAAGCCGACCCCGCGCTCGATCAGCCGGCCCAGTCGCTGCAGCCGCTGGCCTTCCAGGAGCGGATGCCCCCCGCCGCCATCGGCGTAAATCACCACCGCCGCGGCCTGGTCCAGCACCGCCTCCTGCGCGGGCCAGCCGTTGGAATGCACCGTGACCACCAGACCGGGGAAGTCCGCCAGGCACTGTTGCAGCAGCAGACAGCCGGCGCGGAACTCATGCATGCCCGGCGGGTGACTCGGTTTGCCCGCAATCAGCACCAGGTGACGCTCCGCCGCCGCCGCGGACCCAGCCAGCCCGCCGGCGACGAGGACGATCGGCAGCAGCCACGTTTTCATGTTGGTCGGAACCAGACGCCTCCTCCCTCCACCCCTTCAAAAGCCGGCCACCTCCCAGCCGGACCGGTAACGGCGCTGGAGCAGCTTCTCCGCCTCGGGCTGGTTGGGGATGCGCATCCCCTGCGGGTCCCACTCCAGCCTCTGCCCCGGCAGGCGCACGGCCACCGTGCCCAGCAGGATGGCCTCGGTCATGGGACCGGTCTGGGCGAAGGGGCACTCGCACATCGGCCCGCCGAGGATGGCATCCACGAAGTGATGGTAGTGGTTGCGGGTGTCGAAGCGCGGCCGCTTCACCTCCTTGAACTTCTCCTCGGGCAGCAACAGCGGCGTCGGGCCCAGCGGATTGAGCAACGCCCCCTGCTCGCCGATGACCATCGCCGACTCGGTGGGGTAGTCCTCGACCGAGTACCGCGCGCGGATTTCGCGGGGCGCCCAGAACTCGCCGTCGAACCACTCGACCGTAAGGTCCGCCCCGCCGGTGGCGGCGTTGCCGGGGAAGGTCCAGGTGATGTGGTTGGCCTGGGGCCAGGTGTCGGCGCGGCGGGCGGGGGATTGCTTCCAGGATTCCTGTACCCGCGCGACCACCGACCTCGGCGGCGCGAGGTCCAGCCCCTTCCAGACGGCGTCGAAGATGTGGCAGCCGATGTCCCCCGACCAGCCGGTGCCGAAGTCCAGCCAGCCGCGCCACTTGACCGGATGGTAAAGGTCCGGCACGTAGGGCCGTTCCGGGGCGGTGCCCAACCAGAGGTCCCAGTACAGGTGCGCCGGGGGCGGTTGCCCCCCCGGGGGACGCGGCCCGGCAGGGCGGTAGTTTTCCACCGCGCCGGGGCGGTTGGCGCTGAGGTACAGGTGCCGGACCGGGCCGAGGACCCCTTCGCGCAACCACTGCACGGTGGTGCGGTCGCCCGCGCCGGAGGCGAGCTGGGTGCCCAGTTGGGTGACCACCTTTTTCTCGCGCGCGGCCTCGGTGAGCCGGCGCACCTCGGCCACGTCGTGGCACATCGGCTTCTGCACGTACACGTGCTTGCCGCGCTGGATGGCCGACCAGGCGATGGGGAAGTGCATGTGGTCGGGCACGGTCACGTTGAGCGAATCCACGCGGTCTCCCTCGGCGGCGAGCAGCTCGCGCCAGTCACGGTAGAGCCGCGCGCCCGGGACCTTGGCGGCGGCGGCCTTGAGGAACTGCTCGTCCACGTCGCACAGGGCGACGATCTCGACGCGCGGGTGCTGGCGGAACTGCTCCAGGTCCCCCGCGCCCATGCCGCCGGTGCCGATGCAGGCGTGCTGGAGCCGGGCGTTGGGGGCGGCGGCCCGCAGCAGGGCGGGGGCGGCGAGGGCGGCGGAGGCGGTGCGCAGAAAGGCGCGGCGGGAGCACGAGCGGCGGGCGATCATGGCCCGCTGATAAAACGCCCCCCGCCGCAAGGCAATCCGAAAAGCGCAGGGGCGGGCTCTTCTGCTCCGGCCGGGGCACGGGGTTGGCAAAGGGCGGGCGGCGCTTCAAGCTGGCGGCCCGGCCCGGAGCCGGGGGAGCCGTGATTCCCGCCCTCATTGCCACCGGTCTGTTTGCCGCCTCGGTCATCGCCGCCAGCCATTCGGCGCGGTTGCTGGGCGGCCGGGCGGCAAATTTCTGGCGGCTGGTGTGGGCGGCGGGGTTGCTGGGCGCCTGGGCCCACACGGTGGGTCAGGGCTGGGGCGGCGGCGCGTTCGGGCTGTTTTTTCTGAGCGGGGTGGTGGGCTTCGGGCTGGGGGATTACGCGTTGTTCGAGGCCCTGCCGCGGCTGGGACCGCGGTTGAGCAGCCTGATGATCAACTGCCTGGCCGCGCCCTTTGCCGCGCTGATCGAGTGGCTGTGGCTGGACACGCGCCTGAGCGCGGCACAGGTGGGATGGGGGGCGATGATCCTGGCGGGGGTGGGGTTGTCCCTGGCGCCCGAGCGCGGCGGGGGCGCGCCGGTCGGGCACCGGCTGGCGGGCATCCTTTTCGGCGTGGCCGCCGGCTTCGGTCAGGGCTTCGGCGCGGTGCTGACCCGCAAGGCGTTTGCCCTGGCGGCGGCCGCGGGGGAAACGGTGGACGGCGGCACGGCGGCCTATCAGCGCATCCTGGGGGGGCTGGCGTTTGTGTCGCTGCCGTACCTGTGGGGGGAGGTGCGGCGCCGCTGGCGTCAGGGCGGGGAGAACGGCCTCCGGCTGAGCGCGGGCGAGCGGCGCCGGGCGCGGCTGTGGGTGCTGGCCAACGCCCTGGCCGGGCCGTCGGTGGGAGTGGGGTTTTACCAGTGGGCCTTGAAAACCACGCCCAGCGGGGTGGTGTTGCCGATCGTGGCCATGACGCCGTTGCTGGTGGTGCCGTACAGCTACCATTTCGAGGGGGACCGTCCCGGCGGGCGTTCGCTGGCGGGCGGGGTGCTGGCGGTGGGCGGGGTCATCGGCCTGGCGCTGGGAGGATGAGCGGGCGGGGTGCTTTGTGGCTGGCCGACCCGGCGGGGCGCGGGGTAAGTTGCCCGCGCCGGCGGGGGGAGTGCTTCCCGCCCCGGCGCGAGTGCCGCATGTCCGAGCAGCAACCGGTCCTGAATCTGGCCCGCGTCCCGTTGCGGGGCGACCCGCATCCGCTGACGCGGCAACTGGTCTGCCCGCCGGACGCGGCCTGGGCGGCAGCGGTGGCCGGGGGGGTGCCGGAGACGGTGCGTGACGTGCCGAGCCTGCGCGGCTTTTTGACGTGGTACCGCACCCAGTTGCTGACACCGGTGGAGCTGCCGCTGATCCGGCGGGCCTTCGAGCACGCCAGCCGCTACCAGATTCGGGAGTTGATCGCGCTGGACCGGGCGCTGCGGCAGGAGCGGCGGTTGGAGCGTTTCGCCGCGGCCAGTTGGGCGGTGGGGCGGGCGCAACTGTGGCGGCTGCGGCCGCTGCGCGACCAGCGCCCGGTGCGCCGCTACTGGCAGGCGGTCGAAACCGGCCAGACCCAGGGCTGGCATGTGCTGGTGTACGGCCTGGTCCTGGCGATTTTTTCCCTGCCGCTGCGGCCGGGGCTGTTGAGTTACTCCCGCCAGACCCTGGCCGGCTTCATCGGCGCGGCGGGGCGGTCCCTGGCCCTGGCCGAGGCGGAGTGCGCGCAGCTCTGGGCCGACGAGGTGGCCCTGTTGCCTCCGGCGGTGGACCTGGTGCTGGGGCCGGGCCGGCCGGTGTTGAGTCTGTGCCCTCCGTGAAGGCGGCAGGGCGGGGGCGGGCGGTTGAGCCGGAGTTTCCACAGGACCGGCGGCGGGGCCGGTGTGGTGACGTCGGAGACAGGGATTGTTTTCCGGGGGGCGGGCGTTAGGCTGGCGGCGCCTGTCAACCGCCCGGCTGAGCAAGCCGCCAGCAAACTTCCCCATGCGTCCTGAGCAATGGCAACAATTCAAGGCCGCGGCCAAACGCCGGCATCGCGGCCGTCCCGTGCCCCTGGCACTGATTGCGGACTGCCCGTGGATTCCCGCCTACGCGGGGGTGAGTTACTGGGACTACTTTTTCGACGTCGAGGCGTGGTTTGCCGCCAACGTGCGCGTGCTGCGGGATTTCCCCGAGGTGATCTGGTTTCCGGCCTGGTGGTCGGAGGTGGGCATGGGGGCGGAGCCCTCGGCGTTGGGGGCGCGGGTGCGGTTCAACCGGCACCGCGTGCCGGATGTCGAGCCGCCGCCGTTCCGGCTGGACTTGCTGGACCGGCTGACGCGCCCAGAGCCGGCCACGGATGGGTTCATGGCGCTGTGCCTGTACCGCTATCAGCGGTTGCGGCAGCGCATCCGCGAGGCCGGGTTCTGTGTGCCGGTGGTGGCCGCGCGCGGCCCGCTGACCGTCGCCTCGTTCGTGCGGGGCGTGAACGACCTCATGACCGATCTGGTGGATGACCCCGATCGGGTGCGGCAGCTCCTGGAAGTGACGACCGACCTGGCCATCGGCTGGCTGCGCGCCCAAATCGAGGCCCTCGACGGGGGCGTCGAGGGCCTCCTGATCCTCGATGACCTGGCCGGCTTCATCGGCCGCCGACATTACGAACAATTTGCCCACCCCTACCTGCGGCGCATCTGCGACGCCTTTCCGGCGGACTGGGTGAAAATCCTGCACAACGACGCCAGCGTGGCCGTGTGTCTCGAGCGCATTCCCGAGGCGGGGTTTGACGTGTTGAACTGGGGGGTCGAAACGAGCCTGCCGGATGCCTGCCGGCGGGTGGCGGGGCGCCTGACGCTCATGGGCAATGTGCCGCCGCTGGACCTCGGGGTGCGCGGCACACCCGAGCAGGTCCACGCCGACGCGCTTCGGGCCCTGCGCGAGGCGGGGGACCATCCGTTCATCCTTTCCTTTGCCGGCGTGACCACCACCGGCACGCCGCCGGACAACATCCGCGCCCTGATCCGGGCCGTGCGGGAATTCAACGCGCAGGGCTGAGGCCAGGCGTCCCAAGGCGGTTCGCCCTGTTGCATCGCGTTTGGGGGCGGCTGAGGGCGCCCGCCGGGTCGCCGGCCGCGGAGAGGCAGAATTGCATTCTCCGCGATAACCGGCCTCCGGCACCAAAACGTTCCGGCTGGTCCGCCCCGGCGGCGGCTCTTCCCTCCCGGGGTCGGGGCGGCAAGGCCCTGGTTGGGAGCAGCGGCCAACACGGGCTGGTCAGGCGGCGAGCCCGCCCCCACACTCCCGCCCCATGCCAAGCACCACACCGCACCTGGGCGCGGCCGACTGGGGGGTCATCCTGGCCTACCTGGGGGGCGTGATCGGTTTCGGGCTTTGGGCCGGGCGGCGGGCACAGGGCACGCGGGATTTTTTTCTGGGCGGGCGCAACCTGCCCTGGTGGGCGGTGGGGTTTTCCATCATCGCCACGGAAACCAGCGCGTTGACGTTCATCGGCGTGCCGGCGCTGGCCTACGGGCCGGACCACCTGACCTTCCTCCAGATCATCCTGGGCTACGTGCTGGCGCGGCTGGTCCTGGCGTGGGTGCTGGTGCCGCACTATTTCCGCGGGGAGATTTACTCGCCCTACCAGCTTTTCGAGCGGGCCTTCGGGCCGGCGGCGCGGCGGACGGCGGGCGGGTTTTTCCTGCTGGCCGGCGTGCTGGGGGCGGGGGTGCGGGTGTACGTGAGCTGCATCCCGCTGCAATTGATCCTGGGGTTTGCGGAGGGGCAGATCGGCTGGGTCATCGTGTTGTTTGTGGGGCTGGCGCTGACGTACACGCTGGCGGGCGGGGTCAAGTCCGCGGTGCCGGTCGAGGCGGTGCAGTTCCTGTTGTTCCTGGCCGGGGGGCTGTTCACGCTGGGTTACGTGCCGACACTGATGGAGGGGGGGTGGGCGGGGGCGGTGCGCCTGGCGGCCGAGGGGGGGAAGTTTCACTGGCTCAATCCGCAGTTCAGCCTGGCGATGCCGTTCAATCTCTGGATGGGGCTGGTGGGGGCCACGGTGCTGGTGATGTCCAGCCACGGGGCCGACCAGCTCATCGTCCAGCGCGTGCTGGCCTGCCGCTCGGTCTCGGAGGGGCGCCGGGCGCTGGTGCTCAGCGCGGTGATCATCCTGCCGCTGATGCTGGTCTTCCTGCTGGCGGGGGTGATGTTGTGGGTGTACTACCAGACCCACCCGCTGCCGATGCCGCTGCCCGAGGCCCGGCCGGGCGTGCGCAAGAACGACTACATCTTCCCCCTCTTCATCCTCACCGCGGTACCGCCGGTCTTCAAGGGGCTGCTGGTGGTGGCCATCCTGGCGGCGGCCATGTCCTCGGTGAGTGCGGCCCTCTCGGCGCTGGCCTCGGTGTTCACGATGGATTTCTACCAGGGCCTTACACGCCGCGCGAGGGGGGCTGCCGCCGACCTGCGCGTGAGCCGTGCCTCGATGCTGCTGTGGGCCGGCCTGCTGGTGGGGGTGGCGGTGCTGGCGCGTTCGGTCGAGTCAGTGCTCAACGCCGCCTTTGCCCTCAACGGCCTGACCAGCGGGGCGATGCTGGGCGGGTTGATCCTCGCCCTCACGTGGCGGCAGGGCCGGGCGGGGCCGGTGATTGCCGGGATGCTCGCGGCCCTGGGGGTGATGAGCGCGCTGTTTGGGTTCGCCCGCCCGCACGTGGCCTGGCCCTGGTACACCCTCATCGGCACCCTCGTGACCCTGACGGTGGCTTCTGCCTTTCGGGCGATGAGCAAACCTGCCGCCGGGGTCGCTACATCACCGCCGGCGTAGCTCCGCGCCTGACTGCGGCGCCGGGCGCCTCCACCTTGCCCCCGACCGGCCGGGCGGGGCTTCAATTCTCGCCGGCGGCGCTCCTTTCCGCGGCGTCGGGCGGCGCGCTCAGGAGGCTTTCCGCCGCGCGGGTCAGGCGGTCCAGGGATTCGGCGTCCGCGGGGCCGGCGCCGCGGAACTTCACTGCGCCGTCGGGCGCCACCAGCCACACCGCCACCCGGCCGCGTTCCACCTCCACGGCCCGGCAGACCTGCCCTTCCCAGTCCAGCAGCACTGGATGCGCGTAGGTCTCGCGGAAGCCGCGCCGGACCCGCCCCCGCAGCCAGCCGGGCACGCCGCGCACGTCCGCCACGCCCACGTAATCGAGTTGCCCGCCGAAGCGCGTGTTCAGCGGGTTCACCCAGCCGGCGACCTGCGGGGCCGCGCGGCGGTCGGACACGGTCAGGAGCAACGGCCGCTCGCGGGGCAGACCCACGGTGTGCTCGCGCTCGAACTGATCGCTCAGGGTGAAGCCTTCAAGCCGCGCGGGCGGAGTTGGCGACGACGCCGGCTGCGGCGCCGAAGTCGTCTCTGCCTTGTCGGCCGCCCACAGGCCGGTCGCGCCCAGCAAAAGCCCCAGCATGAGCGCGTGTCCTTTCATGCGGTCCTGGCGGGGGGAGAAGGCCGGAGCGGCGCCGCGCCGTAGGCGCGTCCCTTCCAGCGGGCCGGCTGGCCACGCCAGTGCCGGAACGCTGCCTGCCACTGGTTGACCAGCAGCACGAGCACGCCCAGGGGATGCAGCAGCGCCGAGTCCGCCGGTTGCCGGAAACGCCACACTCCCACCAGCCGCGGCAGCCAGCCGCAGGCCAGCGCCGCCACCGCCAGCGCCGCCACCGAGCCGTCCAGCCACAGGGCCGCCAGCAGCAAGCCCGCCGGCAACACCTGCCCGCCGGCCAGCAGCAGGGTCATCGGCCCGATCGCCCCCGGCGCGGCGAGGCCTTCCGTGGCGTTTTTGCCCAGGCCGTGCCAGGTCTCGGCACTCGAGCGGTACATCCGGCACACGGCCAGGTCCGTGGCGTCAAAGAGGTCGGTCCAAAAACCCGCGCGCCGAAACGCCCGGGGCAGCTTCACGCCGTCGTGCCACGTGGTCGGGATGGCCGCGTGACCGCCGCAGGCGTGGTAGGCGTCGGCCCGGGCCAGGAAAAGCTGGCCGCAGCCGGCGCCGAAGGCGCTCCCGCGGAACCAGCGCATGAACGGCATGGGCAGGTAGCCGAGCAGCACGAAATGAATCAACGGGATCAGGAGCCGTTCCACAAAGGACCCCACCTCCTGCCGCGGTACGCCGCTGGCCAGCGCGGAGCGGCTGCGGGTCATGAACGCCGCCATCCGCGCCAGCGCATCCGGAGCCAGGCGCACATCGGCATCCAGGAACAGCAGCAGCGGGTGGCGCGCCCGGCGGGCCAGTTGCCAGCAGGCATGGGGCTTGCCGCACCAGCCCGGCGGCAGTGGCGGGGCGGACTCGAGGCGCACGCGGGCATCGCGCGCGGCAAAGGCCCGCACCCGCTCGGCGGTGCGGTCGGTCGAGCCATCGTCGAGCACGACGACCTCGAAGGTGACGCCGTGGCTGGCCAGCACGGCCGCGAGAGTGGCCGGGAGGTTGGCCTCCTCGTCGCGCGCCGGGATCAGGACCGACACCGCCGGGAGCGGCTCCCCCTGGGCGCGCGGACGCGGCAGGCGGCGGTACACCGCCAGGTTGATCAGAAACAACGCCGCCGGCAGTGCCGCCAGGCCGAGTGCCATCTGGGCCAGCAGTTCCCCCATCAGCCGGTACCGTGTTCGGGGTTGAAGGCCTCCCCCCGCCAGCGGGCGCGGGCACGCCGCCAACGGTCATACCAGCCGCCCACGCCGGCAGTGCCGCGCAACAGGATTTGGAAGTCACCGGGCGCGCGCCGCCTGGCCGCGGCGGCCAGGGTGTCCTGGGCTGCCTCGAGCGCCGCCTCGAAACGCGCGGTCCACGCCGCCGGGCTCAGGGGTCCGCTGCCGGATTCAATTGGCGGTCCGAAATGCAACAACGCTTCGGGCGTGCGCTCCTGCCACGGCGTGACCTCGATGGCCAATGGCAGGAACACTGCCCGGCCGAGGCGTGCCGCCAGATGTCCCAGCCCGGGCATGAACCGGACGGGCCGTTCGCGCACATCGGCAAAGCGACCCTGGGGGGTGACCCACAACGCCGCGCCGGGGTTTTGCAACAATGCCTCCGCCGTGCGCAGGAACCGCACCGCACCGCGCGTGGTGCCGGTCTCGATGCCGAAAAAGCCCAGCCGCGCAAAGAAGCGGTAACGCCCGAGCATCGCTGCCTCGATGGGGGCAAAGCCGCGGCGGTGGCTGAAGTAAAGGTTGTGCGCCAGCAGCCCCAGCAGCGGGTCCCACCACGACGGGTGATTCAGGAATACCACCAGCGGAACCTCCGGCGGCGGGTTGACCGGCGGCGGGCCCCGCAGGCGCACGGCGTGGAAGTGGCGGGCCAGGTAACGCCGGCTGTACCAGGCAAAGACCCGGATCAGCGCCGGCGAGGGGCGGGGGCGTCCTGCTGCCGGGGGCAGTTCGACCCCGTGCTCGGACCGCGGGGTGAAGGTCCGGGTCGGGGCGATGGGGGCCGGACCTGCCACGGACATGGGAGAAGCCGCGCCGTGGTTTCAGGCCGGATGCGGGGCGGAGCGGGCGGCGGGCGGCGGCACGGGCGCCGCCGCCGTGGGCCGTGGACCCAGGTCGCGGTCCAACGTGTCGCCGGCGATCCAGCCGGACATCAGCACCATGGGCATGCCCGGGCCGGGATGAGCGGCCCCGCCGGCCAGGTAGAGACCGCGCACGTCCGGGCTGCGGTTGCTCGGCTTGAAGGCGCCGAAGAACCGGCCGTGGCTGGCCAGGCCGTAAATGGCGCCCTGGAGCACGTGGTACCGGGTGTGAATGTCCTGCGGCGTGAGGGCGGCCTCGAAGACGATCCGCTGCTCGAGGTCCTCGAGTCCGGCCACGCGCCGGAGCTTGTCGAGGATGACCCGGCGGTAGCGCGGCAGCAGGGTGCGCCAGTCATGGTGCGGGCGGAGGTAGGGGGTGTGCACGAGTACGTAGAGTGCTTCGCCGCCGGGCGGGGCCACGGCCGGCTCGGTGCGGGCGGGGGCACAAAGGTAGGCGGTGGGGTCGGGGGCCGGTTCGCCGCGGCGGTAGATGGCGTCGAATTCCTCGTGGGGGTCGCGCGAGAACACGAAGTTGTGGTGGAGCAGGTGCTCGTAGCGGCGGTTCAAGCCCAGGTAGAGCACCACGCCCGAGCAGGCCGGTTCGTAGCGGCGGCGGCGGGCGAAGCGGGCGGCGGGCTCGCCCCCGAGCAGTTCGCGGTGCGTGCGCACCGCATCGGCATTGCTGATCACCGCCGAAAGGCGGACGGTCTGGCCGGCGTCGGTTTCCACGCCCAGGACCGCGCCGTCGCGGACCAGCAGGCGGCGCACCCCCGTGCCGGGGCGGAGGTCCACCTCCAGCTCGCCCGCCAGCCGCGCCAGGGCGCGGGGCACCGCCCCGGTACCGCCCATCGGGTACCAGACGCCCTCCCGGCTTTGCATGTGGGCAATGCCGCACAACACGGCCGGGGACTGGTCCGGGGCCGAGCCGACGTACTGGGTGTAGTGATCGAGCATCTGGGCCACGCGCGGGTCGCGCAGGTGCCCCCGGATGGTGCCGGCCAGGGTGGCGCCCATGCGCATGGCCAGCACGTCCTTCAAGGAGCCGGCGCGCAGGGTGGCCCGGGCGTCGAACATGTCCCGCATCCCGCCAATGGGCCGCCAGAAGAAGTAGCGGTCGGAGATGTCATGGAGGCGCCGGGACAGGTGCATGAAACGGCGGTAACTCTCGCCGCCGCCGGTGCCGGGGGCGTACCGGTCAATGGCCGCGGCCATGGCCGGGATGTCTTCCCGGAGGTCGAGCGTCGAGCCGTCCGCGAAGAAGCAGCGCCACTGCGGGTCCAGCCGCACCAGTTCGAGGTAGCGGGCCAGGGGCTGACCGGCCTCGCCGAAGATGCGGTGGAGCACCGCGGGCAGGGTCAGGATGGTCGGCCCCATGTCGAAGCGGAAACCCCGTTCCTCGAGCACGGCGGCCTTGCCGCCGAGCCAGGGGTTGCGCTCGAAGAGGATGACGCGGTGGCCGCGCGCGGCCAGGGTGCACGCGGCCGCCAGGCCGCCCAGACCGCCGCCGATGACGCCGATGGGATGAGGAGTGTCTTTCATGGTGAGGGAGTCGAGGGGTGAAGGGTTCTGAAATCGTGGGCGCGGCGGGGAACTTGCGGGCCGGCAGATTCGGCGTGGCGCCGCTGCCGTTGCCCCCGCAGCAAATCACCGAGGGCGCGTGCCCGCGTTGCCCAGCCCTGCCCGTGCAGGACCCGGGCCAGCGCCGCGGCCAGCCGGTCCAGGCCGGGCCGGAGTGGGTCGTAGTGCGGCCGCCAACGGCCGCGCCGGAGCTGAATCACCTTGGGGGCGGTCAGTTCCAGCAGGCCTTCGGCTCCGCGGGTGACGCCGAAGCCGCTGGCGCCGCGGCCACCGAACGGCAAGCGGGGATCGGCGGTGGGGATGATCAGGTCGTTGAAGGTCACCGTGCCGGCGCGCAGGGCCCGGGCCAGGGGCCGGGCGGCGGCGGGGTCACGGGTGAAGATGACGGCGCCGAGGGCGAAGGGGGAATCATTGGCCAGGCGCAGCGCCGCGGCGTCATCGGTTACTTCCGCCCACAAGGCCAGCGGGCCGAACCAGTCCGTCCGCCACAGGGCCGAGCCCTCCCGCACTTCGAGCACCAGCGGTCCCTGCCACTCCGCGCCGGGATTTACCCGGCCGGCCAGCAGGCGCGCTGTGTTGCCCAGTGTGGCGGTGAGCTGTTGAGCCAGCGCACCGAGTGAGGCGGCCGGCACGGGGAACGTTGGCTGGGCGGCAAGCTCGGCCACGAGCCGCTCGCGCAGGGCCGGCGCCACGGCGCGGTGTACGACCAGCCGCCGCGGGGCGATGCAGGTGGCTCCGGCGTTGAGCCGCAGGCCGAAGGCCACGGCCCGCGCGGCGAGCGCCACGTCCGCGTCCGCCCGCACCAGCACGGCGTCCACGCCGGACAGTTCGAGCGTGGCGGGGGTGAGGGAGTCGGCCAGTTGGGCAAGCACGGCGCGACCGGTGGCGACGGAGCCGGTGAGGAGGACCTTGTCCACGCCGGTGCAAAGGGCGGCCTCGCCGGCGGCGGGGGTTTCGTCCAGCACCGGGCAGAGGGCCGGGGGCAGACCCGCCTGGTGCAGGAGGTAAACCAGGGCGTTCGCAGCCGGGACGCCGCCCAGACCGGGTTTGAGCACGACGGCGTTGCCCGCGGCCAGGGCCTGGAGCACCTGCACGCCGGGCAGGAACAGGGGGTAGTTCGAGGGGCCGAGGACCAAAATGACGCCCAGCGGTTCGCGGACCACTTCCGCCGCGCAACCCCACAGCCAGAGCGGCCGCCCGCGCCAACCCCATCGCCGCGGGGCCAGCAGGCGCGGGGCGGCACGTTCCAGAAACCGGCAGGCCTCGAGCAGGGGCAGCGCCTCGGCGGTGAGGGTCTCGGCCGGCGGCCGACCGCGCGGGCGGGCGGAAGCTTCGGCCAGCGATTCAACCTCGGCTGCGGCCAGGTGACGGAAACGCTCGAGCAGCCGGAGGCGTTCCCGCAGCGACCGCGCAGCCCAAAGTGCCTGGGCCCGCCGCGCCTCGGCGACGCGGGCGGACACCTCCGACGCCGCCTCCGGGAGGGCGGGCGTCGGGTCGGGCGATTGGAGGCGGGAGGCCGACATGGGAAATCAGCGGGCGGGAGTGGCTTGGGACGGGGAGTCCGCAGGCTCGGGCAGGAGCGGGGCATCTGGCGCGTCCGCAGGCGGGCGCGTCCAGTGAGGTTGCTGGCCGAGGTCTTCGAGCAGGAGCCGGCTGCTGATGAGGGAGCTTTCGAAGATGACGGGCAGGCCGCTGCCGGGGTGGGTGCCGCCGCCGACCAGGTAGAGGGCGTCGAGGTCCTCGAACCGGTTGCGGGGCCGCAGGTGAAGCATCTGGTCCAGCGAGTGCGCGAGGTTGAAGGTGGCGCCGCGGTAGATTTCGTAGCGGGTGTCCCAGTCGGCGGGGGTGATGACGCGCTCGTAGCGAATGCGGCGTTCGAGGTCGGTGAGGCCCAGCTCGGAGGCGAGCTTGCCCAGCAACCGGGCACGGAAGGGCACGCGTTCGCGGGACCAGTCCACGTTGGGATGCTGGTGCGTGACCGGGGCGAGCACGTACAAGGTGCTGTGGCCGCGCGGGGCGAGGGAGGGGTCGGTCACGCAGGCGTTCTGGACGTAGAACGAGGGGTCTTCGCTCAGGACATGGCGTTCCTCGATGTCGGCGAGGTTGCGGGCGTAGTCGCGGGCGATGTGGATGGTGTGGTGCGGCAGGTCGCAGCGGCCCTCGATGCCCAGGTAGAGCATGAAGGTGGAGCAGGAGAATTTTTTGCGGGCGAGGCGGCGGTTGGACCAGCGCCGGCGCCGGGCATCGGGCACCAGCCGCTCCATCGCACGGGCGAAGTCGGCGTTCACCACGACCGCGTCGGCGCGGAGGGTTTCGCCCTCGGTGCGCACGCCCACCGCGCGACGGCCGGCGAAGAGGATTTCCTTGACCGGTTGGTTGAGGCGGATGTCCACGCCGAGCCGGGTCGCGACGCGGGCCAGGGCCTGACTGACCGCCCCGCAGCCGCCGATGGGGTGGAACACGCCGAACTCGTATTCGAGGAACGACAGAATCGAGAACAGGCTGGGGCAGCGGAACGGCGACATGCCGAGGTACTTGGATTGGAAGCTGAAGGCCAGCCGGATGCGGGGGTCGCGGAAAAAGCGCTTCAGGTAGGCGTCCACGCTCAAGGTGGGATGCAGGTAGGGGAGGACGCGGAGCAGGCGGCGGCTAAGGAGGTCGCGCCAACCCAGGTAGGGGATTTCCAGGCACGGCTCCATGAGCGCGAACTTGGTGCGGTTTTCCGCCAGGAAGCGCCGAAAGCCGGCGGCATCCTCGGGCGCCAACCGGGCGATTTCGGCCTCCATGCGTTCGACCTGCGGCGTGGCATCCAATTGCCCGCCGGCGCCGAAGTGAATGCGATACTGCGGGTCCAGGCGCACCAGCTCGACCTCGTCGCGTAGGCGCGTGCCGGCCACCTGTAAAATCAGGTCCAGCACCCGCGGGTACAGGAAGAAGGTCGGGCCCAGATCAAACCGGTATCCCTCGGCCTCGATGGTCGAGGTGCGGCCGCCCAACACGGGCAGGCGCTCAAGGACCGTGACCTTCAGGCCGGCGCTGGCCAGCAGGACCGATGTGGCCAGCCCCCCGGGGCCGGCCCCCACGATGATGACTTCTTTGGACATGATGGAAAAAAACTTTAGCGCGCCAGCACCGCGGCCAGGCCGCCGTCCACGCCCAGGACCTGGCCCGTCACCCAGGATTGGGCCGGGTCCAGAAGCCAGGCGATGGCCGAAGCCACGTCGCCCGGCTGCCCGATCCGACCGAGGGCGTGGAGGGAGCGCGAATAGCTCAGGGAGGTTTCCCGGCCGGTGATGGCGGCCGAGAGCGGCGTCTCAACCAGACCGGGGGCCACGGCATTGACCCGAATGTTGCGGCGGGCATTCGAGGCGGCGGCGGCGCGGACCAGACCTTCCAGCCCGGCCTTGGCCGCGGCAATCGCCTCGTGGCTGGCCAGGCCGATGCGCGCGGCCGCCGAGGAGACCAGGACGATCGAACCGCCGCGCGGCGACATGACCCGCAGGGCGGCGCGGGTGGCGTAGAACGCGGCGGTGAGGTTGAGCGCCAAGGTTTGCTCCCATTCGGCATCCGTGGTGGCAATGGCGGGTTTAAGCAGGATGGAGCCCACGCAGAAGGCCATGCCGGTGAGGGCGCCGCCCAGAGCGGCCGTCGCGCGTTCGGTCAGCGCATCCACCTCCTGCGAGTTGCAGGCATTGGCGCACCCCCAAGGTGCTCCCAGCTCCTCCGCCAAGGGCTGGAGGCGGGTGGGGGTACGCGCGGTCAGGAACAACGCCGCCCCGGACGGGTGAAGGCGGCGCGCCACGGCCTGCCCGATGCCACCCCCGGCGCCCCAGATGAGGCAGCCGGGGGTGGGCAATTCGCCGGGCACAGCATCCGGGGTGGTGGGCAACGTCATGCGGTGGCGGCGTAGGCGTCCCGGTCTTCGATGAGCTGGCGGAGGCGGGCTAGGGCCTCGTTTTGCAATTGGCGGATGCGCTCGCGCGTCAGCCCGAACTGAACGCCGATTTCCTCGAGGGTCTTTTCACCGCGACCATCCAGGCCGAAGCGCATGCGGAGGATCTTTTTTTCGCGCGGGCCGAGTTTCTCGACCAGGTGCCCGAGCATTTGGAGGAGGGTCTTTTCCTCGAACTGCTCGTAGGGAGTGCGGGTGTTCTCGTCCTTGACCACCTCGGCGAGGGGGCTGCTGTCCTCGTCATTGCCGATGGGGGCATCGAGGGAGGCCGGCCGGAGGGCAGCGGTGCGAATTTCGTTCAGGCGGCTGGCCTTCACGCCCAGGGCCTCGGCCAGTTCCTCGGGCTCGGGGTCGCGGCCGAGGGTCTCGCGCATTTCGTTGGCCACGCGCTGCGCCTTGCTCAGCTTGTCAATGGCGTGAATGGGCAGGCGGATGGTCTTGGCCTGGTTGGCGATGCCCCGGCGGATGGACTGCTTGATCCACCAGGAGGCGTAGGTCGAGAGCTTGCCGCCCTTGGCGGGGTCGAAGCGCTCGACGGCCTTCATCAGCCCCATGTTGCCCTCGTTGATCAGGTCCAGGAGCGGCAGGCCGAAGCCCTCGTACTCGCGGGCGATCTTGACCACCAGCCGGAGGTTGGCGCGGATCATGTGCTCGCGCGCGGCCTCGTCTCCGGCATGGATGCGGGCGGCCAGCGCGTTCTCCTCCTCAATGGTCAGCAAGGGCACCTGAGCCACCTCCCGCATGTACAAGCTCAGGGCGCCGTCCACGCCGTAGCTGGGACGGGAGTCCGCGGCGACCGGTTCGCTGGGGAGCTTGGGCAGGGAGACCGGAAGCGCTGGAGCGTCGGGCGCGGGCGTTTGTTTCTCCGCATTGGGAGCGGGGACGGTCTTGGGCGACCTGGCCGCGGCTTTCGCGGCGGCGCGACGCAGGGCTTTTTCGTTGAAAAGCCGGCGAGCGGAGTTCTGGGTGGCGGAGTGGGCCTTGTTTTTCATGGCTGTGATCTCTTTTACCCGCGTTCGATGTTTAAGATTTGTCTGCTTTGACCGATATTGTCAACCACTCGTTCAAAAAATGTTTGGTTGGGTTGTGGAATGCGGGGGTGACGCGGCTGCTTGCATAACTTGTTTTCTTTCAAAACGGTGTGGTCTGGAAACAGGGGCGGCCTCTGGTTTTGAGCGGTGAGGACTGGTGGGCATTCCGAAAAAAATTTGGGCTTTCGCCGGAGGTTGCCTGTGTCTAAAACACGTCTATATTTGGGCCATGCCGATGTTGCAGCATTCGATGAAGTCGGTGGTTCAACGCACCGGACTGAGTCCCCACGTGATCCGCGTCTGGGAAAAACGTTACCGGGCGGTTGAACCGAGGCGCACTCCCAGCAACCGGCGCCTGTACAGCGAAGCGGAAGTGCGTCGGCTGGCCTTGCTGCACGCGGCGACCAAGGCTGGGCACAGCATCGGCACCATTGCGCGGCTGCCGGACGATCAGCTCCAGGTTCTGGCGGGCTGGGTCGAAGAACCTTCCCTGAAGGTTCAAAAGCTGAACGGTCAGGCTGCCAGTACCGATCCGTCCGCAGGGTTTCTCGGGGCGGCCATGGAAACCATTCGACGCCTGGACACGCGGGGGTTGGAATCGGTGCTGCTCCGGGCCAGCCTGGAACTGGGAAGTCAGGGGCTGTTGCAGAAACTGATTGCGCCGCTGGCCATCCGCCTGGGGGAGTTGTGGCAGGCGGGCGAATTGACGGCCGCGGAGGAACACTTTGCCAGCGCGGTGGTGCGGGGATTTCTCACCAGCCTGGCGCGACCCTATGTGCAATCCGAACACGCGCCGCTGTTGGTGGTGGCCACACCGGCGGGGCAGTTGCACGAGCTGGGGGCGGTCCTGGTCAGTGCCGCCGCCCAGGGTCATGGCTGGCGCGTGGCTTACCTCGGCCCAAGTCTCCCGGCGGTGGAAATTGCCGGCGCGGCGATCCGCTCGGGGGCGCGGGCCGTGGCCCTCAGTGTGGTGTACCCGGCCGATGACCCCTCCCTGCCCGACGAATTCAAGGCCCTGAGAAAAAGCCTGCCCGAGGCGGTGCCGTTGGTGGTGGGCGGAAGGGCGGCGCCGGCTTATCGGGAGACTTTGGACGCCCTCGGGGCGCAGGTGGTGGGCGACCTGGAAGGGCTGTACGCCTTTCTCGAGGAATTTCGGCGGCCGCCTCTCCTGGCCGAGTTGCGGTGACTCACTCCGGGATTTCGAGGTCAAACTCGATCCGCGTGCGGCTGTCGCTATGGGCGTCGCGCAGCTCCATGTCCTTGAGCAGCCAGTTGCCCTGGACCTTCTTGAAGCCGCCGATGGAAAACTCCTTCCGCAGCCGGCCGTCCGCCCCGTAGGCCTCCGCGCGCAGCAGGCCCCGGTACTGGGCATCCACCCAGGAGAGCACCCGGGCGTAGGCGGTCGGCCGCGGCCGGGGGGCGAGGCTTTCCAGCACCTGACAACGCCGGCCCTTGCGCTTTTCGGAGCGCAGCAGCCGCTGGGTGGGCCAGCGTAAAAACTCCAGCCCCAGGTCGCACAGCCAGAAGTCCGAACCGGCGAACGGCACGCACGCCTCCTCCCCGCGCAGGGTCCGGGTGCGGGGCAGGCCCGGTCCCGCTTCGAGGGTGGTGAATTCGTAGGTGGTCGGTGCGCCGGGCTGATAACGCACCTCGAGTGTTTCCGTCACCGCCCCGCCCGGGCTGAAGGCCTGATACACGCTCCGCCAACCCTCCCCGGCAGGGTACACATCCAGACGCACCGGGATGGGGGAGAGCCACCGCCCTTCGGGGGGGCGGCGACGCAGCGTGCCGCCGGTGTTGAAGGCGGGGGGCTGGGCGCACAATTCCGCGGCCAGCCGACGCCCTTCCTCCTCCGCGGAAACCGCTCCCGCCGCCCCCGCGGCCGGCACCAGCCCTGCGCTGCTGCCGCACAGGCCCAACCCCGCCGCCAGTAAGAAACGGCGGCGGGTGAGGGAAACTTCCGGGTGCCGGGACGTGCTCCGCATGGCGGCCATGATGCGGCCTCCGCCCGCAGTTGCAACTCGCCCCCAACGCCGCCCGCGGACAGCCGCCGAACACGGCTGCGGAGCCGGGGGTGGGGGCGGATTCAGGGGGCCGGTTTCAGGAATTCCGCAGCCTCCACGGGCACGTTGTGCTCCACGTTGTTGACGGTGAGCTTCAGTTCCAGCTCGGGACCGTCGTTGCCGCGGGCGGTGATGCGGACGGTGTGGGGTACGCGCACGCCACTGGCCACCTCGCGGTAGTCGTCGTACTCGGCGGTGGCGGAGACCGGCCCGGTGGAGGACTCAAACTCCGAGTCCTGCCGGACCAGCAGCCCGCTGTGCTGGTCAAAGTAAAACCGCTCCTTTGATCGGGCGTCGGGACGCGACTCCACCACCACCCACGGGACGGGACCCGAGCGGTCCACGCGCACGACCGCCAGGTCGGGGTAGAGGGTGCGCAACTCCAGTTCGCGGTGAAAGCGTGCATCCCGCCGCACCTTGGCCTGTTCGACCGCCGGCCGGTCCGCCACGCCCAGCCAGGGATTTTTCACCCAGCCGTTGGTGCCGTCGTAGCCCTCCCGGATTTCACTTCCGTCGGGCAGGGTGATGACCGAGACCTGCCGGTCCGGGGCCCTGGCCAGCAGGCGCAGGGAGAACTTGCCCGGCAACAGGGACAGTTCCACCTCCCCCTCCAGGTGGCGGGAGGTGAGCCCTTCCAGGCGGGCACGTCCCCCCAGGGCCTCGACGTAGCGCGACAGGACCGTGTCCAAGGGGGGTAACGACCCGGCCGGGGCTTCCCCTGCCACGAGGGGGGCCGGTCCCAGACCAGCCCACACCACCGCTCCGGCGCAGAACCACAGGGCAGGCTTCATGGCGGGCATTTCGCGACCCGCCCGCCCCCCTGTCAACGGCAATCCCGCCCCCCTCCTGCGGGCCGTTACCGCTTTGCCCCAAAAAAATTGCCCACTGGCCACTTGGGGCTTGCCAAGTGCGCCGCCAATGGCTATTGCTACTTCCATATCCCACGTGCTGGAAGTGAGGGGGAGTTGCCCATGAGGGTGATCTCGGCCGAAGTTCCGGGCGGTGGGGTGAAACGAAGCAACCACAACCATCGAGCTACACCATGACAAGCAACCGATTGAGCGTCCTGGCGGCGGCGGTCTGTGCGGCGGGTGCGGGGTTATTCCTGGTCCGGGCCGCTGCTCCGCCCTCCCCCCAAGGCGTTATCACCGTCAAGGAGTTCCTCAACATCGGCGGCGGTGTCACCATCGCCGACCTCACCAACAACGTGAAGTTCCCCAACAACCCGGACCTTGTGGAGTACGCCACCTACTTCGAGTGGCCCCAGTCCCCGGAGCGCGACATCAACATCGCACCCCCGGCCGACGTGAAGAACAACTACGGCGTCCAGATGCAGGGGTACTTCTACCCGCCGACCACCGGCGACTACATCTTCAAGATCGCATCCGACGACTACGGCCGGCTCTTCCTGAGCACCGACGACAACCCGGCCAACAAGAAGCTCATCGCGCTCGAGCCGGAGTGGAACCCGGTGCGGGATTTTGAAGGCACGGCCCGTCGGGACGCCACCAACCCGCAAAACAACTCCCAGACCTACACCGGCACCGAGTGGCCCACCAGGGACCCGGTCATGGGGGGCGCCAAGATCACCCTCACCGCCGGCCGCGCCTACTACATTGAGGCGCTGATGAAGGAGGGCGGTGGCGGGGACAACCTGGCCGTGGCCGTGCAGGACCCCAACTTCGCGATTGACGCCTCACTGCCCATCCCGGGCCAGTACCTCTCCAGCTTCGACAAGCGCTCGGGGCCGGTGACCATTGTCACCCAGCCCCAAAGCCAGACCGTGGACGAGGGCCGACCGGTCAGCTTCACCGTCGAGCTGGACGGCACCCCGCCGTACACCTACCAGTGGAAGAAGAACGGGGCGGACATCACCGACGCCACCAACAAGACCTACGCCATTCAGTACGCGGCCTTTGCCGACAACGGCGCGCGCTTCAGCGTGGCCGTCACCGGCGCCCAGGGCAGCGCGACCAGCGCCGAGGCCACCCTCACGGTGAACCAGGACACCACCCCGCCCACCTTGGTGGCGGCCTTTGGCGGTGGGGACTTCACCAGCGTCCGGGTCGAGTTTTCCGAGCGGGTGGACCCCACCAGCGCCACGACCCCCGCCAACTACACCATCAGCGGCGGCATCAGCGTCTCGGGGGCGGTCCTGCTCAATGACAACACCGTGCGGCTGACCACCTCGCGCCAGACCGGCGGCCAGCGCTACACCCTGACCGTCAACAACGTGAGGGACGCCGCCAGCGCACCCAACACCATCGCCGCCAACTCGACCATCGAGTTCAACAGCGCCGTCTTCAAGGTCGGCCTGGTGGCGTGGGAGCGCTACAAGCCCGGCGGCGGCATCACGCAGTTCATTGACGACGTGGCCAACAACAACCTGCCGCCTCCGGCCGCCACGTGGTTTACCAGCATCTTCGAGTCGGGCCGTGGCTTGGATGACGATTACCGCGGCCGCGGCTACGCCTGGTTCAAGCCGGCCACCACGGGCAACTACATCTTCATCATCACCGTGGACGACAATGCCCGGCTGTTCCTGAGCACGGACGACAATCCGGCCAACAAGAAGGCCATCGCCGCCGAGGCCAGTTGGAGCAACAACCGCGAATGGAGTGCGGCCGGCGTAGAGCAGCGCTCGGACACCTACGTGGAGACCGAGTGGCCCGAGTCCTGGACCATCAACCTGCAAGCGGGCCAGACCTACTACCTCGAAGCCCTGTGGCAGGAAGGCGGCGGCGGTGACGGCTGCGAAGTCACCATCATCCGCGAAGGCGACGCCACCCCGGCCAACGGCACCCCGGCCGGCACCGCCGGAGGGGAGCTGGGCATCTTTGTGGACCCGTCCGAGCTGCCGCCAGTGGTTACTGACCCGACGGGGTTGTCGGCCGTGATCCTCGAAAACGGCGCCAACCACACCTTGTCGGTGACCGCCGAGGGGGCCACGTCCTATCAGTGGCAATGGAACGGACGTGACATTCCCGGTGCAACCTCAGCGAGCTACACCATCAACAACGCCAAGCCGACGCACTCGGGGCAGTACTGGTGTATCGCGAGCAACGATAAAGGCACCGCCCGCAGTCCGGCGGTCAACGTGCTGGTCAAGGCCACCGGTGTGTTCGCCATCGAGGCGGAGGACTTCGACTACGATGGCGGGCAGACCATGGCGGAAGCCAGCGTCATGCCCTACCTCGGCGGGGCCTATGCCGGCTTGGGTGCTATTCACGGCGTGGACTACCTGAGCAACAACGGCACCGACAGCCCGGTGTACCGCGGCGGGACGGTGCTCGAGGCCGGCACGGCCGCGCCGATGGCCCAGGAGGGCACCGGTAGCCAGTTCTCCATGACCCGAATGGGTGAATGGGAAATGACCACCAACTACAAGATCGGCTGGATTGACGGTGGGGACTGGGGCAACTACACCCGTACCTTCCCGACCCCGGCCAAGCGCTACTGGGTGTTTGCCGCCCAGTCCTACGACGGCTTCGGCGCGGACCAGTTGAACAGCAACATCGGCCTCGTTACGGCCGGAGTGGGTACGACCACCCAGACCGTGCAGCCGCTGGGCATCTTCAACTCGGTCGGCACCGGGGGCTGGAGCCGCAACAACCTGGTGGCCCTCACCGATGCTTCGGGCGCCATCCAGACCGTCGAACTGGAGGGCAGGAACACGATCCGCTGGAACTACAGCAGCGGTGACGTGGACTACCTGGTCTTCGTCCCGGCCGAAGCCGCGCCCACCCAGCCCGGCTTGGCGAAGATCGCCCGCAGCGGCAACAACGTCACCATCTCCGAGGACCCGGCTCAGGGCTCGACCGTCCAGAGCGCGACCTCGGTGACCGGCCCGTGGACCGATGTGGGCCCCGCGCCGCAGACCATCGCCATTACCGGCGAGGCCCGGTACTTCCGGCTCAAGCGCTAACCGCGCGCGGGTTTCCGCAACAGCGGCCGGGGCGTCCTGCCCCGGCCGCTCTTTGTTTGCGGCCGCCGCGGCGCCCGCCGCCCACCCCCCATGTCCGCGCAGCAGACCACCCATTGCCTTGATTTCAGGCCGGGACTCACGCCCGCCTCTCCGCCCGGCCCGACGCCGACCCCGCCTGGCGCCGTTTTCCCGGGCCGGGCCTTGTGGCGAGGCACCGGGTTTCCGCACCACCTCCCCGCACCACTCGCTGCCAGACGAAGGGGGTGGAGGTCGGGTGCGAGAGCAGGACAAGGGTTTTCCAAGGAGCGGCGCCGGCGGGCTGCGGGCGGAATGCGCTGGGGGTTAATCGGGTTGGCCGGGGTGGCCGTGGCCGCCGAACTCCCCTCCGTCAAGATGACCCCCCTGCCGGTGCCGCCCAGCGGCAGGCCCGGTTTCACCCTCCTGACGCCCGCCCACACCGGTGTGGCCTTCACCAACCACCTCGATCCGGATGCCGAGGTGCGCAACCAAAATCTCCTCAACGGCTCGGGCGTGGCCCTGGGCGACTACGATGGCGACGGTGGGTGCGACCTTTTTCTTGCCAACCTCAACGGTGCCTGTGCCCTTTACCGCAACCTGGGCGGTTGGCGTTTCACCAACGTGACCACCCGGGCCGGCCTGGCCCAGACCAATCGGCTGGCGCGGGGGGCCGTGTTTGCCGATGTGGAGGGGGACGGCGACCTGGACCTGCTGGTGACCTACTCCGGGGCCGGCACGCGGCTCTGGCTCAACGACGGCTCCGGCCGTTTCCACGACGCCCGGGCCGCAGAACTGGCCGCCGAGACCGGCAGCACCACTCTTTCGCTGGGCGACGTGGACGGGGACGGCGACCTGGACCTGTACGTGGCCAATTACGGGGAAAACACCCTCCGCAGCGGCCTCGCCGTGACCACCCGCCGCGTGGGTGACCGGGAAGAAGTGGTGGGCCGGTTCCGCCACCGCGTGCGCCTCATTGACGGCAAACTGGTCGAATTCGGCGAACCCGACGCGTTTTACCTGAACGACGGCCGGGGGCGATTCCAACGCCTGCCCTGGCGCGGAGGCCCCTTCCGGGACGAAGCCGGCCAGCCACTCCGGGCCGAATTCTGGGACATGGGATTGACGGCCGTCATACGCGATCTCAACCAGGATGGTCGGCCGGACATCTACGTCTGCAACGACTTCCACAACCCGGAGCGCATCTGGCTGGGCGACGGGCGCGGAGGATTCCAACTGCTGCCCCGCCCGGCCCTGCGCAGCACCATGCACTTCTCGATGGCCGTGGACTTCGCGGACTTCAACGGCGATGGCTGGCTGGACTTCATGGGGGCCGACATGCTCAGTCGCCGCCACGAGCTGCGCCTGCGCCAGCTCTTCGCCGCCAGCCCGCCCCTGGCCTACACCCTGGAAGCGGCCGCGGACCGCCCCCAGGTCCAGCGCAACATGCTCTTCATTGCCCGCGGCGACGGGACCTGGACCGAAATGGCCAACCGCGCCGGCCTGGCCACCTCGGATTGGTCCTGGACGTTGGCCTGCCTGGACGTGGACCTGGATGGCCGGGAAGACCTGCTGATCGGCACCGGACATGACTTCGACGCCCTGGACCAGGACGCCATCGAGGCCAAGGACCAGCTCCCCCCCGCGGCCCGGCACGCCGGCCGGCGCATGTTGGATTTGTTCCCGCCGCTGCGCGTGCCCAACTATGCCTTCCGCAACCGTGGAGACCTGACCTTCGAGGA
The DNA here is from genome assembly GCA_037439785.1 of Verrucomicrobiales bacterium. GTDB lineage: Bacteria > Verrucomicrobiota > Verrucomicrobiia > Limisphaerales > J093 > DSVZ01. Next base: position 18,269 of record JBBIVJ010000035.1, on the reverse strand, counting down.
AGTGGGCCGCGCCTGGGGCTTCGATTCCACCCAGGTTTCGCACAGCCTGGCCCTGGCGGACCTGGACAACGACGGGGACCTGGACGTGGTGGTCAACTGCCTGCGCGCGCCGGCCCTGCTTTACCGCAACGACTCTCCCGCACCCCGCGTGGCGGTGCGCCTGCGCGGTCAGCCACCGAACACCCGGGGCATCGGCTCCTGGCTGCGCCTGCAGGGCGGGGCGGTGCCGCTCCAAATCCGCGAGGTCACCTGTGGCGGGCTCTACCTGGCCGGCAGCGACACCATGCACGTGTTTGCGGCCGGCTCCGCCCTGGGCGGCATGACCCTCGAGGTCTTCTGGCGCAGCGGCCGCTACAGCCGCATCGAACAGGTCCTCCCCAACCATCGGTACGAGGTGGAAGAAGCGGCCGCCGCACCGGAGTGGCCCGGTCCCCCCTCGCCGGCGAGGGCGACAGTGCCGGAACAGCCGCTGTTTCGCAACGAGTCGTCCCACCTGAACCACCTCCCCGTGGACACGCCCTTTGATGACTTCGCCCGCCAGCGGCTGCTGCCGCGCCGCTTCAGCACCCTCGGACCGGGAGTGGCCTGGCTGGACACCGACGGCGATGGCCGTGACGAATTGTTGATCGGCGCCGGCCGGGGCGGCCGTCTGGCCGGCTTTCACCCGCGCGCCGAGGGTCCCTTTGCACCGATGGCACGGGACGCCGCGGTGGAGTCCCTGCCCGACGACGCAACCGGCCTGTGCGGTGTCCCGCTGGCGGCGGGGCAGGTGCGGCTGTTTTTCGGACGGGCCAGTTACGAAAGCGGTCAGACCAACGCCCCGGCCCTGTGGCAGGTGGACTTTGACGCTGCGGCGCCGTCCCACCCCACCCCCCGACCGGGCCGAGCCACTCCCCTGCCGCTGGTTTGGGGCGCCAGCGCCGGTCCCGTGGCACTGGCCGACTGGGACGGGGACGGCGACCTGGACGCCTTCGTGGGCGCCCGATTGGTGCCCGGCCGCTATCCGGAATCCGCGCCCTCCTGGCTGTTGCGCCACCATGACGGCCAGTTCCAACCCGATGCCGAAGCCAGCGCCCCTTTCCGCCAGGCGGGATTGGTCAGCGGCGCGGTGTTCTCCGATCTGGACGGCGATGGCTGGCCCGAACTGGCCCTGGCCTGCGAATGGGGGCCGGTACGGGTGTTTCGCAACCGGGGCGGCCGTTACCAGGAAATTACCGGGGAACTGGGGTTGGAGACCGAAACCGGCTGGTGGCTGAGCGTGACGACCGGTGACTTTGACGGAGATGGCCGCCCGGACCTCGTGGCCGGCAACTGGGGCGAAAACAGCCTTTACCAAATCGTCGCTCCCGGCCCGTGGCGGCTTTATTACGGGGATTTCGTCGGCGATGGCGGTGTCCACCTCGTAGAAGCCTGGCGGGAAGCGGCCACCGGCCGGGATTGGCCCTGGCGTCCGCTGGGCGTGCTGGAAAAGGAACTGATCTGGCTGCGGGCGCGTTTCCCCACCCACGCCGCCTTTGCGCGGGCCACGGTCCCGGAACTCCTGGTGGGATTCGCTTCCCGGGTGCTGGAGGTGCGCCAACCCGCCTCGCGGCTCTGGCTCAACTGCGGCTCCCGCCTCGAACCGCGGACCCTGCCGCTGGAGGCTCAACTGGCCCCGGCTTTTGGACTGACCGTGGCCGACTTCGACGGCGACGGTCACGAAGACCTCTTCCTGGCCCAGGGCTTTTTCGGCACGCACCCTCAGGACGGTCGTCTGGACGCCGGCCGCGGCCTGCTCCTCCAGGGAGATGGACGGGGCGGCTTCCGGGCGCTGTCGGGGCAGGAGAGTGGCGTGATCCTGTACGGAGAACAGCGCGGCGCCGCGACGGCCGATTATGATGGCGACGGCCGGCCCGATTTGGTGGTGACCCAGGCCGGCGACGCCACCCGGCTCCTGCGCAACCAGAGTGGTCGGCCCGGCTTGCGCGTGCGCCTGGACGGTCCCCCCGGCAATCCCGCCGGCGTCGGGGCCCTGCTGCGACTGGACTGCGACGGCCGGCTTGGGCCGGCCCGGGAAATCCGCGCGGGGGGTGGCTACTGGTCCCAGGATTCGCTCACCCCGGTACTGGCGCTGCCGGCCCCCCCGCGGGCCCTGCACGTGCGCTGGCCAGGCGGGCGACAGACCGTGTCCCCGCTGCCCCCGGAAGCCCGAGAGGTGGTCGTGTCCATGAATGGTCAAATCAAGCGGGTGCAGTAGATCACTCGGGGCGGAACGTGCGGTGGGAAGCCAGCCCTCCCACCAACTCAAAACCGCAAGGATCGCCCTCCCCCGTCTCATCTCCCAACTGCTCTCCGAACGCGGGCAGGGCGGTCACCCCGGCCGCAGCGGTCATGCGGTGGATTTCCTGTCTGCCGGCTGACCGGCCAGCCGCCCGGCCAGCCGCCAAGGTCACGCGGCGGACAATCAGCGGGCGCTCCAGCTCCCCGCCGGCCGGGCTCCGGCATCAGGCATCTGGACGGTTTCCCGCTTGCCGAGAGCGCCGGCCGCCCCACAGCCTTGCGGCACAACTTTGACTCGACGCCATGACGTCTGACACCAGCGCCCTCCACGCGGAGGTCAAGCAACTACTGATCGAAAACCTGATGCTGCCCCGCTCGCCGGAGGAAATCCCTGCGGACCTCCCGTTGTTTGGTCCGGGGGGACTGGGGCTCGATTCGGTGGACGCCCTGCAACTGGTCGTCGCCCTGGACAAGCAGTACGGCCTGAAAATCCCGAACCCCGATGCCGCCCGCGCCACGCTGGCCAGCGTGACCAGCATAGCCGCCGCCCTGGCGGCGCATCGCGCAGGCGCCACCTCCTCCTGAGCCCCCGCCAGAACGACGGCGGCAGCGGCCGGCAGGGACGCCTCACCCCGGGGGCGGGGTTTCGGAGTTTCGGGTTGCGGCTGTTGCCTGGTCGGCCAGCAGCCGGAGCACCGGCCGATGAGCCGCCGCCTCACGGTGGAGGCTACTGCCGGGCCGGTAGCCGCCGGTGTGAGCCGGCGGAGCGACAGTCCGCCACGTGGCCGCGGCGGCTACGGGGGAAGGGTACTCCAAAAACACTGAGGCGCAGAAAGGCGGCCTTGCCCCAGAGGTGTGCGTCTCCGCACCTTTGCGTCTTGGTGTTGAATCTGCAGAAAGCGGCAGAGGACTGCCGCACTCCAAAACGCTACCGCGCCGAAGGGCCGTCCCGCCGGTGTGCCCGCTTGGGGAGTGCCTGCCTGCGCGGAGCTTGCAGACAGGCCCCGTCCTCTGGCGCTATGCAGCCGCACCAGCCCCTTCGGACTTCGGATTTCGGATTTCGGTTTTTCCCCGACCGGCCGGAAGCCGTTGCCACCCACCGCGGGGCGGAGCGGCGTCCGCCCTTGCCCGCACGGCTCGGGGCGGGCACGATGCGGGACCACGCGCCGACATGTCTGCCGAAGCCCCCACCCCGCAGGTCCTGTTGGTGGAATGCACTGACCGCCCCGGCCTGGTGCACGCCATCACCGGCGTGCTCTTCCGTCACGGGGTGAACGTGGTGGGCAACCACGAGTTTGTGGACCGCCCCAGCCGGCGCTTTTTCATGCGCACCGAGTTCGACGGCGAGGTGGACACCGCCACCCTGCTGGCCGAGGTGCGCGACCGGTCGCCGGCCGATGCCACCGTGCGGCTGTCCCGGCTCGAACCCAAGCGCGTGGTGGTCCTGGTCAGCCGCGAGCATCACTGCCTGGGCGACATCCTCGTCCGCCACGCCTATGGCGAACTCAACGCCCGCGTGCTGGCGGTGGTCAGCAACCACTCCACCCTCGGGCCGCTGGTCCGGCGCTTCGACCTGCCCTTCCACCACGTGGACACCGCCGACCGCGGCCGCGAGGCGCATGAAGCCGAAGTCCTGGCGGTGCTGGACCAGTACCAGCCCGAGTTCCTGGTCCTGGCCAGGTACATGCGCATCCTCAGCCCAACCTTCGTGGCCCGCTACCCCCGGCGCCTCCTCAACATTCACCACTCGTTCCTGCCCGCCTTTGTGGGGGCGCGGCCCTACCACCAGGCCTTCGAACGCGGCGTGAAAATCATCGGCGCCACCGCCCATTTCGTCACCGAGGGGCTCGATGAGGGCCCCATCATCGCCCAACAGGTCATCCCCGTGGACCACACCCACACCGCCGAGGACCTCCAGCGGGCCGGGCGCGACATCGAGCAACTGGTCCTGGCCCGCGCGCTCAAGCTGGTCTTCGAGGACCGCGTCTTCCTGTGCGGCCGCCGCACGGTCATCTTTGACTGACATGGACTCCTGCCCGCTGCGCACCGCCGTCATTGGCAGCTATCCCTTCCCGGGCTGGCTGGAATTCGCCACCCAACACCCGGACCAGTTCGGACCGGACGACCGTGCGGAGTTGCAGGACGACGCCGTGCTCTGCGCCCTGCACGACCAGTTGGCCGCCGGCCTGGACGTGGTGACCGACGGCGAGCAAACCCGTCTGGACTTCAACCTCTCGTTCTACGGTTACCTCGAGGGCATCGAGCACGAAACCGCCCCGCCGCGCCGCTTCGGTCCGCCCGCCCATGACCAGCGTGGCAAACACCGCGTCATCGCGCCGCTGGCCGCCCCGCGCGGGCTGGGGGTGGTCGAGGAATTTCAACGCCTCCAGCGCCTGGCCGCCAGGGTCGGGGTGGGCGGGGCGGCCCCCCGGGTCACCCTCAAGGCCAGCGTGCCCGGGCCGTACACCCTGTCCGGCCGGCTGGTGCCCAATCCCGCCCTCGGCTATCCGGACCGCTGGGCCCTGGCCGAGGCGCTCCTGCCCCTGGTGCGGCGCGAACTCGAGGTGCTGGTCGCCGCCGGCTGCGCCGAGATCAGCGTGGACGAGCCGAGCATGAGCTGTTACGCCCACTGCGAGGACCCGCGCCGGTTTGTGGACCTGTTCAACCGCACCGTCGAGACCGTCCGCGGCCGCACCCGGCTCTGCACCCACCTCTGCTTCGGCAACTACAAGGGCCGTGCCGTGGGCCCCCGGCAACTGGCCCCGATGTTCCCCGCCTTCCTGGACTTCCACTGCGACGAAATGCACGTCGAAATGGCCAGCCGGGAGTTCGCCGAGCTGGAGCTGATCCGCCCCATTGCCGCACGCAGGGACGCCGCGGTGGGCATCGTGGACGTCAAGAGCTACTACCTCGAGACTCCGGACGACATCGCCCGGCGCGTGCGCCGCTGCCTGGACCACGCCCCGGCCGGGCGGCTGGTCTTCGCCCCCGACTGCGGCCTGAGCCAGACCGCCCGCTGGGCCGCGCGCCAGAAGCTGGCCCACCTGGTCGCCGGCGTGAAGCAGGTCCGGCGCGAACGGGGTCTGCCCGGTGCCTGAACCGGCGCGGACCCCACCGCGGGCCGTGAAGTTGCTCCTGGCCATCCTGGGCGTGCTCACGCGCAAGGCGGTGGCGGTCACGCTGCTGTTCCTGGCCCCGCTGCTGGCGATGATGGCCTGGAACTGGGTCCGCGCCCAGACGCGCGTGGCGCAACAGCTCGAGGACGCCCGCCTGCGCGCCAACGCCACCCGTCAGGAGTGGCGCACGGCCCGGACCGGCCTGCTGGACCTGGAGCGCCAACTGGCGCGGTTGCGCGCCGACGAGCCGCCGTGGTACCGCCCCCTGGACCGCCTCCAGTGGAACGCCCGCGTCGCCGCCCTCGAAGAGGCGGTCCGCACCGCCCGCGCGGCGCGCGACCAGGCCCACGCCGCCTGGCAGAGGGCGATCGAGGAACTGGCGCGGGTGGAAAGCCAGGTGGACACCGCCTGGACCGCGCTGCGCGGAGCGGCGCGCCGCACCGGCTGGCAGGTGCTGGGGGTGGTCGCCCTGGTGATGCTGGGGCCGCCGGTTGGGAAGGCCTTCTGGTATTACGGGCTGGCCGCGCTGGCCTCGGCCCGTCCGCCCACCCGGCTGTTGCCGGCCGAAACCCCCGGCCGGCTCCGCCCCGCCGCCGCGGGCAAAACCCTCACCCTCCGCGTTACCGCCGGGCGCCCTTTGCTGGCGCGGATGGACTGGGTGCAACAATACGCCCCCGGCCTGGCCAAGCGCACCCGCTTGCTGCTGGAGTGGCGCTCGCCCTTCACCAGCTTTGCCGCCGGGCTGGCCGAGCTGACCGAGCTGCGCACCACTGCCACCGACCGGGCCGGCACAGTGGGTCTGGCCTCCGGCACCGACCCGCACGCCCACCTCCTGGCGCTGGAACTGGATAACCACCCCGGCGTCGTGCTCAAGCCCGGCGCGGTGGTGGCGGTGGCCGGCGACATCACCCTCCGCCCGCGCTGGCACTGGCGCAGCCTGCACCCCTGGATTGCCGGCCGCGTGCGGCACATCCTGTTTCGCGGCACGGGCACGGTGTACGTGGCCGGTCACGGTGGCGTCGAGCCGTGCGGGGACCCCGACCCGGTGGTGCTCGAGGAAGCGCTGGTGCTGGGCTACGACGCCCGGGCCGCCTTTGCCACCGTGCGCACCGAGACCTTCTGGCCGTACCTGCGCGGGCGCACCTCGTTGTTCGATTACCGCTTCGCGGGCGGCCATTGGGTCATTCGCCAGACCAGCGCCCCGCCGCGGGACCGGGCCGGCAATCCGTTCGTGCGCATGGTGGATGCCGTGCTCAACGGCCTGGGCCGGCTGCTGGGGTTTTGAGAGCGCGGCGGCGCGGGCCTTGGTTGCTGCCTGCACCTCGCCAGACCGCGGCGAAGCAGCCCCTCCCGCGGAGGAGGAGGTTTTCCGGCCAAGCGTCGCGCCAGGCGGGCACCACTCCCGGCCTCAGGGGCGGGTGAGGCGGTCGTCCAGGCCCCACAGCCAGAGGTCAAGCACGTCGTTGTAGCTGCCGCGGATCACCACCCCGCGCAGGTTGCGGGCGAGCAATTCGGCCCGCAGCTCCGGCTCGAGGTCCGGCTCCAGGTGCGGGTCGAACAGGAAATCCTCGGTGAAGTTGTGGTGGCCGGGGCGGTAGGTCTGGGCGAAGGGGCTGCGCAGGACCAAGGGGCGGGAGGTCAGGCCGGTGAGGCGGGTTTCCACCCACGCCTGCACGGGGGCCGTGTAGCCGGCCACGGGGCCGGTGGGGTTGGGCGGCCAGTAAAAGCGCGTTTCCACGGTGAGGCCGCGGTGGGTGAACTGCCGCACCTGTGGCAGGCTGCGGGGACCCACCGGCTCGACGGGGGCCAGCCGGACCACGTCGGTCCGGGTCTGGGTGGGGCCGTTCCAGTCCAGCTCCGGCTGCGGCTGGCGGTGGGTGACGGTGAGTTCGAGACTGCCGTCACTCAGAAACACCGGCGGCGGCCGGCCGGGAGGCAGTTCGGTCGGCAGGGTGGTCCGGAGTTCCAGAGTCCGGCGGGTGACGTCCTCTCCCCAGGTCCAGCGGTCCATCCAGTGGTCGCCCTCGCGCCGCGACTGGTGGTCGGGGAAGCTGGCGAGCGCGCCGCGCCGCGTGACCGGCCGGAGTCCTTCCAGCCAGGTCACCTCGAGGGCGCGCAGGGGCGAGGCGGCCGGGATCGGGTCGGCCAGGGGCAGGTTGGCGGTCTGGAGCGACCACCACGATTTGAGGCGATGGTTGGCGAACAGCGCGCCGAACTCCCCCTGGAACACGCTCCAGCGGTTGGTTTCGTTCAGCAACCACGGTGGAGATGGCCGCGGGGTGGGGCGGGGCACCGGGCGCAGCTGCTTGATCTGCAACCGCCCTTCCGGGGCGACCTTTTTGTACTCGAGGTCGAGGGTGAACTCCACCCGGGCGGGGAAGATTTCTTCGTAGGCGCGGGTGGCCCGGTCCAGCAGCCGGACCAGCTCCTGGTACTCGCGTTCCCATGCGAGCACGGTGCCGCCCAGCGGCACCAGGCCCGAGCCGCTTTCGCGGGTCAGGGAGGCCGGGCCATCACCCCACATCTGGCCGCGGACGACCTCGGGCCGGGCGGCGGGATCGGGGTTGGCCACCGATACCGCCCCGGCCTGGGTGACCAGCAGCAGGTCCAGCCAGCGCTGGCCGGCGAAGCGTTTGTCCACCCGGACGGTGGCCACGCCGTTGGCCAGTTCGATCGGGTCGGGGGTCGAGGGATGCACCAGCACGGCCATGCCCACGGTGGATTCGTCCACCCCGTGGCGGAGGCGCTCGAGGTAGGCGTTGTCGTTGTAAAAGCTGGCGAACACCCGGCGCAGCGCGCGGAACACCCCGCGTTCGCCGGACTCGGTGGGGTCGCAGGCGCTGGGGCCGCGGGTGTCCCCGTCCAGCTCGTCGGCCAGACAGCCACTGAAGCTGTCGTACAGGCCGGCGCCGCTGAAGGATTCGCTGTCCTCGACGTTGGTCGAGCTGCGGAAACGGATGTTGCGGTCGGGGGCGAAGCCGGCCCCGGCGAGGGTCTCCAGGATGGCCTGCTGCAGGGGCGGGGAGAAGTCGGTGCCGTTGCGGAACAAGGTGCGCAGTTCGGCCAGGGTGGTACGCAGGCGCGGCAGGTCCGGCGGCCAGGTGAACCCGGCCAGCCGTGCCGCCACGTGGTCGCGGAGGGTCTGGCCGCCGGGCAGGACCTGGTCGAGGTAGGCGTCCCACAGATCAAAGGTGAACGCCAGGGCCGGCTGCGGGCTGTGGTCGGGCAGGGCCCGGCGCAACAGGCCGAAGTGCGCGGCCTTGCCGCCCACGTGGGGGAGGTCCGCCGGCGCGAGGGTGTCGGCCGCGAGGTGGAGGCGGCCGCGGGGCTGGCGGGGGGTCTGGTTCAGGGTGGGCGGCGCCAGCAACGCCCGCAGGGCCGCGCGTTGGCCGGCGTCGAGCTGATCCTGCACGTTGACCGCGCGCACGCTGCAGCCCCAGAGGTCCTCGATCACCCGCAGCACCACCTCCTGGCCGTCCCACTGACGCAACGTCTCGCGGACTTCCTCCCGGGCGAAGAAAGCGAACGGCCGGCCCTGTGAGCGGGCGAGGATGGCAACGTGCGAGTTGGGGGTGGCCGGCGTGAGGGTGATGACGCCCGCCACCGGCGGCAGCTCGGCCGGCACGGCCTCCAGCAGCAGCACATCATCCGGTCGCAGCCGGCCGGCCGCCACCGCGGCGTCCACCTCCCCCGGCGCCAGGTGCACCAGCCGTCCCAATGCCCAGCCGGGGGCGTAGCATTCATCCCCGGCGATCCAGCGCGCCGGCGAGCCGACCGCGATGCCGCGGCCGGCGAAAAACTCCCGGTTCGCCTCCGCCACCGCCTGCTGTTCGTAGGTGGGGAAGTAAAACCGCGTCACGTCCGGCGGCGCCTCGATGACGGCGGCCACCTGTTCCCACCACCCGGCCACCGCCTCCGGCGGATAGGGGTCCAGGCCCACGAACTGGATGCCAATCTCGCGCAGTTCCCCCGGCGCAAACAGCACCGCCCCCAGCACCACCTGCTGGCCGGCGCGCCGCAGGGACACCTGGTCGAACTCTGCGCGGCTCAGGCCCCGGAACGGCGGCAGCCGCGTCACTGCAAAGTCGTAGTGGAACGGGTAGCGGGTGCTGTCCTGGAAATACACCCGGCCCGGCTCGGCCAGCACCAGCGCGAACTTGATCCACCGGGGCTCGAAGCGGTCCCAGGCCGGTTCGGGCGACAGGAACTCATCCGCCGGGTACACCGCGTGGTGCTTCCAGTCGTCGGCCGCCGTGCGCGGGCTGAACCGGGTGCGGTAAAACCGTGCGGGGGCGTCGGCCGGGGTCAGGTCGGGAAAGCCGCGGAAGGGGACATGCAGCCGGGCGATTTCGCGCCAGGTGGTCAGGTCGGTCGAGACCTCCAACCGGGCCACGTGCTGGGTGGGGGCCAGTTGCGTCAGGCGGGCGCGGCCGGCGGCATCCCGGCCGGCCCACTGGAGGCGGGCCGGTTCGGCGGCGGAGAGGTTGGTCCCGGCCACCAGTACCATCATGACGACAAGGGCAGGCTGTGCGCGCATGGTTGTCCGGCAACGTACCCTGCCCCCTCAGACCGGCAACAGCAACGTCACCACCGTGCCGCGTCCCGGTCCGGAAGCGAGGAGGATTCGGCCCCGGTGCGCCTCGATCACCCGGGCCGTGACGGCCAGGCCCAGGCCGGTGCCCCGCGGCTTGCTGCTGTCAAGCAGGGCACGGAAGGCCCGCTGCCGCTGGGCCGGGGTCATGCCGGGGCCGGTGTCGCGAATGCCGATGGCGATGCGCGCGGGGGCAGCGGTGTGGACGCCGGCCCGCACCGCCCGGGTGCTCAGGGTGAGCCGGCCGCCGGCGGGCATGGCTTCGAGGGCGTTGAGCACCAGATTGAGCAGGGCCTGGGACAACTGGACCGGGTCGGCGGTGATCCGGGCCAGGGCGGGGTCCAGGCGGGTGAGGAACTCGATCTGGTGTTGGCGGAGGCGGGGGCGGATGAGCAGGGCCACGTCGCCGATGAGCTGGTTGACGTCCACCGGCTCGCAGCGGGGTTCGCTGCGCCGGGCAAAGTCCAGCACCCGTTCAACGATGCGGTTGAGATGGGTCATTTTCTCGGCGAAGACCGCGACATCGCGGGCGCGGGGGTCGCTCTCCCGGAAGCGCAGGTCCAGCGAGTGGAAGAGCATTTGCATCACCGTGAGGGGATTGCGGATTTCGTGGGCGACCTCGGCGGCGAGCAGGCCCAGGGTCGAAAGCTGTTCCTGGCGGCGGAGCTGTTCCTCGGTCTGGAGCAGCCGCTCGTAGAGGCGGGCCTTTTCGATGGCCAGGGCCGAGAAGTCGGCGAAGGCGGAGAGGACCTGGATTTCCTCGTTGGAGAAGCTGTGCGGGAGGGCGGTGTACACATTGAGCACCCCTTGGACCTCGTCCCGATACACCAGCGGCACGCTCAGCAGGGAGACCAGCTCCTCCTGCCGGGCCACCTCGGCGTGCTGGTAGCGCGGGGAGGTCTGCACGTTTTCCACCTGCAACGGCTTGCGCCGCCGCACCACCGTGCCCAGCAGGCTCTCCGCCACAGCCAGGCGCGGCTTGTTTTGATAGGCCGGGCCGACGCCGAAGCCGGCCCGCAGGTCCAGCCACTGCCGGCTCTCGTCCAGCAGCAGCACCGACACCAGCCGCGCCTGCATCAGGCGGCCGGCCTCGCGGGTAATGGTCTGGAGGGCGTCCTCGAGGGTGACGGGGGAGTTCACGATGCGGCCGACGGTGAGGAGGGTTTGGAACCCCTCCGCCCGCTGGCGCTGTTGTTCGTGGCGCCAGGTCCGGTGAATGACCGCCGCCGCCAGCCCGGCCAGCTCGGTCAGCAGCGCCTCATCCGCGGCGTCGAAGGCCGCCGGCCGTTCCGCCTCGACCTGGAGGGCACCGCGGACCTCGCCGTGGACCTCGAGGGGCACGGCCAGCGCGGCGCGCACCGCCGGATGCGGCGCCAGGGGGCGGGGGTCCTGCGCCACGTCGTCCACCCGCGCCGGCCGGCCGAAACGCACCACCCAGCCCGCCAGGCCCTCGCCGGGCTTGAGCTGGAGCCTGGGGACCTCGGGGGGCAGCCCCCAGGTGGCGTGGATTTCCAGCAGGTGGGTGGTGGGATTCAACAGGGACACCGTGCCGCAGCGGGCGCGGGTCAGTTCGACCGCCTCGCGGAGAAGCCGTTCCAGTGCCTCGACCGGCTCCACCAGCTCCTGCAGGGCGCGGCTCAGGGCGTAGAGCCGCTGCAGGGAGGCGTCCGCCGGCGCGGGCGGCGGGAGGGGGAGGGGCGGGATTTCCGGCACGGGCGGAGGGTAGCGCATCGCCTGCGCCGGCGCAGGGGCAAAGGCGGCGAGGGGAAGGTCAGCGCACCCGGCGGATGCCGATCACACCCACGGTGCCGAACAGCAGGTGCGGCAGCCAGGCCGCCAGCGGGGGGGGCAGGTGCCCCCCCATGCCCAGGGCCAGGGAGAACCACTGGACGAAGAAGAAGCCCAGTACGATGAACAAACTGGCGGCCACGCCGGCGAACACATTGCGGCGGCCGGAGGGGGCGCCGAAGGGGATGGCCAGGAGCACCACCACCAGATTGATCCAGGGCTCGGCCAGCCGCGCATGGAACTGGGTGAGCAGGCGGCGGTGCGCCGCCTCGGGCAGGGTGGGGTGCAGATCCTGGTATTCGCGGATTTCGCGCAGGGACAACCGGGCGCGCTTGGCGGCGCGGGCGCCCTGCAGGGAGGCGAAGCGCAGCTCGGTGTTGATCTGCGAAGGGGTCTCGCTCAGTTCGATGAGCTCCAACTGCTCATCCTCGCGGGTCTCCCACTGCGGGGCCGGCAGGGGGGTGTAGAACAGTTGGCGCACGCCGTAAAACACCCAGACCCCGTTGGTGAACACGCCCTGGCGGGCAGCGATGCGGCGGCGGATGCCGTTTTCCAGCTCCCAGTCCACGTTCACGTGCCACATCGCGCCGGTGGTGCGGTCGTACAGGCCGATGTTCCAGAGGCGGCGATGCCGTTCGTTGTGGAAAGCCACGTTGCGCTGCCAGCGTCGGCTGGAGGCTTCTCCCGCCGTGGTCTCCCGCCGGTGCAGGATGCGCCCGGCCCATTCCTGGCCGCGGGGCACGGCGATTTCGTTGAGGGCAAACACCCCGCCGGCGAAGGCCAGCCCCACCGCGAAGTGCGGCAGGCAGGCGCGCCCCGGGCTCACCCCCGCCGCGCGGATGGCGGTCAGCTCGTGGTGGCGGGCGTGGGTGGTCAGGGCGTAGAGCAGCGCCAGCAACAGGGCCACCGGGCTGACGGTCACCAGCATCTCCGGCAGCAGGGCCAGGTAGTACTCGGCCAGGTCACCCGGGGTCAGGCGCGCGGTCTGGAACCGCTCCAGGTCGCCCAGCAGGTCGAAGGAAATCCAGAAAACCAGAAACCCGGCCAGACAGTAGGCCAGGGGCACCGCAAGCTCGCGCAGGAGGTAGCGGTCCAGCAACCGCATCGCCCGTCCATCTTCCGGGCCGGGCGAGGGAAGTCGAGCCCCGAACCGGCCGGCCGGAGGCCCGCCCCTGCCAGGACGTGCCCGCCCTCAGCGGGCGGCGAAGCGCGCCAGGTCCACCGCCCGCAGGATGCGCTCGACGTCCACGTACCGCGCGATGAGGTCGCGGATGATCTCGATCTTGGTCACGTCCGTGGGCCGGGTCTTCACGGTCAGGTCGTGGACCCGCGAGGCCACGCGGTAGCTTTCCTGTTCCACGGCCAGCACCGGGAAGGGCAGCGTCTGGACCACCCGTAGCACGCTGGGGGAGGGGCGCAACCCCCCGGTCAACAGGATGCCCGCCAGACCGTCGGTCCCCTGACTGTACAAGGTGGTGGCGGCGGCGAGGATGATGTCCTCACGGTCGCCCGGGGTGATGACCAGCACGCCCTTCTTGAAGTAGGAGAGGGCGTGACGGACGCTCATGGCGCCGACGACGACCTCCTCGACCAACTGCTGGTAATGGGGGCTGCTGTTGAGCGGTTCGGCGCGCAGCTCCTCGCGGATGACCTCGAGGGTGGGGCTGGAGAGCAGCGGCTGCAGGGGCAGCACCCCCAGCAGCTCGAGGCCCTGGCGCTTGAGCCCCTTGCGGGCGAACTCGTGGATGAACTCCAGCTTGTCGGGCAGGACCTTGTTGAGGATGACGCCCAGGACCTCGACGCCCTCCTTCTCGAAGAGCGCGTGGTTGACGCAGACCTCGTCAATCGGTTTGCCGATGCCGCCCTGGGAGACAATGACCACCTTGGCTCCCAGGAGCTTGGCCACGCGGGCATTGGACAGGTCGAACACCGAGCCCACCCCCGCATGGCCCGAACCCTCGCACAGCACGAATTCCTTCTCCCACGCCACCCGGTCGAAGGCCTCGACAATGCGCCGCACCAGGGCCTCGTAGTTGGATTTCTGCAGGTACTTCCGCGTGAAGTCCGGGTCCACCGCGATGGGGCTCATGTCCACCAGCGGACACCGCAGGTGGTACACCCGGTCCATGAGGATGATGTCCTCGTCAATCTTCTGGGTCTCGACCTCGACGAAGCGCTGGCCCACCGGCTTGATGTAGCCGATGCGGGGGTAGTAGCGCTGGAGCGCGGAGGCCAGCCCCAGGGAGATGGTGGTCTTGCCCTCGTTCTGGCGGGTGGCGGCGATGAAAACGCGGGGGGTGGTCGTGTTCATCAAACGGGGACGCCCTCACCGGCCAGGCGCTGGCCCGCGCCCGGATAGAGCAGCTCGTAGTCCACGGCCTGCACCCCCACGATGGCGGCCACGCCCACAATGTCATGGGCGCTGGAGCCGCGGGAGACATCCGCCGCCGGCCGGTCCAGCCCCAGCAGGATCTGGCCGAAGGCATTGGCCCGGGCGATGACGCGCACCATCTTGCTGGCAATGTTGCCCGAGTTCAGGTCCGGGAAGATCAACACATTGGCCCGCCCGGCCACGCGGCTTTCCGGCACCTTGCGCACGGCGATCGCCGGCACCAGCGCCGCGTCCAACTGCAGCTCCCCGTCGAAATCCGCCTCCAACCCCCGCTGCTCCGCCTTCTGGCGCGCCCGCGCCGTGGCCGCCTGCACCTTGCCGATCGAGGGGTGCGTGGCGCTGCCCTTGGTCGAAAACGACAGCATCGCCACCCGCGGCCGCACCCCCAACAGATGCCGCGCCAGCCGCGCCGTGGCCACGGCGATGTCCGCCAACTGCTCGACGTTGGGGTCGGGAATCACGCCGCAGTCGGCCATGAACAACACGCCCTCCTCCCCGAACTTCGAGTCGGGCAGCTCCATGATCATGCAACTGGAGGCCACCGCGGCCTGCGGGGCCAGTTGGATGATCTGAAACAGCGGCCGCAGCACGCTGCCGGTGACCTCGTTGGTGCCCGACACCAGCCCGTCGGCCCGGTGCATCGCCACCATCATCGCCCCGTAATAATTGGGCTTGGCCAGCATCTGCCGCGCCTCCGGCTCCTGGATGCCCTTGGCCCGCCGCAGCAGCAGGAACCGGCGTACAAACGGCTCGAAGTCCTCGCTCTCGACCGGGTTGATGATGCGAATGCCCTCCAGGGAAATCCCCAGCCGCTCGGCCACCGCCTTCACCTGCGGCCGTTCCCCCAGCAGGATCGGCGCCCCCAGATGCAGCGAATGGTACTGGCGGGCCGCCTGCAACACCCGCGGCTCGGTGCCTTCCGGAAACACCAGGCGCTTGGGATGCCGCTGCAGCTTGTCCACCATGCCGGCGATGAAGCGCATGGCCGCGAAGGGTACCTGCCGGCCGCCGGACTGCAACCCCGGGCGCCTCGCCCCCTCACCCCTCGCCGCCGATGTTTTTTTGCTTTTCCCTCGACGGCCAATCCCGTTGCCTAGCCGCATTTATGAAGGACAGTCCCTCCCCGCCGACCCCGGCGGAGTTTGTGGCGCGGCATGTGCGCGGGCTGCCGCGCTCGGGCATCCGCGAGTTTTTTGACCTGGTCCAGGGCCAGCCGGACGTGATCTCGCTGGGCGTGGGCGAACCGGATTGCGTCACCCCCTGGCACATCCGCGAGACGGCCATCTACGCCCTGGAGCGTGGCAGGACCAGCTACACCTCCAACCTGGGGTTGCTCAAGCTGCGCGAGGCCATCAGCCAGACCTTGCAGCGCCGCTTCGGCGTGGCCTACGACCCCCGCCGCGAAGTGCTCGTGACCGTGGGCGTGAGCGAGGCGCTGGACATCGCCCTGCGCGCGGTGGTGAACCCCGGCGACGAGGTGCTCTACCATGAACCCTGCTACGTGAGCTATTCGCCCAGCGTGGCCCTGGCCCACGGCGTGCCGGTGCCCGTGCCCTGCCGTGCCGAAGATGGTTTTGCCGTGCGTGCCGAGGCCATTGCCGAGCGGCTTTCTCCCCGCAGCCGAGCCCTGGTGCTGAACTTCCCCACCAACCCCACCGGCGGCACGATGGAACGCGCCGGGCTCGAGGCCGTGGCCGAGCTGGCCCGCCACCACAACCTGCTGGTGATCACCGACGAGATTTACTCCGAACTGACCTTCGAGGGCGACCACGTCAGCATCGCCGCGCTGCCCGGGATGCGGGAGCGGACGCTTTTCCTGCACGGCTTCTCCAAGGCCTATGCCATGACCGGCTTCCGCATAGGCTACGCCTGCGGCCCGGTGGAGCTGGTCGAGGCGATGATGAAAATCCACCAGTACTCGATGCTCTGCGCCAGCATCACCAGCCAGGAAGCCGCCACCGAGGCCCTGCTGCACGGCGACCCGGACATCGCCGAGATGCGCGAGTCCTACCGGCTGCGCCGCAACTTCATCGTGGACGCCTTCAACCGCATGGGCCTGACCTGCCACCGGCCGCGCGGCGCCTTCTACGCCTTCCCCTGCATCCGGTCCACCGGCCTGGACTCGAAAACGTTTGCCGCGCGACTGCTGCGGGAGGAAAAAGTCGCCTGCGTGCCGGGCGACGCCTTCGGCCCCAGCGGCGAAGGCTACCTGCGCTGCTGCTTTGCCACCGCCCTGGACCGACTGGAAGAGGCGGCGGAACGGATGGCGCGGTTTGTCCGGCGCCTTAACGGCTCATGAATGCGCCCTGGTCCCACCCACGCGGTCCGACCCTGCTGCTGCTGCTGGCCGTGGGGCTGACCAGCCTTCCCCTGGGAGCGGAACCGGATACCTTCCTCCTGCACGCCCGCCGCCGGCCCCCCGGCGAGGGTCCGGCCCATCAGGCCCCCACCACCGAAGAGGTCCTGCGCTGGGAGGCGCGCCGCACCGCCGTGGTGGTCTGCGACATGTGGGACCGCCACTGGTGCCGCGGCGCCACCGCCCGCGTCGCCGAAATGGCCCCCCGCATGAACGCCTTCCTCCGCGCGGCCCGCCAGCGCGGCGCCCTGATTGTGCACGCCCCCAGTGACACGATGGCGTTTTACGCGGACTGGCCGCAGCGCCAACGCGCCCGCCAGGCCCTTGCCGCCGCGCAACCCCTCCCGGCCGGGGTCAATCGCTGGTGCGCGCTGGACCCCGCCCGCGAGCCGCCGCTGCCCATTGATGACACCGACGGCGGCTGCGACGACGACCCGCCCTGCGCCCAGCCGCAGGGGCGTTACCCGTGGCAGCGCCAGATTCCCACCCTCGAGATCGCCCCGCCGGACGTCATCAGTGACCGGGGCGATGAAATCCGGGCCGTGTTCGAGCAGGCCGGCATCCGCCACGTCCTGGTCCTGGGTGTGCACGCCAACATGTGTGTGCTGGGCCGGGCCTTCGCCATCCGCGCGTTGGTCGGGGCCGGCTACGAGGTCGCGCTGGTGCGGGACCTGACCGACACGATGTACAACTCGCGGCGCCGCCCCTCCGTGAGCCACTTCGCCGGGACCGACCTGGTCGTGGCCCACATCGAGCGGTACTGGTGCCCGAGCGTGACCAGCGCCGACCTCCTCGGGGGCGAGCCGTTCCGTTTCGCGGCGGACCGGCGCCCGCAGGTGGTGCTCCTGATCGGCGAGGACGAATACCACACCGCAGAAACCCTGCCGCGGTTTGCCGTCGAAGAACTGGCCTGGCGCGGTCTGGCAATCGTGACGGTCACCGAGGCCCCGGCCCGCAAACACCATTTCCCCGGACTGACCGGGGCGTTGGCCGGCGCGGACCTGGTGGTGGTGAGCACCCGTCGCCGGGCGCTGCCGCCGGGAGCCCTGTCGGCGCTGCACGCGCACCTGGAGGCCGGCAAGCCGCTGGTCGGCCTGCGCACCGCCTCGCACGCCTTTGCCCCGCGGGGAGCGGAACGGGACCAGGTGCGCGCCGCCGGGTTGGCCGAATGGCCGGAGTTCGATGCCCGGGTGCTGGGCGGCAACTACCACGGCCACCACGGCGAGGGTCCCCTCACCCGGCTGCGCGTGGCGTCAGACGCCGAGGCCCATCCGGTGCTGACCGGTGTGCACGCGGCGAGCTGGTCGGGCCACGGCAGCCTGTACCGGGCCGGGCCGCTGGCGACGGATGCCCGGGTGCTGCTTTGGGGGGACATTCCCGACCAGCCGGCCGAACCGGTGGGCTGGGTGCGCACCGTGGGCCCGCGGGCGGCGCGCATTTTCTACACCTCACTGGGGCATCCGGAGGATTTCCGCGAGGCGGGCTTTCGGCGGCTGCTGCTCAACGGCATCCTCTGGGCGTTGAACCTCCCCGTGCCACCGGAGTCCTAACCGGACGGTCGCGAAGGGTCGGGGAAAAACCAACGCCCGCGGCCGGGTCCGCAGACCTCGACCGCGGGCGGGTGCTCCCTACCGATCAACCGCGTTCCTCCCGCCAAAGGGTTTCAGACGTCGTAGTAGAGGAAGAACTCGTAGGGGTGGGGGCGCAGGCGCAGGGCGTCGGCCTCCTTGCGTTTGGTGCTGACCCACATTTCCAGGAAGTCGCGGG
>JBBIVJ010000034.1:0-51001 GCA_037439785.1 Verrucomicrobiales bacterium | reverse complement strand
AACACCGGTCCCCAGAGCGACACCAGCCCGATGGTCAGCGTGATCCACAACGCCGCCGGCTGGCTCACCTTGAGGGTGCGCACCAGCCAGCCCTGCGCCAGCGCCGTCCCCAGCACCGCCACCAGCCACAGCCCCAGCGTCCCCCGCAACACCGCCCGCACCGTCGCCCGCAACACCGCCCGCTGCTCCGCATCCACCGCCGCGGCCGCCTGCCGGGCAAACACCGTTTGCAGGCCGATGCTGGGAATGCCCAATAGCAAGTACACCCGCAGCAGCGCGAACCAGACGGCGTACTCGGCCGGCTCCATCCACCGGGCGGCGACCATCTGCGTGGCGGTCATGAACAAGCCCATCACCCCCGTGGCCAGTACCATCCAGCCCGCCTGCCGGAAAAAGGCACCGCCGCCGTGCCACCAACCCCTCATGCCCACCCCCCCCCGGCTACGGCACGTTGGTGCGCCACCTCGACCGCGTCCGCCGCCCGTCCGCACACCACCCGCCAGTCCAGTTGTTCGCGCACGCGCCGCGCCGCGCTCCGGCCCCAGGTCTCTCGCCGTTCCCACGGTTCGGCCAGCCACGCCAGCACGGTCTCGCCCAGCGCCGTCTCGTCGAACGGCGCAAACCGGATGAGCGGCTCGTCGCCGAAGTACCGCCGCAGCCCTTCCAGGGCCGTGCAGGCCACCGGCAGGCCCACCGCCAGGTACTCGACCACCTTGGCCACAAACGCACAGTGCGTCCCCGCCGAGGCCTCGTACGGCACCCAGCCCACGGTGGCCTCGCCCAGCCACGCGGCCATCTGCTCGTAGGGCACAAATCCACCATGCCGGATGGCCCCGCCCAACCCCCGGCGCCGGGCCCGCCGCACAAAGCCCCGCCACGCCGCCGTCTCCGGCCCCACAAACTCGAAGACCACCTCCGGCCGCGCCGCCCGCACCCGCGCCATCCCCTCCAGCGCGATGGTCCCCAGGTGGTGATGATCAAACGAGCCGTGCATGAGCACCACCGGCGGCCGCCCCCGCCGCGCCGCCACCTGCGCCGGATCGAAGCGAAACTGCTCCGCATCGTACCCGTAGAAGATCGGCCGCACCCGCTCGCGCGGGTACCCGGCCGCCACCAGGCGGTCGGCCAGGGGTTCGGACACGGTGAGGACCGCGTCCGCGGCGAAGCGGCGGGGCAGGGTCAACTCGTACCGTTGCAGCGCCCGGCGGAGCAGCGGCGGCATCCGCCAGGCGGGCCAGGTCTCCAGGAAGCCGGTCAGGTGGTCGAGGTAATTCATCACCACCGGCACGCGCAACGGCCGCCGCAGCCGCCCTGCGGCTACGCAGGCGATGGCATGTTGCGCCAGCAGCACGTCAAAGCGTTCCCGAGCCGCCACCCGCCGCACCAGCCGGGGCAGCGCGGCGGGGTAGAGCAGGTATTTCACTGTCCGCCACCGCGCCCGCCGGCCCATGGCCCAGGCGGTGAAGGTCTCCAGCCGGCAGCGGCCGCTGCGGGCCAGGTCCCCGGGCAGGTCGCTCGACGGGGCGAAGACGGTGACGTAGTGGCCGCGCCGCACCAGTTCGCGCACCAGGTACAGGGCCTCCGCCGATCCCCCCCCGCTGGGCGGATGAAACGGCTCGTGAGTCAGCAGGGCGACACGCATGACGGCACGGTCAGCCCGCCGGAAGTGCACCGCCGCGGGTCTTCCCCCCGGCCGGGGCGGGCGGGAAGGGGCGGGGGCCGTACGGTATTCTGCGTGGCGCCGTGGCACGCATGGCGCACCCAGCCTAGGGAGCTCCTTGACCCAAGTCGAGGCGCCGTCCACCGCGGACAGTTTCGGGACTGGCCCTCCGCCGGAGGTTCGGGCAGGCTGACGGGCAGATTGCCCATGACCTTGCCAAACTTCGTGGTTGAACGCGGCCGCCGCCGTGGTTGGCCAGGCCGGGCCGCAGCGGGAATCTTGCTGGGACTGGGCGGGCTGGCCGGCGTGGCCGCTGCGGCGGAGAGGCCGACCACCAACGGCCCCTGGCAGGCGGAAGTGCAGCCGGACCGGGTGGTCGTCCGCTTTCAGGGCGAGCTATTCACCGAGTACCGCTACGGGCCGGAGACCAAGTACCCGTACTTTTACCCGGTGCTCGGGCCGCGCTCGGGCCGCACGCTCACGGTGCACCAGACCGAACCCTACCCCCACCACAGCTCGATCTTTTTCGGGTGCGACCGCGTCAACGGCGGCAACTACTGGCAGGAAGGGCCCGAGCGCGGCCGCATCCGGTCCCTGGCCGTGCGCCTGCTCCGCGACCGGGGCGACCGGATCGAGTGGGAGCAGGACTGCCGGTGGGAGCGGCCCGGGGCGGAGGCGCCGTTCGAGGACCGGCGGCGGGTGGTGCTCTCCGCGCCCGAGCCGGGGGTGCGTTGCCTGGACTTCGAGGTCCGGTTGACCGCGCGCATCCCGGTTAAGATCGAGAAGACCAACCACTCGCTGTTTGCGGTGCGGGTGGCGCCGGACCTGGCGGTGCGCGGCGGGGGCCGGCTGTTCAACGCGCGCGGCCAGCGGGGCGAGGCCGGGACGTTCCAGCAGCCGGCCGCCTGGGCGGTGTTCGGCACGGAGCGGCCGGAGGGGGCCGAGAGCGTGGCGCTGTTTTCGCACCCCGCCAATCCCGGTTACCCCGAGCCGTGGTTCACCCGCGATTACGGGTTCATGTCGCCCACCGCGCTGAACTGGCTGTCCGCCGAGGGCCTCGAGTTCGCCCCCGGCCAGAGCTGGCGGCTGCGCCACCGGGTGGTGGTGGCGGCGGCTCCGCCGGAGTCGCCCCGCTGGCGGGAGTGGTTCAGCGCCTGGGCGGCGGAGTGAGGCCCCGCCTCAGCGGGTGCGGGCCTTGTCGGTGAGGGTGCGCAGCCAGGCGACGATGTCCGCGGCCTCGGCGGGGGTGAGTTTCCGGTCCAGTTGGTGGTGGGCCATCTTGACGACCACGTCGGTGAGGTTGGTCTCCTGGCCCTGATGGAAGTAGGGACCGGTCAACTCGATGTTCCGCAGCGAGGGCACCTTGAACTTGTACTCGTCCCCCTCCTCCTGGGTGACCTTGAACCGGCCCAGGTCCTGGGTGGGGTAGGGGTGGATGAGGCCGACCTTCTGGAAGCTGTTGCCGCCGATGACCGGGCCGTTGTGGCAGGTGGTACAGCCCACGCTCAGGAACAGGTCCAGCCCGCGCAGCTCCTGTGCGTTCAGGGCCCGGTCGTCTCCCTTCAAGAAGTCGTCAAAGCGGTCGCGCGTGATCAGGGTGCGCTCGAAGGCGGCGATGGCCTCGGCCAGGTTGTCGTAGGTGACGGGCTCGGCCTGGCCGGGAAAAGCGCGGGCAAACAGGGCGCGATACTCGGCGATGCCGCGGAGCTTTTTCTCGACCGTGGCCTCGTCGGGCATGGCCATCTCGACCGGGTTGAGGATCGGCCCCTTGGCCTGCTCTTTGAGGTCGGGGGCGCGGCCGTCCCAGAACTGGGCGAAGTGGAAGCCGGCATTGAGCGTGGTGGGGGAGTTGCGGTCCCCGCGCTGGCCCAACGCGCCCGGCGAAGTGGGCTCGTTGTCCACGCCGGCCTTCCGGCCGGTCACGTCGTGGCAGGTGTTGCAGGACTGGGAATCGTTCACCGACAGGCGGGGGTCGAAGTAGAGCTGGCGTCCCAGTTCGATGCGCGCAGGGGTGTCGTGCTCCGCGCCGGGCATGCGGTCCGGCAGCGGCTCGAAGAACATTTTGGCACGGGTGCGCAGCGCTGCGGCGTCGGGGGATTCCCCGGCCGGGAGGGTCAGGGTGGTGCAGGTGGCCAACAGGGTCCAGGTGAGAAGTCGTTTCATGGTGTTGCCTTGATGTCCAAGCACGGCCAGACAATAGAAGTTTTCTGTCGTGGCACAAGTCAGGGAGAGGAAAACCCTCGCCAGTCGCCGCCGAGCCGGTTGCCGGCCGCCCCTTTCACGCCCGCCGCTGCAAGCAGGCCTCGACCCGGGCGGCGTCCTCCGGCGTGTCCACGCCCACGCTGCCGGCGGAGACGCGCACCACGGCGATGGCCACACCGTGTTCGAGGGCGCGCAATTGTTCGAGCTTCTCGGCCGCCTCGAGGGGCGAGACCGGCCAGCGCACCAGCCGGAGGAGGGTTTCACGCCGGTAGCCATACACCCCCAGGTGCTTGAGGAAGGGGTGGGCCGCCAGGTGCTCGGCCACGGGGCGCCCGGCCAGGTCGCGCAGGTAGGGGAGGGTGTGCCGGGAAAAATAGAGCGCCCGCCCCTCGGCGTTGAGCACCACCTTGACCACGTTCGGGTTGTCGTACTCGAGCGGGTCGGTGAGCGG
Source organism: Verrucomicrobiales bacterium (assembly GCA_037439785.1). GTDB lineage: Bacteria > Verrucomicrobiota > Verrucomicrobiia > Limisphaerales > J093 > DSVZ01. Next base: position 46,688 of record JBBIVJ010000034.1, on the reverse strand, counting down.
CGCCGCCGCGGTGGACATTTCCGCGTCGGCCAGCGCCCCGGCCACGGCGTCCACCACCGCGGGGTCCAGCAGCGGTTCGTCGCCCTGGATGTTGACCACCGCGTCGCAGTCCAGCCGGCCGGCGACCTCGGCGATGCGGTCGGTGCCGCTGGGATGGTCGGCCCGCGTCATTTCCACACGGCAGAACGGCCGCACCGCGGCGGCGATGCGCGGGTCGTCCGTGGCCACGATCAGTTCCGCCAGCGCGCGGGCGCCGCGGCACCGCTCGACCACGTGCTGGATCAGCGGCTTGCCGGCGATGGGGTGGAGCGGCTTGCCGGGAAAGCGCGTCGAGGCGTAGCGGGCGGGGATCAGGCCGAGTGTTCGCACCCGCGCACCCTGCCAGAACGGAAGCCGGGGCGGAAGCGCACGCCGGGGGCGGCGGTTTGCGCCCGCCCCGGCCTTGCCGGATAATACGCGTCAGCCCGCCGCGGCGGGCGCGTTGTGAGCATGAAAAGCCTTGCCCGCATGAAGTCTGTTCTTCGTTCAGCCCCCTTCACTGTTGGCTGGGCCGTTGCCCTGGGAGTGGTCCTGCCCGGCCAACGGCTGACCGCAGTCGCCGGCGACCCGGGAGCGGCGCCGGGGGCGGTGGACTGGCCGCAATTCCGCGGGGCGCCCACCCTGGTCGGCGTGGCGGCCACCCGGCTCCCCGAGCGACCGGAGTTGCTGTGGAGTTTCAAGACCGGCGGGCCGGTCAAGTCCTCCGCCGCCGTTGCGGACGGGCGGGTGTTTGTCGGCTCGGATGATGGCCGCTTGTACGCCCTGGACGTGACCGACGGCCGCCGGCTCTGGGCCTTCGAGGCGGGGGCGCCCCTCGAGTCCTCGCCGTTGGTGCGGGAGGGTCGGGTGTTTTTCGGCGGCGGCGACTCCGGCGTGTACGCCCTCGAGGCCGCCACCGGCCGGCTGCTCTGGAAACAGGAGACTGGGGACAAGGTCCTCGGCGCCCCCAACCACGTCCGCGCGCCTTCCGGGGCGGGGGACTGGATTCTGGTGGGCAGCTACGACTTCAAGCTCTACTGCCTGGACGCTGCCACCGGCCGCAGCAACTGGGTGTACGAGACCAGCAACTACATCAACGGCGCCCCGGCGGTCGAGGGGGGCCGCACGGTGTTCGGCGGCTGCGACGGCCTGCTCCACGTGGTGGACCTGGCGGAGGGCCGCAAGCTGAAGGCAATCGAGGCCGGCGCCTACGTGGCCGGGTCGGTGGCCCTGGACGGCGGCCGCGCCTACTTCGGCCATTATGGCAACGAGTTTCAGTGCGTGGACCTGGAGCGCGGCGAGAAAGTCTGGACCTTCAAGGACCGCAACTTCCCGTTCTTCTCCACCCCCGCGGTCACCTCCGACCGCGTGGTCTTCGGCGGCCGGGACAAGCGCCTCCACTGCGTCCAGAAGGCCGACGGTCGCCGGCTCTGGTCCCTGAGCACCGGCGGCAAGGTGGACAGCTCGCCGGTCGTCGCCGGCGACAAGGTCGTGGTGGGCTCCGAAGACGGCCGCTTGTACCTGGTCGCCCTCGCCGACGGCCGCGAGCTCTGGCACTACGAGATCGGCGAAGCCCTCAGCGCCTCACCGGCGGTGGCGGCCGGCCGCATCGTCATCGGCGCCGAGGACGGGGTGGTTTACTGCTTCGGTGCCCGGCAGGCGCGCTGAGCCGCGACCGACCCCCCGACCCACCGGCACACGACCGACCCCCTGGCCATTTAACCCCACCGTCCACCGGACCGCATGGACCCGACCGCTTCCGCCCCGCGCGTGATTGTGTTGACCGGCGTCAGCCGCGGTTTGGGCCGCGCGCTGGCGGTAGAATTCATCCGGCGCGGCCACACCGTGTTGGGTTGCGCCCGCCACGCCGACGCCCTCCGGGCACTGGCCCGCCAGCACGGCCCGCCGCACGACTTTGCGGCGGTGGACGTGGCCGATGATGCCGCCGTCCGGGCCTGGGCCGAACGACTGCTGCCCCGCCACGGTCCGCCGGACCTGCTGTTGAACAACGCCGCCCTCATCCACCGCAACGCCCCGCTCTGGCAGGTGCCCGCGGCCGAGTTCGACCGGGTGGTGGACGTAAACCTCAAGGGCGTGGCCAACGTGATCCGGCATTTCGTCCCCGCGATGATCGCCCGCGGCCGGGGCGTCATCGTCAACTTCAGCTCCGGCTGGGGGCGTTCGACCGATGCCGAGGTCGCGCCCTACTGTGCCACCAAGTGGGCCATCGAGGGCCTGACCCGGGCACTGGCCCAGGAACTGCCCGCCGGCCTGGCCGCCGTGCCCCTCAACCCCGGCATCATTGACACGGACATGCTCCGCAGTTGCTTCGGCGCGGCCGCCGCCGGCTATCCCGACCCCGCCACCTGGGCGCGCCGCGCCGCGCCGTTTCTGCTGGCCCTGGGGCCCGGGGACAATGGCCGGCCGCTGACCGCGCCATGAAACGCACTCCGACGTGCGGCCTGGCCGCCCCGGCGGGAGAGAGAGGCTCCCCGCGGCGCTGTGCGTTGCAAGTCACAGCTTGTTGTCCCCCGTCCCGCGGCGTACGCTGCGGGAGTGGTTTGCCCAACGCGGACCACGGCTGGTATCCAGAAGGCCGAACCATGAAGACGCTTCGCCCCTCCGCCGGTGGCCGGTCCGCCGGTTTCACCCTGATCGAACTGCTGGTGGTCATTGCCATCATCGCGATTCTCGCCGGCATGTTGCTGCCGGCGCTGTCCCGGGCCAAGGCCAAGGCCACCGGCATCATGTGCATGGGCAACACCAAGCAGCTCATGCTGGCCTGGCAGATGTACGTGGACGACAGCCGGGGCAAACTGCCCTTCGCCTACGCCCAGGAGGGCAATCCCAACCACCCGAACTACAAGTACGCCTGGGTGCATGGCCTGCTGGATTACAACGCCGGCAACCGCGACAACTGGGATGTCACCAACACCCTCGCCGCCGGCTGCATCTGGCCCTACACCGGTCCTTCCCCCGGCATCTACAAATGCCCGGCCGACCGCAGCCAGGTGCGGCGCGGGGCCAACGGTCCGCTGGTGCCCCGCCTCCGCAGCCTGTCCATGAACTCCTGGATGGGCATGAACGAAGGCGTGCACACCTGGTTCGGCGGTACCGAATTCCGGGCCTACCTCAACATCTCCGACCTCGTGGACCCCGGCCCCGCCATGACGTGGGTGCTCATTGACGAACACCCCGACAGCATCAACGACGGCTTCTTCGTCATTGACATGCGGGGGTACCCCAACCCCGCCCAGACTTCCCTGCCCGACACTCCCTCCAGTGCCCACAACAAGGCCTGCGGGCTTTCCTACGCGGACGGCCATTCCGAAATCAAAAAGTGGCGCGACCCCCGCACGGCTCCCCCGGTCACCTACCGGCCCGGCAACCCCTCCATGAACGCCTCCCAGCCGAACAATGTGGACGTCGTCTGGCTGTGGGAGCGCACCACCCGGAGAATCCGCTGAGCCGCTGCCACCCGCTCAACTCGCCCCTCGCCACGCCGCGCGGCGGAAGGCAGGGTTGAGGTGTGCCTGAACTCACCGCTCAGCAACGCGCCGCCGCCACCGCGACCGGCAACGTGCTGGTCATGGCCGGCGCCGGCACCGGCAAGACCCGCACGCTGGTCGAGCGTTGCCTCCAACGGCTCCTCGACCCCGCGCACCCCGTCGGCCTGGACCAAATCCTGGTCGTCACCTTCACCGAGGCCGCCGCGGCGGAAATGCGCCAGCGCCTCCGGCGCGGCCTCGAAGAGGCCGCTGCCCGCGACCCCGCCAACCGCCGCCTGGCCGAGGCCGCGGCCCTGGTGGATGCGGCGTACATCGGTACCCTGCACAGCTTCTGCCTCCGCCTGCTGCGCGAACATTTCCACGAGCTGGGTCTGGACCCGCAACTGAGCGTGCTCGACCCCACCCAGGCCGAACTCCTGGCCGCCCGCACCCTGGATGACCTGCTCCGCCGCCACTACGCCGGTGCGGAGCCGTTGGACCGCGCCGTCCAGGAGCTGGCCCTCGCCCAAGGGGACGGCCGCGATGACGCCCTCCGCACCGCCGTCCGCCGCCTGCATGACTATCTCCAGACCCTGCCCGACCCCGCCGGCTGGCTGCAGGTCCAGCGCCAGCGGCTGGCGCAGGCCGAGCCCGCGCACTGGCGGAGCGACCTCCTGGCCGCCTTCACCGAATGGCGGCGGGAGTGGCTCGAGCACCTGGCCGAACTGGCCCCTGCCAACACCAGGGCCGTCGAGGCTCGCGCCGTGCTCGAGGCCTGCGGCGAAAGCCCCGACCGCGCCCGCATCGCCGCCGCGCTCGCCGCTTTGCTCGAACTGGACCTCCACTGGCCGCGGGGTACCAAGGGCAAGTTCCGCAAGCCGCTGGAAGGGCTTTTCGACGACGCCCGCTTTCTGGCCGACCTGGCCCGCGTGCCCCCCGGCGGGACCGATCCGCTCGAGGAGGACTGGCAGTGGGTGCGGCCGCACCTGCAGGCCTTGCTGGACCTGACCGAGGCGTTCGGCGCGGCCTTCGCCGACGCCAAACGCGAACTGGCGGCGGTGGATTTCCACGACCTCGAGCAATTCGCCCTCCGTCTGCTCTGGGACCCCGACCGCGGCGCGCCCAGCGACCTCGCCCGCCAATGGCAGGCCCGCCTGGCCCACGTGTTCGTGGACGAGTACCAGGACATCAACGCCGCCCAGGACACGATCCTGCGGGCGCTCAGCCGCGACGGCCCGGCGGCCAACCGCTTCCTGGTCGGTGACGTCAAGCAGAGCATCTATCGCTTCCGCCTCGCCAACCCGCACATCTTCCAGGAATACGCCGCCCGCTGGCGCGGCGGACCTGAAGGCGTCTGCCTGCCCCTGAACGAAAACTTCCGCAGCCGGTCCGCGCTGCTCGACTTCGTCAACGCCCTCTTCACCCCGCTGATGCGCCGCGAAGTGGGGGGCGTTGCCTACGACGCGGAGGCGCAACTTCAACCCGGCCCGCCGATCGTCCCTTCCCACGCCGGGTACACCCCGCCGGTCGAGTTGCTCCTGCACCTGACCGGCAACTTGGGGCAACCCGCCGAGGCTGACTCCGACCTTGTCGAGGAGGCCGGGGCGGAACTTTCGGCCGAGGAGCAGGAAGCGGCCTGGATCGCCGCCCGCCTGGCCGCCTGGCGCGCCGCCGGCCTGCCCGTGCGCGACCTCGCCAGCGGCGACTGGCGGCCGGTGACCTGGAACGACATGGTGGTGCTGCTGCGCGCCCCCCGCCCGCGGGTCGAGGCGTACGTCCGCGGCTTCGCCCGCCTCGGCGTGCCGTTGCGGGTACAACGTGCCGGTCTGTACGACACGGCCGAGGTCCGCGACCTCCTCGAGCTGCTGCAACTGCTGGACAATCCCTGGCAGGACCTCCCCGCCCTGGCCGTGTTGCGCGGGCCGTTCGTGGGCGTGGGGCCGGACGAACTGGCCGCCATCCGCCTGGCCGCCCTGCACGAGCCGTTTTGGACGGCGGTCCTGCGCTTCCACGAAACCGCCGCCACGGACCGCGCCGTCGCCGCGGCATCCGACCCACCCGAATTGCGCGCCGCCGCCGCCACCGCCTGGCCCAAGGTGGACCGCTTCCTGCGCGACTTCGCCCGCTGGCGCGAGGTCGCGCGCCTTGGCTCGCTGGCCCACTGCCTGGAAACCATCGTGGACGACACCCGCTACGAGGACGGCCTGCGGCTGGAGCCCGACGGCGCCGGGCGGGCCGCCAACGTCCAGCGCCTCCTGGCCGTGGCGCGGGACTACGGCCGTCAAAACCGCCCCGGCCTGCTTCGCTTCCTGGAATGGGTCCGCGCCCAGCAGGAGGCGGAATTTGACCCCGAACCCGCCCCCCCGGACGCGGCCGACGTCGTGCGGCTGATGAGCATCCACCAGAGCAAGGGCCTGGAGTTCCCCGTGGTGGTGGTGGCCGGCCTGGGCACGAAGTTCAACCTGCGTGACTTCTCCCAGCCGCTGTTGCTGGATGAAGTCCTCGGCCCCGCACCGCGGGTGCGCCCGCCCCACGCCCCCACCTCCTACCCCGGCCTGCCGCACTGGCGGGCGGCGAGGCGGGGCCGCCGCGAGACCCTGGGCGAGGAGCTGCGGCTGTTGTACGTGGCCTGCACCCGCGCCCGCGACCACCTGCTCCTGTCCGGAACGGTCTCCGCCCGGCAGGCCGCAGGATGGGATGCGCCGGAGGGCCCGGTGAGCGTGGCCCGGCTCCTGGCGGTCCAGCGGCCGCTGGACTGGATCGGCCCGCTGGTGGGCCGCCTGACCGGCGAACCCGCCTGGCAGAAACAACCCGTCGGCCGCGGGCAACGGCTCGCCTGGCGCGTGGTCAACGTGGGCGAAACGCCCCCGCCGGTGCCCGCCGCCGCCCCAGGTGGCGGTGGGACCGCGGGGCCGGACCTGGCAGCCTTTGCCACGGCGGTGCAGGCGCTGCGCTGGTCCTACCCGAACGACGCCGCCACGCGGGAGCCCGCCAAGGCCACGGTCACCACCCTGCGGCGCCGCGCCCGGCTCGAAACGGACGAGGAGGCGGTGCGCTGGTTTGCGCGGGCGGCGGCGCGGGGGGAGACGGCCGGGGCGACGCCCGACGCGGTCGAGCGCGGGCTGGCGCATCACCGCTTTCTCGAATTCACCGACTGGACGCGGTTGACGGATGCGGCGGCGGCACGGCGGGAGGCAGGCCGCCTGGTGGGTCTGGGCCGGCTGAACACGCTGGAGGCGGCGATGCTGGACTTCGAGGCGCTGGGGGCGCTGGGCGGTTCGGACCTGGGCCGGGCCATCCGGGCGGACCTGGCCCGGGTGCGCCGGGAGCTGGCGTACACCGCGCGCCTGCACCCGGCGGACTTCGTGCGGGTGGGGGTGCCGTGCGCGCCCGGCCTGGCCGCGGAGGAGTTTGTGGTGGTGCAGGGCGTGGTGGACCTGGCCGTGGTGGGGCCGGACCACCTCTGGCTGGCGGACTTCAAGACCGACGCGGTCGAGCCGGCCGAGGTGGAGGCGCGGGCGGCCGAGTACGCGCCGCAGGTGCGCCTTTACGCGCTGGCCCTGCACCGGGTGTTTGGCCGGCCGGTCCGCGGGGCGTGGCTCTATTTCCTCACGCCGCGGCGCGGGGTCTCGGTGCCGTTGAACGGGGTGGGATGAAGCGCCGGGGCGCGCGGCTCAGTCCGGCGGGCCGCCCAGCAGGGCGCGGCGACGCCACAGTTCGAGCGGCCGCAGCAGGCCCACGGGGGTGAGGATGCCGGTGATGAGGTCCGGGGAGGTGAGGTCGAAGGCGGGGTTGCGGGCGCCGCTGGTCGGGTTGGCCACGCGGAAGTAGCGCGACGCGCGGCCTGCGGCGGCGGAGGGGCGTTGGCCGGCGTTCCGGGCCAGGGCCGGCACGCCCCGGGCGCCGAGCACCTCGGCCGGGTCCCGTTCCTCGATGGGAATCTCGGTACCGGCGCGCAGGCACCAGTCCAGGGTGCTGAGCGGCGCGGCCACGTAAAAGGGGATGCTGTGCCGGTGCGCCAGCACGGCCAGGGTGTAGGTGCCGATCTTGTTGGCGATTTCCCCCGTGCGGCCCAGGATGCGGTCGCTGCCCACGATGACCAGGTCCACCTCGCCGTGCTGCATGAGGTGGCCGGCGGCGTTGTCGGCCAGGACCTGGTGGGAGATGCCCTGCTGGGCCAGTTCCCAGGCGGTGAGGGTGGCCCCCTGGCAGCGGGGCCGGGTTTCGTTGCAGAAGACATGGAAGCGGCGGCCCTCGGCGTGGGCGGCGTACAGGGGGGCGGTGGCGCTGCCCACGTCCACAAAGGCCAGCGCGCCGGCATTGCAATGGGTGAGCACGCGCATCCCCTCCCGGATCAGGGGCGCGCCGTGGCGGCCGATGGCCTCGCAGTGGGCGACGTCCTCATCGGCAAACGCCCGGGCGGCGGCCAGGGCCAGGTCCTGTTGCTCGGCCACGCTCAGGCCCACCTGCATCTGCCGGCGCACCGCCTCCATGGCGTTGACCGGGTCCACCGCCGTGGGCCGCGCCGTGCGGAGAGTTTCGAAGACCCGGTCCATGTGCCGACGGAACCGCTCCAGGTCCCGGCCCCGGAAGGCCCGCGCGCCCTGGGCCAGGCCGAAGGCGGCGGTCGCCCCGATGGCCCCGGCCCCGCGCACGACCATGTCCCGGATGGCGGCGGCGGTTTCGCGGTAATCCCGCGTGGCCACGCGGGTGAAGTGGTGTGGCAGGCGGCGCTGTTCGATCAACAGCACGGCGTGGTCGCGCGCCCGGTAGTCCACCGTGCGCACCTGCACTGTCCGCTGGCCGAGGACGACGCGCATGGCCGGCGGGGCGGGTCAACGTGCGGCCTGCCGCAGCGCGCGCAGCCGCGGCCGCAGCCGCCGGTACCAGGGGCTTTTGCGGAACTCCGCCAGGTCCGGGTCGCGGGACAGGCCGTGCAGGTTGCGGAAGCCCGCGTCCAGCGCCCGCACCAGCGCGTCATAGGCGCTCTCGAACTGCCCCGTCAGCGCGCAACTGCGCGCCAGGTTGAACAGCGCCTGCGGGTCCTCCGGCCGGAGCCGGGCCACGCGCTGGTCCACCTGGAGCGTGTCGCTGAAGCGCCCGCGGCGCCGGTAGGCCGCGCCCAGCAGTTGCAACGCCTCGATGTAGGCGGGATCGCGCCGGGTCAGCCCGGACAGGAAACTGATCTCGATGTCCAGGTCGCGGGCTTCGCGGGGCGATAGGGAACGTGAACTCCGGCTCATGTGGCCGAGATATCTTTGCAACCGGTCCGGCCAAGTCAAGGAAGCCCGCCCCTCCGCCTGCCCGCCGCCAGGGTAGCGCCGCCACGACCGGCGCCCGCGCGCGAAGTGGCTAAGAAAACCCCCTCGCCCGTGTCATACTCCCGGAAGCTCATGCACGCGCAGCGTTCCCACGCCGGCCGACCTGCCGGACCCGGCCGACACCCGTGACCCCGCATGGCCTCGACCGGACCCGCCCCCAACGCCGGCTCCGCGCCCGGGAATGTGCTCGGGTGGTTCGAGGCCCTCGAGTCGCCGCTGCTGGCCTACGCCGCGCGCCTGCTGAGCGACCCCGACATGGCCCAGGAAATCGTCCAGGAAGCCTTCCTCCGCCTGCACGCACAGTTTGACCGGGTGCAGGACCCGCGCCGCTGGCTGTTCCGCACCGTGCACAACCTCGCCCTCAACCGCCGCCGCGACACCCGCCGCCTCCTACCCCTCCACCCCCCGAACCCCGCCCCCGGCCCGGAGTCGGCCCCGGACACCGACACGCCCGATCCCCAACCGCCGCCGGACGAACTGCTCGCCCGCTGGGAAGCGGTGGGGCTGGTCCGGCTGGGCCTCCAAAACCTCGACCCCCGCAGCCGCGAGCTGCTCGAACTGAAGTTCGCCCGCGACCTTTCCTACAAGGAAATCAGCGCCCGTACCGGTCTGACGGTGGGCCACGTCGGCTACCTGCTCCACCATGCCCTCAAAGCCCTCGCCGCCGAGCTGCACAAGGCCGGCCTCGTGTCATGACCCCCCTCCCGCCCGGTCCCCCTCCCCCCCCGCCGCCCGAGCCCGAAGCCCGGCTCACCGCCCTGTTGCTGGGTGAACTCTCCCCCGAAGAAACCGCCGCTGTCCACGCCGAGCTGGCCGCGCGGCCGGACCAGGTGGAACTGCTCGCCCGCCTGGCCCGCACCCTGCCGCTGGTGCGCGAGGCGATGCGCACCCCGCTGGCCAGCCCCTCGGCCGCCCCGTCAGCCCCGCTCCGTCTCTCCCCGCAACGCCGCCAATCCCTCTTGGCGACCTTTCAGAAGGTCACCCCCCTGCCGGCCTCCGCGGCCTCCGCGCGGCCCGCCCGCCGGCTCAGCCCCTGGCTGGCCCTGGCCGCACTGTTTGCCGTCCTGCTTGTGGCGGCGGGGCTGCTTCTCCCTGCCCTCTCCCCGGCGAAGTCCAAGTCCACCCACATCTCCCGGCTCGAGCGCCAGCGGTTGGCGGAAATGGAACGGCTGGAGGAGAACCTGAGCATTGAGCAAGTGCCGCAGCCGCCCGCCCCTGCGACTGCCGCGCCCCCCCAGCCGGCCGCACCAGCCGGCGCGGCGACGGCGTTGGGGCTCGAGCGCACCGAGAGCCTGGGCCGCTCGTTGGCCCGCCCCGAAGCGCCTGGCCGCACCCTTGCCAGCTCCCCCGCCGTCCCGGCCCGCCCCGACGCCGCCCTCCCGACCGAGGCCGCGCAGGCCGCGAGTCCCACCGCGGCGAACATCCGACTGATGCGGCGGTACAGCCCGGCCCCGCCGGCGGACCGTGCCCCAGCGGAGGCGGGCGGCGTACCGGCGGCCGGCCGCGTGGAGGGCGGCGGCGCCACCCCGGTGTTGGGCGACCAGCCCCGGCTCGGCCAGGTCTTCGAGGCCGCCTCCACGGCTTCGAGTCTGTCCGCGGCGAAGGGCGGGGCGTTCACCGAGGAAACCCGCGAACAGGCCGGCGCGCCGGCCGAGGCACGCGCCCTGACGCGGTACGGCTTGCGGCTCCCCTCGAGCGCGGCCGGCGAAGGCGTCGTCCGATTCCGGCAAGAGGCGCCCCCCGCGGCCCCGGCAGCGGGATTGGCCGGCGCGCGCGGCGCGGAGGTGGGCGAAAGCCTGTCAGCCCGGGCCGTGACGGCCGCAGCCGACGCCACAGGGGCGGAGGAGGAAGCAGATCAAAGAGTGCCGGCGCCGGACCGGGCGATGTTCTTTGAAGCCGCCGGGGCGGAGCGGGTGTCTCTGCCGGAAATGGCCACGGCCGACGACCCCTTCTCGACCTTTTCGCTCAACGTCTCGGACGTCTCGTTCCGCCTGGCCGCCGCCAGCCTCGAGGCGGGGCGGCTGCCCGAGCCGGGCAGCGTGCGGGTCGAGGAGTTCCTCAACGCCTTGGATTACCGCGATCCGGCTCCGCCGCCCGGCGCGCCGCTGGCCTTGCACTGGGAGCGGGCGCGGCACCCCTTTGCCCACGCGCGCGAGCTGGTCCGGTTCAGCGTCCGGACCGCGGCGGCCGGGCGCGAGCCGGGCCGTGCGCTGAACCTGGTGGTGCTGCTGGACCGCTCCGGTTCGATGGAGCGGGCCGACCGCGTGGCCACCAGTCGCGAGCTGCTGCGGCTGCTGGCGGCGCAACTGCAGCCGGCCGATCGCCTGAGCGTGGTCACCTTTGCCCGCACCGCCCGGCTGTACGCCGAAGCGGTGCCGGGCCCCGAGGCCGGTTCGGTGCTCGAGGCGGCCTCCGCGCTCACGCCCGAGGGCGGCACGCATCTGGAGGATGCCCTGCGCCTGGGCTACGCGATTGCCGCGCGCCATTTCCTGCCCGCGGGGGTGAACCGCGTGATCCTGATCACCGACGGCGCCGCCAACCTGGGAGAGGTCATGCCGGACTCGTTGAAACAACTGGTCGAAGACCACCGCCGCCGCGGGCTGGCGCTGGATTGCTTCGGCGTGGGCTGGGAGGACTACAACGACGAACTGCTCGAGGTCCTCGCCCGCCACGGCGACGGCCGCTACGGCTTCCTCAACGCCCCCGAGGAGGCCGCCGGCTTCGCCGCCCGCTTGGCCGGCGCCCTCCAGGTCGCCGCCCGCGACGTCAAGGTGCAGGTCGAGTTCAACCCCGCCCGCGTCACCCGCTGGCGCCTGATCGGCTACGCCAAGGACCGGCTGACGGCCGAGCAGTTTCGCGACGACACCGTGGACGCCGCCGAGCTGGGCGCCGCCGAGGCCGGCAATGCCCTGTACGCCCTCGAGGTCAACACGCAGGGCGCGGGCCCGCTGGGCATCTTCCGCGTCCGCTACCGCGAGCCCGCCACCGGCCGGACGCGGGAACTGGCCTGGACCCTCGACTACCGCGGGTCCGCCCCGGAACTCACCCAGGGCGGCCCAGCCCTGCGCCTGGCGGCGGCGGCGGCGCTCTTCGGCGAATGGCTGGCCCGGAGCCCGCACGCGGCCGAGGTCACCCCTTCGGGCCTGCTGCCGCTGCTGGAGGGCGTCCCCGAGGCCTTTGCCCCCGACCCGCGTCCGGCACAACTGGTCCGGATGCTTCAACTAGCCCGGCAACTGGCCGGCCCGTGAACCCGGCTCGCCCCTTTTTCTCGCCATGAATCCCGTGCCTCCCCGCCTTCACTGGTATCGCCACCAGACCCGCTGGCCCGCGCTGTTTCCCTGCCTGGCCGCCACGTGTCTTTTCCCCGCCCTGGTCTTCACGCTGGCCGGGCAATCGGCGGAACCGACCGCCCTCGAGGTCCAGCGCGCCACCGTCAACGGCCAGTTCGACGGCGAGAAGGCGCGGCTGACGCTCGAGGCCGACCTGGCCGGCCGGGACGTCGCACGCCGGCCGGCCCTTTACAGCACCCGCTTCGAGCAGCACCTGGTCGTGAGCCGCGAGGAAATCCGGCAGCACGTCCAGGTACAGGTCGAGGTCCTGCAGGGCACCCTGCGCGAAGTGGTGCTGGCCCTGGCCGGGGAGGGGGAGGTGCGGGAGGTACACGGCGAGGGCCTGGCGGATTGGGCGGTGCGGCAGACCCCCGGCGGCCGGCAACTGGTCCTGCGCCCGACCCCCGTGGACCCGCCGCTGAAGCGCTTCGTGGCCCGGGTGGTGGCCGTGACGCCGGTTCCGGACCTGCCGGCCACGGTGCAACCGCTGACCTTCGCCGCGGAGCCGGCCGCCCTGGGCGGGGGTTACCTGCGGGTGGACGTCCCCCCCGAGCTGGCCGTCGAGTCCGCCGAACCCCTGGCCGGCCTGTTGCCCCTGGAGCCGCGCCTGTTGCCGGAAGGGTTGCGGCCGGCCGACCCCGCCGCCACGCCCGCGCCGCTGGCCTTCAGTTTTCAGGGGGCACGCGGGGAACTGCGGCTGAAGCTGGCCCCGGCCGATCCCGAGGCGCGCCAGGTGGTGCTCCATGATTTTCGTCTCCGCGGCGAGCTGGGCGAGGAGCGCGCCCATTTCCGGCTCACCGCCCGGGCGCGCACGCGGCTGCCCCGCGGGGGGCGGTTGGAGCTGCTGGGGGGCGAGGCGGCGTTGTCGGGGGTCGAGCTGCCCGACGGGGTACGGCTGCGGATCGAGGACGGCGCCTATGTGGCGGTGTTCGAGCGGGCGGGGGAATACCCGCTGGCGCTCGAGTTCGATGCCGCGGTGCGGCGCACCAACGGCTGGCGCGAGGTGAACTTCCGTGTCGCCCCCGCCGCCCCCGCGCCGTTCGAGTGGGCCGGGCTGCCGGCAGAGACGCAGTTCCGCTTTGCGGAGGCGGCGCGGCCGGAGCGGCGCGGGGAGGCATTTCACAGCCATCTGCCGCCGGAGGGTCGCGTGGCGTTGGCGTGGCAGGAAGGGGCGCGGGAGGCCGAGGGGCGGTTGTTCTACTCGGCCGAGATGCTGGGGCAGATCACGGTCAGCCCCGGTCTGCTGCGGCAGGTGGGGGCGTTCGAGTTCCGCGTGATGCAGGGGGAAATGAACCGGGTGACGTTCGAGCTGGACGGCGCGGCGGCGGTGACGCGGGTGCAGGGGGACGCGGTGCTGGCGTGGGAACTGACGTCCGCCAACGGCGCGGGGTCGCGCCGGCTGGTGGTGCAGTTGAACGCGCCGCAAAAAGAGGCCTTCGCCCTGGGTGTGTTCCTCGAACAGGCCCTGGGGGCGTTCCCGCAAACGGTGACCGTCACCCGCCTGGCGCCGGAAGGGGCCACGCGCTTTGCCGGCCACTGGCGCGTCGCGGCCCGCGGCGCGGTGCGGCTGGACCCACTCGAGGCGACAGGGCTGACGCAGATCGCGCCGGAGCAAATCCCGTTCAGCGACGCCGCCAGGGCACTCCTGCCGCCTCCGGAGAAGGAGGTGTTCGCGTACCGGTTTGCCGGGACCGCCCAGCGCCTGCGGCTGCAGGCGGACGACATCCTGCCCGAGCTGGCCGTGTCCGCCGTGCTGGCCTACCACCTGGGCGAAACCGCGCTCGAGATCGCCGCGGAGTTCGAGGTGGACGTGCGCGAGGCGTCGGTGCGGGAACTGCGGGTGCGCATCCCTGCCGGCTACACGGTGGCGGCCGTGCAGGCCGCCGGCATGAGCGAATACGCCGTGCTGGGCGATCGCGGCTCCGCGCCGTCGGTGCGGGTGGTGTTCGGCACCCCCGTGTTGGGCCGGCAACTGGTCACCCTGCGGCTGGAACGCAACGAGCCCCTGCGCGAGCCCCGCTGGAGCCTCCCGCGCCCGGAGGTCGAGCAGGCCCGCTCCACCCGCGGCCATGTGGGGGTGTCGGCCGACGCGGGCTTCCGCCTCACCCCCGCCACCCTGAGCGGCTTGACCGAGCGGGCCACGGCCTACTTCCCCCGGCCGCGGCCCGGCCTGCAGGCGGCCTTTCGCATCACCGATCCCGCCTGGGCGGCGGAGCTGGCGGTCGAACGGCTGCCGCAGACGGTGCAGGTGGACGCCTTCCACCTGTTCTCGGTGGGCGAGGGCGTGGCCTATGGCAGCTCGGTGTTGAACTACCTGATCAGCGGCGCTCCGGTCTCGGTGCTGACGCTGGAACTGCCGTCGCAAGTGGCCAATGTGGAATTCACCGGCCGGCATGTGCGCGGCTCGCATCGCACGACCAACGGCCACCGGGTCGAGCTGGGCCAGCCGGTCAGCGGCGCGTACACGCTCCTGGTCACCTATGACCGGCCCTTCAAGGCGCCGGGCGACCAACTGGCCTTCACCGGCGCGCGGCCGCTCGAGGTCCAGGCCGAGCAGGGCTACAGCGTGGTGGTCAGCACCTACCAGTTCCAGGTCCGGCCGGTGAACGTCTCCCCCACCCTGCTGGCCCTCGAACCGGGGGAGCTGCCGTCCGAGTACCGGCTGTTGTTCGATGCCCCGGTCCTGGCGGCCTACCGCTACACCGCCCGCCCCTTCCAGCTCGAGCTGGCGCTCCAGCCCCTGGCCCAGGGCGAAATGCTCAGCCAGGTGGTGGACCGGGCCGCGCTCACCACCCGCATCTCGCGCGAAGGCCAGGTGGTCACCGAGGCCCGCTACTACGTGAAAAACAAGGGCACCCCCCACCTCCGCCTGGTATTGCCCGCCGACACCACGCTCTGGGCGGTGCTGGTCAACAGCAACGCCGTCGTGCCCGTCCGCGACGGCCCCACCAACCTCATCCGCCTGCCCCAGCACAGCGACCCCAACACCCTCAATGAAGTGGTCCTCAAACTGGCCGCCACCAACGCCAACCCCCGCCGCCTCACCGTGGCCACGCCGGTCCTCGCCGCCCCGGTCCTGCTGGCCGACTGGCAGCTCCAGGCCGAACGCGACCGCCGCCTGATCCTCCGCACCGGCACCCTGCCGCCCGTGCGGGCCGACGCCCCGCTCACCGGCTTCGCCGCCCTGGGCCGCGTGTTCACCGGACCGGACCGGGGCGAGGCCGCCGGCCGCCTGGGGGCGGGATTGGCCCTGATCGGATTGGCCGCCTTCGCCCTTCGCCGGCTGGCGCGCACCCCGGGCGGCCCGGCGTCGCTCAAACGCCTCGCCACGCTGGCTGCCGGTCTCCTCGCCCTGGCGCTGGCCCTGCGCGTCCTGGCCTGGGGAATCGTGCCCGCGGCAGAGAACGGGGAAACTGCTCGTCTGTGTTTCGTGGCGCCGGTGCTGCAACCGGGCAGTGGCTTGCGCGCCGAGCTGCTGCACGTGCCTGCGACGGCGCCGGTGTGGGGTCGGCTCTGGAGCTTCTGGCCGGCGGCGCTGGCCCTGCTGGCGTGGGCGATTTCCCTGGGTGTGACCTCGCCCCGCCGCGCCATCACCTGGCGCGCGCTGGCCTGGGCGGCGCTGGCCTGGGCGGCCCTGCGGCAGCCGGACGGCGGCCGGACCGCGGTGGGCGTGCTGGGGTTGTTGCTGCTGGTCCAGGTGCTGGGGCCGATGCTGCGGTGGTGGTGGCGCACGCCGGCGTCGGCGGGCCCCGCCACCGCGCCGGCCGCTGCGGCCTTGATCGCGCTGCTCGGCTGGGGCGGCGCAGCGGGGGGACTTGGGATGCCCGCCCACGCGGCGGCCCAGCCCGCCCCGCCGCTGGCGGTGGAGGTCAGTCAGCAGGTGCGGGTCGAAGAGGATTACGCGCTGGGTGTGGCGCGGTTGCGCTGGCAGGCGAGCGCGGGCCAGGCCCTGCCGGTGCTGGAGGCGCCGGGGGTGTTGACCGGCTTTGAACTGGCGGCGGGGGCGGGGCGGCTGGTGCCGGGAGGGGAGCCGGCGCGGCCACAGCAGGTGCTTCTGGCCGAGACCAACGGCTGGCTCGAGGCCGTTCTCCGCTACCAGGTCCAGGTCGGGCGGCGGGAGGAGGGCCGCGGCTTCCGGTTGCCCGTACCGCCGGGGCTGGTGAACCACCTCGAGTTGATGGTGGCGGGGCTGGACGTGGACGTGACCTCGGCGCAGGCCGTGTCGGTCCGGCGCCTTTCGGCCGAGGGCGCCACCCACACCCTTGTCCACCTGGTGCTCCGGCCCGCGGCGGAGACGTGGATCGGCTGGTTGCCGCGCCAGCGCGACACGCGGCGGGAAACGGCGGTCTTTTACGCGGAATGGACGCAGGTGCACGTGCCGGCCGGTGGGGCGGTGGAAGGCCTGCATGTGGCGCAGGTGCGTCCGGCGCGGGGTGAGTTGGGCGAACTGGTCTTCGAGGTGCCCCCCGGCGCCGCGATCACCGACGTGACGGCGCCGGGGTTGGCGGGTTGGCGGTTTGATCCGGACCAGGGGCAGTTGCGGGTGCGGCTCAGCCCTGCGCAGGCCCGGCCTTTCCGGGTCGAAATCCGCTCCCAAACCCCGGCCGGGGCGCTGCCGGCGGAGGTGACGGTAGGACTGGTGCGGCTCCAGGGCGCGGCGGGGGAGGTGGGATTGGTGGGTGTGGCCACCGGCAACGAGGTGCAGCTCGAGACGGTCGAGGCCGGGTCGCTGGCGGCCATCAACCTGGAGGATTTCCCGGCGGAGGTGCTGGGGCCGTTGAGCGGCCCGACGCCCGGGCTGGCGGTGCGGCGCGCCTACCGGTACGCCGGGGCCGGGGCCGCGTTGCGCCTGCGGGCGGTGCCGGTCGAGCCGGAGGTGCGGGTTGAGAGCCGGCAGACCCTGTCGCTGGGCGAGGACCGGGTGTTGCTGGCCGCCACCCTCACGGTGGACATCTCCCGCGCGGGCATTTTCCGGCTGAGCCTGCCGTTGCCGGAAGGGCTGGAGGTGGAAACCGTCGGCGGGGCGGCGCTGAGCCACTGGACCGAACTCAAGACCGCGGAGACCAACCGGCTGCTGACCCTTCACCTCAAGGGCCGCACGCTGGGCCGGCAGACCTTCAACCTCACCCTCACCGGGCCGGGCCTGCGCGCCGCCCAGGGCTGGACGGTGCCGGTGTTGCGCGTGCGCGAGTCCGCGCGCGAACTGGGGCAGTTGCTGGTGGCGCCCGAGCAGGGCTGGCGGGTGCGTGTGGCCGCCCGCGACGGGGTGGTGCCCTTTGATCCGGCCGAGGCGGACCCGCGGCCGCGCGGCACGCTGGCCTTCCGGCTCCTGCAAGGTGCCTGGCGGCTGGCGCTGGACCTCGAGCCGGTGGATGCCTGGGTGCAGGTCACCAGCCTCCAACACGTCACCGTGGCCGATGCCCGCCTCCAGGTGCAGGCCAACCTCCAGTACGAAATCGAGAACACCGGCATCAAAAACTTCCGGGTGCGCCTGCCCGCCGCGGCGGAGAACGTCCGCTTCCGCGGCGAGGCGGTGGCCGACTTCGCCCCGCTCGAGGGAGCCACCAATGCGGTGACGCGGGACTGGGAGGTGAAACTGCACCGCCGGGTGCTGGGTCGGCAGCTCCTGCAGCTCGGCTACACCCTCCCGGTGGCGGCCGGGGCGGCCGGGGCGGAGGTCCTGGGCGTGCAGGCGCCGGGAGTGAATCTGCAACGTGGCTTCCTCACCCTCCAGGCCGCCGGCCGCCTCCAGGCGCGCGTCGAAGAGGTGCCGCCCTCCCTGCAGCCCACCGAATGGCAGGTCATCCCCCGTCCCCTGTTGCGGGACATCGCCGCCGCCGCCGCCAACTATACCTTCCGCCTCATCGAGCCGGACGCACGCCTGAGCCTCCGGCTGGAGCGCCATCAGGCGGCCACGCTCCTGCCCGCCCGTATCCAGCGCGTGGACCTCCGGTCGGTCGTGGCTGACGATGCCGGCACGCTCACCCACGCGCGCATCGAGCTGGTGCCCGGTGACAAGCGCCTGCTGCACCTGCGGCTGCCCCCGGGGGCGCGGTTCTGGTTCGCCTTCGTCAACCAAAACAGCGTCTGGCCCTGGAACGATGGCGACCAGGTGCTCATCCCGCTCGAGCAGCACGCCGGCGGCAACGAACCGGTCGCCATCGAGTTCTACTACGCCAGCCCTGCCGGTCGCGCCCGGCCGCCGCGGCTGGACCTGGCCCTGAGCGGGCCGCGCCTGGACCTGCCGCTGGAAAACGTCACCTGGCAGGTCTTCCTCGATGCCCGCTGGGAGCTTCGCGATTGGTCGGGCACGCTCCAGCTCCAGGACGTCGTCACCACCCCCGCCGCCCTGCCGGACCTCTCGGCGTATCTGGGGGCGGAGACGGCCCGCCGCCGCGAGCAGGCCCAACAGGCCGAGCAGTTCCTCGCCCTGGGCAACCGGTTGCTGGAAGGGGGCGACCCCGAGCGGGCGCGCCTGGCCTTCAAAAACGCCTACCAACTCTCGCGCAGCGATGCCGCCTTCAACGAGGATGCCCGCGTCCAGCTCCAGAACCTGAAAATGCAGCAGGCCGTGGCGGGGCTGAACCTCAGCCAGAACCGCCTCCTGAGCCAGGCCGCCCCCGAGGGTACCCCCCCGGCCCCGCCCACCGCCCGGACCGGCCCGGCCCCCGCCACCTCGGCCGAGGAGCAGGCAATCCAGTTGAAGCTGGCCCAGCGCCTGATCCAGCAGCAGGAGGCCGCGGCGGCCAGCCCCACTGCGTTGCGTGTGGCCCTGCCCGAGCCCGGCCGGCAGTTGACCTTCAGCCGGCCGCTGGCGGTCGAGCCGTGGAGCGAGTTGAAGCTTTCGGTCCGGGCCGTGGCGGCGCGGGCCGAAGTCTCCCGCACTGGCCGCCTGGCCCTGTTGCTGGGGCTGTTCGGGGTCCTTCTGGTCATGCTGCGGCTGACCCGGACGGCGCCCCCGTCCCCGGGGAGCCCGCATTGAGGGACCGCGCGCGCGGTCATTTGCCCGGCCGGAAGCCTGTGGCACTGTTCGGCCATGTTCCGCCGTCAACCGCCCCCCCGCCCGGGCTGTGGCTGGTGGTGGCGGTTGTTTTCTGAAACACCAACCCCGACACCCCCACGCCATGGCCTTCACTGCCACTCGCGACCTGATCCTCCCCGCCACCGTGACCGGCTCCTGGCCGCGCCCGCGCTGGTACACCCAAAACCTCTGGGGCCGTCCGCTCGACACGGCCATGATGGACCCCTGGTTCCGCGAGCAGTTCACCGATGCCCACGCGGTCGTCGTGTCCGACCAGCTCCGCGCCGGCCTGGATATCCTGACCACCGGCGATTACCACCTGGACGAGGACGTGGCCGGCCGTTCCTGGCACCACTACCCGCTCCAGCGTTGGAACGGCCTCGAGCACGAGGAACTCCAGACCGAAAAGACCCGCTCGCCGCTGCTGTCCTACCCGGTGGGCACGATGCTCGATTCGATCTACAAGACCTGGCGCTGGCCGCGGGTGGTGGGCAAGGTCGAGCACGACCCCAAGAACCCCCTCGAGTACGCGAAAATCTGGCGCATCACCCAGCAGGCCGCCGCCGCCGCGGGTCGGCCGGTGAAGTTCGGCACCTGCTCGGCCCAGGTGCTGGCCTTCTTCCTGGACAGCCACACCCCGCTCTACGACCTGGACGACAAGCGGCAGTTGATCTGGGACATGGCCGGGGCGATGAACCGGGAGCTGCGCCAACTGGCCGCCTGCGGCTGCAAGGTCATCCAGGTCGAGGAGCCCACGCTCCATTTCATGGCCCGCTATTACCCGGAGCAAAAGGACTTCCTCAACTTCCTGGTGGACGCCTTCAACCGCGAGGTCGAGGGGCTCGAGGACGTCGAGGTCTGGATCCACACCTGCTGGGGCAACCCGAACATGCAAAAAGTCTTCCGGGACGAGTCCTACGCCAACTCGATGGAAATCTACCTCGAGCGGCTCAGGGGCGACGTCTGGACCATCGAGGCCACCGAAAACGACTTCAAGGAACTGCCGCTGTTCGACGCCTGGAAAAACCGGCTCAAGAAAAAGATCGCCGTGGGCGTGATCAGCCACCGCACCCTGCAGGCGGACTTCCCCGAGGTGATCGCCGCGCGGATTCGCCGCTGCCTCCAACACATTCCCGCCGACAAGCTGATCCTGTCGAGCGACTGCGGCTTCGGGCGCCAGGGGTTCAACCGCCACCTGGCCTTCTACAAGGCCGCCGGCATTCCGCTGGCGCGGAACATCATCCTCCGGGAACTCGGCCTGCCCGAGCGCTACGTGCCCGTGGCCGATGAAAAACTCGCCTGGGACCTGCTGCCGGACCACGAGCCGTTCACCCACCTCCAACCGCTGCGGTAAGCCCCGCCAGACGCCGGGGTGCACGGGCAACCTGCCCGGCGATGTAGGGCAGGTTGCCCAGCCTGCCGTAACGCCGGCTTCCAGCCGGCGGGCGCGTGTGGCGGCGGCGAGCCCGCTGCCGCTGGGTTCACCACGCGCTGGGCGAGGGGAGTGGTTGGGGTTTGGCGGGCGAGGCGCCCGCGCTCCCCAGGTCCCCAACACCCGGCCGTTTCCTCATCTGGAATCCAGAATCCGGCAACCGACATCCGGCAGCCGGCATCCGGGCAAGCGGGACTCAGGTTCAACGCGACCCTTGCAGCGCCCGCTGGGCCCGGCTGGGCTGGCGTCCCGGCACCCAGAAGTCCGCCCACTCCAGCCCGCATTCCTCGACCATGCGGACGCTGTGCCGCAACGCGCCCAGGTCCTCCCGGCCACCATTGTTGGTGCCGAAGGTGAACTTTGCCCCCGCCGCCCGGGCCTCGCGGATGAATTGCGCCGAGGGGAGGCGGAAGCGGTCGTTGATCTCGATGGCCACGCCGTTGCGCACCGCGGCCGCGATGACCCGTGCGCGCCGCTCGGGGGTCCAGAGCCGGTCGTAATCCTTCGCCAGGACCTCGGGCAGGTAGGTGGGGTTGGCCCACAGGTCAATGGGTTCGGTTTCCAGAATCTCGACCGTCCGCGCCACCAGCAGGTCCATGAAGGCCTGCGGGTCCTCCACGAACACCTCGTCCGGCATCCACAGGCGCATCCGACGGCCCCGGTTGTCGCTGAAGGTCATGGCGTCGGTGAAGACGTAGTCAAAGCGCGCCACGGCGGCGAGGCTGAAGAGCTGGCGCCACTCCCGGCCCTCGGCCTGCAAAGCGGCCCAGATCAGCGGATGGCGCAGCTCCTCCAGCGCGTGGTCCAGGCCGGCGTCGTTGGTCAGGGCAAAGCCCAGGCCGCCGTTGACCGCCACCCCGGCGTTGATGCCGGTGTGGTACTGGCGCTGGAGCACCTCGGCCAGGGTGAGCCCGCCCTTGAGGTGCGTGTGCAGATCAATGACCGGGAAGTTGTCCGCGTGGAGCCGCGCCAATGCGCGGTCCAGGGCGGGGGTGGGGGGCGGTGCGGCGGCCGGCTCGGGCAACGCCCGCACCCGCAGTTGGCGGAAATAAACCCGGCTGCCGGGATCGTGGCACTGGAGCGCTAAGGTGCCCCGCCCCGCCCGGGGGGCCACGTAATCCACGGTCTGGACCTCGTTGACCCAGACCTGGATGGCCGGGCCGCGCACCACCACGCGCACTTGAAACCATTCATTGTCCGGCACGAACGGCTTGTACACGTTGCGCACGCCGTAGAGGCTGCCGGTGCGCTTGTTCTCCCGGTAGCCACCCTCGCCCGCGGCCGAATTGTTGATCTGCACCTCGCGGCCGCGTCGGGGCCAGCCGCTTTCCTGCCAGGCGGTGTGGAAATAAAGACCCGAGTTGGCGCCGGGCCGGGTCATCACCTGCGCCTCGAACTCGAAGCTGCCAAAGGCCGCGTCGCCCTTCGGCCCCACGTAGAACAGGTGCGCCCGCGGCCCCACGGCCACGATCACGCCACCCTCCACGCGGAAGGAGTCGGGGTGCTCCGCCGCCCGCCAGCCGGCGAGGGTGCGGCCGTCAAAAAGGTCCTGCCACGGCCCGGGTGCCTCCGCCGCGGCCACGCGCCACGTCAGGGAGCACAGGACAAGCCCAGTCCACCCAGGGAGCCGGAGGAGATGTTTCACGACCGCAGGCTAGGGAGCGGTCCCCAGCAGGTCAACGCCCCGCTGGCCGGTGGCCCGCGCAGGCAAACTGCGGTTTCCGGGCCCGGCGTGACCGTCGCCGCGGGGCACTGGGGCCGGCCGGCGGGAAACAGCGCGGCGCCCCTGGCGGGGCGGGTCAGCGCACCTTGAGCCGGCCGCCGTACACGGCCTGCGAACCGAGCATCTGCTCGATGCGCAGCAACTGGTTGTACTTGGCCAGGCGGTCGCTGCGGCTGAGGGAGCCGGTCTTGATCTGGCCGGCGTTGGTGGCCACGGCGAGGTCGGCGATGGTGGCGTCCTCGGTCTCGCCGGAGCGGTGGCTGATGACGGTGGTGTAGCCGTGGCGCTGGGCCAGCTCGACGGCGTCGAGGGTCTCGGTGAGGGAGCCGATCTGGTTGACCTTGACCAGGACCGAATTGGCCACGCCCAGGTCAATGCCCTTCTGGATGAACTGGACGTTGGTGACGAAGAGGTCGTCGCCGACCAGTTGCACTCGGTTGCCCAGCTTGTCGGTGAGTTTCTTCCAGTTGTCCCAGTCCCCCTCGGCGCAGCCGTCCTCGATGGAGAGGATGGGGTACTTCGCGCAGAGCTGGACGTAGAAGTCCACCAGTTCGTCTCCCGAGACGGTGCGGCCGGTGCTCTTGTGGAAGGTGTAGGTGCCGGTGAGCCTGCCCTGCTTGGTCTTGTCGGCGAATTCGCTGCTGGCCACGTCCAGGGCCAGGTAGAGGTGTTTGCCGGCCTTGTAGCCGGCGTTTTTGATGGCGGCGAGGATGGCCTCGAGGGCGGCCTCGGTGCTTTCCAGGGCGGGGGCAAAGCCCCCCTCATCGCCCACGGCGGTGCTCAGGCCCTTGCTCTTGAGCACCTTTTTGAGCGCGTGAAAGGTCTCGGTGATGGCCCGCAGACCCTCGCGGAAGGTGTCGAAGCCCACGGGCATGATCATGAACTCCTGGAAGTCAATGGGGGCATCCGAGTGGGCGCCGCCGTTGATGACGTTGGCCATCGGCACGGGGAGCACCTTGGCGTTGGGGCCGCCCAGGTACTTGAACAGGGGCTGGCCCACGTGCTGTGCCGCGGCCTTGGCCGTGGCCAGCGAGACGGCCAGGATGGCGTTGGCGCCGAGCCTGGACTTTTTGAAGCCGGTGCCGTCCAGCTCGAGCATCGCGCGGTCCACCGCCAACTGGTCCAGCGCGTCCAGCCCGGCCAGGGCGGGGAGGATTTTGTCGGTGACGTTTTTAACCGCCTGGAGGACGCCCTTGCCGCCGTAGCGTTTGGGGTCGTCGTCGCGCAGCTCGAGGGCCTCGTGCTCGCCGGTGCTGGCGCCGGAGGGGACGGCGGCGGTGCCGACCGCGCCGCTGTCCAGGATGACGTCCACCTCGAGGGTGGGATTGCCG
This sequence comes from Verrucomicrobiales bacterium, assembly GCA_037439785.1. GTDB lineage: Bacteria > Verrucomicrobiota > Verrucomicrobiia > Limisphaerales > J093 > DSVZ01. Next base: position 23,025 of record JBBIVJ010000034.1, on the reverse strand, counting down.
CGGGAGTCGAGGATTTCGCGGGCCTTGATGTCAACAATGGTGCTCATGGGTGCGGGATTCGGGATTCGCGTTCCGTGAACCGACCAGGTCGCGGCAGTCTAGGGGCGGGCGGGGGGGCGTCAAGGCAACGGACCTGCCGCAGAAAAGTCCGAAGGCCGAAGTTCGAAGGCCGAAGGCTGAAGCCGCGGTGTGCCACCACTGGCGGTGTGGGTGCGAGGTTCGGCTCCGGGGAGGTGGCCGGTGCGCCGCCGCAGTGCTCCTTGACTCGCGGCCGGCGGGTGAAACGCAGGTTTGGGCCGATGACGGTTTTGCGGCTTTACAGTCCGCGCCGCGGGCCATAAATTGCGGGCATGTTGAACCCGGTCCTGCCCAGGAACCGCGCCGGCAGCCGGATCATCGCCGGGGTCTTGGGCTGTCTGGCCGTCGCAGCGGCCGCGGCGGCCGAGGCGCCGTTCTTCGAGTCCGAACTGATTTTCCCGCCCGAGGTGCTGCACAACCACGCCTCGTGCATTGTCGAGTCGCCGCGGGGCGACCTGCTGGTGTGCTGGTTTCGCGGGACCGGCGAGCGCACCGCCGATGACGTGCAGATCATGGGGGCGCGCAAGCGGCGCGGCGCCCGGAGCTGGAGCGCGCCGTTCGTGATGGCGGACACGCCCGGCCTGCCGGACGGCAACCCCTGCCTGTTCGTGGACCCGCGCGGCCGGCTCTGGCTGTTCCACACCACCATCCTGGCCAACACCTGGGAAAGCGCGCTGCTCAAGGTGCGCATCTCCTCGGACTACCACCGGCCCGGCCCGCCGCGCTGGGAGGTGAGCGAAGTGGTGCATCTCAAACCCGGCCCGGAATTCGCCGGGGCGGTCGCGCGCCGCCTGCCCGAACTCGAGGCGCAGGTGGCGGCGATGGAGCTGCCGGAACGCACCCGCCGGGAGGCGGAGGAGTACCTGCGGGCCATGCGCCAACACGCCAGCGACAAGCTGTATTGCCGCCTGGGTTGGATGCCACGCTCACGGCCTTTCCTGCTGGACGGACAGCGATTGATCCTGCCGGTGTACCACGACGGCTTCAGCTTTTCGCTCATGGCCATCACCGATGACTGGGGGCAGACCTGGCAGACCAGCGCGCCGCTGATTGGCGCCGGCAACATCCAGCCCAGCATTGCCCAGGCCCGGGACGGCCGCCTTTACACCCTGATGCGCGACAACGGCCCCCCGCCCAAACGGCTTCAGCAGGCCTGGTCGGCCGACCGCGGCCAGACCTGGAGCGCGGTGACCGACAGCGAGCACCCCAACCCCGGCTCCGGTGCAGAACTCTGTCGCCTGCGCAACGGCCACTGGCTGCTCATCAACAACGACACCGAGCGCGGCCGCCACAGCCTGGTGGTGCGGCTCTCGGACGATGACGGCCGCACCTGGAAATGGCAGCGGCACCTCGAACGCGACGCCCCCGGCCCCGAGGCCAGCGCCTTTCATTACCCTTCGATCTTCCAGGCCCGGGACGGCTCGATCCACGCCAGCTACAGTTACCACCTGCACCGGCGCAGCCTGCCGCGGGACGTGGACGGCGACCCGGCAGCCAAGTCTATCAAGCACGTCCGCTTCAACGAGGTCTGGATTCGGGCCGGCGACGAAGGCGCGAGCCGGCCTTGATCCCGCCGAAAACGGCGTGGCCGTCGGCCAGGGGCCGGGGGCCCGTGCTTCCCCACTTTGAAGAAGCCGAAGTGCCCATGAGTCCAACCCGCCATTTATGTCCGGCGAAACTAATCACCCTCACCTCTCGGAGGCGGCGCTCCGGTTGGTGGCCGCGCGCTTCAAGGTCCTCAGCGAGCCCCGCCGCCTGCTGTTGTTGCAGACCCTGGGGGCGGGCGAGCTTTCGGTCGGCGAGCTGGGCCGGCTGACCGGCCTGTCCCAGACCAATGTCTCCCGTCACCTGCAGACCCTCGCCGATGCCGGCATGGTGGAGCGCCGCAAGCGGGGCACAAGCGTTTTCTACCGCATCGCGGACCCCACCATCTTTCAGCTTTGCCAACTGATGTGTGGCAGCCTCCAAAGTATCCTCCAACAGCAGGAGCAGGCCCTGGGAGGATCGCCCCTTAGCCCGTGAGGGCCCGCGTGCCCGGAGCACCCCGGCTGCCGGCGAGCGGGAGGTAGTCTGGCCTGGGTACGCCCCGGAGCGGTGCACCGCGAATGCAACGGTCCGGCCCGGAGCCACCGAGACCCGCGGGAGCCGGCTCAGCGACTCAACCGCAGCACGCGGTAGAAGCGTGCAGCCCCCCGCGCAAGCGGTTCATCCCAACTGAGCGTGGCCGGGGCCGCCCCCACCAGGCGCGCACCATCGGCGGCGTCGGTCCATTGCTGGAGGTCGAGGGACACCTGGACCTGGTAGCGATCTCCGGGGGTACCGGGCCAGACCAGTTGCACGCGATCGAGGCCGGTGAGCAGGCGCACCTGGCTGAGGGCAAAGCCGGCGAGGGTTTGCAGTCGCGCCGCGCGTGCGGGGGCGTAGCCCAGCGCGGCAAAGTCCAGTCGGCCGGCAGGGGTGTGGCAATCAGTGCACTGCAACGCCTTTTCCTTGGGCGCCACCATGTGGCTTTGCACCCAGAACATCTCGGTGCTGACAAAGCCCACCGGCCCGAGGAAGTCCCGCCCCACGTAGGCCTGCCCGGCACGCACCGCACGCGTCCAGTCATAAGACCGCCAGTAGGCATCGGGGTCGGTGCCAAACAGGTGGGGGACCACCAGACGACCGCGGCCGGCGTCGAAGGGCTGCCGTCCGGTGAAGCGCTTGACCGGCACCAGGCGGGACTTCGGGTCATCCACACTGCCGTGCAGGCGGTTGATGGTCACGAGCTGGTCGGCACTGACGGGGGTGTCGAGGGTGACAAAGGTGACGTCGCCATTGGACCAGCGGTACTCCGGCACGACGTGGTCTTCCCAGGTGAAGGTGCCTTTCTGGGTGTCGTAAATCGGATTGCCGGCGGCATCCTTGATCACCTTGTTCTTGTCGTCGGGGGTTTTCTCGCCGGCGGTGGACCAGTCCCAGGTCATTTTGGTGGCCTTGCCGCCGCGGGCGAACGCCGGGATGTGGCAGGATTGACAGGCCACTCGGGCGATGTGGCTGTTGAGGGTGGCATTGGCGCGGTGCGGCGACGGGCCATGGCATTCCCGGCAGAGCCGGTCGTCGGGGGTGTTCGAAGGGTAGCTGGTGCCCTGGATGCGATGCTCGCCGGCGTAATGGCAGGTGGCGCAGCTAAAGTTCAAACCGTCCACCCCCATGTGCACATCCAGCTCGCGGGGGGGATGAGTCATCGTCGAGTCCAGGTCCCCGTGCTTGACCGCGTCCCCGCCGCCGCCGAAGAAATGACAGGCCCCGCAGGTCTGGCGGGAGGTCTTGCCGACATTGCGGGCGACATGGAGCAGGTCCACCGGCGGCCACAGGTTGCCGGAGCCGGCGGGGAATTCTTTCGGCGTGTCGTACACGGGGTGCCCGGCGCCGGTGGGGAACTTTTTGTAGGTACCGGTCGTATCGTGGCAGACCAGGCAATCCACCTTGTTGGGGTTGGTGAAATCAAAGGTCTTGTTGGCATAGCCCACTCCGACATGGCAACTGGTGCACCGCGGTTCGTTTGAGGCCACGGCAATACAGTAGTTGTTGATGACGTGGTTCTTGCCCAACTGCTGGCCGCTGGCCGAATCGGTGTGATTCCACGTCCAGTGGGAGGTGGCCATGACCTCACGGGCGGCGGATTCGTGGCAGCGGAGGCAGGTTTGCGCGCCCTCGTACTTGAGGATGAACCGATGGGGGGACTCGGCGCGGCCGGGGGCGGGAAGCAACAAGAACCCGGCGAACAGCGCCGCGACGGGAAACCAGGAAGTGCAGATTGCGGTCACCGGAGAGGTAAAGGGGGGCGTTTTCATTGCTACATGCTTTTATACGTATACGTACATTTGCGGGCAAGCCCCAATCCGCCTCGCCGCAAAGGTAGAAGTCTCCCTTGCCCGGACCTTCAGGCTCCCGCTCCGCCCGCCTGACCCTGTAAAGGCGGCGCCGCCTCGGCCCCCTGCTCCAGTCGTGCCAGTGCCGCCAACGCCGCCGCGGTTTCCGCCTCCTTCTTGCTGCGGCCCGTACCGCGGGCCAGCTCCCGCCTCAGGTGGTACACCGCGCATTCGTAGCGGCGGTCGTGGTCCGGACCGGACGCCGCCATGAGCTGGTAAACCGGCGGGGGGCTGGCATCGACCTGGAGGCGCTCCTGGAGGCGGCCCTTGGGATTGTCGCTCCCGCTGCCGGGCGGCTCCCGTTCCAGCTCCGGACCGAAGACCCGGAGCACAAACTCCCGCGCCGCCGCCAGGCCGCCGTCCATGTACATGGCGCCCATGATGGCTTCCAGAGCGTTGGCCAGGTTGGAATGGCGTTCCCGACCGCCGGAATGGTCCTCGCCCCGGCTCAGAATCAGGTAGGGCGGAATGCCCAGCCGGCGTGCCTGCTGGGCGAGGAACCGCCCGTTGACCATGCGCGCCCGCGCCTGGGTCAGGGAGCCCTCCTCCACGCCGGGGAAACGGCGGTACAGTTCCTCGGTCAGGATGAGTCCCAGCACCGAGTCGCCGAGGAACTCCAGGCGCTGATTGTTCCCCAGCTTGATGCCCTGTTCCTGCGCCACCGAGGGATGAGACAGGGCCAGGCGCAGGAGCTGGAGGTCTTGAAACCGATAACCCAACTGTGCCTCCAGGGCGTCGTACTCGCTCATGCGGGCGGCCCCCCGGTGATGGGGTGGGGTGGGTCAGCCGGTGCCGTTACCGGCGGGTCCGCCTCCGGGGGCGGCGCCTCCCCGGCCGGAGTGGCGGCCGGGGGGGAGGTTTGGGCTGGGTCCGGCAGGCCCTGTTCGAGCAAGCGGGCGACGTCACGCTGGACCGCCTCTAACTGGTCCAGCCGCAGTTGCGGGTCCGGCAGGATGAACAGCTCGCCGGTGCGGACATGTTCATAGCACAGCACGCGGTGGCCGTTTTCCTCGCGGCGCGCCTTGACCTTGAGCAGGCGCTTGCGCTCGAGCATGACGGCGAGGATGAAGGCGCTGGCTGCGTGCTCGGGCGCGTTGCCGGCCACCAGTTTGCGCAAGAGGGACTCGGCGTTCTCCTTGCGGATCGGCTCGGGCGGGGGCGGGGCCGGGGGTTCGAACCGGCTCACCCAGTGCGAGACGAAGCCGCGGCGGTGATTGCTGCCCTGGGCGTGCTGGGACTGCCAGCAGCCTTCACACACATCCAGCCGCTCCAGGTTTGAGCGAGACTCGAACAACAGCGTGTGCAGCGGCTCGTCCGGTTGAAAGGCACGACCGCAACTGTGACAGGCCGGTGACCGTGGCTGGATGTTCCACTCGATCATGAGATGACTGGATGTCCCGGCGGCGCCGAGTCGGGCCGGGCAGACGTTTGAACTTCGACCACCATTCAACGGGGGGACGGCCCGCACCCCTGCCGGGACGCGACGGATCGTCCGCCAAAATAGTTGGCAGGTGGGGCCGGCCGCAACTGGTTTGTTCCGCCGAAGGCCCGCCTCCGCGGCAAAAGGCACCTCACACTCTCGAACACACGCCGGCACGGAGGCGGGTCCGGCCTGTGCTCCCCCGGCAAACACCCCTGGCCACGGCCCTGGCCGGATCAAGGGCCGTTCCCGGTCCGGACTCCTTCGACCGGCCGCCGGGGCCGATCAAACAAAAAAGGGCGCCCGCAGGCGCCCCCAAACGGGCAGTGGTGGAGCAGCCGGTCAGGCCCCCATACCGTCCTCGAACGAGCCGGCGGCCGGCGGCCAGGTGAGGTGGTCGCGCACGTAGGCAATGCCGTTGGCGCTGGTCCAGTCGAGGTCTTTGTGGGCGCTTTCGGCCTCGACCACCAGGGGGGCGGTCTGCGTGCCCATGACCTGCTTGTAGCGGGCGGGGTAGCCGATGTGGATGAGCAGTTCGGCGTAGCGCTGCATGTTGATTTCGCCGCTGGGCAGGTCCACGAACTGCATGGCGCGCCTGGGCCAGGCCGCCTCGACCTTGCGCAGCGGCATGCCCGGGCGGATGACGAAGTTCTTGATGTGGGCGGCGTACACGCGCGGGCCGACCTTCAGGAAGCGGGTTTCCCAGCTCTCGCCTTCCCAGCAGTGGCTGGGATCGGCGTTGACGCCCAGGCAGGGGTCGCCGTCACAGATGTCCACCAGCATGTTGAAGTCGTCCGCACACATGGCGGCGGTGCCGGGGTGGATTTCGTGGCAGAGGATGATGCCGCGGTCGTTGGCCTCCTTGCGAAGGCGGGCGGTCTTTTTCACGAAGCGTTCCTGGCCCTCCTTGATGAGGTCGAAGTCGGCGCCGGACCAGAAGCCCCAGGGGTAGCCGGAAGCCACTTCCCAGCCGAAGACCACGCCCCAGAAGGTGGGCAGAATCTTCACCCCCAGCTCGGCGGCCAGGTCGAAGAGCCGGATCAGGTAATCCTCCGCCCACTGCTCGATCTCGGCCGGCGACTTTTTGGCCACGTCGGCGGGGATGAAGGGGCGGATGCTCGGGCTGCCGGTCCAGGCGGTGGTGTGCACCCAGAGCGGGCAGTGGCAGGAAATGCCGTCCAGACTCAGGCCGGCGCCGGCGAAGGCGTCCTTGATTTCCCGGACGCTTTTGAAGCCGCTGCCGGCCTGGAGCAGGTAGTTGGAAGGTTGGGCACCGCTGGCGCCAGAGCGCCTGGCCCAGGCGAGGAAGTCGGTCAGGGACTTGGCGCCATGCTGGGCGCCCTCAATCGAGGCGTGATAAACGGGTGTGGGCATAGGTTCCAAGGAATGTACGTTCAGACTGTTCCAGTTCCATGTCGTTCCGTTCCGCGGGGAACGCCCAAGCCTAGACTGCGCCCGCCCGCCCCGGCAAGCGTGGACTTGCCGATGCCCCCGGTTGCCCGCCCGCGGCAGCGGGGGCCGTTGCCGCCCGGGATGGCCTTCGCGGTTGACGCTGAACAGTCCCTCCGTAGGCTGCGTCCAAAACCGCACGACAGCGGACCGTTTGATGAATCCACCACCGACTATGCAAACCTCACCTCACCCCACACCTGCCGGCCTGCACACCCGCCGGGGTTTCCTCAAGACCACCGCCGCCGCCACCGCCGCCGCGGCCACCGCCCGGCTCTTCAAAAACCCCGTGTACGGCCAGGGCACCGCCCCTGCCACCGGCCGGGTCATCGGCGCCAATGACCGCATCGTGGTCGGCTTTGTCGGCCTGGGTCCCCAGGGCCAGCTCCACGTGGACAAGCTGAAGGCCAACGCCGAGAAGAGCAACGTGGCCCTGGCCGCCTTCTGCGATCTCTGGGAAAAGCGCCGTGAAATGGCCAAGGCCAAGGTCGGCGGCGACGCCAGGACCTACGACGACTACCGCCGGCTGCTCGAGAACAAGGACATTGACGCCGTCATCTGCTCCACGGTGGACCACTGGCACGCCCGGGTGGCCATCGACACCATGAAGGCCGGCAAACACATCTACGTGGAAAAGCCCATGTCCCGCTACCTGTCCGAGGCCTGGGAGGTCTGGGACACGGTCAAGGCCACCGGCAAGGTCTTCCAGGTCGGCTCCCAGGGCTGCTCGGACGCCAAGTGGCACAAGGCCGCCGAACTGGTCCGCGAGGGCAAGCTCGGCCCGCTGGTCCTGGGGCAGGGCTCCTACATGCGCAACACCCCCAAGGGCGAGTGGAACTACACCATCGAGCCCGACCTCACGGCCGACAGCATCAACTGGAACGAGTGGCTGGGGCCGAACATCAAGACCCGCCCCGAATTCAACCCCGACCACTTCTTCCGCTGGCGCAAGTACTACCCCTATTGCGCCGGCCTGCTGGGCGACCTCTTCCCCCACCGCCTGCACCCGCTGGTGCTGGCCACCGGCAACCCCGAGTTCCCCGTCCGCGTGGCTGCCCTCGGCACCAAAAAAATCCTCACCGACAAAAACACCCCCGGTACCCCCATCCGCGACGTGCCCGAGTGCATCACCCTCATCGCGGAATTCCCCAGCGGCTACAGCCTCATGGTCTGCAGCTCCTCGGTCAACGAGCAGGGCCTGCCCGACATCATTCGCGGCCACCACGCCACGCTCTACATCGGCGGCAACACCGTCGAACTCAAACCCGAGCGGCCCTTCTCCGACGAGCTGGACCCGGAGCGCCATCCCAACCTCGAACCCGTCGAGGACATCGGCGTGCACCAATCCAACTGGCTCTCCTGCATCCGCACCGGCAAGGTGCCCAACGCCAACATCGAACTGGCCATCCGCGTCCAGACCATCGTCTCCCTCGGCGAAATGTCCGACCGCATGGGCATCACCTGCCACTACGACGAGAAGACCCGTACCATCACCGACGGCTCCGGCCGCAAGATCGAGCCCGCCTATTACGGCGTGCTCAAGCCCTCCTGAACCGTCCCCGTGACCGGAACCGGGCTTCGCGGACCGCCGCGAAGCCCTTTTCTTTGCTCCCATGCCCACCATCCTGCTCGCCCGCCGGGCCATGAACACCCGCTTCGAGCTGGTCCTGCAGGGGGAACGGGAACCCGCCCTCCGCGCCGCGGGCGAAGAGGCCCTGGACGAAATCGAGCGCCTCGAAGCCCAACTGAGCCTCTTCCGCCCCACCAGCGAGATCGCCCGGCTCAATCGCGACGCGGCCCGCGGCCCCCTCAAGATCACCCCGCCGGTCTTTCACCTGCTCGCACACGCCCGCGCCCTCTGGGAACTCACCGCCGGCGCCTTTGATCCCACCATCGGCCCCCTCATGGGGCTGTGGGGATTCCGCGGCGGGATGGTTCGAGCGCCCGCCCCGGCCGAACTCGCCAAGGCCCGCGCCGCCGTGGGCATGGACAAGGTCGAGCTGAACCCCGCCGACTTCACCGTCCGCTTCTCCCACCCCGGCGTGAAACTGGACCTGGGCGCCTGCGGCAAGGGCTTTGCCCTGGACCGGGCGGTGGGCCTCCTGCGCGAGGCCGGCGTGACCCGCGCCCTGATCCACGGCGGCACCAGCAGCGTCTTCGGCCTCGGCCACCAGGCCGACGGTCGGCCCTGGAAGGTGACCCTCCCCGCCGCCCCCGCTCTGGAGCTGTTGCCGGCCGGCCCCGAGGAAGACGGTGAACGGGTACTGGCCGAATTTGAACTCACAGACACCGCGTTGGGGATCTCCGCCGTTAGCGGCCGGGTTGCCGCCGCCGCGGCCGGCAACTGCTGGGGTCACGTGCTGGACCCGCGCACCGGCGAACCGGTTCGCCGCGCCACGCTGGCGGCGGTGGTTCTGCCCTCCGCCTTTGAGGCCGACGCCCTGTCCACGGCGCTCCTGGTGCTGGGCGAGGCCGGCCTGCCCCGGCTGCGCCGCTTCCGGCCCTCGTTGCGGGCGCAGGTGCAAGACTGAATCGGTCCCGCGGCCTCGGGCGCGGTCCCCGGCCGGCCCGCGATCGGCCGCCGGTGGGGAAACATTGCCCCCTCGCGGGCATGTGGTACGGATAATGCGCGCGGACGCACGTTCCCATGGGCCTGGAATTCACCCATCCTGAGTGGTTCTGGCTGCTGCCACCGGCGCTGGCCTGGGTGGGATGGCTGACCTTTCGCTCGGACAGCTCGCTGCCCGCACGACGGCGCTGGCTGGCAGGTGCACTGCGCGGGGGGGTCACCGTGCTCTGGATCGGCGCGCTGGCCGGGGCCCGCTGGCTGCAGCCGCTCGACCGCCTCAATGTCCTTTTCCTGCTCGACCACTCCGACAGCGTGCCCGCCGCCCAGCAGCGCGCCGCCCTCGAGTGGATGCAACAGGCCGCCCGCTCCCTGCCCGCGCAGGACCGCGCCGGCGTGATCGTTTTCGGCCGCGAGGCGCGCCTTGAAGCCTCGCTGCAACCGGCGCTCCGCCTCGAACGCCCCGCCACAGTGGTCCCCGGCGACCGCACCGACCTCGCCGCGGCCTTGCGCCTGGCCACCGCCGCCTTTCCCGAACACGGCCAGCGCCGGGTGGTCCTGCTGTCCGATGGCCACGAGAACCAGGGCGACGCCCTTGCTGCCGCCGCCCTGGCCCGCGCGCAGCAGGTGGAAGTGTTCCCCGTGCCGTTGACGGCCCGGCACGGGCCCGACGTCTCCGTGCAACGGCTCCTGGCCCCGGCCAGCGTCAAGCAGGGCCAGCCCTTCGAGGTCAAGGCCTTCGTCCGGGCCGACGAGGCGGGACCGGTGACGGTGCGGCTGCTCCGCAACCAGCGCCACCTGGGCGAGCAGGTCCTCGAGCTGGAGGCGGGCAAAAACCTCCTGGCCTTCCCCCAGACCCTGACCGAGCCGGGCTTTTACACCTACGAAGTCCAGGTCGAGACCGGCCGGGACACCCGGCCGCAGAACAACCGGGCCTTCGGCTACTCCGAGGTCCGCGGCGAACCGCGCGTGCTGCTGGTCTCCAGCGACCCCGCCGCCGATACCCCGCTGGCCGGCGTGCTGGGCGACCGGGGCGCCCGCGTGCGCGTGATCGAACCCTCCGCCTGGCCGGACTCACTGGCCGAACTCCAAAGCTACGACGCCCTGGTCCTGGGCAACGTCAGCGCCGGCGACCTGCCCGCGGGGGCGGACACGCAACTGGAGGTGGCCGTGCGCGACTTCGGCCTGGGCCTGGTCTGCGTGGGGGGCGACCGCGCCTACGGGGCGGGCGCCTACCGCGGCTCGCGGCTCAACGACCTCCTGCCGGTCGAGTCCGAACTGAGCAGCCAGCAGGTCCTGCCCCCCGGCGCGCTGGTGCTGGTGATTGACAAGTCCGGCAGCATGGCCGGCGAGAAGATGGAAGTGGCCAAACAGGCGGCCCTGGCCGCGGTCGCGGCCCTCTCGGACCGCGACCTGGTCGCCGTGATTGCCTTCGACAGCGACTTTTCAATGGTGGCCGACCTCCAGCCGGTGGCGGCCCACCGCGCAACCATTCTGCGGCGGATCAGCGGCCTCAGTGCCGACGGCGGGACCACCATGTACCCGCCGCTTCAACATGCCCGCCAACTCCTGAACCGTGCTCGGGCCTCCCTCAAGCACATCATCGCCCTGACCGACGGCCTATCCACCCCCGGCGACTTCGAAGGCCTGGCCCGCGCCCTGGCCGCGGAACGCATCACCCTGTCCACCGTGGGTATCGGCGATGACCTGGACGGGACGCTGCTGAACCTGCTGGCCACGCTGGGCGGGGGCCGGTTTTACCCGGCCCACACTCTCGATCAGGTGCCGCAGATTTTCCTTCAGGAAGCGGCGGTGGTGCTCAAGACCGCCATCCACGAGGAGCCCTTCCAGCCCCATCCGGTCCTGTCCACCGAGGTGACCCGCGGCCTGGACTGGGCGGCGGCCCCGCCGTTGCTGGGCCACGTGGTCACCGAGCCCAAGGTGCGGGCCGAGACCCCGCTGCTCACCGCCCGGGGCTCGCCGCTGCTGGCGCACTGGCAGTACGGCCTGGGGCGGGCGGTGGCCTTCACCTCGGATGCCCGCGCACGCTGGGCGCAGCACTGGCTGGCCTGGCCCGGCTACGCCACGTTCTGGCGCCAGGTGCTGCACTGGAGCCTGCGCCGCACGTTCCCGGCGGACTTCGCCACGGAAGTCTCCGTCGAAGCCGGCGAAGGACATGTCAGCGTCGAGGCCCTGGACGCGGAGGGCAACGAACTGAACTTCCTCGAACTGCGGGCGGCCGTGTTCAGCCCCCCGGGCGTGCGGCAGCTCATCACGCTGGACCAGACCGGCCCCGGCCGCTACGCCGGCACCTTTACCATGCGCGAGCCCGGCGTGTACCTGGTCAACCTCCAGCACTGGGAACGCGGCGCGGTGCACGCGGCCCAGACGCTGGGCGCCAGCCTGAACTACTCGCCGGAGCTGGAAGCCGCCGGCACCCACACCAGCCTGCTCCACCGCCTGGCCGAATTGACCGGCGGCCAGGTACTGGCCCTGGACCAGCCCCCCGACACCGCCTACCGTCTTCAGCGCCGGCGGACCTGGCAGCCGCATGACCTCTGGCCCTGGCTGCTGCGGCTGGCGCTGGTCCTGTTCGTGCTGGACGTCGCCGTCCGCCGTGTCGAGCTCGACCCCGCCGAGATGCGGGAGCTCGGCCGGCGGCTGGCCCGCAGGTTGGGCTGGCGCTCCGCCGCCCCGACGCCGGCCTCGACCCCTTCCCTGGCCGCGCTGCTGGCGCGCCGCGAACTGGTGCGTGCCACCCAAACCGCCCCGGCAACGGCCCGCGCCGAGCCGAAACAGCCTGACACCGACGCGGCTCCGGTCTCCCCGGCGGCCTCCTCCCCGACACCCCCGCCGGAGGCGGTCGAGGAACCTGCCGCCGCCGCGACCGCGGCCACCGGGCCGGGTTCGGTCACCGAGCGGTTGAAGGCCGCCAGGCGCCGCGCCCGGGAACGGATCGGGTAAAATCAGAAAACCGCCTCGCTTGTAGCCCGGCGTAGCGGACAGATTGCCCGTTCCCCCTTGGCCCGTTGGCGAGGCGCCGACGCGTGCAGTCGGGGCGGCCGCGCTCCCCGGCATAGGACATCCGGCATCCACCATCTGCCAGGGGGCTTAGGCGTTCGACCTTCAACCTGGGGTGCAGGCTACTGGCCTGCATTTTTTAGGCTGGCTGGAAGCCTGCACCACCAGGGCCCGGCAGCCAGCGTCATGTGGCGCAGACTTCAGCTCTCGAGCCGGCGTTCGGCTTGCCGCCGTGTCGAAAGCGGCAGGGGACTGCCGCACTCCAAGACGCTCGCGCGCGCAAGGTAGCCGCGCGGGATACGACAACTTTTGGAGGGCGCCAGTCCCCTGGCGCTTTGCGATCGTTTCCCCCTTGCTTGGAGCTCAGGGGGCATAACCGGGCTCCCCCACCGCGCGGGCCGGTTTGAACTTGATCCGCCCCGTCAGCCGGAGCAGGCTCCTGGCATGGCCGACTGGCCGCGAACCTTTCGCGAAGCCTTCTGCGAGTACTACCGCTGCCCCCCCGAGGAATTTGTCGTGCGCGCCACGCGCAAAAGCCTGCGCTGGCGCGCGCGCCTGCTGCGGCCGTTGATCCTGTTTTTCAACCCCGAACACTTCAAACCGGACTACGAGTTCCTCGAGAGGCTCGGCGCGGCCCGCAGTAGGAAGGAGGTGCACGCCGCCATGGGCGCCTTCGAGAGCAACAACCGCCTTCGCGGCGGCCTTTACCGCAACCGCTTCAAGTTCCGCGCCTCCGGTCGGCGTGTGACCGCCCTCATCACGCGGGTGCTGGGCGAGGCCGCCGTCCGGGAGCCTCGGTGATCGCGCCGGCCGCGGCCGGTTGCGCCGGTTGGCGGCCCCGCTAACTTGCCCTCACCATGAACACGCTACGTCTCCACGCCCCGATCACCCGACGCACCGCCCTGAAACGGACCGCCCTGGCCTCGGCCACCCTGGCCGGGACCGGTGCCCTGACCGCCCTGACCCAAAACGCCCCGCCGGCTCCGCCCGCCCCGGCGCCGGCCGGCCCCTTCAAGCTGCCGCCGCTACCCTACCCGGTGGACGCCCTCGAGCCCGCCATTGACGCGCGGACGATGGAAATCCACCACGGCAAGCACCACGCCGCCTACGTGGCCGGCCTGAACAAGGCCGTGGCCGGCCACGCGGACCTCGCGGCCAAACCGGTCGAGGCCCTGCTCCATGACCTGAACCAACTGCCGGAGGCCGTGCGCACCGCCGTGCGCAACCACGGCGGTGGCCATGCCAACCACAGCCTGTTCTGGCTCTCGCTCAAAAAAGGCGGCGGCCGCCCTGCCGGCGAACTGGCCGGCGCCCTGGACGCGGCCTTCGGCAGCTACGACGCCTTCCAACAGCAGTTCACCCAGGCGGCGATGGGCGTCTTCGGCAGCGGCTGGGCCTGGCTGACCTGGGACGGCGCCCGGCTGCGCATCGAAAGCCTGCCCAACCAGGACTCCCCGCTGAGCCAGGGGCGCACCCCGCTGCTGGGGCTGGACGTGTGGGAACACGCCTACTACCTCAAGTACCAGAACCGCCGCGCGGATTACGTGGCCGCCTTTTTCGGCATCATCAACTGGGACTTCGTGGCCGAGCGCTACCGCCAGGCACGCGCCTGACCCTGCCCCGTGGCCTCTCCGTCCGGCGCTTGTTCCCCCGGCGCCGGGCGGTTAGTTTGGGGCGGGGCTGTGGCGGTCAACCAGCCCGCGTCGGAACCGACGCAACCAAAACCGCATGCATCCGGACCTGCTGGACCAACTCACCGATCGCGTCCGCGCCTTCATCGAGGGCGCGGCGCCTTTCCGGGAAGCGCCCTACGACGACGCGGCCTTCAATGCCCTGGCGCTGGAGCTCTTCGCCGCCCAATTTGCCGCCGCGCCCGCCTACCGGGCTTTGGCCACGCACCTCGGCGCCTCGCCGGAGACGGTCCGGGACTGGCGCGACCTGCCGGCGGTGCCGACCGCCGCCTTCAAGGAGTTGGTCTTCACCACCCTGCCGGTCGCCGCGCGGTGCCGGGAATTCCGCACCAGCGGCACCACCACCGGCCTGCCCGGACGGGTGTTTCACAGCGCCGCCACGCTCGAGCTTTACGCCGCCTCGGGGCGGGCGTGGTTCGGGCCGCATCTGCTCCCGGAAGGGGCGCGGGCCGGCGGCGCCTGCCTGCGGCTGTTTTCGCTGACGCCCTACCCGGATGCCGCGCCGCATTCTTCCCTGGCCTGCATGGCGGGGATGGTCGCTGACCGCTTCAGGGCGGAACCGGTCCGGTTCTGGAGCCGCGTGCGCGAAGACGGTGCCTGGGTCCTGGACGCGGCCGGCCTGACCGCGGCGTTGCAGGCGGCGGCGGGCGAAGGCCGGCCGGTCTGTTTGCTGGGCACGGCCTACTCGCTGGTGCACCTGCTCGAACACCTGGCGGCGGCAGGGCTCCGGCTGCGGTTGCCGACCGGCTCGCGCCTGATGGAGACCGGCGGCTACAAGGGCCGGTCGCGCGAACTGTCCCGGCCCGCCCTGCACCAGGCGCTGAGCGACCGGCTCGGCCTGCCGGACACCCACCTGGTGGGCGAGTACGGGATGTGCGAGCTGGCCTCGCAGGCCTACGACCGCATCTGCGGCCAGGCCCGGCCACGGATTTACCGTTTCCCTCCCTGGGCCCGGGCGCGGGTGCTCTCGCCGGAAACCGGCCGGGAAGTGGGCGAGGGCGAGGCCGGGCTCCTGGCCGTGACCGATCTGGCCAACGTGCACGCCGTGCTGGCGGTGTTGACCGAAGACCTGGCCGTGCGTCGCGACGACGGCTTTGAACTGCTGGGCCGCACCGCCCGGGCCGAGGCGCGCGGCTGCTCGCTGCTGGCCGCCTGAAGCATGGACCTGCCCCGGTACTTCCTGGCCGACCTGGCCCACCCCGCCGCGCTGACGCCGGCGATGATCACCGACGCCTGCCTGACGCTGAAGGCCAACCGCCGCCGCTACCTGGCCGACCGCGCCACGGCCGACCTCATTGACGCCCTAGCCTCCGTGGCCGAGGACTGGTTGGCCCCCGCCAATCCCTATCGCCGCCTGGCGCTCGAGGAAGGCCCGCGTGCCCTCGGCTTTTCCGCCCCCACCCTCGCGGCCGGGCTGGACGACTTCTTCAGTGCGCTCACAGGCGAGAACTTGCGGGCGCTCGTGGCCCAGGACCTGGCCGACCTCCAACGCCTGGACCAACTGACGCCCAACCCCGCCGGGCCGCGGGCCGACCGGCTGGCCCTGGCCCACGGCCCGGAGCTGCTGGTCCACGTCACGGCCGGCCGCCTGCCCAATCCCGCCCTGATGAGCCTGGTGCTGGGGGTGTTGACGCGCTCGGCGCAGTTCATGAAATGCGCCTCGGGTACCTCGCTGCTGCCGCGGCTCTTCGCGCACTCGCTGCGCGAGGTCGAAGCCAAGCTGGCCGCCTGCGTGGAAATCGCCGAATGGCCCGGCGGCACCGAACCGCTCGAGGACGCCCTCTGGGCGCAGGCCGACTGCGTGCTGGCGATGGGCGGCGACGCCACGCTGGCCGCGTTGCGCCGGCGATTGCCCTCCGGGGTGCGGTTCCTGGGCTACGGCCACCGGCTCAGCTTCGGGTACGTGGCGCAGGAGATGCTCGCGAACCACACCCTGCCGCGCGTGGCGGCGGCGGCGGCGCGGGATGTGGCCGCCTGGAACCAACTGGGCTGCCTCTCCCCGCACGCCTTTTACGTCGAAGCCGGTGGGCGGAATCCGCCCGAGCGCTTCGCCGAAGTCCTGGCCGCCGAACTGGACCGGCTCGAAGCCACCCACCCCCGTGGCCCGCTGCCGCTGGCCGACGCCGCCGCCATCGCCACGCGGCGGTCGTTTTACGCGGTGCGCGCGGCGCATTCGCCGGACACCCGCCTGTGGTGCAGCGCCGGTTCGACCGCCTGGACGGTGGTGTTTGAGTACTTTCCCCGCCTGCACCCGACCTGCGCCCACCGCTTCATCCACGTCAAGGCCGTGGCGGGGCTGGACGAGGCGCTGGCGGGGGTGGACGCCTTTCGCGGGCAGGTCTCGACCGTGGGGCTGGCGGCCACCGGCACGCGCGAGCAGGCCCTGGCCCTCGAACTGGCCCGCTGGGGCGTGTCCCGCATTTGCCCGTTGGGCCGGATGCAATGCCCCCCGCCGGCCTGGCGTCACGACGGCCGGCCCGCCCTGGGCGATCTGGTGCGGTGGACTGACTGGGAACTGGCCGCGCGCGGGTGAACCTCCCGGCGGGGGCGGTTTCAGGGGCCCACGGCGGCGGTCTGGACCGCGGGCGTCAGGCGCCGGTAACGCTCGATGCCGGCCACTATGGCCGCGGCCAGGCGGTCGCGGAACTTCGGGTCCGCAATCTGCCGGGCCTCCTCCGGATGGCTCAGGAAGCCGGCCTCGACCAGGATGCCGGGCATGGTCAGGTCCCGGAGCACCGCGAAGCGGGCGTGTTTGACGCCGCGGTCGGCCAGCAGCCCGCGCTCGACCAGGGCCTTTTGCACCTCGTAGGCCAGCCGCTGGGAGCGCGCCCCGTGCCGGTGCCCCGGCAGGGTCTGGGTCAGCACCGCCGTGCGTGGGGCGTGGGTCGAGGCGGCGCCGTTGGGGGTGAGGCAGAAGACTTCCACGCCCCGCACGGTGCGGTCGGCGGCGGCGTTGAAGTGCAGGCTCACGAACAGGTCGGCCTTCTCGCGGTTGGCGCGGGCGGCCCGCTCGGCCAGGTCCAGGTAGGTGTCCCGGGTGCGGGTCAGCACCACGCGATAGCCGGCGGCCTGGAGTTTGGCGCGCACCTGCTGGGCCAGGAGCAGGGTGAGGCGTTTTTCCTGCAGGCTGCCGGTCTGGTGCCCGGGGTCCCGGCCGCCGTGGCCGGGGTCCAACACGATCGTGCGCACCGGCCCGGCGGGGGCGCCGACCCGGGGCTGGAGCAGGGGCTCGAGCACGCGCTCGGCGTCCCGCGCCGAAAGCCACCACCCTTCCGGCCGCGCGGCCACCGGCTGGATGAGCCAGACCTTGATGCCGTTGACGACCGCCTGCTGGGAGTCCACCGCCAGCGCCAGCCGGCTGGTGCGGTTGGTCAGATGCACCACCCGCGAGGCGGCGTTCCAGGACAGAACCAGTTGACGCGCCCGGCCCCAGGCGCGCAGGTCATGGCCGCTGCGGCCCTGATGGAGGACCGCCGGGGCCCCCGCGGCGGCTGACCCGGCCCCGGGGCCGGACCCCGCCGCGCAGACCAGCGCCATCAGCCACAACGGCAGGCGGTGCATGGGCCGTCACGCTGCCGGCGTGGGGACGGCGCAGCAAGGAAAACTGCCCGTGGTGTGAACAAGTCGTGCCGCCGCTGGCTCAGGACCGGGGCAGCGGCACCCGCAGCAGCACCCGGGTCCCGGCCCAGGGCCGGCTGTGGACCTCCACCGTGCCTCCCAGCTCGGTCAGCAGGGCCCGGAGGTTCGCCAACCCCTGTCCCGGCTCGGCCCGCGCCGCGTGGCTCGGCCGGGCCGGGTCGAAGCCGATCCCGTCATCGCGGACCTCGATTTCCAACTGCTCGCCCCGCGGCACCACGTGCAGCGTCACGGTCTGGGCGGCGGCGTGGCGGCGGATGTTGGTCACCACCTCGCGCAGGGCCAGCAGGAGCAGCCGGCGGTACAGGGGACCGGCCGGCCGGTCCGGCGGCGGGGGTTGGGCGGGGGGGCACTCCAGATGCACGCCGCCGAGGGCGAGGGTCTCGCGCGTCTGGGCCTCGAGGCGTTCGAGCAGGGCGCGGAGGCTGTCCTGCTCGGGGGCGTTGGTCCAGATCAGGTCCCGCAGGATGTTCAGGGCTTCGCTGCTGCGCCGGGTCAGTTCCTCGAGCGTCGGCCCGGAGCCGGGTCCGGCGCGTTGCGCGGCCTGATGGCTCAGGCGGGTGAGGTCCATCAGGCAGACGCCGAGGCTTTCGTGCAGGTCGCGGGTCAGGCGGGAGCGCTCGCGGGCCCGGCTGCCGGCCAGGGCGACCCGCTGGCGGCCCTGGAGTTCCCGCAGGCGCAGCCAGCCCAGGCCGCCGGCGACGCCCACCACCAGCAGGCCCAGCAGCAGCCGCACGGTGGGGCGTTCCAGTCCCCGGGCGAGCACCTCGAAGTGCAGCCGCGTCGGCTCGGCTCCCCAGTAGCCATGCGCGTTGGCCGCCTGGACTTCAAAGGTGTACCGGCCGGGGCGGAGATGGGCGTAGGTGGCCTGGAGCTGGTGGTCCGCCGGGACCCAATCCGGGCTCGCCCCCAGGAGGCGATGGCGGAACCGGGTTTTGTCCGCCGCCCGCCCCTGGGGGGCGGTGTACTCGATGGTGAACACGCGCGGCAGGTGCGCGGCCACGCGCAGCGGCGTCGCGCGGTCGGCGCCGGCCCTTTCGCCGGGCGCTCCCGCAAACAGCACCTCCGTGCCCGCCACGAAGCGGGTCAACCGCACCACCGGTCCCACCACGCGGTCCGGCAGTTTGCGGGGATCGAACACGGCCACGCCCCCGACGGTCGCGAAGGCCATCCGGCCGTCCCGCCGCCGCAGGACCGAGGGCTGGCTGGTCTGGCCGTTGGTCTCGGCGTCCACCAGCCCGTCGCCCACGCCGTAGCTGACGGCACGGAGTCTTGCCTGCTGGCCGAGCACCACCGCCACCAGTTCCGCGCGGGGCACGCGGTAGATGCCCGCGTCATGCCCCACCCAGAGGTTCCCTTCCCCGTCCCAGGCCAGGCCGTTGACCTGGTTGTCCGGCAGCCCGTGGGCGAGGGTGATGGGGGTGAGGCGCTGGTCGTGCAGGCAGTTCAAGCCCCGATCGGTGCCCGCCCAGATCCACCCGGCCTCATCTTCGGCCAGGGCCCACACCCGCGCGCTGGACAGGCCGTGACGTTCGTCGAGACATTCGAAGCGCTCGTCCCGCCACCGGGCCAGCCCGCCGCCAGCGGTACCGATCCACAGATCCCCCGCCCGCGTCTCGAGCAGCGCGCGCACGTCTTCGTGGGGCAGGCCCTGCGCCGGCAACCAGGTGCGGTCCCCCGCCGTGCTCAGGCGGAGCAGGCCCTGTGCCGTGCCCACCCACATTGCGCCGTCCCGCGCCGGCAGCAGCGCGCGAATCTTGCCCCGATACCACGGCCCCGCGAAGGGCACCGCTTGCAGACGCCCGGCCTCGAGGCGGTACAGGCCGCCACCGGTGCCGACCCACAGCCGGCCCTGGGCATCTTCCGCCAGCGCGCGCACGCGGGGCGGCTGCAGGCCCTCGGCCTCGCCCAGGCTTTGGACCGTGCCGTTGAAAAAGCGCGCCAGCCCGTGATCAGTGCCGACCCAGAACGCCCCGTCGGCCGTCTCTGCCAGGGCCCGGGCGCTGGCGTGGGGCAGGCCCTCGGCCGGGGTGAGCATTTCCACCCGACGCCGTTGCAGGCAAAACAAGCCGCTCCGGGCGGTGCCCAGCCAGAGGTTGTCGTCCGCGTCTTCCGCCAGGCAAAGCAGCTCGTCCGTCTCGGGCCAGAGCCCCTGAAGCGAGTAGGTCCCTTGGGCCTGGTCATGCCACCAACGCAGTTGCCGGGGGCTGTCCGCAAACCACACCCCGCCGGCGTGGCGGGGGGCCAGCAGCAACGGCGCAGCATCATTGTACACGGACTCGGGCAGGACCTGCCGCCAGCGCCCCAGCCGCCAGTGGTGCAGATGGCCGCGCCGCCCTGCCGGTGGGCCGATCACGGCCCAAAGGTTCCCGGCCCGGTCCCCTGTCAGCGCCAGCACACCCGACGGCTCCGGGCGGTTTTCCGGGAATTGCGCCTCCCACTGCGTGCCCCCCGGCGGCAGCCGGTACAACTGGTCGGCCATCCCCACCCACAACGCCCCATCCGTGCCCTGCCAGCCGTGAAACGCCGGCCCGCGCACCCGCGGGTCCTCCAGCGCCGCCGCCGGCCACGGCCGGGCCGCGGGGTTGCCGTCCATCCACCACCCACTGTTCGAACCGGCCAGGACCCCGCCCTCCCTCAACACCAGCAGCGCATGGGCCACCAGCCCGGATGCGGACCCGGCCGCGCCCCCGGCGGTCGTGGACTCCGGCCCGTCCTGCAGCACCGCCCATTCCTGGACCGGTCCCACCACCGTGACCCCCTGCTCGGTGGCCACCCAGATGCGGCCATCCCGTCCTTCGGCCAGGGCCCGGCAGGTGTCGTTGGAAAAATCCGGGTGGGTGGCGCGACGCCAGACCGCGAAGTGCTGTCCATCAAAGCGGGCCAGGCCCTGCCGCGTGCCGGCCCAGAGGAAACCGTCCCGTGCCAGCAGCAGGCAGCTCACCCGCTGATCGGGCAGGCCATGCTCCAACTGCCAGCGCCGGACGGTGTAATGGCGCCGGATGGGCACCGGCCCCTCGGCAGCCCCGACCGCGGTGCCGTTGCTGGCGCCCGCCAACCCCAGCACCAAACACCCGCCCGGCCACCAGCGCCGCACGAGGCCGCCGCGGCGACAACCCCGATCCTGGGGAGAGAAAGGCATGGCCCTCCTTGAATCGTTGTTACCAACGCATGGGCAGGGTGGGACCGACCGGGAAGCCGTGGCAAGCCGGATTCCGCGAAGGCGAGAGTGCGGTGGCGGCGGGCTGCGGTCTCGCCAGCGCCAACCTCGATCTGGGTGTCCGCTGCTTGAGCGCCGCCGCGCGCAGGGGCTGAGCCTGGGGATCTGATGGCGGGTCAACAACGGCTGTTCCTGCCGGGCGCAGGCAGATCGCGTTCTTCCTGCTGGTCGGCCGGTTAGGGTTCAACGTGGCGCCGGGTGCGAACCTCAAGGCGGTGCCGGACACGCTGCAGGTGTTGGCCCGGCCAGCCGCCGCGCCGGGGGTGCGGGTCGCGCGCGGATTTCGCCGCTGAGTCCCGCGGCCGGTTTACCCCTCGGGCCGGTCGCCAGTGGGCGAACCTCAGCCCGCTTTCCTACGGCGGCGGGCCGGCCCGACGGGTCCGCCCGGTCGAAGCAGCGCGGGGTCTGGACCTGGACCGCACAACAGAACGGGTTTTAACCCCGCTTTCCGTCTCGGCTGCGGGCTCGGGTTCCACCCTCGTCCATTTGCCGGAGGGGAGCAATTTCAGGGGGCGGATGTAGCCCCGCGCGAACTCCCACCCCCAGCAGTCACCGTCGCTCTCGCGGCTCTGCTGAATGATCCGCCCCCGGCAACCCTGCGCCGCGAGCCAGGTGGCCAGTTCTTCGGTGTGATACCACCGGCCCGAGGACGGGAAGGCATAAAAACACACGGCCGTCACCAGGCCTTCATCCTCGTCTGGTACCACCGCCGGCACCAGCTTCCCCGTGCCGCCCGGCGCGTCGGGATCGCAAAACTCGACAGTCCGGCACGTGGACAGTCGCAGTTGCTCGAACATGTAGTGGGCCTCGTCTTCCCTGTCCGCCTGTTTGCGCTGGAGTGCGCGCCGGAACGCGGCCGCGCGCCTGGCCGGCACCCCCACGTCCAAGATCAACTCGGTCTCGTAACCCATGAGGCACCTCCACACGATAAGTCCGCAATCAAGCCCCGCCCCAGTCCGGACGGAAAAATCCCAGGTTGCCCTTGCAGGGGCGGAACGGCAGCCGGCGCGGCCTGGCCAGGACGTAGCCAAACCCCTTGCCCGCAAACCAGGGCGAGGGGTGCGTGGTGACACAGTCCACCAGGTCCACCACCCCCACCACGCCGCCGAAAAGCATTTCCTCCGGGAGCGCGATACGGTGACGCCGGGCCACCCAGGCCCACACCTGCGGGTGAAACAGGCGCCGGTTCAGTCCGGCATGGATGAGCACCGGTCCGCGGTAATGGGTGCGTCGAGAGCGATTCTCGATGTCCTTGAACCCGGCCACAATCAACCAGGCCCACGGTTGGTGGACGGACAATGCGGGGAGCTCGCGCAAGGCGTCAGACCAGCGGATTACCGGAGAACGTGGCCGGGTGACGCGGGCGAGCGGCATGCCGGGGAGAGGGTGCAACAAAGCCGCTCAGCGGTCAACAGCCGCCCGGACGCGGGACAGGGTTGGGCGACTCCCCCTTCAAGGTTGCGGCAAGGTACATCTGCCCGAGGCGCCGGCGGCTCAGGCCGAGGGTGAGGTTGAACTTAAGAGACCCGCCACGACGCCCAAACGTCGGCTGGCCGCCGCACCACGAAGCACGTCCATGCAGCTTGCCCCATTGATGTGCCCCCGTCTTTCTCACCACGGCGGGTACGCGGTGACTTTCCACGTGGACCTGGCGTCAGCCCCCCTCGATATGACGACAACTCCCATTATCAAGTGCGCCCTCCGGATCCTTGTTGTCGCGGTGGCCGCGTGCCCCAACCACGCCGATGGGCCTCAATTCCTCGGCCCAGGCCGAAACAGCACTTCGCCGGAAATGGGACTTTGCGCGCCTGGCCAGAAGGTGGTCCCCGAGTGTTGTGGTCCGTTGCCGTCGGGCGAGGTTTCGGCGGACCCGCCATCAAAGACGGCAAGGTTTACCTGCTCCACCGGGATGACGCGGTGGGCGACAACCAACGCTGCTGTGGCGGCCTGGCGCGGGCGCGTGCGCCGGCGCCAGGGGGTTTAGTGTCCGCTGCTTGAGCGCCGCCGCGCGCGTGGCGGCCCACGTGTCC
>JBBIVJ010000033.1:0-51541 GCA_037439785.1 Verrucomicrobiales bacterium | reverse complement strand
CGCCTGCACCACATTGAAGGCAGGCGAGACGCCTGCACCACATTGAAGGCAGGCGAGACGCCTGCACCACCGGGGGCGCTCCGTCGGCAGATTTGAATGCAATTTGCGGCCTGCCGTTCAGCGTCCGTTGGCGGTGCCGGGGTTGCAGAACATGCGGTTGCGGGCCGGCAGCTTGGCCTCGCGTCGCCAGGTGTCGAAGGTGATGAACTCGACGTGGCCGTCCACGGCCAGGACGATGCCGCCCTTCTTGCCGTGGCGGCGGCCCAGGGCACCGTCCACGTCCGGGTCGGGGAAGCTGGAGCCGTCGTTGTAGCCGTAGCCAAGGATGACGTTGGCGTCGTCGGGCTCCCACATCATGAAGGCGTCGGGGGCGAAATCCTGGACTTTGTAGGAATTGCCGGCGGGGGTGAGGGCGCCGTAGCCGCAGAGGGCGCCGTTCATGACGTAGGTGGCGAGCTTGTTGGGGCGGGCCTTGAAGGTGGCGGTGTTGGTCTTGTCAATGGGGCAGCGGTAGGTGCGCATGGCGCCGAGGTACTGCCAGAGCTGACCGCCCTGGTAGGCGAGGATGGGGTTGGTCGAGTAGGGTGCGGCGAAGAGGTTGGGCACCTGGTTGTTGGTGGGCGAGTACAGCCAGCCCGGCACCCAGGGCGGGTTCCAGTTGGGATAGGGCAGGCGCTCGCGGTTGTCGCCGGCGTACATGTGGCTGGCCAGGCCGATTTGTTTCTGGTTGCCCACGCACATGGTGCGGTGGGCCTTGTCCTTGGCCAGGGCCAGGGCCGGGAGCAGCAGCCCGGCCAGGATGGCGATGATGGCGATGACCACCAGGAGTTCAATGAGGGTGAAGGCACGGTGGCCGCCACCGCCGCGCGCTTCGGGTCCACCGGGAAGCGACCTCGCTTGCCGGGGGGGCGGAGGCAGTAGGGGACGATTCATGCCGCAAACGATATCGTGCCGGTGAGGCTGCGCCAGCCTGAAATCCAGGGACGAGACCGGCCGGGCGACGGTCGGCCGGGAGTTCCCGGGAAAGAGGTTGAGGCGTGGGGATGGGGGAAAAACCTTGCCAGGCGGGGCGGGAGCGCCCAGAAGCGTTCATGCACTGCGAATCGTCAACCGTCCCGGTCAGGGCCGCGCTGGTGCGGCATGAAGCGACAGCACCCCGGGAGCGAAGCACCTGCGGCTGGCGCTGGCGGCTGTTGAGCCGCGAGGATGCCGGGCGGGGGTTGGCGGCCTGGGCGCATGTGGTGGACATAGACGGGGCGCGCGCCCATTTCCACCGCCGCAGCGCCGAGCTGTATTACGTCCTCGAAGGGGAGGGGAGGGTCATTTTGAACGGTGAGTCCCACGCAGTGCAGCCGGGCTCGCTGGTGCACATCCCGCCCGGGGTGGTGCACAGCGCGGAGGGGCGGATGCGGGTCTTGGTGGTGGGCATCCCCGACATCGCGGAGGATGACCTGTTTTATCCAGCCCCGGACAATGCCGGCGCGGTCGCGGATTCCTCCGCCCGGGAAGTGGCAGGGGACGCGCCGTCGGTGGGCGAGCCGTCAACGCGGGCCGCGTGAGGTTTTTTTCCAGCCGGCGCCTGCCGCAGAACGCCGCCACCCGCAGTGGGTGGGCTTGCCGTCGGCCGGGCTTGCGGAGGGAAGGCGGGGAGACCGAGCCGCCGGAGGGGGCGTTCAGAACGAGTACCGGTAACTGGCGTTGATGAGGTGGACGGTGATGTCGTAGTTGCCGTTGAAGGCGGGGTTGAGGTTGTTCCGCACTTCACGGTCATCGTAGAGCACCAGGCCGTAGGCCACGCCCAGACCATGGTGGCCGCGCCGCCAGCTCAGTCCGAGGGTGAGGACGTTTTGGTCGGCATCGGGGATGTTCGGCGAGAACGTGCGTTCGGGAACCGGGCTTTGGAAGAACTGGTAGCCGAAGCGCAGGTTCCAATCCTGGTGAAACTGCCAGCCGGCGGCGATGCCGGCGGTTAAGGTGTCATCCCAGTCCTGCGGCGCGGTGGTGGGCAGGCCGGGAAGGCCGGCCCCGGTCTTGATGGGCAGGGAATCAAAGCGGGAGAACTCGATCCACTCGACGTCGGCCTCAATTTGCCAGGCCTGGCTGAGCCGGAGGCCATACCCGAACTGGACGATGGTGGGGAAGCCGATGCGGCTTTCAAAGGCGCTCGCGGCGGGGATCAGCGGGGCCAATGGCGCCGGAATCTGGCCCACACGGAAGGTGCCGTCGTAGTCAATGTCCATGGGGGCGCGGCAGATGGCCGCCAGCCGGTGGCCGGGCAGGAATTCCCACGTGATGCCCACGTTGCCGCTCACGCCCAGGCCGTCTCCCTTGGCCTTGAGCAGGCCGTCCGGAGCGCTCGGGTCCCCCACCACCAGGGCCCAGGGATAGGCCTGTTTCAAGGTGAGCTGGGACCACATGACGTCCAGTCCCGCTCCGATGGCCAGGTTGTCGCGGAGCCGCCAGGCGACGGTGGGGTTGACGTTGAGGGTGATCAGCTCGGCGAAGTGGGGAGCCTGGTAGCGGAAGGGGCTGAACTCCGGCCATTCTGTGGACAGACCGTAGGGGGCGGTGAGGCCCACCCCGAGGGCCCAAGGGGAGTTTTCAATCGGCCAGGCGGCGAAGACGGCGGGCAGGATTTTCCAGGGCTCGCGGGTCTCGGCGGAGAGCCCTGCAGGGAAGTTGTACTCGACCTTGGCATAAACCAGCCCCTGTTCGTAGGCCAGTTCAAGGCCTGGCAAGTCCGTGAGGTTGGCCGGGTTGTGCTGGACGGCGGAGGCGTCGTTGACGTGGGCCACCCGCCCGCCCGAGCGGCCCAGGCCGAAGGAACCGAGGGTGGGGTTGCGAAAGCCCTCGGCCTGCAGCCCCGCCACTACCACCAAGGCCAGCCCGCCGTGGTACGACCAGCCGCCGCGGCGTCGAGGACTGGTACCCCGGCAACCCGAAGCGGTCCTTGCATCCGGTTCAAAGTGGATGTTGACAAAGTTCATTATGCGGGGGTGAATAATCGCCACCGCACATTCTGGCAAGTCCTGTGTATCGGGGTGATGGGCGGGGGGGCAGAGGTGGGGCAGGAGCCGGAGAGTGGCCGCGGAACAAGTGTGACACGGTACGGGTAGAGTAGTGGGGTGGGAAATTGATGGGGTTGCCCGGCAGGATGAGCAGTGCGGGAATGACCGGGTTGCCTGGGACGGGAAATAAGGCAATGGAAAGCAGACCGGCCATTTCACCGACGGGTGAAGGCGAATCCTTGGTGTTGTTTCGCAACAGCCAGGGAGGGGAGGCACGCGGCACCCTGCTGCGACTAACCCGCGACGAAGCCGTCTTCGAGGTTTACAACCCCTACAGCATTGTCCAGGCATCGGAGGTCCTGGACAATTTCCAGGTCTTCATGACCGACCGCCTGGTGTACTCGGGGCGGGCGGTGGTTCAGGGGCTGGTCAACACCGGCCTGATGCTCGTCTGCGACGTCAGCCTGGACGATGCGTGGGTGGACGTTGACATCTTCCTACCCCTCAACGAGCAGAAGCGGTTGCTGGGAGAGTTCAACGCCTTCCAGAGCGAATGGCAGCGCGTCCAGCAAATCCTGCCCGACTACAAGGTGGTGGTGGCGGACGTGGGCAGTTTCTTTCTGGACCTGCGCCGGTGGTTGGAACGGCTCGAACTGGGTATCCGCTCCAGCCCCAATGCCGACCGGGACGCGATGGAGCGGGAGGTGATCGAGCAGCTCCGTCCGGAGGTGTTGCCGGCGATTGACCGGCTGTTTGCCCGGTTCGAGGATGTGGCCAACACCGTTTCCGAAGACCTGTTGCCATTGCACCGCACCTACGTGAAGCGCCAACTGCATCCTTTTGTGCTGTCGGCTCCCTTCGCCTACCGGACCTACCAGAAACCGCTGGGGTACGCGGGCGATTACGAGATGGTCAACATGATCCTGGGCGACCCCTTCCTGGGGGGGTCGCTCTTCGCGAAAGTACTCAATGTCTGGCTGTTGGCCCAGCCTTCCGCCCAGGCCCACCGCAATCGCGTGGCCTACCTGGCACGGCGTCTGGAGGAGGAAGTCCGGCGCTGCGCCAGCCGCGGCGCCCGAGCCCGCGTCCTGAATCTGGGCTGCGGGCCGGCCGGCGAGGTCCAGCGGTTCCTGGCCGAGAGCCCGATCTCGGACATGGCGGACCTGGTTCTGCTGGATTTCAACGACGAGACCCTGGACTTCGTGCGGCGTCGGTTGGGCGAACTGGTCGAAAAGCACCACCGCCAGACCCGTATCACCTACGAGAAGCGGTCGGTCCACCAGATTCTCAAGGATTCCAGCCGCGCCCCCGGCCCGTCGGCCAGCGGCGGCTACGACCTGATCTACTGCGCGGGGTTGTTCGACTACCTGTCCGACCGCATCTGCAAGCGGCTGATGAGCTATTTTTACGAGCTGCTGGCACCGGGCGGAGTGCTCATCTCCACCAACGTGGATGCCTCCAACCCCAACCGCAACAGCATGGACCTGATCCTGGAATGGCATTTGATTTACCGCACCGCGCCGCAGATGCTCGAGCTGGCGCCGGAGCAGGACGACCGCGCCGATCGCCACGTCAAGCCCGATCCCACCGGGGTGAACATCTTCCTGGAAGCGCGCAAACCAAGTGAACGCTGAGGCCGCCAGACTGGCCAGCGACCCGGAGTTTCGGGCCGCATGGCAGCAGAACGAGCTGGAGGTGCGCATCCGCACCGGCAAGCTGGCGTGTGCCCTGGTGATTGCCCTCATGCCGGTGGGCGCGCTGCTGGACTGGCGGGTCTTTCAGCGCTTCCACATCGAGTTTTTCTGGCTGCGGCTGCTGACCTCGCTGTTGTGCATGGGCGTCCTGGCCCTCCATTACTACCGTGCCACGATCGGGTACTACCGATTGCTCCAGCAACTGATCGTCTTTCTGCCCTCGGCCAGCATCTGCCTGATGATT
This sequence comes from Verrucomicrobiales bacterium, assembly GCA_037439785.1. Lineage (GTDB taxonomy): Bacteria > Verrucomicrobiota > Verrucomicrobiia > Limisphaerales > J093 > DSVZ01. The sequence goes on along the minus strand of JBBIVJ010000033.1, from coordinate 46,595 downwards.
TTCCTGACCAACCGCATGCCGGCCCAGGATCAGACGGTTCAGTTTACCGACTTTTCCCCCTACTACGCCGGCCTGAGCCTGGTGCTGGTGGCCCTGAGCGCGGTGGGGCACTGGAACTTCAAGGACAGCCTCTTCTCCGTGCTCATGGTCATCGGCTTGTACGCCCTGTCCGAATGGGGAAGTCCCCTGTCTCCGGCGCTGTGGTCCAACCTCTATTTCCTGGTCCTGACCGGCATCATCGTGGTGGCCGGCAACCGGGTGTTCAATCAACTGACCTTCCGCGAATTCTGCTTGCGGTACGAAGTGGAGCAGGGGCGCCGCCAGATCGAGGAGGCCAACCGCAAGCTGGTCGAGCTGGACCGCGTCAAGAACCGCTTCTTCGCCAACATCAGTCACGAACTGCGCACCCCGCTGACCCTGCTGCTCGCCCCGCTGGAGCGGATGCTTGCCGACCGCCGTTTCCAGGCGGCGGCCACCACCCACCGGCTGCTCCAGAGCATGCACGCCAATGGCCTGCGCCTGCTGCGCCTGATCAACGACCTGCTCGACCTGGTGCGCCTGGAGTCCGGCACCATGGAGGTGAACCGTGAACCGGTGGCCATGCGCGAGTTCCTCAACGGCCTGGCCAGCGCCGTGCGCGGCGTGGCCGAGGACCGGCACATCCGCTTCCAGGTCCGGGTGGCCGAGGACGTGGGAACGGTCCTCGCCGACCTCGACAAGCTGGAAAAAATCCTCCTCAACCTCTTCTTCAATGCCCTCAAGTTCACCCCCGCCAGCGGCCGGGTGGACGTGTCCTGCGTCCGCGAAGGCAACGAACTGATCTTGACGGTGCGCGACACCGGCATGGGCATCCCCAAGGACAAGCATCCTTTCATCTTCCAGCGCTTCTGGCAGGCGGACGTCTCCGCCCAGCGCAAATACCAGGGCGCGGGCATCGGCCTGGCGCTGGTCAAGGAATTGACCGAAATCCAGGGCGGCCGCATCGAGGTGGACAGCGACCTGGGACAGGGCTCCCGCTTCCTCGTGCATCTGCCCTACCTGTCCCCGACGTCCGACAAGCCGGCCCCGGCCACCCCGCCGGCGGCCGCCCCTGCGACCTCGCCCGCGCCGGCCGCCACCGCCGCCACGCCCGACAAAACCCCCGACTCGAGCGCGGAACTGGACACCCACTGGCTGCGCGGCCTGTACCGGCGGGCCGAATTGCTGCCCACCTTCAGCCGGCTGCAGGACACGGTGCGTTCCACACCGCTGGCCGATCAGCGTAATCTGCCCCGGATTCTCGTGGCCGAGGACGAGCCCGACATGCTGGCCTTCCTGCGGCTCCAGCTGGCGGACGAGTACCGCGTCATCGAGGCGGTGGATGGCGAGCAGGCCATCGCCCTCGCGCGCCAGTACCTGCCCGATGCCATGCTCTGCGACATGATGATGCCCGGGGTGGATGGTCTGGGGGTTTGCCGCCAACTGCGCGAGGCCCAGGCCACCCGCACCCTGCCCATCCTGCTCATCACCGCGCGTGCCGATGAAGTAACCAAGCTGGCCGCACTCGAGGCCGGCGCCAGTGATTTTCTCACCAAGCCCTTTTCGGTCACCGAGCTCCGGGTGCGCCTCAAGAATCTGGTGTTTGGCTCACTGTTGCAGCGGCAACTGGCCCGCCAGAACCAAATCCTCGAGTCCACCCTCGCCCAGCTCAAGGAGACCGAGACCCAACTGGTCGGCGCCGAGAAAATGGCCGCCCTCGGCCGCCTCAGCGCGGGCCTCATGCACGAGGTCAGCAACCCCCTCAATTTCCTCAAGACCGGCCTCCACATCCTGCGCGACCAGGTCAACGAACTGCCCCCCGCCCAGCGGGAGTCCTTTGCCGACGTGCTCACCGACATCGAGGAAGGACTCACCCGCGTCCAGGGCATTGTCAGCGACCTCCGGACCTTCGCGCATCCCGATCCGGTGGCGCGGGAGGGGGTCAGCGTGGAAGGCCTGGTTTCCGTGGCGCTGCGGTTTCTGCGGCGTGAACTCAAGGATTCGGGGGTGCATCTGGACTTGAACCTTCTGCCGGGACACGCCATTTATGCCAATCGCAACCAGCTCATTCACGTGCTGTTGAACCTGCTGCAAAACGCCCTGTACGTGGTCAAGCGCAAGCAGTACCCGTCCGGCGTCACCCCCACCGTCCGCGTCGAAAGCGGCATCCGCAACGGCGTGGACTACCTGGCCGTGCGCGACAACGGCACGGGGGTGCGCCCCGAACACCTCGACAAACTCTTCGAGCCCTTCTTCACCACCAAAGAGGTGGGGGAGGGGGTGGGGCTGGGATTGAGCATCTGCTACCGGATCGTCCAGCAACACGGCGGCCGCATCAGTGTGGACAGCCGCGTCGGCGAGTACAGCCAGTTTACCATTGAACTGCCCCGCCGGGAAACCACGTCCCTGCCCCGCACGTCGGATAGGTCCCTGCCCGATTCTGCCCTGACCGTTGCCGCCTGAACGCACGCCCAGTCATGCAAACCATCTACGACTACCGCAAGTACCTGGTCCTGTACGTGGACGACGAGGCCCTCTCCCTCAAATATTTCAGCCGCGCCTTCGGCGACCAGTTCCGCATTGCCACCGCCCCCAAGCCCGAACTGGGGCTCAAGCTCATCGAGGAACACGCCGATGAACTGGGCTTGCTGATCACCGACCAGCGCATGCCCGGCCTGAGCGGTACCGAGTTGCTCGAACGTGCCCGCCAGATCGCCCCCCGCGCCGTCCGCATCCTCGTCACGGCGTATTCCGACCTCGACTCCGCCATTCGCGCCGTCAACACCGGCGCCATCTACAAGTACATCACCAAGCCGTGGGAACCGCGCGACCTCGAGGCCACCCTCAAGCGGGCGCTCGAGTTTTACATCGTCCAACGCGAGCGCGACCAGCTCCTGCGGGAAAAACTCTCCGTCCTGCACGACCTGGTCATCCGCGACCGCGTCATCAGCCTGGGGGTGGCCGCCGCCGGCCTCGGCCATTACGTGCGCAACGCCCTGGTCGCCGTCCAGACCTTCCTGGACCTGGCTCCGCGCCGGATCGAGGAGGAAAACCTGGCCACCGACCAGGTCCGCAACCCCCGCTTCTGGCAGGATTTCTACCAGCACGCCCGCACCCAGGTTGAACGCATCACCCAGATGCTCCAGTTCCTGAACGACGCCGCCAACACCTCCGATGGCCTCTTCAGCCCCGGCGTGAACCTGGCCGAACTGGCCCGGACCCGCCTGGCGGCCTACCAACCCCAGTTCGCCGCTCGCTCCCTGGAAGCCCGCTGCCAGTTGCCGGCCGATCTCCCGCTGCTGACTGCGGACCGTGCCCGCCTGGAGAAACTGTTCGATTTCCTCTTCGAGGAAGAACTCAACACCCTGCCCGACGGCGGCTATTTCCAGTTGTCCGCTCGCGCGGTGCCCACCGCCGAAGGATCCCCCGCCGAGGTCGAATTGACCCTTGAAGACAACGGCCCCGGCATCTCAGGTGACTCGTTGCGGGCCCTGTTCGATCCCTTCTACGCTCGCACCGGCGATCCTCGCCAGAGCGGCATCCGCCTCATGGCCTGCTACTTCGTGGTGCACCACCACAACGGCCGCATCCGCCTGAATCCCAATGGCGGCAAGGGATTGAACCTCCAGATTACCTTGCCGGTGCAACCCCCGGAGCAGCCGGTCCACTCCTCCGAGGAGGAATTCCTCCAGCGCGTGCTGCTCAACGATCGGCTCTGGGACAAGCTCCTCTCCGGTGCCTGAGCCCCGCGGGGCCGGGGCCGGCCTTTCGGGACCCTGGCCCGGCCCCACCTGCGACGGACGCGGGCCGGAGGCCGGGACGACAAGCGGTGCGTGGGGTCCCACACGGTTTTCCACCCTGCGGCCGGGTAAGCGGATGGGGGTTACGGTTGACTTTCCCTGAGGTGACCGCTAAGCAGGTGCCGCGATTGGCGCGTTCGTCTATCGGCTAGGACGCAGCCCTCTCAAGGCTGAAAGATGGGTTCGATTCCCATACGCGCTACCACGCCCACCCGGTTCCCGGGGTCCAGAGACGCTGAAGCACGTGCGCATTTTCCAGATCATCTTCAATCCCACCAGCGCCGCGGAACTGGCGCGGATGCCCCGCGAACTTCAACTCCAAATCCTGGGGGAGTTCCGGGGCGTGCCCGCGGAAGTCCTCGGGCCGGAATCCGAGCGCTTCGGCCGGCTGCGCCGCGGCGGCAAGCTGTTGCACCGCTTCCGCCTCGGCGACTTCCGCGTGTACTTTGAACGCCACGAACTGGGCGTGGTGGTCCACCGCATCCTTCACCGCAACACCTTCAAGGATTTCCAATTCCGCTCGAACCTTCCCCTGGCGGAGGACGAGGCGTTGCAGGACAACCCCCGTTTCTGGGACCTGATCGAAGAAGCCTCCCGCAGTCAGGCCCGGCATTGACGCTGCGGACCACTGCCGCGACCGACTCAGGCCGGGTCCTGGCCCAGCTCGACGTTCCAGTAGGCGAGATCGAGGAAGTGTTTCCAAGTGTCAGGGTAGGGCACCCCCAGCGACACCTGCACAAACGGCCGCCACTTCGGCCGCTTCGCCTTGCGGATCAGGCGCATCCCCGCCTCCTGTGGCGTGCGGTTGGCCTTGCGCGTGTTGCAAGCGATGCACGAGCAAACGATGTTCTCCCACGAGGTTGGCCCGCCCCGGTCCCGCGGAATGACGTGGTCCAGGTTCAGGTCCTTCCGCTCAAACACCTGCCCGCAGTACTGGCAGGTGTTCTTGTCCCGCGCGAAGATGTTGTGGCGGGTGAACTTGACCTCCTGCTTCGGCATCCGGTCGTAAAACAGCAACAGGATCACCCGCGGCACCCGCAACCGAAAACTGATGGTGGCGATGGACTCCGGGTGCGGCTGCCGCGTCGAGAAATCCCGCCACTCGTGAAACCCAAACGTCCGGTAACTGCCATCCCCGTCGCTGAAGACCACCTGGGCATGGCCCTCGAACAGCAAGGTCAACGCCCGCCGCACCGAGCAGACATTCACCGCCTGCCACAGCCGGTTCAACACCAAGACCTGCTGGCTCAAAAACGTGCTCATGGCCCTTGCCGATGCCGCACGCTATCACGCACGCCAAAAAGGTGTCAATTCACCCACCCCCTATCCCGTTGCCAAGGGCCCGCCCCGCCCGTAACATCCGCCCATGAAGCGCGTGGTCTGGTGGTGGCTCCTGGGCTTGTGCCTGCTCGGTTCCGGACATCTGTCCGGTGCCGGCCCCGATGACGATTACATCCGCATCTACGCACTCATCCAGCAGGGCGACCTCCTCCTCCAAAACGGCCGCACCGGCGACGCCCAGCTCCGCTACCGCGACGCCCTGCAACGGTTGCTCGAATTTGAAAAGACCTACCCCGGCTGGAATGACTCCCTCATCCGCTTCCGCAAGCAATACCTCCAGGAGCGGGTCGGCGCCGCCACCCCCGCCGCACCCACGACCCCCGCCCCGGGCGTCCCCACCGCTCCCGCCGATCCACGCCTGGCCGCCCTCGAGGAGGAAATCAAACGTCTCACCGCCGAACGCGATCACCTCCAGGCCCGCCTCCGCGAGGCCCTCGCCGCCCAGCCCGCCGCCGTGGACCCCCGGGAACTGGCCCGCGCCGAGGAACGCCACGCCGCCGCCCGCCGCGAAATCGAACAACTCCGCGCTGAAATCGTGGCCCGCGACGCCCGCCTGGCCGAAGCCGGAGATGCCCGCCAGCTCGCCGGTCAACTCGCCGAGGCCCGCCAGGCCCTGGCCGACGCCCGCCAGCAACTCGATCGCCAAAACCAGACCGTTCGCACCCTCCAACAACAGGTTGCCGACCTCCAGCGCCGCCTCGAACAAGCCCCCCCGCCGGCCGCCGACCCCGCCGAACTGTCCCGCGCCCGCACCGAACTGGAGGCCGCCCGCCGCCAGGCCGACGAACTCCGTGCCCGGGCCGCCGACCTCGAACGCCGGCTCGCCGCACGCCCTCCGGCCGCGGAGGACCCCGCGGTTGTCCGCCTGCGCCGCGAACTCGATCAATTGCGCCGGCAAAACTCCGAGGCCCTCCAGCGCGTGGCCGACCTTGAAGGTCGCCTCGAGGCCGCCCGCCAGGCCAACGCCGCCCTCGAACGCAAACTGGCCGAGCGGGCCGCCGCCCCCGCCAACCCCGCCCCCGCACCGCGTCCGGAGGACGCCGCCGCGGCTCGTCAACTTTCCGAATTGCGGGAGCGCCTTGAAAGACTCCAGCAGGAGCTGGCCACCGAACGCTGGCGTGCCGACAATTTCCGGACCGAAAAGGAGATGCTGGAAAAGCGCGTGGCCGCACTGAGCGCGGCTTCCCCAACGCCCCCCGCTCCCCCTCCCCCTCCCGCGAGCCCTTCGACGCCCGCACCCGCCGCCGCGGCCTCGACAGCCGGTGCCGCCGAAACGGCCGCCCCTTCCCGGCGCGAGGAAAAGCAACTGGCTCGCTACCAGCGCGAGGGGGACAAAGTTCGCATCCGCCAGCTCGAGCGCGACCGGGAGGAACTCAACAAGCGCCTGCGGGTGATGGCACGGCAGCTTGAAGACCTGCGCCGGCAGGCCGCCGGCGGGACCAATGCGGTCGCGGACCAGCTTGCCATCCTGCGCGCCCGCCTCGAAGCCTACGAATCCCGCGCCGTGCCCTACACGCCCGAGGAACTGGCCCTGTTCAAACCCACCTCCCGCGTCACCGGCCTCACCAACCGCGCCGAAACCGCCCCGAGCCGGCGCGCCCTGCGCCAGATTCCCGCCGGCGCCGCCGGCCTGCTGTCCGAGGCCCATCGCGCCTTCCAGTTGCGCCGCTATGACGAGGCCGAGCGCAAGCTCAACCAGGCCCTCCAACTGGACGAACGCAACGTGGACATGCTGACCTACCTGGCCGCCGCGCAGTTGGAGCAAAACCGCCTGGCCGAGGCCGAGGCCACGCTTCAGCGCGCCCTGGCCGAGGACCCGGAGGATGCCAACGGCGTGTCGCTGCTGGGCCTGCTGCGCTACCGGCAGGGCCGCTACGAGGAGGCCCTGGACGTGCTCAGCCGCGCCGCCCAGCTCAACCCCGACGATCCCAACGTCCAAAACTACCTGGGCGTCACCCTCATTCAGCGCGGACAACGTGCCGCCGCGGAAAATGCCCTCCGGCGGGCCGTGGCCCTGGACCCGGGCCACGGGGAGGCCCACGCCAACCTCGCTGCCTTGTACGCCCAGGCCCGCCCCCCCTTCCGCGAGCTGGCCCGCTTCCACAACCAGAAGGCCCTCGTTCTGGGACAGCCGCGCGACCCCGCCCTCGAGCGCCTCATCGAGTCCGCCCCGGAGTCGGCTCCCGCCGCTCCGTGACATGCGGTGCGCGCTCCCGCCCATGCCCGGCCAGCTCGTCCGAGAATTGACCGTGCCCACGCGCGGCCGCGGCTTGACCGAGATCACCGACGCCGTGCAGGCGGTGGTGGAGGAAACGGGCTGGGAGGCGGGGCTGGTCACCTTGTGGCTCCGGCACACCTCCGCCTCGTTGCTGGTCCAGGAAAACGCGGACCCGGAAGTTCGTCGCGACCTCGAACGCTTCTTTGCCCGCCTGGTACCGGACGGCGATCCCCTGTTCCGCCACACCGCCGAAGGCCCCGACGACATGCCGGCGCACGTGCGCGCGGCTTTGACCGCGGTGAACCTCAGCGTACCCTTCCAGGGCCGACGTCTGGCCCTGGGCACGTGGCAGGGGATTTACGTGTGGGAACATCGCCGCGCGCCCCATCACCGGCGCGTGGTGGTCCACGTGCTCGGTGGCGCGGCGACCGAACCTCTCTTCCAGAACCCGCCATGAACCTGCCCCCCTCGAACTGCTCCTCCCTCCGCCCGCTCCCGCTCCCCGTGGAAGGTGTCCCGGCCGGGGCCGCCGCCGGCGGTCCCGGCCGCACCCGCCCGGTGCGCGCTCCCGGCCAGCGGCGCCGCCGGCCGGGGGGCCGCGTCGGCGGGTGCGCGGCCGTGGTGCTGGCCCTGGCGGGGCTGGCGCACGCGGCAGAGAACCCGGCCGACCGCTTCGGCTTCACCGGCCCGGAGATTTTCCCCATTGACAACCTCATCAGCCACCTGCGGCACGCGGACCTCGACGGCGACGGCCTCGAGGACCTCATCGTGATCAACAACGCCCGCTCGAAGATCAACCTGCTCTTCAACCAGTCCGGCCGCCCCCCTGCCGTCCCGGCCCGCCCGGTCAGACGCGAGATCAACGAGCTGCCCCCCGACGCCCGCTTCCGCATTGAATCCCTGGCCTCCGAAAAGCGCATCGCCTCGCTGGTCGTGGCCGACCTCAACCACGATCAACGCCCCGACCTGGCCTACTTCGGCGAGCCCAAGGAACTGGTGGTCCAGTACCGCGAGGGCACCAACGCCTGGAGCACCCCCAAGCGCTGGCGGCTCGAGGACGGCCTGCTGAACATGAACGCCCTGACCGAGGGCGACCTCAACGGGGACGGCCGTGCCGACCTGTTGCTGGTGGGCGAGACCGCCCTGTATCTGTTCGCCCAGACCCCCGAGGGCCTGCTGGCCGAGCCGGAGAAAATCCCCTACAGCGGCACGGTCACGGCGGTGCACCTGCTGGACCTGGACGGGGACCGGCGCCAGGACCTGTTGTTGGTGAACTGGGACCAGGCCAACCCCTTCCGCTTCCGCCTCCAGACCCCCACCGGCGCGCTCGGCCCCGAAATCCACTTCTCCCTTCCGCCGTTCCGCTCCTACTGGGCGGACGACCTGGACCGCGATGGCACGGTCGAAATCCTCACCATCGCCCAGAAGTCCGGTCGGGCGCAGGTCTCCCACTTCGTCCGGCGTCCGGCCGACTCCCTGACCGGCTCGCTGCGCCAGGGGCAGTTCCAGCTCCAACCCCTCTCCCGCACCACCAAAAGCCGCCGCGGCATGCTCTGGGCCGACCTCAATGGCGACGCCGCGCCCGACCTGTTGGCGGCGGACCCCGAGGGGGGGCAGGTCACCTTCTTCGCCCAGACCACCAACGGCGTGCTGGCTGCCCCGCGCACCTTTCCCGCCTTCACCGGCATCGCCGAGATCGCCGCCGCCGACTGGGACGGCGACGGCCAGACCGAGGTGTTTTTCCTCAGCACCGATGAGCGGGTGGTGGGGTTGACACGGTTCACGGCCACCGGCCAACTGCCCTTCCCCACGCCGCTGAACCTGGAAGGCCGCCCGCTGGCCCTGGCCCTGGGCCGGCCCCGCGCGGACGCTCCGCCCCGGCTGGCCGTCATCGCCGACCTCGACGGCAAACGCGATCTGCTCCTGCGCGGCGCGGACGGCCAGACCAACCGCCAGCGCCTGGCCGAGAGCTTCAAGGCCAATCCCGCCGGCCTGGCCTGGCATGACCTGGACCAGGACGGGCGCGAGGACCTGCTGGTGCTCATCCCCTACGAAAAGCTCAAGGTGCTGCGGCAGCTCGAGGACGGCCGCTTTGAGGAGTTCGACCTCGCCCCGCCTGGCGGCAGTGCCGATCAGCCGTGGTTGAGTCGCGCGGACGTGGACGGCGACGGCCGCCCCGAGTTGTTGCTGGCCCAAAAGAACTTCCTGCGCGCCCTCACCCTGGTGGCCGAGGCGCCGCCCGCCGGCTCCACCCAGGCGGGCTGGAACTTCCGCGTGAAGGAGCAGATCAACGGCGCCTCCAGCAACTCCCGCCTGGTGGCCGCCGCCGCCCTGCCGCGCGAATCCTCGCCAGTTCCCGGCCTGTTCCTCCTCGACGCCGAGCGCAAGGAACTGACCTGGTGCGAACGGGACGCCAACGGCGTCTGGCAGATCGTGCGCAACCTCACCCTGCCGGTGTCCGATTTCACCGCGCTGCAGACCGTGGCCCTGGGGGTCGGCCGGCCGAACACCGTGGCCTTCTTCGGCCTCCAGGCCGCCGCCTGGCTGCCCCTGACCGGCGAGGTGTGGGAGTTCAAGGAACTGGACGACTTCGAAACCCCGGTCCGGGACGGCTTCCTTCATGACGTCATCTCCGGCGACCTCAACCAGGACGGGCGGCTGGAGCTGGTCTTCCTGGAGACGGGCAAGAACCACCTGGACATCGTGGCCTACGAGCCGCCCCACCGGTTGGTGCCCGCCAACCGCTGGCAGGTCTTCGAGGAGCGCACCTTCCGCCGCCGCACGGCCGCCGCCACGCCCGAACCGCGCGAGGCGCTCATCGCCGAGTTCACCGGCGACGGCAAAAACGACCTGGTCGTCCTGGTCCACGACCGCCTCCTGCTCTACCCGCAGGAGTAGGCCGCCCTGCGCGGAGGCACAAAGGCCGGGGGACCGGCGCTGCTTGGTCGGATGGACCGGCGCTGCGTCTGAAAGTGACTCCAGTTGCGGGAGCGTTCCCTGCAACGCGGTGGCCCCGGGGTGCGGCGGGCGTTTGACGTCGGCTCACTCCCGGCCCGGCCGGCCTTTTTCGCAAACTTGTCCCCCCTTGGTCCCGACCAGTGTGTGATTCGCGACCGATGGTGAAACCTTTCCGGCCTGAGCCGCAGATCGTGACCCGCAGGGGCAAGCCTGTCTCCGTCATCCTGCCCCTCAAGGACTACGAGGAGCTCCTGGAGCGGCTGGAGGATGCCGAGGATGTGGCCTGGCTCAAACGCGCCCGCAAGAAGCCGCTCCGCTACCGGCCGCTGGAGGACTACCTGGTTCGGCGCAAAGGCCAATGACCGGCCGTTACCGTGTCTTGTTGGAGCGCGCCGTTGAGAAGGACCTTTCGCGGCTTTCGGCAGAGCTTCACGACCGGGTCATTGCAGCGCTCCAAGCGCTGGCGGGCAATCCCCGGCCCGCCGGTTGCCGCAAACTGGCCGGGAGTCAACAGGACGGGCGGATTCGCGCAGGCGATCTCCGGGTTATTTACGAAAACTGCCGACGGCGCCCGAGTAATTCGGGTCAATCGCGTGCGCCATCGCCGCGAGGTGTACCGCTGAGGCCGATCGCTTGAACCAGGTCCCCGGAGAGGCGTGGGGAAAGACCCGCCAGCACTTGGTCTGTGTGGACGTCCTTTCCCTGTGCAGGAGGCCCCCGGGTATCCCCCGCGCTGTCGCCCGAACCGGAAGCGGCAGGGCAGGGCGGCGAGGGGAGGTGGGTTGAGCGGATTCGCGGTTTTGCCCCGGCTGCGCTCAAGCCCGGCGGCTCGAATCGTCAGGGCCGTGATGAAGCGGGCGTGAGCGGCCGAGGCGAATCGGCGCGGGCATGGCGGCGGGGTCCTTCCCTCACCAGGAAGCTTTGGCGGCGGACGTTGATGACGGACGCCGTGGCCGCCGGCCCCCGGTCACTCGGTGACCTTTACGCATTTGAGCGTGCGTTGGTCCCGCACCAGAAGTTTGCCATCGGACAGGGCGATTGGGGCCCAATTCTGAGCGGAGCCCCCCACCCGGCCGGCCACCCCTTCGGAGTCTCCTCCTTCCTCGGCGAGCAGTTGGGCCGAAGCCAGGGGCCTGAACCCGGCGGGGTCCGGTTCGATCAGGTACAACAAGCGGCCGCCGTCGGTGGCGAGGATCAGGCCGTCCACCAGGATCATGCTGCCCTTGTTGAAGTCGGGCGCGCGGCGGGTCTTCCACAGCACCTGGCCCTCCAGGTTCATACAGACCAGCCCGTCCCGGCGCTGATTGGTGCCGTACTGGGCATAGAAATGGCCCTGGTGCAGGAGGGGCGGCTTGGTTTGGTCGCCAAAGTCATCGGTGGTGAAGAGCTCGCGAGTGGTGTAGCGGCCGTCGGCCTGCCGGGTGACCTGAATCATGGTGGCGCCCAGCTCGTAGCCGCCGACCACCAGGACCCGGTTCTCCCCCGCGTCCACTGCCGGGGCCACGGTGATGTGGCAGTTCCACTTGTCGTATTCCCAGAGCACCTGACCGGAGTGGGGATGGATGCCCACCACTTTGCCGAGCCGGTTTTCGTCCGGGCTGGAGCGACGGAAGGGGTTGGTGGAGGGCGTGACCATCGCGATGTGGTCTTCGCCGTCCACCTTGACCACGGTGGGGCTGACGTAACCGACATAGCCCAGGGAGGGCGTTTTCCACTTCACCTCGCCGGTGCGTTTGTCGTAGGCGACGACCCCCGCCCGGGGGGCTTGCGAAGCCACGATCACCAGATCGCCATACAGCAGCGGGCACTGGGTGATGGCCCAGATGGGAAACTCCCCCTCTTCGCGCGGGCCGAACCCACTGCCGGTGGGGCGCGGTGGCTTGCCGCCAAAGTCGGTCCAGATGTTGACATGCCAGAGGGGTTGGCGCGTGGTGAGGCTCAGGCTGTACAGGTCGCCGTTGTGGCCGCAGGAATAGACCCTTTCGTCATCCACTGTGGGCACGCTGCGCGAGCCGGGGAACATGACCCGCCCGGGGGCGGAGTAGGAAAACCGCCAGAGTTCCCGGCCGGTGAGCAGGTCCAGGCAACGCAGGCTTTCCTCCCCTTCATCGTTCCGGTCCAGCAGATACACCTTTTTATCCTTGATGGCCGGGCCGCCGAAGCCGCGGCCCACGGCCACCGACCAGAGCACCGCCGGCCCCTGGGCGGGCCAGGAGCGGAGGAGGCCCTTTTCCGGTGAGGTGCCGTTGCGGTGCGGACCGAGGAACTGTGGCCAGTCCGCCGCGCGGCTGGTGCATGCGAAGAGCCAGGCGCCGAGGGCCAGCGTCATACGCGCCAGGGAAGAGAGAAACGGTTTTTGCATGTTCAGCGCAGGTCCGAGAAATGGGTGGGGGGAAGCTAGCAGGACGCACGGTGGAGCGTCAACCGTCACAGTCGGCCGCCACGGAGCCGGCCCGCCAACTCCGACGCCCGCCAAGTCCGGACTGCTCGCCGGCGCCCCTGCCTCGAAGCAGGGGCACCGGCCGGCCCCGTTGAACCCGCAAGCCCCGCTCGGCTTTGGGAAGGCCCCGGCGGGCGCGAGGTGTGCGAAGGGCGGCCCCCCCAAGCACAAGAAAGCCCCCGGATGTCCCGCGCGGCCGCCGCGTGAGGAGGCTCTAGCTCAAGGGCCTTCGGCGGGGGCGGCGGTGGGTGGAGAAGCAATCACCGGCAGGTCCGCGGGGGCTTGGACGGCCGGCGGCGCGGGCAACTCGAGAAGACTGCCCAGGGCGCGGCCGGGCCGGAGGTCTCCGCCGGTGGCGAGGTAGAACTGCCCCTCGGCGAGGCCCGCATCAATGTTGTCCCTGGACTCCCATTCCGCGCCGGAGGCGGTGAAGCGCGCCCGCGACAGCGCCTGCCACTGGCCGGCGGTCGTCTTCGCCCAGCCGTTGAAGAACCGCGCGCGGCGCACCTCGTGCACGCTCCGGCCGTCCCGGCGGAAATCTTCGACAAACGAATACAGGCCTCGGAGCGGCTGGCCGCCAGTGCGGGTGCGGAAGGTGACCAGGTGGGTCCAGGTGCGGGTTTGCGGCGACCAGAGGTGGCCGGCGTAGGCGGTCTTGTTGCCCTGCACGGTGGCGGTGACCAGGAAGCGGTTGGTCTGGCCCGGGCGCCAGTCAAAGTCCGTCATGCACTGGCCGCCGGTGCCTTCCCCGCCGAAACGCCGGATGCGCACCCCGGGTCCGGCGTGCAGCACCTCGACGCGGTCTTCCGGCGCCACGGCGGCAGGGTCGTCACCCGCGGTGGGGTCCCAGACCGAGAAGAGGGCCACCCTGCGGCCGTCCGCCAGTTCCTGGATGCCGAAGTAGCCGGTGTTCCAGCCACAGGCCATGAAGTAGGTGCCGGCGGTGGATTGGTCCACGACCACTTCGAGGTGGAACGCGTCGGCGTCCGGCGCCGGATACCCCAGATGCACCGAGCGGGCGGCGCGGGGCGGCTCGGCGGCCTGGCCGGCCAACACGACCGTCCCCAGCAGCCCCAGGGTCCAAGAACAGGCGGTCTTCATGGGGAAGAAGCCACGAGCGGAGTCCCCGGAGGTCGCGCCGTGGCTGAGGGGGCGGACGGGGCGAGATCAAAGACCGGCAACGCCCAGTTCCGGCGGATGGCCGCCAGCCGCACGCCCAGGATCGCCCCCATGCCGACCGCCAGCGGCCAGGGGTGGGGCAGGCCCCATGCTTGGAGGCCCACGTACAGTGCCGCCCCCAACAAGGCCGCAGTGGCGTAAAGCCGGATGGATTTACGGAAGACCAGCGGCAGATCGTTCAACAACACATCCCGCAGCAGGCCGCCGGCCACACCGGTGATGGTGCCCAGCGCCACCGCCGCCACCGCCCCGCCGCCGAAGGCCGGGCCTTTGCGTGCTCCCACCAGTGTGAAAAAGGCCAGCCCGAAGGCGTCGGCGATCTCCAGCAGGTTCTGGGGCGGGTCGCGTCGCCGGGCCAGCACGAACGTGGCCAGTGCAGCCAGCGATGCAGTACCGACGTGGCGCGGGTCTTGAATCCAAAACACCGGCACGGCGCCCAGGCACAGGTCCCGTCCCGTGCCGCCCCCCAGGGCGGTGACCAGGCCCAGCACCAGCACGCCGAACAAATCCACCTGCCGCCCGCGTGCGGCCAGGGCACCCGCCACGGCGCACACCGCCACGCCGAAATGCTCCGGGGCAAAGGTCAGGGCACCGAGGGAGTTCGGATTCATGGCGCAACCGGCGGCGGGCAAGCGTGACCGGCCTGCGAGTCTCCGCCGAGGGGCAACCCCTGTCCAGCCTTCCGGAGGGTTTCGCCGGTTGGACCGCCCCCCGGCGCGGGGCACGGTCTGCTTTGTCTTTGACAGGCGGGAGAGGGGCCGGTAGCCCTTGCCGGCATGAAACTTCACCTACTGTGGGGAACGGTCGCGGTCCTGGCGTGGACCTGGACCGGCGGGGCCGCCGACTGGCCCCGCTGGCGCGGTCCGCAGTTCAACGGCATTTCTCCGGAAAGCGGCTGGCGCACACAATGGCCCGCCGACGGCCCGCCGGTGTTGTGGAAGGCGCAGGTCGGCATCGGCTACTCCTCGGTCGCTGTCAGCCAGGGGCGGCTCTTCACGATGGGCAACACCGAGGAAACCGACTCGATCTACGCCCTGGATGCCGCCACGGGGCGGGAGCTTTGGCGGCACAGTTACCCGTGCTCCGCGAAGGACCCACACGGCTACGCCGGCCCGCGCTGCACGCCCACGGTGGACGGCGACCGCGTGTACGCCGTGAGCCGGCGGGGGCATTTCTTCTGCCTCGAAGCCGCCACCGGCAAGGTGATTTGGGCCCGGGATTTTCCCCGCGACTACGGGGCGAAGGTGCCCACCTGGGGGTTCGCCGGCTCGCCGCTGGTCGAGGGTGATGCGGTCATCGTCGAAGTCGGCGGTGCGGGGGCGTCGGTGATGGCCTTTGACAAGCGGACCGGCCGCGAGCTCTGGCGCGCGGGCGAGGACGCCCTCGGCTACAGCTCGATCGTGCCGTTTGATCACCGGGGCGAACGCGTGCTGGCCATCTTCAATGCCGCGGGGCTCGTCGGCCGGCGGGCCGCGGACGGCCACGAACTGTGGCGGCACCCCTGGAAGACCAGTTGGGACGTCAACGCCGCCACCCCCATCGTGGCCGCGGGCAAGGTCTTCATCTCCTCTGGCTACAACAAGGGTTGCGCGCTGCTGGACCTCGGCGGCCCGGCGCCCCGCGTGGTCTGGGAACATCGCCGGATGCGCAATCACGTGGCGACCTGCGTGCTCTGGCAGGGGCACGTGTACGGCTTTGACGAAAACCAGTTCAAATGCCTGGACTGGAAAACGGGCGAGGAAAAGTGGGCCGACCGCCGTTATGGCAAGGGCTCGCTCCTGCTGGCCGGCGCGCACTTCATTGTGTACAGCGACCGCGGCCGCGTGGCCGTGGTCGAGCCCTCGCCGGAGGGGTTGAAGGAAATCGCCGGCCATCAGGTGCTCGAGGGCAAGGACACCTGGACGGTGCCGGTGTTGGCGCAGGGCCGGCTCTATTGCCGCAGCCTGGAAAACCTGGTGTGTCTGGACGTGTCGGCGCGTTGAATCCGACCGGGCGCCGCAGCCCCGGCCTTTCCCTTTGGCGAACATGAATCTCCTGCGTGGCTGGCGGCGAGTGCGGCGGTCCGTGATGCTCGGTTCCCTGTTGGGCCTGCTGGTGCTGCCCGCCTGCCGCTCGGTCAAAACCGAGCCCGAATGGCAACCCCTGTTCCCCGCCCTGGGGGTGCCGTCCGGCTGGCTGGTGCGCGCCTGGAACGACGTCAGCCAGCCCGCCGCCGGCCAGCCGGTCTGGCGGGTCGAGCAAGGGGTGCTCCTCGGCGGTGAGCCCCGCGGAAGCTGGCTGCTGAGCGAACGCACCTACGGCGATTTCATCCTCGAATTCGAGTTCAAGCTGGGCGAACGCGGCAACAGCGGCCTGGCCCTGCGTGCCCCGCTGCGTGGAGACCCCGCCTTCGACGGCATCGAGCTGCAGATGGCCGACGTGCGTTACAACCCCGAGGCCGGGCCGGACGAGTTGACCGGTGCCCTTTACCGCGCGGTGGCCTCCCGCCGCCAGGTGTACCGCCCCGGCGAATGGAACAAGTACGAAATCGCCTGCGTCGGCCCCGAACTGAAGGTGGTGCTCAACGGCGAATTGATCCTGGACGTGGACCTGCGCCAGCAAACCCACCGCCCCCGCCGCCACGACGGCACCGAAGCGCCGCCCCTCAGAGACCGCCCCCGCCGCGGGCACCTCGGCTTCCAGGAGCTGAGCCGCGACGGCAGCCACGTCCAGATTCGTCACGCCCGCATCAAGGTGCTGGACTGAGCCGGCTCGCCGGGGCGGGCACGGCGTTCCCGACTCCCCGGCCCACTTGCGGGCCGCGGCCGGTGTGTGCATGGTTTCCGGCATGAAAACAACGAGGATGTCTTGCCCGCGGTGGGCGCGGACCCTCGCCCTCGGGTCCGCGGCAGGTTGCCTGATGTGGGGGCCGGCCGCCTGGGCGGGCGAGCAAGCCGCCCCCGCCGCCGCCGAGCCGGCCGCGACGGTGAATGCCACCCCGCCAGCCAAGCCCGCGAAGCAGGCCACGAAGGCCCCCAAGAAGGCCAAACCTTCCAAGCCGGCGCGGGCCGCGAAAAAACAGGCCGCCGCTGCTCCGGCCCCGGTCCTCACCGGCTCACACCTGCCCCAGCGGACCGTGCTGCGGCGGTTCCCCGAGACGACCTCACCGGTGGAAATCTGGGACCGCCGGGTCATCGAGCGCCGGGGTGAAGCGACCCTGGGGGGATTCCTGGCCCGGCAGGCCACCTTCCGCTGATGTGCGTGGCCAACGGCCTCGGCCCCCACGGCCCCGGAGGCTCCCTCAGCGAAACTCGGTCCGGTAGCGGTCCTGGCGCTCGAGCACGGCCGCGACATAGGCCCGGGTGGTGGGGAAGCCGATGGCCTCGCGGAAGCGCAGATGGTTGGTGGCCGCTGCGCCGCGGGCCCACTTGAGGACGTTGCCGCGGCCGGCGTTGTAATCGGCCAGCGCGAAGGCGGTGGGGTCATCGGTCGCGGCATAGCGGCGCAGCAACTTGGCCAGATACCACGAACCGGCCAGCACATTGGTGCGCGGGTCCAGGAGGTGATCTTCCGGCAGCGGGTACACGCCCGCGCTTTCCGCCCATTCCTGGGCCGCGGCGTCGGTCACTTGCATCAAGCCCAGTTCCCCGGCCCGACCCCGGGCCCCGGGGTGAAAATGACTCTCCCGCCAGATCACCGCCTTGACCAGGGCCGGGTCCACGCCATGCCGTTGGGCCGCCTCACGGATCAGGCCGTCGAAGCGGTGTTCCCGACGGCCTTCCACCCACCAGCCGGCCAGCCAGGCCAGCAGCGCGACTACGGCCAGGGCGGCCGCCAGGTGACCTCGGCGGTGGCGGAGCGCAGGGGGCAGGCGTTGGGGCATGGCGGAGGTTCAGGTAGACGCGGCCGGGTGCGGCGGCTCATGCGGGGGTTCGGGGGAGGCTGCCGGACGCGGTGGTGGCAGCGCAATCCAGCCCAGCCGCGCGGCGAAGAGGTAGTACCAGGTGGGCATGACCAGCAGCGTCAGGGCGGTGGCCAGCAGCAGGCCGAAGATGTGGACCGCGGTCAGCGGCCGCCACAGTTCCCCGCCGGCCAGGGTCAGCGGTACCAGCCCGCCCACCGTGGCCAGCACGGTGACCAGTACGGCGCGCAGCCGCACCAGCCCCGCGCGGACCAGGGCGGCCTTCAGCTCCATCCCCTGGGCGAGGGCCTCCTCGATGAAGTCGTTCAGGACGATGATGTGGCTGACCATGACACCGGCCAGGCTCACGATGCCCAGCAGGGCCATGAATCCCAACGGCGCCTGCAGCAGTGTCAAGCCCGCGAAGGCCCCGATCAGCCCCAGCGGCACGGTCAGCAGCACCACCGCCGCCTTGGTCACGGCGTGGAATTGCGCCACCAACGCCAGCGTGATCAGCGCCAGGGACACCGCCATCACCCCGCCCATCTCGGCGCGGCTTTGCCGCAGTTCCTTGTCCTCGCCGGCCAGTTCCAGGCGGTAGCCGGCCGGCAGGGCCAGGGCGCGCAGGCCGGCCCGCGCCCGCTGCAACACCCGCGAGGCCAGCTCGCCCGCGGGGGCGTAGGCCTTGACCGTCACGGCGCGCAGTTGATTGAAGTGGGCCACGGTCGCGTACTCGGGGGTCAGGCGCAGCCGGGCGATGCTGTCCAGCGAGACCAGTTCATCCTGTCCCGAGCGGACGTAGAGGGTGTGGATTTTGTCCGCCTCGTTGCGGTCTTCGGCGCGCAGGCGGATGACCACGGGGATGAGGTGATCGCCGTCCCGCAATTCGGTGACCGACAGGCCGAGGAAGGCGGACTGGGCCAGTTCGCCGATGCGGGCGTTGCTGATGCCCAGCGAATTGGCCCGCTCCTGGTCCGTGTCAATCTGCAGGGTGGGCACCCGCCGGCCCAGGTCGTCGTGCACCTGGTAGGCGCCGGCGGCACGCAGGGACGACGCCACCGCGTCGGCCAGTCTCCGCAGAGTGTCCAGGTCCGGGCCGGTGAGGCGGACCTGGAGGGGGGCCTCGACCGGCGGGCCTTGTTCCAGTTGCCGCACCACGCAGCGGGCGCCGGCCACGGACCGGTCCAGTTGTTCGCGCAGCCGCGGCAGCAGGACGGGCACCTGGTCGGCCCGCCAGGTGTTGATCAGGACCTGGCCCAGAAACGGCGCCGGCTCGCGGGGGGAGAGGTTGTAGTACACCTGCGGCGCCGTGCCGCCGGAGAAGACCGCCGCGCTGCGGATTTCCGGTTGCCCGGCCAGCACCGTCATCACCTCGCGGCAGACCTCGCGCGTTTGTACGATCGAGGCCGAACCCGGCAGCTCGATGTCCACCACCAACTGATTCCGCTCCGCAGGGGGGAAGAACTGCTGCCCCAGCCACGGCACCAGCCCGAAGCTCAGGACCAGCAGGCCATACGCCCCCACCAGCACCCGGCCCGGCCGCTCCAGCGCCCGCTCCAGCGCGCGGCGGTACCAGGGCAGCGACGTTGCCAGCGCCCGGTCCACCATCCGAAACAGCGGGAAAGTGCGGAGGGTGGGGCCGCTGTCCCAGCCGGCCTGGCCGCGCAGCAGGTAGTAGCCGAGCAACGGCACAAAGGTCACCGACACCAGGCGCGAGGCCGCCAGGGCCAGCGTGACCACCGCCGGCAGGGCCCAGATGAACGCCCCCTTGTCCCCCGGCAGCCCCGCCAGGGGCAGGAAGGCGGCGATGTTGATGAGCGTGGCAAACAGGATCGCGCGCCGCAGCTTGAACGGCCCCAGCCAGGCCGCCACCCCCCGGGGCTGGCCGTGGGCCAGTTCGCGGTTGATGCCATCCGAGGCCACCACCGGATCATCCACCAACATGCCCAGGGCCAGGATGAGCGAGGCGATGGAAATCTGGTGCAGCGGCACGCCCACCAGGTGCATCCCGATCAGGGTCAGCGCCAGCGTCAACGGGATGGCGGCGGCCACCACCAGCGCGGAGCGGCCGTCCATGAGCCAGAGCGCCACCAGTACCACCACCCCCACCGCCTCGAAGAAACAGCGGGTGAACAGGCCGATGCGGTGGGCCACGGCGGCCGGTTGGTCGGACAACCGGAGCACCTCGACCCCTTCCGGCAGGCGTGGCGGCCCCGCTCCCTCAAAGGCCTCCACCACCGCCTGTACCTCCCGGTCGAAGCGGCCGATGATGTGTCCGCTCTTCATTTCCACCGCCAGGAGCACCGCCCGGTGCGGCTCCAGGGGCGCGTCCGGCCCGGTCCGGTGCAGCACGTCCACCTGAAAGCTGATCGGGTTCTCGTAGCCCGGTCGCACCTCGAACAGGTCGCGCAGGTACACCGGCAGTCCCTGGCCGGCGGTGGCGCGACTCCAGGCCTCGAGGCCACGCGGGCTGGCCGCACCGATCACGGTCTGACGGAGGTCTTCCGCGAAACGGCGCCGGCCCTCGAGCGGGTCCACAGTGCCGAATTCTCCGGTGAGCTGCACCGGGAAGCTCTGGCCTTCGGTCCGCAGCACGCCCCCGGGAATGATGGCGTTGCGGGTGGCAATGGCCTGGATGACCAGGGCCGGGTCCAGCCGGTACCCCTCGACGTTGAGCAGCGAGTAAAGCAGGTAAACGACCTCCGGCACGTTGCCCACCAGCCGCACCCGCCCCACGCTGGCCACCCGCTTCAATTCATCGCGCAACGCCTCGGCCGCCCGCTCCAGTTCCCGGTAGCCGTACCGCGGCGGGGTGATCCGGCGCACCTCCTCCCGCAGCGCGGCCACGCTGCTTTCTCCCATCACCACTCCCGCACCCAGGAAGTCCGGATGCAAGGCCCCGTCGCTGCCCGCCACCTCGCGCTGGAACCGCTCCAGGAACGCCTCGATTCCCGCCCGGTTCGTGGCCGTGGCAAAGTCGGCCACCAGGAAGGATGTCCCGCGCTCGAACTGCGGCGGGGCCGTGGCCACGCCCGCCGCCAGCAGGGCCTCGACAAAACGGCCCTGGAGCCGGGTCTGGAATTCGGCCTCGATGTCCGGTGGAAAAAAAGCGAACACCGCTGCCCGCCCCACGGCCGGCTCGCCCGCCCGCAACCGTTGGAGCCGTTGCCCGATCAGGGCCGCGCGCGCGGTCACCTCCCCTGCGCCGGCCGGCGGGCTGGCCAGGGCGAAGAGCAGGGTCACGGTGTTGCCAAAATCCGTGTCCAGCCGGGGGGCGCCGCAGCCGTCCGGCAGGCGCACCTCCGCCACCCTGGCCCGGATGCGGTCCCACTCCTGCTCGACCACCGCCCGGCGGGCGGGGCGCTGGGTCAGGTGCAGGATCGAGACGCCCAGACGGGACTGGGACTTGATCTCTTCGAGGCACTCCAGCTCGTTGAGCTTTTCCTCGAGCTTCCGGGTGACCAGGGCTTCCACCTTCGTGGCCCCGGCACCGGGGAAGGGGGTGACCAGCACGGCGCGCCGCCGGGGGATTTCGGGGTCTTCCTGTTGGGGCAGTCGGGTGTAGGCCCAGGTGCCCCAGATCAGCACCATCCCCAGCACCAGCCAGGCCACCGAGCGATGCTCGACACAGTAACGGGCCAGGCCGCCGCGCGCGGAGCCGGGATCGGGGGTGGGGGAGCTCATGGGCCGGGAGCGGGGTCGTGCAGCGGCCGCGCGTCCACGCGGACGCCGTCCTGAAGTTGGGCGGCGCCCACCACCACCACGCGTTCGCCGGGTCGCAGGCCCTCGGTGATGACCACCGAGCTGCGGATGATCTCGTCGGTGCGCACCGGCCGCTCGCGGGCGAAGCCCTGGTCATCCACCACAAACACTGCCAGCGCGGGCGCGTCCGCGTCGCCTTCGGCAGCCGCCGTGCCGGTGCTCCGCCCCACCAGGGCCGAGAGGCGTACCAACACCGCCTCGCCGCGGGTCTCGGGCGGCGGGTCCAGCGCGACGGCGGCGGTCATGCCCGAGCGGAGGCGGAGGTCGGGATTGGGCACCTTGAGCACCACCTTGAATAGACGGGAGCCTTCCTTGGCCGCCACGCCCACCTCCGCCACCTCACCGGTGAAGGTGCGGTCTTCGAGGGTGTGCACGGTCAGCGGCAGCCGCTGGCCCCGGCGGAGGTGCCCCACCCGCCGGTCCGGCACGCCCACCTCCACGGACATCACGCTCAGGTCGGCGATCCGCAGCACCGGTCGGCCGGGCAGGACCGTCTCGCCAGCATTGACCCGCCGCGCCAGCACGTGGCCGGCGAAAGGGGCGCGCAGGGTCGAGTCCCACCACGCTTGGCGCGCACGCTCGAAGGCGGCCACTGCCTCGTCCCGCGCGGCCTTGAGGGTGTCGTATTCCTGGGGCGAGATGGCCCCGTCACGACGCAGTTGTTCGGCGCGGGCCAGGCGGCTTTCCGCCAGATCGCGACGCGCCGCAGCCGAGTCGCGTTCCGCCAGGAAATCCACCTGCACCAGTTGGGCCAGGACCTGGTCGCGGTCGAACCGGTCCCCTTCACCCCACTGGCGACCCGGCTGGGGCCCGATGCGCTCGAGGATGCCGCCGACCTTGAAGCCCAGGTCGGTCTCGTTCTCGGCGCGGACCACGCCGAGGTAGGTTTGCGCGGCCTCCGTCGTGCTGATGGACCACGGCCTCGCGGCTTCCACCCGCACCACCGGCGGGGGCGGTGGGGGGGGCGGGCGACGGCAGCCCGTCAGGGCCGCGGCCAGCAGGAGGCCGGCGGCGGCCAGAAGAGGCGGGAAGGGTTTCATGGGCGGGAAACGGCGTCAGTCCAGCGTGCGGCGGTAGCGTTTGACGGCCACGGTGAGCATCACCGCGGCGAACAGGCCGATGGGCCAGAGTTCGGGGGCGATTTCGGACAGGCCGTTGCCCTTGAGCAACACGCCGCGCACGACCCGGAGGAAATGCGTCAGTGGCAGCACCTCCCCCAGCGCCTGGGCCCAGGGGGGCATGCCGCGGAAGGGGAACATGAAACCGCTGAGCAGGATGTTGGGCAGGAAGTAGAAGAAGGCCATCTGCACCGCCTGGAGCTGGTTGCGGGCCAGGGTCGAGAACGTGATGCCCATCGCCAGGTTGGCCAGGATGAAGCCCAACATCACCGCCAACAGCAGCGGCACGCTCCCCTGCATCGGCACCGCAAACAGGAACCGCGCCGCCAACAGAATCAGCCCCGCCTGGATGTACCCCACCAGGATGTAGGGTGTCAGCTTGCCCAGCAGCACCTCCAGCGGACGCACCGGCATGGCCAGCAGATTCTCCAGCGTGCCCCGCTCCCGCTCCCGCGTGATGGCCAGCGCGGTGATGATGACCATGGTCATGGTGAGCACCACGCCCAGCAGCCCCGGCACCACGTTGTACTGGGTGACGATGTCCGGGTTGTACAGCCGGTGCACCCGCACCTCGACCGGTCCGGCTGTCCCTCCGGTCAGGTCCGGCAGGCCGGCCAGGTCGCGCTCGAGGGCCTGCGCCGCCAGCGTGCCCAGCGCGGCCACCGCGTAACCGGTCGCTGCCGGATCGGTGGCATCCGCCTCCACCAGCACCGCCGGCCGTTCCCCCCGCAGCCGCCGCCGGGTAAAATCCACCGGAATGCTCACGCCGAACTGAACCTCCCCCCGCTGCAGCCACGCCCGCAGCTCCGCCTCGGAGCCCGCCCGCCGCCGCACCGCGAAGTAGTCGCTGCTCTGTAGCGCCTGCACCAAGGCCCGCACCGGCGGGCTGGGGTCCGCCACCAGCACGGCGGTGGGCAGGTGTTTCGGATTCAGATTGATGGCGTACCCGAACAGCACCAGTTGCAGCAGCGGGATGCCCACCATCATCCCAAAGGTGAGCCGGTCGCGGCGCATCTGGATGAATTCCTTGATGACCACCGCGCCGAACCGGCGGGGATTGAATCGGGCGGGGCTCATGCGCCGGGCAACGTCCGTGCCGTCTCCAGCAGGCGGATGAACACGTCCTCCAACCCCGTGGCCACCGGCCGCCACTGTCGGCCCCCGCCCGCCAGCGCCGCCGCCGTCCCGGCCAGCGCCGCCGCGTCCCGCCCGCTCACGTGCAGGGTGTTGCCAAAGGGGACCACCTGCTCGATCCCCGGCCGGCCCCGCAAGGTCTCGACCAGCGACCACAGCTCCGGCCCGCTCACCTCCCAGGTGGTCAACCCCGCCGCCGCCACCACCTCCGGCACCGTGCCGTGCGCCAGCAGATGACCGTAGGCGATGTAGGCCAGGCGATGGCAGCGCTCTGCCTCGTCCATGTAGTGCGTGGTGATGAGCACGGTCAGACCCGCGGCCGCCAGCCGGTGCAGTTCCTCCCAGAAATCCCGGCGCGCCTTCGGGTCCACGCCCGCGGTGGGCTCGTCCAGCAGCAGCAGCTCCGGCCGGTGAATGAGGCAGGCCGCCAGGGCCAGGCGTTGCTTCCAGCCGCCGGACAACTCGCCCGCCAGTTGCCGCCGTCCGGGTCCGGATGTCCAGCCCCAGACACGTGCCCCGGCCGGCGTCGGGCCGCAGCAGCCCGCAGAGAATGCGCAGGAAGGTGGTCTTGCCGCTGCCGTTGGGACCGAGGAAGCCAAAGATTTCGCCCCGGCGCACCTGCAGGGCAATGCGGTGGACCACCGTGCGGGCGCCGAAGCGCTTGGTGATGTCCGCCACGTCAATGACCGGCTCGCCGTTCATGGCTCCAGGCGCACCTCCACCGGCTGGCCCACCGGCAGCGAGCGCGCCACTTCCGGCGCCAGCACCGCCTCGACCAGGAACACCAGCTTCGCCCGGTTCTCGCGGCTGTAGATCACCGGCGGGGTGTACTCGGGCCGGTCGGCCTTGAAGCGGATGACCGCCGGCACCGGCGCCGGCCAGCCGTCCCCGTGCACCATTACCTGCTGCCCCACCCGCACCGCGGCCAGCACCGGCTCGGGCACGAAAAACCGTGCCTTGAGCTGGTCCGGGGGAAACAGCACCACCACCGGCCGCCCCGCCGGCACCCATTCTCCCACCCGGTACACGGTGTCCTGGACCCGCCCGGCCACGGGGGCGGCCTGGCGTTTCTGCTCCACCGCCCAACGCGCGCGCTCCCAGGCCGCCTGTGCCGCCGCCACCTCGGCCTCCGCGGCGCGGATTTCATCCTCGCGCGCCCCCAAACGGGCCGTGGTCAGCCGGGCCTGCAAGGCCGCGACCTCCGCCGCCGCCGCCTCGCGCCGCGCCCGCGCCAGGCCCCATTCCTCGTCCGCGATCACCCCTTGTTGCCGCAACGGCTCGCGTCGCCGCCACTCGGCCTCGGCAAGTGCCAGCTCGGCGCGGGCCCGGGCCTCCCGCGCCTCGAGCTCGGCCAGTTCCGAGGGCCGTTGGCCCTTGTCCAGGTTGTCCCGGCGCGCCCGGGCCCGCTCCAGCAGGTGCGCGGCCTCGGCCAGGGCGGTCTCCTCCGTGGCCTTTTCCAGTTCAAACAAAGCCTCGCCGGCGGCCACCTCCTGACCGCGGTGGACCGCCAGGCGGGCGAGGCGGCCGGCCACCGGTGCCGCCACGTACACCCATTCGGTCTCGAGATAGCCGGGGTAGCCGGCCGGCGGCGACTGGTGGCAGGCGGTCAGGGCCGCCAGCGCGGCCATCAGGCCCGGCGGCCAGCACCGACGGCGGGGCGGGGCAGGGGGGAGCGGGGCGAAGGGCGACGTCGGCATGGTGTGTACACGCGCCGGGGCGCGGCCCCAGTACACGCGAAGGGGCTTGACGTGTCAAACAATAGTTTGAAACATCCGCTTCAAACATGCGTTCCATCGCCGATGCCCCCGCCCCGGCCGCCGCCGATACCCGCGCGGCGCTGCTCCAGGCCGCGGCGGCGGAGTTCGCGGAGACCGGCTACCACCACACCACCATCCGGGCCATCTGTCGGCGGGCCGGTGCCAACGTCGCCGCCGTGCACTACCACTTCGGGGACAAGGGGCAGTTGTACGTCGAGGTGCTGCGGCACTTGGTCCAGGAAGCCAACCGCCGCCTGCCCTACGACATGGGGGTGGGGCCGGACGCGCCGCCGCCAGTGCGGCTCCGGGCTTTCGTGCGCAGTCTGCTGGGCCGGTTGCTGGAGCCCGGTCCCCACGCCCGGCTGGGCAAACTGATCGCCCGCGAGCTGACCGAGCCCACCCCCAGCCTCGAGGTCATCGTGCGCGAGCACATGCGCCCGCTCTCCGAGCAACTGCGCGCGGTCATCGCGCCGTTGCTGGGACCGGCGCCGGATGAGCGGACGCTGAGCTTTTGCGGCCTGAGCGTGGTCAGCCAGTGCTTCTTTTACTTCCATTGCCGGGCCGTGGTGTCGCGCCTGTTGCCGGAGCTGCCCCAGGGTCCCGCTGCGGTCGAGCCGTTGACCGACCACATCACCCGCTTCTCCCTGGCCGCCCTCGCCACCTGGTCGCAGCCCGACCAGACGGCACGGGAGGCCGGGTGGCGGCGAAGTCCGGCGCGGGGGCGGCCTCGCCGGCGTGAGGCGGCCACAAGCCGGTAGCCCCAACCCCTCCACAGCCATGAAGCTTACCCCCCTCCTTTTCGGATGCCTCGCCGCGCTCGGTGCCGGAGCGAGCCCCGCGGCGGAGATGCCCTGGCCGGACCGGCCCTTGACGCTGGCCGAGTGCCTGGACATTGCCCTCCAGCAAAACGCCACGCTCCGCGCCAGCCGCCAGGACTTGGAAGCCGCGCATGGCCTGAGCGTCCAGACCCGCGCGGTGGTCCTGCCCAAGGTGACGGCCAGCGGCGACTACGCCCTGAACGAGGACCGTGCCGTCGAGCGCCTGGAACTGCCCCCCAACCCGCTCTTCCCGGCCGGCGCGCCGGTCATTGACCCCGGCAACCAGCGGTGGACGGCGGGGGTGCGGCTGGTGCAGACCTTCTTCGAGGGCGGGCGCCTGGCCGCCTCCTGGCGTGCCGCGCGGCTGGTGCGCGACCAGGCCCTGGCCCGCCATCGCACCGTAATCGCCGAGGTGGTCACTGCCGTGCGGGTGGCGTACGCCGACGTCCTGCTGGCCGAGAGGGAAATCGTGGTGGCCGACGCCGCGGTCGCCTTGCTGGAAAAGGAGCTCGAGGACAACCAGCGCCGGTTCAACGCCGGGACGGTGCCGCGGTTCAACGTGCTGCGGGCCGAGGTCGAACTGGCCAACGCCCAACCCCGCCTCTCCCGCGCCCGCAACGCCCACCGCCTGGCCAAAAACCACCTCGTCCACCTCCTGGGGTACACCGTCCCGCAGGAGGTCTGGGAAGACCTGCCCTTGCGGCTGGCCGGCAGCCTGGAGGTGCCGCGCTTCACGCTCAGCGTGCCCGAGGCCCTCGCCCGGGCCCTGGCCGCCCGGCCGGAACTGGTCGCGGCGCGGCTGGCCGAACAGTTGCATGGCGAGGACGTCCGCAGCGCCCGGGCGGGCTACCTCCCCCGCCTGCAGGGTTACGTGGGCTACGGCGCGCGCAAATCCACCTTCAGCAGCGAACTGGACGCCACCGTCCACGGCTGGGAAGTTGGGGTGCAGGCCACGTGGAATGTCTTTGACGGGGCGCTCACCCGCGGGAAGGTCACCGAGGCGCGCGCCCGGTTGGAAAAGAGCCGCATCGAGGCCGACGATCTGGCCCGCCAGATTGAGTTGGAAGTGCGCGCCGCCTACTCCAGCCTGGTTGAGGCCTGGGAAGTCCGCGAGTCCCAACAAAAGGTCGTGGAACAGGCCGAAGAGGCCCTGCGGCTGGCCCGTGCCCGGGCCGACGCCGGCACCGGCACTCAACTGGACGTGCTCAGTGCCCAGACCGCCCTGACCGAGGCGCGCACCACCGATGTGCGCGCACGCCATGACTACGTGGTGGCGCTGGCCCGCCTCGAACGGGCCATCGGCGCCGGTGAGCCCGAGGTTGTGACCACCGTTCCCGCCCGGGACCGGTAGCCCCCAAGCCGGTCGGTCGCTGCCGCGTCCGCCTCCTGATCCCTTCGCGGCACTGTGGCGGCCGTGGCGCCGGCGGCGCCGCTTTCGCGCCCGCTCCGGGCTAAACACCGGCCGGTGGCGGCGTCGCCGGGAAGAGTCCTCGCCCCGGCCACCGGTGGCCTGACGGAGGGCGGTTCAGAAGATCTTCCGAAAAAGCTAATTTTTATCTTGCATTATCCCAACACTGATGGAAGACATGCACAATCATGACCGAGACAGCCTCCAGCTCCCCTCGCTGGAAAAGAGTGGCCGGCTCTGTGTGCCTGCTCTGGGGTGGACGGTTGGGGTGGGGTGGGGCCGCCCTGTTGATTGGAGGGTTGGCCGTCGTCGGGCTCGGGACCGCCACCGCCCAGACGCCGGGATTCCGGATTCAACAGGTCGGCCTGGATGCGGGCGGGCGGCCGCGGATCGAGGTGGCCGGTTCGGCAGCGCATTACTTCGTGCTGCACCGGGCTGAGGCGATCACCGGGCCGTGGTTGCCGGTGTTGGTGGTGCTCGGGGAGGAGGGGCCGCAGGTACTGGTGGATGCCCGCCCGCCGGATCGGACCGCCTTTTACCGCGTGCAGCGGGTGCCGCGGGCTTTTCCGCTGGACGTGGACCGGGACGGACTGGATGACCTGTTCGAGCTGGGCCGGCCGGCCTTTCTGAACCCCGTGGAGGCCGCCGATGCGGCGGCGGATTTCGATGCCGACGGGGTGAGCAACCTCGAGGAATACCGCCGCGGGACCGATCCGGCGGTGCCGGAAAACGTCACCCGTGTGACGGCCTCGCCGGGTCCGGGCGAGAGCGGCGTCTCGGTCAACCGCGAGACGGTGGTGCGGTTCAGCCGGCCGCTGGCGGCGGGCACGGTACTTTCCAGCAACGTCTTCTGGGCCGAGGCCGCGGGCCGGCGGCCGCTCACCCGCATCGAGCTGGCCTCCGACCGCCGCTCGGCGACGCTGTTCTACCTCGAGCCCCTGCCCGGCAGCGCCCGGGTGACCGTGGTGTTGGAAGGCGATGCCGTGCGGGATGCGGCCGACCAGCCGGTGGATGGCGACGGCGACGGCCGGCCCGGGGGGCGGCTGGTGGTGCCCTTTGAAACCGCCAGCCTCACGCCCGTGGCCGCCACGGCCGTGGTGGGGCAGGTGTTCGCCTCCGAACCGGTGCCCGGCCCCGGCGGCACGTTTACCAATCGCCCTCTCGCAGGCGTCACCGTCACAGTGGACGGCGCGGAAGAGACGCTCCGGGCGGTGACGGACAGTGAGGGTCGTTTCCGGCTCGAACCCTGCCCGGCCGGTGAATTCTTCGTGCATGTGGACGGCCGGACCTCGCCGGAGAGCCGCTGGCCCAACGGCGATTACTACCCCTTTGTGGGCAAACGCTGGTTCGCCCGCGCCGGCCGGACCGACAACCTCGCCGGCGGCAACGGCGAGATTTACCTCCCGCTCATCCGGGCCAACACCCTCCAGGTCGTCAGCCCCACCCAAACCACCGTCGTCACCTTCCCCCCGGAGGTCCTGGCGGCAAATCCCGGGCTGGAGGGCGTCGAGCTGCAGCTTCCGCCCAACGTCCTGCTCGACGAGGCCGGCAACCGCGGCGGCCGGGTGGGCATCGCGCCGGTCGCCCCCGACCGCCTGCCCGAACCCCTTCCGCCCGGCCTGAACTTCCCGCTGGTCATCACCGTGCAGACCGACGGCCCGCAGAACTTTGACCGCCCCGTCCCCATCCGTTTCCCCAACCTGCCCGACCCCCGCACCGGCCAGCGACTGCCGCCCGGTGCCAAAAGCGCCCTCTGGAGCTTCAACCACGACACCGGCGAATGGGAAATTGCCGGCCCCATGACCGTCACGGCCGACGGCGCGTTCATCGAGACCGATCCCGGCGTGGGCATCCGGCAACCCGGCTGGCACGGGAGCCAGCCGGGCAGTCAGGTGAACGTCCGGCCCAACAAGGAGCCCGACTGCCCTGGCTTCGGCTGGGGCGATGCCTGGGACGTGGGCAAGGCCGCCTTCGACTGCGTCAAGAACATGGCCCGGGTGCTCCAGTTGATCTCGATCGCCGTCGAGAGCATCAACGAGGTCAAAACCGTTTACAACAGCCTCACCACCCTCCGGGACAAATACCGCGCCGGCCAACTGGACAAGGAAGGACTCAAGGCCGGCCTCGAACTGCTCAAGGCCCCCAAGGACAATGCCGTCAACGCCTACGAGGTCCTCACCGCCCAGAACCCCGTCTCCAAAGCCCTGGACGTGGCCAAGTGCGCCAGCGGCCTGATCAAGGTCCTCTTCGAGAAGCTCTGCAACAACCGCGACTGTCTGGGCCGGGTGATCAAATTCATCTGCGACGTCCTGACGCCGGCGGTGAACCTGGCCGATACCCTGATCCAAAAGGCGAGTGATCTCGAAAAGTCCATCCGCTCCGCCCCCTTGGCGGCCTTGTGCGCCTCGCTTGACGCCCTCATTGCCACCACCACCCTGCCCGGCGCCCGGCGCCAGCTCCAGGGCCGCGCCCCCGCCGCCGATCCCGATCCCGAAATCCTCGCCCTCATGGACGCGGCGCTGCGCGACGCCGACCAGTTCGTGGCCGACATGCAGTTCGCCGTGGATGGTCTCCAGCCCATTCAGGACCTCCAGCACCTGACCCAGACCGCCTACGGCGAAGTGGTCCAGGGCCTGGTGGCCCTGGGCGGCCTGCGCAATGCCTACTACTGGCTGACCCTGCCCGATTTCGAACAGCGCGGCCGCTTCAACGCCCAGGGTGACCTTTCCCTGCGCCTGCCCGCCAGCACCCCCTACCGCCTGGAAGCCTACGTGCCCCAGTTCAATGCCCTGGCCAGTTCCGAAGGCGTGACGCCGGAAGTCGGCCGCGCCGGTGAATTTGCCCCCTTCTCCCTGGTCTTTCTCGACCCCGCCGAAGATGCCGATGCCGACGATCTGCCCGACGCCGCCGAGGCCGTCATCGGCACCGACCCTGCCAACGGCGACACCGACGGCGACGGCCAGTTGGACGGCGCGGAGGTGGCCCAAAACACCGACCCCCTCAGCGGCCTGGCCGTGGCCACCGGCATCCTGGGCACGCTGCCCCTGCCCGGCGAAGCGCAGGACCTCTGCATCGCCCGTGACCTGGCCGTCGTGGCCCTGGGGCCGGCGGGTGTGGCGGTGGTCAACGTCTTCGAGGGCTTGAACCCGACCCTGGTCGGCCTCTTGCCCACGCCGGCGCCTGCGACGGCCGTCGGCTGCGGGGACCGTTTCGCGGCCGTGGCCTGCGGCTCCGCGGGAGTGGCGGTCCTGGACCTGCTGGCGCCCGGCGGGCCGGCGCTGGTGAACCAGGTGCGCTTGGGACCGCCGGTGCGCTGCGTGGCCGTGGCCGCCAACCTGGGCCTGGCCGGCACCGACACCGGTGAGGTGGTCGCCTTTGAACTGGTTTCCGGTCTGCAACTGGACCGCCTCCGCCTGGGCAGCCTCCCGGTGCAGGACCTGGTGCTGGCCGGCGATCTCCTCTACGCGCTGACCGAAGGCCGGCTCCACGTGCTGGCCGTGGAAAGCGGCGGCCTGATCCTGCTGGGCGAGGCCGAAAGCCCCGGCACGGCCAACACCGCCCACGGCCGGAAGCGCCTGTTCGTCGGCGGCGCCACGGCCTACGCCGTCCACAACCGCGGCTACAACACGCTCGACGTTCGCAACCCCGCCGCCCCGCGGCTGATCACCCACCGGCCGCTGCCGCAGTTCGGCTGGAAGCAGATCGTCCTCAACGGCGCCGGCCTGGGCATCGCCACCGTCAGCCCCAACATGGCCTTCGACGGCCCGCACCACGTCTCCCTCTACGACGTGCGCGATCCGGCGGTGACGGATGCCTTCCTGGCCGAGTTTGAAACCGCCGGTGTGGCCCGCGCCCTGGCCCTGAACAACGGCCTGGCCTACGTGGCCGGCCACACCGCCGGCCTGCACGTGCTCAACTACCTGGCCTACGACCGCGCCCGCCGGCCGCCCACCGTGCACCTGGTGGGCCAATTCCCCGACAACCGCGCCAGCGAAGGGGAACTGAAGACCCTCACCGCCGAGGTCAGCGATGACGTCCAGGTCCGCCACGTGACCTTCCACCTCAACGGCCAGCCCGTCCTCAGCGACGGCAACTATCCGTTCGAGTTCCGGTTCCTTGTACCGCTGCTGGCCGAGGGGGCCGACCGCTTCCGCGTGCAGGCCCGGGCGGTGGACACTGGCGGCAATGCCGCCTGGTCCGAGGAAATCGAGGTGACCATCGTGCCCGACGCCACCCCGCCGCGGCTGGTCCGCAGTGTGCCGGCCGAAGGAGCTTTGGTGGGCCGGCTCTCGCAGGTGGCGCTGTTCTTCAGCGAGCCGCTCGATCCCGCCACCGTCACGGCGGCCGCCGTCCAGTTGATTGCGGCAGGGCCCGACGGCCGGCTCGGCTCCGGGGATGACCTGTCCCTGCCCGTCAACCTGCAAGCGCAGCCCGAGCAGCGGGCGGTGTATCTCGTCCATGCCGGTGCCCTTCCGCCGGGCCTCTACCAGGTCCGCCTGGCCGACACCCTGGCCGACCTGGCCGGCAACCGCCTGCCTGCCGCCCGGCAGGTGCAATTCCGCGCCTACGCCTTCGACGACGCCGACCAGGACGGCCTGCCCGATGAACTGGAACCCACTCTCGGCTACGACCCCGCCCGCACCGACACCTACGGCAACGGCCGGCGCGACGGTGACGAAGACCGGGACGGGGACGGCTTGACCAACAGCTTCGAGGTGCTCCGTGCGTTGACCGACCCCCTCCGGTTCGACAGCGACGCCAATGGCCTGCCGGATGGCCAGGAAGACCCCGACCGGGACGGCCTGACCCACCTCGGCGAGCAGGCGGCCAGCACCGACCCGCAACTCGCCGACACGGACGGCGACGGCTGGAACGACGAGGCCGAGATCAGCGGCGCCAGCGATCCCCTCGACCCGGCCTCCACGCCGCGGTTCTGGTTGGTGGCCCGCCCGCCGGTTCAGGTCCTGCGGTCAGCGGTGCCCGGCGCAGGAGAACTCCCCTTCAACACCCTGCTGGCCCGGCCGCCGGTTCAGGTGGTCCGGCCCGCGGTGCCCGGGGAGGGCGAGCAGCCTTTCAACACCCTGTTGGCCCGCCCGCCGGTTCAGGTGGTCCGCCCCGCGGTGCCCGGGGCAGGTGAGCAGCCCTTCAACACCCTGCTGGCCCGGCCACCGGTTCAAGTGTTCCGGCCTGCGGTGCCCGCGGCGGGCGAGCAGCCTTTCAACACCCTTTTGGGTCGGCCTCCGATCCAGGTCCGATTCAGCACTCCTTGAAACCTCAACCTCCAACTCCTATGAAAACACACCTCTACACCACTATCGCACTCGGCCTGTGGCTCGCCTTGGTGCCGGCCCTCTGGGCGCAGGCCTTCAACTCTGGCAGCGACGGCTCCTTCGGTCCCATCAATGCCAACACCGGGGATGTCACCATAGACCTGCCGCCCGACGGGGTGATTCACGCCACTACCGTCACGGTCAACAGCGGCCGCACGTTGCGCTTCAAGCGCAACGCCCTCAACACCCCCGTCACTCTGCTGGCCACCGGCGACGTGACCCTTGCCGGGACTGTGGATATTTCCGGCAGCGTGGGTTCGACCGCGTCGGGCGGGCTGGGCGGGCCGGGGGGATTCGCCGGCGGCATGCCCGGCGGGGCGGGAACGCCAGCGGGAGACGGTCAAGGCCCGGGCGCGGGCCGCGCCGGCCAAAACAACACTTCCGCCGAGGGCGCCGGGCACGGTGCGTATGCCAACGTGCCCAGTCTCGGCAACAGCACCCGGCATGGCACGCCATACGGCAGCGCCCTGCTCGTACCCATCCTGGGCGGCTCGGGCGGCGGCGGTGGGGAGGGCACCCCGGGATTCGGCGGCGGTGGAGGCGGGGGCGCCCTGCTGCTCGCTTCGAGCACCCGGATTCATCTGACGGGGACCATTGACGCTGACGGTGGGCGCAACTCCGGTAGCGCTTGGAACGGCGGCAGTGGCGGAGCCGTCCGACTCGTGGCGCCGGTGGTTTCCGGCAGCGGGTTCGTCCGGGTTTGGGGTTCGCAGGGCGTCAACGACGCCGCCGGGCGAATCCGCGTGGATACCCTGGACCGGACCCAGTTGAGTCTGAATCTACAACCGGCTTACGTGGCTGCCATCGGGTCGCTGATGGTGGTCCAACCCAGCCCGCTGCCGCGGCTGGACGTCATCGAGGTAGCCGGTAATGCCATCCCGGAAGGTTCAGGGCCTGTGGTGGTCACGTTGCCCTTTGGGTCGCCGGCCTCGCAGACCGTCAAGGTCCGGGCCCGGGACCTCGGGCAGGTGGTGCCACTGCGGCTGGTCCTGACGCCGGAGAGCGGGGCCTCGCGCAGCTACGATTTCGATATCAACAACGCCGTCGCCAACCCCGCCGAGGCCACGGTCACGGTTGAGTTCCCGGCCAACACCGCCACCCACGTCGCCGTCTGGACCCGTTAAACCAGGGTCCGCGCCGCTCCGGCTCAATCCGGATTCAACCGCTGGTTCCAGTAAATCTTCACATTGCGCGTGGCCCGGCCCGCGGCGGCGATGTCCAGGTCCCCGTCCCCATCCAGGTCGGGCAGCGTGAGGTCTTCGCAGGCCATCGTGTGGTCATCCACCCGGTGGATGTCCCACGGCCGGGGCGGCCGCGGTCCCCAAACCTCTGGCCGTTGGCATCCTGCTTCCGGCCTTCGACCCTTCGGCTTTCGACCTTCGACCTTCCCCGTGGTGCAGGCCTCCGGTCTGCTGGTGTGGTGCAGGCCTCTGGTCTGCTGGTGTGGTGCAGGCCTCCGGCCTGCTGGTGTGGTGCAGGCCTCCGGCCTGCTGGTGTGGTGCAGGCTTCTGGCCTGCTGGTGTGGTGCAGGCGTCCCCGCCTGCAAGCCCTGCAGCCGGGACGGCCGCACCCACTGAAACTCCGAAACTCCGAAACTCCGGCCCCGGTCCCGTAGCGCCGACTGGCAGTTGGCCGTATCGCGGGCTGTCAGCCCGCGGAGCGAGCGAGTGCCCGGGACCCGCCTGCCGACGGCCGGTTGGCGAAACGAGGGACGACCCTTTCAGCCGCGCGCCCGCTGGCTGGAAGCCGGCAAGACGGCAGGCTGGGAAGCCTGCGCTACGGCGCCGGGCCGGGCAGCCGGGACGGGCTGGGCGCTATTCGCCGGAGGGCGGTGCCTCACACCGACGGCAGGGGGCGGGGCTGGAGGGGGCCGGCCTTGAGCCGGCGCAGTTCCATCTGTTGGCGCAACGCTGCCACGCGCGCCTCCTGCGGGGTGTCGGGGTGGGCGACGCGCCGGGTCAGTTCGGCGATTTGACCGTCCAGCCAGCGGTCGCGCACGCGGCGCACGGCGTCCATGAGCACACGCGACGTCTCGGCGACCTCGACCTCCTCCACGGTGGCTTCGGTGACCAGCGCCGTGGCCGCCGGGTCGGCCAACGTTTCGAGCAGGGTGGGGAGGTCGGGCTCGGCGCCCTGTTCGGCGGCGCGGAACCGGGCTGCGAGCACGCGTCGCACGACCGGATGTTCCACCCAGGCGAGGTCCAGATGTCCCAGGGCCCAGGAAGTGAGAGCGTCGTCGGTCAACACCAGGCGCAGCAGCCAGAACTCGATTTCCGAGGGCCGCGTCGTCTCGGGGGTGGCCGGCGGGGTGGGGGGGGCAGGGCGGTCCGCGGGGCGGGTGGTAGCGCGGCCGGCTTTGCGGAACTCGGCGCGCACCGCCTCGATGCTCACGCCCAGCAGGCCGGCAGCCTTGCGGGCGACGGTTTCCGTGAGCACCGCATCGCCGGTCTTGTGCACCGCCTCGCCCAGGGCGCGCACCACTTCGGCTCGGCCGCGGTCGGTGTGCAGGTCGTGTTGCCGGCACAGATGGGCCAGCAGGTGGTCGAAGAAGCCGTGGGCGCCCCGGATCAATTCCTGAAAGGCCGCGCCCCCGCGCTCGCGGATGAAGCTGTCCGGGTCATGCGGCGCGGGCACGGCGGCCACGCGGATGGCCAGGCCGGAGGCCAGCAGGTCGTCCAGCGCGCGCAGGGCGGCGTTCTGGCCGGCAGGGTCTGCGTCGAAGCAGAGCACCACCTCGTTCACGTAGCGCTTGAGGATGCGGCAATGCTCGGCGGTCAGCGCGGTGCCCTGGGGGGCGACCACGTTTTCCACGCCGGCCATGAAGCAGGCGATGAGGTCCAGTTGGCCCTCGCAGATGACGGCGGTGCCGGTGTCCAGCAGCGCGCGGCGGGACTTGTCCAGGCCGTAGATGACCCGGCCCTTGTGGAAGAGCGGGGTCTCGGGTGAGTTCACGTACTTGGCGGTCTTTTCGTCGCCGCGCAGGACGCGGCCGCTGAAGCCGATGACCCGGCCCTGCTCGTCACAGATGGGGAACATGAGCCGGCCGCGGAACCGGTCGTAGTACCGGGGCGGGCCGCCGCGCTCGTCGGCCTTGCGGAGGATGAGACCGGCCTGCTCGACCACGGCGAGGTCGTAACCTTTGGCGCGCGCCCAGTTCACCGTGTCGTCCCAGGCGTCCGGCGCATAGCCGAGGCGGAAGAGCTTCACGGCCTCGGGCGAGACGCCACGTTGGGCGAGGTAGTCCCGTGCGATCTGGCCGGCGGCGTCGTTGACCAGGGCGGCCTGCCAGCACTGGGTGATCTGTTCGTGGATTTGGAACAGCGTCTCCTTGAGGAAACGCTGGCGTTCCTGGCCGGGGGTGTGTTCGAAGGCGAGCGGGATGCGGGCACGCTCGGCCAGGCGACGGACCGCCTCGAGGAAGGAGAGATGCTCGATCTCGCGGACGAAGGTGAAGACGTCGCCCCCCTTGTGGCAGCCGAAGCAGTGGAAGATTTGGCGCTGGGGGTTGACGTGGAAGCTGGGGGTCTTCTCCTTGTGGAAGGGGCACAGGGCCACGAAGCCGGCGCCGGCCCGCTTGAGCGGTACGTAGGCGCTGATCACGTCCACGATGTCGCTGGCGGCGCGGATTTGTTCGAGGACCTGCTGGGAGATCAGGCCGGGCATGGCGACCAGAATTCAAGGCAACAATCACCCCGGCGCGCAAGCGAGCAAGCCATGCCTCTCGGGGGCATGAAAAGCCGTGCGGGACAACGGTCCAGCAACACCAGGCCGGGGTCCCCCCCACGGTCCTTTGCCCCGCCCCGCTACGGGCACGTCCCGGCGGGGCCGGACGAACGTGCCCCGTGGCCGAGGGGGGGACTGGAAGCAGTCAAGCCCGCCGGGCTTGTCGGTCCCGCGAGGTGGGGGTAGCGTCGCCGCCGCTGTTTCACAGGACGACGGGGACCAACCCGATTCGACCATGCAGCACACCGCCGGGACGATGAACGCTCTGCTGGCCTATCTCGACGCTGTGGGTGCCGACCTTCGCCGCGGCGACGCCACGGAACACACCCATCGGCCCGCGCTCAAACGCCTCCTCGAAGTCGTGGCTCCGGCGGTGACCGTGGTCAACGAGCCGCGTCGCATATCGCCTGCGGGGCGCCCGATCTGGCCGTGGTCCGCCGCGAGGATGACCTGGTGCTGGGGCACGTGGAAGCCAAGGATGTGGGCCAGTCGCTGGATGACGCCGCGAAGTCGGAACAACTGCGGAAGCGATACCTGCCTGCCCTCGCAAATCTCCTGCTCACCGACTACCTCGAGTTCCGCTGGTTTGTGGATGGGCAGGAACGGGATCGTGTGCGGCTGGCCAGCCGGGGCGGCGATGGCTCCCTCGTGCCCGACCCGGCCGCGCTGTCGCGGACGCAGCACCTGCTGGGGGCATTCCTGAGCCGGGAGCCGCTCTGTTTGACCGACGCGGACGAACTGGCCCGGCGTCTGGCCCGCCTCACCCACCTCATTCGGGACGCCATCACCGTCGCCTTCCAGACCGGGCACGCCTCGGAACTGCTGCGGGACTGGCGCGAGACCTTCGCCCGCACGCTGCTGCCGGAACTGGCCGATCCCGGCCGCGAAGGCGAGTTTGCCGACATGTTCGCCCAGACGCTGGCTTACGGCCTGTTTTCCGCCCGCGTCATGTCCGGCGTCAGCGCGCGGTTCACCGTGGCGGAGGCGGCCAAGCTGATCCCCCGCACCAATCCCTTTCTGCGTGATTTCTTCGACCTGATCACCGGGCCCAAACTCGATGACGAACCATTTGCCGGCTACGTGCGCGATCTGGTCACCCTGCTCGCCGCGGCGGACATGGCGGCCATCCTGGTGGATTTTGGGAAGGGCCGCGGCACGGGGCGCCGGCACGATCCCGTGGTGCATTTCTACGAAACCTTCCTCGCGGCGTACGACCCGAAACTGCGCGAACTGCGGGGGGTTTATTACACGCCCGAGCCGGTCGTGTCGTACATCGTCGAAAGCGTGGACTGGCTGCTCCGCGAGCGCTTCGGGCTCAGGGACGGGCTGGCGGACAAATCACGGCTGCCGGCCGCACTGGACGCCGGGTCGCCGGGGGAGGGTGAACCTCCTCACCGGGTCTTGATCCTCGACCCCGCCACGGGTACAGGGACGTTCCTTTTCGAGGTGATCGAGCACATCCGGGAGTGGTTTGAGCGCAAGCACCAGGCCGGGCTCTGGCCGGCGTACGTGCATGAGCATCTGCTCCCCCGCCTGTTCGGGTTCGAGTTGATGATGGCGCCCTACGCTGTGGCCCACTTCAAGCTCGGCCTCGAGCTGGGCCAGGCGCGGCATCTGAGGGAATTGCCGCGGGCGCGCTGGAGTTACACCTTTCAGCCCGGCGAACGCCTGCACATCTACCTGACCAACACCCTTGAAGACATCGAGCACGTGGCCCCCCAGCTCGGTCCGCTGGCCATCCTGAGCCGGGAGGCCAACGAGGCCACTGCCATCAAGAAGCACCGCCCCGTCCTCGTGGTCCTGGGCAATCCCCCGTACGCGAACTTCGGCCGTCAAAACCGCAACGACTTCATCCTGGGCTTGCTGGCCGACTACAAGCGCGGGCTGACGGAAAAAAGCTCAACCTCGACGACGACTTCATCAAATTCATCCGCTGGGCGCAGTGGCGCATTGAACGCACGGGTCAGGGCGTCATCGGCTTCATCACCAACAACGTCTATCTCGACGGCCTCACCCACCGCCGGATGCGGCAAAGCCTCATCGAGAGCTTCGACGAGATTTACGTGCTCAACCTGCACGGCTCGGCCAAGAAGCAGGAAACTGCCCCCGACGGCTCCAAGGACGAGAACGTCTTCGACATCACGGTGGGCGTGGCCATCGTGCTGATGGTCAAGCTGCCGGCCCGCCCGGCCGGCTCGCGCGCCGCCAGCCGGGGTCGGAAGCCACTGGCCACCGTGCACCGCACCGACCTCTGGGGCCTGCGCAAACACAAGTACGACTGGCTCAACCACCACAACGCCACCAACACCGAGTGGACCGTCTTCGTGCCCGATCCACCGGACTTCTTCTTCCACCCGCGCAACGCCCAGCACGAGCAGGAGTGGAATGAGGCGTGGAGCATACGAAGGGCGTTTGTTCTCTCCGGCAACGGCGTCAAGACCGAGCGCGATCATGTTTCGATTCATTTCACCCGCAAGGAGGTTGAACAGGTGATCGCTGATTTTCGCCGACTGGATGAACGTGAAATCCGATGGAAATACGGCCTGGGTAAGGACAGCCGTGACTGGTCGGTAGCGCGCGCAAAGGCCGATGTCACCGCCCATAGTGCCTCGAAACCGTTTTCGGCCATCCTGTATCGTCCTTTCGACGTTCGCCACACTTGGTACAGCGGGGCAGCCAAAGGCTTCATCGGTACCCCTGCTGCGGCGCTGATGCGGCACCTTCTGGCCGGCGAGAACCTCGGGCTGGTCACCACGCGGCAGACGAAGGAGGAGTTCGGCGTGTTGGCCACCACGGTCATCGCGGGTCACAAATCCTGCGCGGCCTACGACATCAATACCGTCTTTCCACTTTACCTCTACCCCGACGGCGAGGAGGCGGCGCAGGCCGAGCTGGTGCCGGTGGAGAACGGACGCCGGCCGAACCTGGCCGCGGCGTTTGTCGCCGCTTTCGCGTCCCGCTTGAAGCTGAAGTTCGTCCCCGACGGGCGGGGCGATCTCAAGAAAACCTTCGGGCCGGAAGATGTGTTCCATTACCTCTACGCGATCTTCCACGCCCCCGGCTACCGGGGGCGCTACGCGGCGTTCCTGAAGCTGGATTTCCCGCGGGTACCGGTCACCAGCCAGCCTGCCCTGTTCCGGAAGTTGTGTGCGCGTGGCGCGCGGCTGGTTGGATTGCACACCCTCAAGCTGGCCAGCGAGGAGGACGTCGCCTTTGACGTGCCCGGCCCGAACGTGGTCGAGCACGTTGTGTACGTCCCGCCCCGGGCCGCGATGGCGTCACCCCGGCGGGGTCAGAAGCCGGCATCCTCCGAAGCGCCAGCGCCACCCCCCGTGCCCAGGGGGTACGAAGCCGGCCCCGCAGGTCGGGTGTACATCAACCGCGCGCAGTTTTTCGACGGCGTGGCGCCGGTCGTCTGGCAGTTCCACATCGGCGGTTACCAGGTGGCCCAGAAATGGCTCAAAGACCGGCTGGGGCGTACGCTGACCCACGACGATATCCAGCATTACCAGCGGACCCTGGCCGCGCTGGCCGAGACCCGCGTGGAGATGGCGCACATTGACTCGCTCATCAACGACCACGGCGGCTGGCCGTTGCAGTGAACCCGGACGGCGGCGCCCGCCTCAGCGATGAAAAGGCGTTGATCGGCAACCGGAGGCCGCGACGCCAACTCAGTGTGCCGCCACGTCCAGGCAGACCAGGCGGGTGAGGTCACGAGCCAGAAGGCGGCCGCCGACCAGCGCCATCGGCCCCCACGCCTCGCGGCCCGTGAGAATCCGCGCGCGGGCCAGGGGCGTGTACTGCGTGGGCGAAGCTTCCATGAGCACCATCCGGCCGTTGTCGGTGAGCACGTAGGCCAGGCCCTCGGCCACAAGGAACGCGCCCAGCCCGAAGTTCAGCCCCGGCTCGCTGGTCCAGACCACCCGCCCGTCCGCCGGGTCCAGGCAGGTGAAGCGACCGTCGGGCCGGGTGCCGTAAAGGTGGCCCTGGAAGTACACCGGCGTGTGCTGGGTCGCGCCGAAGGTGGCAGCCTTGAGCCGGTAAAGCGGCTCGGGCACGAAGCGGTCGCCTTCGCGGACGATCCGCAGCATCAGCGCCCCGGCGTCGTAGCCGCCGGCCAGGAACACGCGGTCGCCGTCCAGGAGCACCGGGGAGGGGATGGTGGCGATGCTGATTTTCCAGTCGGGAGTTTCCCAGAGCAGGCGGCCATCGGCGGCGTCCACGCCCACCACGCCGTGGCTGGCGGGGTACACGTACTGGCGGCGGCCGGCCAGTTCGCCGACGGTGATCGAGGCGTGGGTCATTTTCCAGCCGTGGGGATTCGGGGTTTTCCAGAGCACCTGCCCGGTGGCGAGGTCCACCGCCAACAGCAGCGCGTCCGGCCCGCCGGGCGCCAGGATGACCTTGTCGCCGTCAATCAACGGGCACTGCCCCGCGTACCACGGCGGCACGGTGGCACCGAAGTCGTGCACCAGGTCCAGGCCCCAGTAGAGGGTGCCGCTGAGGGCGTCCACGCAGGCGACGTGGCATTTGGGGCCGAGGGAGACGACCTTGCCCTGGGCGACCGCCGGCACGGTGCGGGAGAGGCCGTGGTTGCGCTTGAGGGGCATGGGGTAGGCGAAGCGCCAGATTTCGCGGCCATCGGCCAGCGACAGGCAGCGCAAAGTGTCTTCCTTGGTGGTCTGGTTGTAGTCGAGGAGGTACACGCGGCCATTCCAAACCGCCGGGCCG
The DNA here is from genome assembly GCA_037439785.1 of Verrucomicrobiales bacterium. Taxonomy (GTDB): domain Bacteria; phylum Verrucomicrobiota; class Verrucomicrobiia; order Limisphaerales; family J093; genus DSVZ01. The sequence goes on along the minus strand of JBBIVJ010000033.1, from coordinate 4,980 downwards.
GCGTAGCCCTCGCCCAGTTCCACCGACCACAACTGGCGCGGCGCGCCGCCCTCCCAAGCGCGGGCCGGCGGCACGGTGACGGGTGCCGGGCCGTGGTTGCGGTCCGGTCCACGGAAGCCGGGCCAGGTGCCGGGCAGGTTTTCCGCCGGTTGACCGGGACCGGGAAGGACCTTGCCGGCGAGGACGGGATTGCCGCCGGCAGGAGCTGCCACACCGGTCGGGCGGTCCGCGCCAGGCAGACGTGGCGTCAGGTCCCGGCCGGGATGGTGAACCAGCCAGAATCCAAGCAGCGCCAATCCGGTGACGGCCACCACCCTGGGGAGTGGCCGGAGCCAGTTCGAGTAAGGCAGTGCCGACATGCGACGTGGGCCGGACCGTGCGCCCGGCCGGGCGGAGGATACGACCGGGGTCCGGCCCAAGGCAACCGCCGAGGCCGGGGGGCGAAGGTCCAAGGGTGCATTTGGAATTCAGGAAGGCAGGAGGATTGAGTTGCTGGATGCCGGAGACCTGTAGCCGCCGCGCTCTCGCGGCGACGCAGGGGTGGAACAGCCAACCTGCCTGTCCCGCCGGGCTACCAGCCCGACGACGTGGCGCCGGTTTCCAACCTGCCGTTTCGCCGGCTTCCAGCCGGCCGGCGGGGGCTGAATGGCCCGTCCGCCGTTTCGCCGACCGGCTGTCGGCAGGCGGTTCTGGGCAGCCGGTCGCTCCGCGGGCTGACAGCCCGCGATACAGCCGACTGACAGTCGGCTCTACAGGACCGGGGCCGGAGTTCGGAGTTTCGGAGTTTCAGAGTTTCAGCGCGGTGCGGCCGCCTCGGCTGCGGGGGTTACAGGCGAGATGCCCGTACCACCACAAGAGAGGGTCGAAGGTCGAAAGTCGAAGGGTTGAAGGCCGGAGTTGGCTGCCAGTTGCCGGAGGCGGAGGGGGGGTGCGGCCGCCCGGGGCGCAGCCGTCGGCGTCCCGCCGACAGGGCAAGGGAAGAACGGCCAACCTGCCCGTGCCTGCAGGGACCGCGAGGACGCGGTCCCTCCCAGACGTGGGTCTTTGCCCGAAGAGCTTGGGAGGGTCGGCACCCCCGCCGACGCTGCCTGCCTTTCGCCGGTTCATGCCGCCGGCACTTATGCAAACAGAAAAGCGCGCCGGAGGGCGCGCTGATTAGGTGAGCCCTCGCCGCAGCAGACCACTCAAAAGTACCGAGGGAGCCCACTGAAATTAGAACTGCACATATTTCTATTCATCAAATCAATATTGGCAGGATGGTAGAAGTTCCTCTCTATAATGAATCCAGCTTCTATTCGTGCTGGGTTTTAGCCAAAGAGCGCGCCCTCTATGAAGTTGGGGTGACATGTAACAACCGTTAGCCCAAGAACATGGAGTTATCCCTTCCCAATATGGAGCTGTGGTGGCCCTGCCCCCCACACTCTGAGCAGTTTTCAGACTCAACCTTTCTAATGGAATACTGCCATGCGCCGGCGGGCTCATACCAACTATATATTATATCACCATAGCCAGCGTTGAATCCGAGTGATCTACTCATATACGGCGGTTGATATGAATTTCGAGGTACGCATTCGATAGCATTAATATCTGACTGCGGTTGTAGGTAGGCATAGCCAACTAAATACAGCTTGCCTCCTACATAATCAAATGTCTTTGTTTCTTGGGTGAGATCGGTTCCTCTTACAGTAACTTCTATGACTTCCGCAGTGGGATTTCGGTAATAAAATCCTGTCCCATTCTTGATTACGTAATTCGGATCGCTCCATTCACCAAATTCGTAGATGTTGACTGTCCAACTTTGGCTATCTACATCCCCAAAATACAACGTCAGAACTGAGCGACAGCCGCCGACAGTGACGGTGGAGCGCACGAGGCACTCCCGAACTGCCAGCCGGCTTCGAGCGGAGAAGCGGGGCGGCTGTTCGCTCCAGTGATCTGGTTGGACCATGTTTTCAGTTCACCGAGGTGACAACCGTTCGAGTGGGGGATCCCTGCGATGCATCTGTTGCCCCTCCATCACACGCTTCCGGTATTCCGATTCCAGTTCAACTTTCACGCCAATGTCGGGTGGCTGTTCCCAGAGATTTGTGCTGCCGATCTGTAGCTTTGTAATCTTGCGGTGTTTGGCGTCAACATGAACGTCCACACTATGGGGTGAATTGCCGGTCTTCCAGCGCCATTCCACGCGATAATAAGGCAATGTTTTGCCATGAACTTTGTAAGGGCCATCAATGTGTGACGGACGTTTTGAAGTCCTTGGCAGTTTTTGGGAATATCCGGTCCGCTTCAAGGTTTCACGTGCAAGTGAAACCGCTTCTTTGCGGCTAAGGTTTAACTCCCCGAAAAAACTGGGGAGACGATCAAGGTCGCCTAGCGCAAAATAGTCATCCGGCGACTCGAAGGAGTTCACATGTCCCCATGAATACCAGAATCGCCAGCCGTTTGTCAGGACGAGGTAACCCTTCACGTCAATTGGGTGTCCCGGAATGACCGGGCCGCCGGTCGCAAAGTGCTGCACCTGCTCGGCGGTGATGGGCAACGGCACGGGCAAATCCAGCTTCTTGGCAAACTCCGAAAAAATCGGCAGTAACGCCACCAGCACGGCGTTGGAATACTGCAATGTCACATGAATCTTGTCTGGCATAGCTCCTCCTCTCATGGGGCATTGTTGAACTGGCTGTAGCCGAGTTGATCGTAACCGTAGATCTTAAGATTCCTAAGGTTTATCCCGCTTGTTCCTGGATAACGCGCAGCGGCTTCAGCGGCGGCACGGAGTCCTTTGCCTTGAACTACCCACTCGTATTCAAACCACGTGATGAAGTTGATGTGGTCATACCAGACACGACCGAAAGTCCCGATCCACTTGGTGGCCGTCCAACCCATGAATGCGCAGGGACGCCGGCCATCTTCGGCAAAGTCGGCAAACGTCATCGTCTTCTTCGGAATTCCGAACGCCAGTGGCAGGTCTCCTTTGGCCGTCTCGCACCCGTCCAGAAATACAAACCGGTAGGCGTGTCGGTTGGTGTCCAGGGGATTGGCCGTAGCCAGGGCGTTGTAAAGCTGCGCGGTGGTGATTCGCGTCAGGTCGTTGGTGCCCGAGCCGATTTGATCCCGTCCCCCGTGACCGAAATAGAAGAAATTCCGCGAAATCGGATGAATCAACGCCCAGCGGAGCGCGTTCCAGTCGTTGGTGGCTGTGCTCAAGGGGCTGGTGCGCAGCCGATACGCCTCGCCTGGAGGATGCTCTGGACGAACCACGTAGCCGCGGCTCTCCGCCGCGCCCACGAAGTTGTCGGTCATCGCGTCCAGCAATTCGTGGTCAATCAAGTGATTGAACGCCTGCTGGTTGACCACTACCCAGTTGCCCGGCCCGGTCCAGCGATCGGAACTCAGGAACTTCTTTGGGGTCATCGCGGCGGCGCCTCCGCCAGATTCAAGCGTGCCTTCTCCCTTGCCACGCGAGCCATAGACCATCTTCACCTGCGTCTCTGCACCCGGCACCGAGGCCGCTGCCTCGCCTCCTTCCCACCAAGTGTAGATGTCCGCATCGAACCACGGATCGTCCCGGCGCACTCCGAACGGATCCATCAGGTTCCATACCGCACGAATTTGCCCGTCGGTCGTGTGCCCGAAGAAGCTGCCGACATACTCGTTCTGGCTGTCGAAAATCGCCACCTCCCAATCCACGTCCGGGTGCGCCGAGACGGCGTTAATCAGCAGCGAGTCGTAAAGCTCCCCGAAATGGAACGACCAGTTCGGGAAGGAAATCTCGTTGAACACTTCAATCTCCATCACCGGGCTGGCGATGTTGATCAGTGCCGCCGGGTCTGGATTGGCCGGATCCACCATCCAAGTCGCCCCGGCCTTGAGGGTGTGAATACCGTTGCTCAACAGCCGCGTGTCCAAGGTGAAATAGAGGAACGGGGACGGGAACGGCGGCTTGAACATGGCGGCGGCCTCCGTGCCGTAGTCGTCTATCGACAAAAGCTCAGCGACCCGGCACGCGGGACGCGCGAATTGCAAACCGCGGCGCCATGCCGGGTTCGCTGCAGCGCATGGTTAGGCTACAATCTCCACATACTTGATGTCAAAAATAAGCACTGCGTTCTTCGGGATGCCAGCAAGCTCCTCGTCTCGATAGCACAAGTGAGGACCAGCGCGAAACCGGCGAGTGCCACCGGCGCGCATCCCCTCAAGCCCGTATCTGAAACCGGCAACCGCCTCGCGGTCTCCGACAGTCCAAACCTCATCGCGGTCTCCGGCAAGAAAGTCTCCGCGATTCAACTGGATGTCATAACGCAAACGCACACGGTCGCCTTTCTTTAACTCCGGGCCATCTCCGGGTGTCTCCTCAACAATCTTGATACCCGATTTTGGCATAGCGCGCGGTGTGGCCTAACGACAAAAGCTCAGCGACCCGGCGCACGGGAGGCGACGACTGCAACCGCGACGCCCCCGCCGGGTTCGCTGCAGCGCATGGTTAGGCCTACGGTTTAGCATCAGAATACCTCTCTAAAACTTTGAGCTGATACACGACGGTCACTGGTGGCTGCTGCGCGGCAATGACTCGCTGCAACTCTGAAAGATTCTTTTCGGTCTCGACCACGCCGACGACCAGAAAACAACCGCCCGCGCCAGTCCCCACACCAACTCTCACATCGCGAAACTCCGGACGGACCAATACGGCGTTCGTAATCGCAGGCAGATGCTCGCGAGCGAGTGCCATGCGTCTTCCCTGTCGCAACGAAGTGTCACCAAAATAAGCCCAGCATCCGAATGCGACCAAAAGGCCGCCAACGATCAACGCTGCAACACCATTTGAAATCTTCTTATTCACGTGGCGCGAAGTAGGCCTAACATTGTATTCTCGTGTACAGTTGGACATGCACTTGAGACTGTAGAATCCTCAAATGACCACGCACATGGGAAATAACTATTTGGTTGTATTTGAATTGTATATGATCCGGCACACGCCTGAAC
>JBBIVJ010000032.1:0-51714 GCA_037439785.1 Verrucomicrobiales bacterium | reverse complement strand
GCCGTGGGGCCGGAAACCTTGCGGCCGGAAGCCGGTTCGGACTCCAATGGCGGGGCCGTGCTGGCGGCCGCGGTAACAGCGGCTTTGCCGGCGGCAGTTTCGGTGGGGGGTTCGGGGGCCGCTGCGGTCAGCGGGGATTCGACCGCTGCGGCGGGGGCGGAGAGGGTCGGGGCCGTGGCGGGCTCGGCGGCCTCCGCTGCCGCCGGCGGTGCGGCCGCGGCGGGGTTGGCGGGTCCTCCGGCAGCGGCAGCAGCAGCGGGGGGGGAGGGGGGGGACGCGGTTTTGCAGTAGGGTTCGACCCAGTCAATCCGGTAGCGGGCGCTGTGGCCCTGCAATTCCAGCTCGGCCAGCTCGCCCGGTTTCTTGCCCATCAGGGCCTGGGCCAGGGGGCTGAGGTAGCTGACGATGTGCCGGTCCGGGTCCAGGTCCCAGGCGCCGAGGATGGTGAAGACCTCGGTGTGGTCGCGGCCCAGTTCGGTGATCTGGAGACGGGTGCCGATGCTGACGACGTCGCCGCGGGCGTCGCTGAAGTCGGTGCCGCGGGCGCGGCCCAGTTGGTATTCGAGTTCGGCCTTGCGCTCCATGAGCAGGCGGTGGTGTTCCTTGGCGGCCTTGTACTCGTGGTTTTCGCGCAGGTCGCCGTAGCTGCGGGCCAGGGCGATGTCGCGGGAGTTGGCGGGAATCTTTTGTTCGACCAGCTCGTGGTACTCCAGGCGGCGGCGTTCGAGGCTTTCCCAGGAGACGATCAGGGGTTGCTCCTGCCGCGCCTGGTCGCCGGCAATGAGGGACTGGACGGCGGGGAAGTGCTTGACGATGCGCGCCAGCAGGGAGCGCTTGTCCATGTCATCGAAGCTGGGCGAGAGCTGGAGGGCGCGGGTCAGGTCCTTGATGACCTCGATGTCGGCGGACTCGATCAGTTCGATGATGAGGTCCTGGTCGGCCAGGACGTAGTCCTGGAGGCGGCGGGTTTTGCGTTCCTGGAACTGGTCCTGTTCGATGGCGCTGAGGATGGCGCGGAAGACCTCGGCGCCGAGGATGTCGGCAAACTGGTCGGAACCGCGGTCCTTGGCCAGCCACAGGAGCAGTTCGCTGCTGGCGGCATGCTGGCTGATGAGGCGGGCCAGGTGCTGCTTGAGGACGTCGAGGTGGCCGGCCTCGATGAGAGCGTGGGCGCATTCGCCGCAGAGCCGGGCGTTGAGGTGGTTGAGGGCCGTCAGCAACTGGGCGTGCCAGGTGTCGGGGCGGGAGGCGCGCAGGGATTGGAGGGCGCGTTTCTGGCGGGGGACCGACACCCGCTCCAGCACGCCGGCCGGGTCGGGGGTTTCCTGCCAGATGGCGGCGGCGTTCACCTCGTCGGGCTGGGGTTCCAGGCCGGCGGCGCGGGCCAGGTCTTCGCGGGTGAAAATGGCCTCCAGGGCCAGGGCCGGCTGGGTGCGCTGATGGGAGGCGATCTCGGCGTTGAGCAGGGCGATGGCCTCGCGCGCCACGGCGGGGGCGTCCTCGAGGTCGCCCAGGTTTTTGAGCAGTTCGCTGGCCACCGCCAGGCGGGCCTTGAGGCCGCGGGCGTCGCGGAAATCCTGCAGCAGCCGGTCGCGGAGGGAGGTCTGCTCGGCCTGGTACACGATGGGCTCGGTCTTCTTGAGCGGCACCAGGAAGTGGCCGTCCCGCTTCATCTCGGCGCGGGCGGTCTCCCACCACTTGCGCCAGTCGGAGGAGATCACGTCGGGCACCAGGGCCTGCTGAATTTGTTCGACGGTGGCGCGTCCGCCGTGGCTCTGGAGCACCAGTTTGATGACCTCCAGGTGCTTGAGGGCGGCCAGGGCGCGCAGACCCGGCAGGGCCTCGGCTTTGCGGACCAGGATGTGGTCGCGGGGGATGGGCTTGAGCTGCTCGGCGGCGAAGCCCAGGTCCATCGAGTGGCCGGGCCTGGCGGGGAAATCCAGGATCATCCGGCCGAACACCGGGTCCACCTGGCGGATGCGACCCAGGCCCCAACTGCGGTGATGACCGTAGCCCTGTTCAATCAGCGCCAGCAGGGGCGCCACGTGCCGGCGTTCGATCTTGCCGGCGGCAACCAGACTCTCCAGCTCTTCCTTCATCATGTCGGTTACGGCTCGCTTCCAACAACGTGACGGGCATTATGGCCAGGTGCAGTTGCGCAAACCAAGAGAAATTGCCTACCGCGCGTTGCTGGCGCGCACGGCCGGGCGGGGCTACATCGAGGAGCTGCTGGATGCGGAGCTGGCGGAGGCCCGGCTGTCGCCCGCCGACCGTGCCCTGGCCCAGGAGCTGGCCTGCGGCGTGGTGCGCTGGCAGGCGCCGCTGGACTGGCTGATCGAACAGAAAACCGCCGGCCGCCCTCAGCGACCGGACATCCAGGTGCTGCTGCGGCTGGGCTTGTACCAGTTGTTCTGGTTGGACCGCGTGCCCGACCACGCCGCGGTGTTTGAGACGGTGGCCCTGGCTGCGCCCGGTCCGGCCCGGTTTGTCAATGCGGTGCTGCGCGCCTACACCCAGCAGCGGGAGGCCACCCGCGCCGCGCTGGAAGCGCTCAAGCAGACTCACCCCGCCTGGGGTTGGTCCCATCCCGCCTGGCTGGTCGAGCGCTGGACCGCCCACCGGGGCGAGGCCGACACCCGCCGCCTGCTGGAGGGGAACAACCAGCCCGCCCGCACCTTCGCCCGCGTCAACACCCTGGTGGCCGAGCCCGACAAGCTGCTGGAACGCTGGCGGAACGAGGGGGTGGACTACGACTTCCGTCGCTACGACTGGACCCCGGAAAACCTGGTCTTCGAACTGCGCGCCCACCCGCCCCTGCACCGGCTGGGCAGCCTCCTGGCGGGCTGGTTTTACGTGCAGGACCCCAGCACCCTGCTGGCCCCCCACCTGCTCGATCCCCGGCCGGGCGATCGCATCCTCGACCTGTGCGCCGCTCCCGGCGGCAAATGCACCTACCTGGCCCAGATGCTGGAAAACGATCTGCGCCTGGTCGCCGTTGAACCTTCCCCCGCCCGCCGCCAGCGCCTGGAAGAAAACTGCCGCCGGCTCTGCGCCGAGGGCCAGACTGTGGCCGCCTTGGCTGACGCCCCCTTCCGGGAGTTTGACCGCGTGCAGGTGGACGCCCCGTGCTCGAACACCGGCGTCATCCGCCGGCGGCTGGACCTGCGCTGGCGCCTGCGCCCCTCGGAAATCGCCCGCCTGCGCCAGAACCAGCTTGCCCTGCTGGAACAAGCCGCCCCGGTGCTGCGCGCCGGCGGCCGGCTGGTGTACAGCACCTGCAGCCTCGAGCCGGAGGAAAACCGCGAAGTGGTGGACACGTTCCTGGGCAGCCATCCCGAGTTCCATCTGGTCCGGGACCGGGAGTTGTTTCCCCCCCAAAGCCAGACCGACGGCGCGTACGTGGCGGTGCTCGAAAAGGCCGCGTGACCGCCCGCCTGCCGAAGCGGGTCGCCCGGCCCCGGGCCTGCACGCGGCCGCACCGCACGCCACCAGGGGGGGCGGTTTCCGGCACGGGCATTGCTTGTTTGACGGGGGAAGCGCGCCGGAGCGTACCCGGCCAGGCCGCGAACCCTCGATGCCGGGTGCGGCCGCCACCGGCAGCAGCGGGCAAAGCCGACCGCTCGCGGCGGTGCGTTGACATTGATGGTGGTTTGCCTACCGTGAAGCGCACCCGGCACTGCGCAGGCAGGCAGGGTCTTTCATTCACAAGCCGTGGCAGCCCGAGACGATTTCCTGCTCGAGAGCCTTCTCGAGATGGGGTACGTGACCAACGAGCAGTTGGCTCCCATCCGCGAGGAGGCGGACCAAACCGGCGAGGGGGTGGTGGACACCCTCATCGCCAAGGGCATCCTCACCCCGGCGGTGGTGGCCCAGGCCAAGGCCGCCCACTTCGGCGCCGAGTACCTGCCGCTGGGCGAGTTGCGCATCCCGGACGACGTCCTGGCCCTGGTGCGGCGGGACGTGGCCAAGCGCTTCAATGTGGTGCCGGTCCGCAAGGAGGAACACGGCCTGGTGGTGGCGATGGCCGACCCCTCGGAACTGGACACCCTCGACGGGCTCCAGCACACCCTCAACATGGAGATCATCCCGGCGGTCGCCACGTCGGAAGACATCGAGGCCGCCATCGGCAAGCTGTACGGCGTGCGGGACGACTCGGTGTCCAAGATGATCCAGGACATCACCGAGGGGGAGGTCGAGGTGGCACAAATCGCCAGCGTCCAGAGCGACGACGGCGCCACCGTCGAGGCGGACGCCCCGATCATCAAACTGGTCAACACCATGATCGTCGAGGCCTTCAAGATGCGGGCCTCGGACATCCATCTCGAGCCCCTGGACAAGCGGTTCCGCGTCCGGTACCGCATTGACGGGATGCTCCACGAGATGAAGAGCCCGCCCAAGCGCCTGCAGGCCTCGATCATCAGCCGCCTCAAGATCATGTCCAACATGTCCATCGCCGAGCGGCGCATCCCCCAGGACGGCCGCATCCAGGCGACAGTGGGCAACAAGACCATTGACCTGCGTGTCTCCTGCCTGCCCACCACGCACGGCGAAAGCATCGTCATGCGCATCCTGGACAAGGAGGGCCTGCGCCTGGGCCTGGGCGAACTGGGCTTTTTCTCGGACGACCAGCAGACCTTTGAGCGGCTCATCGGCCTGCCGGACGGCATCCTGCTGGTCACCGGCCCGACCGGTTCGGGCAAGACCACCACCCTCTACGCCGTGCTCAACTACATCAACCGGCCCGACCGCAAGATCATCACCGTCGAGGACCCGGTCGAGTACGTCATGTCCGGCATCAACCAGGTGCAGGTCAACGAGGCGGTGGGGCTGACCTTTGCCGCGGCGCTGCGGGCCATGCTCCGGCAGGCCCCCAACGTGATCATGCTGGGCGAAATCCGCGACCTGGAGACCGCCTCCATCGCCATCAACGCCTCCCTCACCGGCCACCTGGTCTTCTCCACCCTCCACACCAACGACGCCCCCAGCGCGGTGACCCGCCTCATTGACATCGGCGTCAAACCCTTCCTCGTCGCCTCCTCCTCCCGGGCGCTGATGGCCCAGCGGCTGGTGCGCAAGGTCTGCAAGAAATGCGCCCAACCCTACCAGCCGCCGGAAAGCGAACTGCAGGCCCTGAACATTGACGCCGCCCAGGCCGCCGGCGCCACCTTCCGCAAGGGCCGCGGCTGCGCCGAATGCAACAAGACCGGCTACCGCGGCCGCATGGGCATCTTCGAAGTCTTCGTCATCGCGGACGAGGTCCGCAAACTGATCTACGAAAAGGTGCCCGCCACCGTGCTGCGCACCCGCGCCCGCGAACTGGGCATGCGCACCCTGCGCGAAGACGGTACCCGCAAGGTCCTGGCCGGCCTGACCACCCCCGAGGAAGTCATCCGCGCCACCGCCATGGATGTGGATTGAACCCCATGCGCCCCCCTGCCCCCCACCCGCCCGCCTGCCCTCCGCCGCTCCCTCCGACCCCGGGCCCGCGGCCCCGCCCGGCCGAATCCTGATTTCCTATGGCTTACTCCATGTCCGATCTCCTGCAGTTGGTGGTGCAGGAAGGCTCCTCCGACCTGCACCTCCGCGTGGGCATCCCCCCCGTCATCCGCCTGCACGGCATCCTCCACAAGGTCGAAGGGCCCGCCCTCAAGCCCGAGGACACCGAGGAGTTGATGCGCACCATCACCTCCGAGGACAACATCCAGCAGGTGCGCGAGCGGGGCACGGTGGACTTTGGCTTCGCCTTCGGCGAACTGGCGCGCTTCCGCGTGAGCGTGTTCAAGGAAAAGGGCCACTTCGGCGTCGTGGCCCGGCAGATTCCCAGCAAGATGCTCACCCTTGAGCAGATCGGCCTGCCCCCCTCGACCAAGGAACTGCTCTACAAGCCCCGCGGCCTGGTGCTGGTGACCGGCCCGACCGGCTCGGGCAAGACCACCACGCTCGCCTCGATGGTCAACATCATCAACGAGGAGCGCGACGACGCCCACATCATCACCATCGAGGACCCCATCGAGTACTACCACAAACACAAAAAGGCGATCATCACCCAGCGCGAGGTCAACGTGGACGTGCCCAACTTCGCCGAGGCCTTGCGCCGTGCCCTGCGCCAGGACCCCGACGTCGTCCTGGTCGGCGAAATGCGCGACCTCGAGACCATTGACGCGGCCATCACCGCCGCCGAGACCGGCCACCTGGTCTTCGGCACCCTGCACACCACCGGCGCGGCCAAGACCATTGACCGCATCGTCAACGCCTTCCCCGTCACCCAGCAGGAGCAAATCCGCATCCAGCTTTCCACCGTGCTCCAGGCGGTCATCTCCCAGCTTCTGCTGCCCCGCTGCGACAAGCCCGGACGCGTGGCCGTGTTCGAGATCATGATCAACACGCCGTCCATTGCGGCGCTCATCCGCGACAACAAGACCTTCCGCATCCAGTCCGACATCCAGACCGGTGCCAAGTACGGGATGGTGACCCTCGACAGCTTCCTGCTCGACAAGTTCCAGCAGGGCATTATCTCCCAGGAAGAGGTCATCACCAAATCCCAGGACCCCACCACCATTCTGCTCAAACTCCAGGAACTGGAGGCCGGCCGCACTGTCGAGGAAATCGAGGGACGCAAGTAAGCCATGCCGGAAACCACTACCCATCCTCTCCTGGCCATCGTCCGCGACCGCGGCCTGGCCGACGACATGCAACTGGAGGAGGTCCAGGCCGAGCTTTCCCGCACCGGCCGGCCCGTCGGCGACGTCCTTGCCGACTTCGGCATCCTCGACAAGGACACCCAGCTTCAGCTCATCGCCGAGTATCTGGGCACCGAGGTCGTGCGGCTGGAGGAGGTGGAATTCACCCCCGAAGTCCTCGAAGCCGTGCCCGCCGACGCCGCCCGCCTCTACCAGTGCCTGCCGGTGGCCGTCTTCGGCAACACCGTCCGCGTGGCCCTGGTGGACCCCCTCAACGCCAGCGTGGTGGACGAACTGGGCTTCTCCCTGGGCAAGGAGGTCCAACTGGTCGTGGCCGACCCCCAGCAGGTCAGCAAACTCATCGAAAAACACTACCCCCAGGAAACCGGCGGCATGGGCGACCTGCTCAAGGAACTGGGCTTCGATGAGGAACTGGCCAGGGATGTCGCCCAGGCCTCCGCCGGCACCCTCGACCTGTCCAACCTCGCCAGCGAGGCGCCCATCATCAAATTCGTCAACCTCGTCCTGATGCAGGCCATCCAGGACCGCGCCAGCGACATCCACTTCGAGCCCTTCGAGGACGAGTTCAAAATCCGCTACCGCGTGGACGGCGCGCTCTACGAAATGGCCCCGCCGCCCCAGCACCTGGCCCTGCCGGTCGTCTCCCGCATCAAGGTCATGGCCAACCTCGACATCGCCGAGCGCCGCCTCCCCCAGGACGGCCGCATCGCCATGACCCTGGCCGGACGCCAGGTGGACCTGCGCGTCTCCTGCCTGCCCACCCAGTTCGGCGAGTCGGTGGTCTTGCGCGTGCTGGACCGCGCGGCCGTCCAGTTGGAACTCGAACACCTCGGCTTCCCCAAGTTCATCTACGACAGCGTCTCGCAGATCATCCAGCAGCCCAACGGCATCTTCGTCGTGACCGGCCCCACCGGCTGCGGCAAAACGACCACCCTCTACTCCTGTCTGAGACGGGTGAACACCATTGACTCGAAACTCCTGACCGTGGAAGACCCGGTCGAGTTCGACATCGAGGGCATCATGCAGGTCCCGGTCAACGAAGCGGTGGGCATGACCTTCGCCAAGGCCCTGCGCGCCTTCCTCCGCCAGGACCCGGACATCATCATGCTCGGGGAAATGCGCGACCTGGAGACCTCCCAGGTGGCCATCCAGGCCTCCCTCACCGGCCACCTGGTGCTCAGCACCCTCCACACCAACGACGCCCCCGGGGCGGTCACCCGCCTCATTGACATGGGGGTCGAACCTTTCCTGATCTCCTCCACCCTCCTGGCCGTGCTGGCCCAGCGCCTGGTGCGCACCATCTGCAAAAAATGCCGCACCCCCTTCGAGCCCACCGAGGCTCAGCTCGCCATGCTCAACCTCTCCCCCCACGATCTGGGCGACAAGGTCTTCTACTACGGCCGGGGCTGCAAGGACTGCAACGACACCGGCTACCACGGGCGCAAGGGCATCTTCGAACTGCTGCCCATCACCGAGCCGATCCGCCTGCTCATCAACGAACGCGCCCCCACCGTGGTCATCCGCCAAAAGGCCGTCGAGCTGGGCATGGTCACCTTGCGCGAAGACGGCCTGCGGGGCATTTTTGACGGCGACACCACTGTCGAAGAAGTTCTCAAATACACCTGAAACACCGGAGGTCCGACATGCCCAAGTTCAACTACGTGGCCATGGATTCCCGCGGCAAGGAAACCAAGGGAACCATCGAAGGCGCCAACCTCAACGAGGCCATCGGCCGGGTCAAGGAGATGGGCTACTTCCCCACCAAGGTCATCCCCGAACCCGAAAAGGCCAAACCCGGCAGACCCGGCAAAACCGCCCCCGCCCCCGGCGCCAAGGGCAAAAAGGGCGCCCTGTCCTTCGAGATCAACCTCAAAATCCCCGGCCTCGGCGGCAAGGTGAAGCCCAAGGTCCTCACCGCCTTCACCCGCCAGTTGGCCACGCTGGTGGACGCCGGCCTGCCGCTGCTCCGCGGCATGCGCGTGCTTGAAAAACAGGAACGCCACCCCACTCTCAAACGCATCCTCGGTGACATCGCCGTGGCCATCGAGGGCGGCAGCACCTTCTCCGAGGCCCTGGCCCAGCACCCCAAGGTCTTCAACCGCCTCTTCGTCAACATGGTCAAAGCCGGCGAACTGGGCGGCGTGCTCGAGGTCGTCCTCAACCGCCTGGCCGAGTTCATGGAAAAGGCCGAGAAGATCAAGGGCAAGGTCAAGGCCGCCATGTTCTACCCCGCTGCCGTCATGACCGTGGCCGTGGTCATTCTCGGCGTCCTCATGGTCTTCGTGGTGCCCAAGTTCGAGCAAATCTTCGCCGACATGCTCGAGGGCGCCAAGCTGCCCGGCTTCACCGTCTTCGTCATCAACCTCGCCAACACCATCAAGAGCCGCACCATCCTCATCGGGGATGCCGCCCCCTGGGGCCTGCCCGCCTTCCCCGGCCCGGTCATCTGGGTCCTCGTCGGCCTGGTCGTCTTCATCAAACTCTTCACCCGGTGGAAGAAAGGCCGCTACCTTTTCGACAAGTTCAAGCTGGTCATGCCCGTGCTCGGGCCGGTGATCTCGAAGGTCGCCATCGCCCGCTTCACCCGCACCCTCGGCACCCTGGTTTCCAGCGGCGTGCCCATCCTCCAGGCCCTGACCATCATCAAGGAAACCGCCGGCAACGTCGTGGTTGGCGAGGCCGTCGGCAAGGTCCACGAGAGCGTCAAGGAAGGCGAAACCATCACCGCCCCCCTCGACGCCTCCCGCGTCTTTCCCCCCATGGTCATCAGCATGGTGGACGTCGGCGAGCAAACCGGCGCCCTGCCCGAAATGCTCATGAAGATCGCCGACACCTATGAGGACGAGGTGGACAACGCCGTCTCCGCCATGACCTCCCTGCTCGAGCCGATCATGATCGTCTTCCTGGCCGTCATCGTCGGCAGCATCGTCATCGCCCTGTTCCTGCCCCTGATCCAGATGATCAACCAGCTCGGCGGCGACGTCGGCGGCAATGGCGCGGGCGAAGACTGATCCACCGCCCCTCGGCGGGTCCGATCCCCGCCGCACCCCCCCCAAAAAAATTTCGCCCCCGCACTGGCCAAACCGCCCGGCGGTGGAATATTGCCGCTCCCGATGACGGATTTTCTATTCTGGCTGGCCGCGGGCTTCCTTGCGGGCGTGGTTTTCGGATCGTTCTTCGAATGGGCGCTGCACCGCTTTGTCATGCACCGCCCGATCCGGGGTTTCACCTACCCCTTTCGTGCCCACGCCCTGGTGCATCACCGCGTCTTCCGCGCCGACCACACCTACCACCTCCAGGAGGAAAAAGACAAGGCGACCATCCCCATGGCCTGGTGGAACGGCCCGGTGATCGTGCTCCTGTGCAGCCTGCCCTTTGTGGGTCTGGCGTGGGCGAGCGGACACTGGGGTCTGGCGGTGGGCGGGGCCCTGGCCTGCGCCCTGTACTTCGCCGCCTACGAATACCTGCACTGGTGCATGCACCTGCCCCGCCAGCGGCGCGTCGAGCGCTCGGGCCTGTTCTTCCGGCTCAACGGCCATCACCTGCTCCACCACCGCTACCAGCACAAAAACTTCAACGTCGTCCTGCCCCTGGCCGACCTGCTCCTGGGCACCCTGCTGCTCCGCTCGAAAATCCCCTTCCCCCAACCGGTCGGCCCCGCCGTGCCCAACCTCCAGCCCCTCCCCTCCGCCCCGCGCCTCCTGAACAAACCACCCGGCAGCAGCGTCGGGCGATCGAGGCCGGGCCGTGTTTCCGGCCGGGCCTGAAGGCCGAAAGCGGCCACCGCCGCCCGCACAGCCACGCCACAAGCCGGCCCGCGGGCAGGCATCGGGATCGAGAACGCACCGGCTCATGGAGGATCGGCAAGTCTCTGCCACCTGCCGCGGCCCCGATAACCCGGGAGGCTGCACGGACATGCCGGCCCCCCCGGCACGAGGCACCTCCAGCGGACAAGCCGAACCACCTTGGGGAGATGACAGCCAGTCCTGTTGCAACCGGGCTGTTTGGGCAGAAGCAAAAGAAGGAACCCCCAACCAGCCGCAGGGCTCAACGCCCGCCGCCGGCCGATTTCCAGCCTTCAAGCCGGCATCGGCCGGCCTCGGAAATGTTCCAGACGCCGCGCGGGGAATCGGCCTTGAGCAACCCTTCCTGCACCATGCTGTTGCGCGCCCACTGGGCAGAGTTGCGCCAGAGCTGCATGTCAGGCTCACTGGCCTACGGCTCGTAATCCACCGGCTTCAGGTCGGCCTCCAAGAGCTGTTCGACCCGCCTCAACACCTCGCCCATGCTGCCCCCCCAGGTCCGCCAGCGCCTGAAGGATCGGCACGTAATAGGCCGATTCGGGCGTTCTCAGGCCCTTGCGCAGCCGGCCTAGATTTCGGCGCTGGGCGCGGGTTTCCTCGTCTTCCTGGGACGCCGCCGTCGCCTGCATGGCGCTCCACTCCTTGCGCAGCGCGGCCACTTTGTCACGAAACGCCGTCACCTGCCCCGCAAACTGGAGGGCTTCGCGCGCCTGGTCGTAGTCGCGTGCCTGAAACGCCTTCGCTCCCACGCCGTTGATGCACTCGATCTCGGCCTCGATCGCCTCCAGCACCATCTCGAAGGCCGACGCCACATCGGACGGGTTGTTCTCGATCATGTTGACCTCCAAACAATCAGGACCTGTCCCTTTCCACCATCCTGATCTCCTCCGGCGTCAACCCGTTGAACCGCTACACCCGCTCGTCCCTCCCCCGCTGCCGGGCCGTGGTGTCCGCCACAGGATCGGCGCACAGGGTGGACAGGATGCACTCCACTACCGCTACCAACGCGTCGTGCACCGCCCGCGCCCGCCGAAAATTATGCCGGCACAAGTTCAAATTGCTCCCGTCGAGTTGGGATGACAGCCCGGCACGGCATTTCGTCGTAGGTGCGCCCGCCCAGTAGGCGACCGGTCAGGTCCTTGCGGACACCGCCCCACTGCTTGAAGAAGAACGGGACGCCGGCCTTGCGGCACTGCCGAAAGATCGAGCGCACCCATTCGATCTTCATGGGGCGTGCCCCCGGCCCTGATTCACCGCCGACAATCACCCAGTCAATGCCTTCCAGCGGCAGATCGTCCAGCGGGCCAATCAGCGGCTCACAGGACAAGAATCTCACCGCCGCCGGCACAGCCCGAACATCGGCCACCCGATGCACCACGCGCGCGTCCTCGACGCTCACCCCCATCCAGACGTTGCCCGGCCATTCAAGCTCACCGGCGAGTCTGCGCAACCGCGTGCTGCGCTTGGTGAGAATTTGGAACGTGTGCTGCGGACACGCCTCCATTGTGGCGAACACGCGCTGGATGAACTCCACCGGCACTTGCTCGTGGAACAAGTCGCTCATTGAATTGACGAAAATCAGCCGCGGCTCGCGCCAGCGCTTTGGCAGCGCGATCAGGTCGGGATGCAGCGTGACCTTGAATCCGTTGCGATACCGCGCGTTGCCCATCGCCTGCAGGCGGGCCGCCAGCCGCTCGGCGTAGCAATTCTTGCAGCCGGCGCTGACCTTCGAGCAGCCGGTCACCGGATTCCACGTTGCCTGCGTCCATTCGATGTGCGATCGGTCGGCCATCAGCTTGCTCCGCGTTCACGATACTTGTTGAAGATGTCCGTAACGATCTCCTCGGCCACCGGCTTCTGCGAAGCGAAGAACAGGTGGTAAACGACCGCCCCCTTGCGGTTGCGCATGGGGATGGGCTGGGGCACACGCTTGAACCCAGCTGCGTTCAGCAACCGCCGCCGGAAGCCTTGCGCAACGGAGTCGTTGTCCTCCTTTTCTTCCATGTCCCCGAAAAGCCCCCGCTCGCGCCGGTAGGCAATCTGCCGCCACGACTCATCGCCCCAGAAAGCGTTCATCCGCTTCAAGTCGGCTGGATCAACACCCTCCGGGTTGCGCCACAGGACGTTGCGGTTCATATCCGCGACCGGGAAGTTGAGGAAAAGGTCAATCGTTCGCATCTGGCCCGCGGCCTTGATCACCTGCCAGTCGAGGTGCTGACCGTAAGGGTCAAGCAAACACAACCCGCGCCGGTATTGTTCCCACCGAATCTGCGGAAAAACCGAATCGAGGAGGATCGCGTTGCAATCGCCCTCGTGGATCCAGACGTTCGCCCGTCCGCCTGCAACCTCGCGCAACAGCGCCACCTTCTGCCCGTCAATGTCACTGAAGTGGTAAGCCCGGAACGGTGGCTGAACCAGCAGGGCGTTCAACGGACTGCCGGCAACAAACTGACCGGTGTCCCGCGAAGCGTGGACGCCCGCGCCCGCAAAGGCGTCCACATACACGTGCTCGAAGCGGGGATTCGTTTGGGCGGCCAGAATGCGGGAATACGCCGCCGCGTAATCCCGCACGATGTCGAGCTTGATCTCAGACCAATAGCCGATCTCGTCAAACTGCAGTCGGTTGTTTCGGCTCATGCCCGGCCGGTGATTACCATTTCGCGCCCTCCTCCACCAGCTTGATTTCGTCCGGGGTCAGGCCGTAGAGGCGAAAGACGCGCTGGTCATTCTCCCGCTCCCGGGCCGTTTGGGTGGCTGTGTCATGTAGGTTTCTCCGAGGGCGGTTTTCCGCCTGCACCGGCCATGAACAGGTCGAAGACGGATTGGGCGAAGTCTTCACTACGCTTGCGGCAGCGGAGGTCGGCAATGAGCGCTGCGCCGGCAAAAAGACCGGTCCACATGGCGAAGGCCGCGAGTTGAACTGGCTGGCGGCACAACGCCCAGACGACACCGCCCAGCGCGAGTGTGGTCAGCAGCGCGAACATCGTCAGCAGGGCGCGGAACAGGCCGTAGCGGGCGTTGAAGGTGATCGGGCGCGGGCTGCTGACGCCCATGTGATGGTAGATGAGGCTGAGCAACTCGCGGTTCTTCTTCAGCCGCAACTTGCGCTCGCGGTCGGGCGGGCATTCGGACGGAAGGTCCGGGTCGGTGGCGACCTTGAACCGCTCGGCAATCAGCGACAGCAGGCGGGCCTTGTAGGCGGCGGAAAAATGGTCGTCATCGGGCAGCAGCCAGCGTTCGGAGGGGAAGCCGCGCCATAGGGGCAGCAGTATGCGCTTCTCGACAATGCCCTGGCTCAAGCCTTGAAGCAGCAGGCCCGTGATGTAGCCCAGCACGAGGAGGATGGAGGTTTCCGCCAGACCGCCGGTGAAATCCAACGGCAAGGTCCAGCTGAACAACGCGGCCAGCACCTGCACGCACCACAGGAACACCAGCCCCGGTATCAGGTTGGCCACAAAATCGTAAAGGTCGAAGCGCGCGATCATACAAGTTTCATTGGCCGACGTTCAGCGTCCCTCCACCACCGCCTTGCAAGACAAGTTTCATGTTTCCCTTTTCTTCCGTTGTGAAGACCTTGTTCCCTTGGTTCGAACCAGTGCTGTGTTTTTCGTATAGCTCCACGGCCTTCTTGTCCGGTAGCCCGTGAACATTGGGACCAACCGAAAGCAGGGTCATGGCCGGGCGAATGGTTTGCATGTGCGCCTCGTAATAAGGCGGCTCACCGAAGAAACTGATCGAGCCGTGATGCGATGCCAGTAGAATGTTGGACTTGAGGCTCGCCCCGTGTTTGCGAACCAGCTTGTTCTTCCACGGCGCGTAACTGGTGTCACCTGCAAGCAGCGCAGAACTCCCCTTGAAATCAATCCTCACGACAATGCTTTGGTCGTTCGCATCCGAGTAGTTGTTGTCTTTCGAGTGTAGCCATGCAACAACAACTTCGCCGATGGTGTTGAAAGAACCAGCCGTGATTTCGCCATGCTTAAGCTGGCGGCGGAGGTCCATATATTCGCGATATTCGGGGCTGTCGGTGGTCGTGCCTTCGACGCCATTGTTCCAGATCCCGCCGAGCGGATACGCTTTGTGCAGCTGCTTGATTCCCCGCATGTGGTCGGCATCCCGATGCGAGCAGATAAAGGCGTGAATCCTCTGCCGCCCGGACAATACTTTTCGCAGATATCGCATTGCCGCGTCCTCGTTTTCATCGGTGATGTTGCAGTCGCATACCCATGTCGTGCCATTGGGGAACAACCACAACGTCATGTTTCCACAGCCAACATCAAGGAAGTGAATTTCCATAGGTGCTCCTTTCGCTTACACGCTCTCGGCTTTTTCGAGGGGGGGCCTGCCGGCGGGCGGGCGCGGACCAGTGAGACCACCGCCTCATAGACCGCTGCGCGCACGTAATCGCGCCGGCCGGGGTTGCGCGCCAGATCGCGCAGATCGCTCACGCAGCTTTTCGCCGCCGCGCCGCATTTCCGCCGCGCCCGGATGCGTATTGCTGCGTCCGCGGATGCCGGCCCTTGAGCGCCAGTGGCAGTAGCGCCGCCACGGCCGCTTCCACCTCCGCCCCAAACTCCACCAGCTTCCCGGTGGCCGAGGCGGCCAGCCGCTGCACCTCGTTCGAGGGCAGCCGCAGCATCGCCACCAATTCCGGCAGACCCGCAGGGTCGCCGCTGCGGACCGGTACCAGCGCGCACAGCACTGCCGCCTGGTGGTCTTGGGGCAGCATCGGGCTTTTCATGGCGCGGTTTTAGCACCGACTCGCTTTGCTTGCCAGTGCTGCGTGGGCGAGTGCAATGACCTCGGCGAGCGATGCGAGTCAACGCCAAGTCTTCGGTTCATTATCCACCAGCTTAATTTCCTCCGCCGTCAGCCCGTAGAGCCGATACACCCGCCTGTCCATCTTCCGCTCCCGGGCCGGAGCGCCCGCCGCCGGTCTCGACCATCTCCGGGTCACTCCCTGCGGTGCGGAGGCCGGGGACAGCCCGGGCCGGGTTGGTGGAGGCGTAAAGGGGGGCCGCGGCTTGCAGCTCAGCCATTCACCGGCCCTTGGAGTACCCCTGTCGCCGCTGCGGTTTGACCGACATCGGGAAATGCGGGGTGGCCGGGCCGCAAGAGCGCCCGCAACGGAGAACCGAGCGGAACAGGATGGAGCAGGAAGACCGACCGCGTTTTCGCCCAGGTACAAAAACGCGCCGCCAGTTGAAGCTCCGCGAGCATGTTGCTGAGCACCTGTGCCGGAAGGTAAACTGCAAAACGTCCCGGTTCCGCTTCACCCGGCACCGTGCATCCCCCCTCGTCAAGCAAACGGTTCACCCGCCCCTCGTCCACCGTCGCCAGGCTGCCGGCATCGAACGTCGGGACAGCTCGAACGGCCATGCCCGCGATGGCTGGCCCGCCCAACAGGTGCGGGTACAGACCACGCAGCAACTGCTCGTAAAGCTCGCCGCCAAAATGAAACCACACGACACGGTCTCCGATCCGCACCAGGGGAGCATCGTGCTCGCCCAGTCCACACCCCTGCCGGACATGGGCGGCAAAGGGCTCCGCCACGCGGCGGCGGTGTCCCCGGTACCGGGGGATGTCCTCCTCAGCGTCCGCATCGGTGTCGGGCACCGGCGTGACGACGATGCCCTCGTCCTGTCGCACGATGCGGTGCTGACGGCCGGCCAGGGTGAGCGTGTCGGTCTCCTCGGGCGCGTGATCAATGTGGCCCACCACTTCGCCGGTTGCTGCGTTGCGGACCGCCCGCCCCAGGGGAGTAGAGGAAAGGTTGGAATGGAGGAAGTCGTCGCGTCTGGCCTCCGCCGAGTAAGCCTCCCATGCCCCCGCGAGGTGCAACCGGCCGCGCTGTTTGACCAACAAGCCCTCGTTGCACCACGCACCGATCAGGTTCGCGGCCAGATGTGCGGTGTCGGCGGCCGGCCAGGCAGCGACCGCGAGTGTTTTCAGTGATTCCGGGCTCCGGCCCCGGCCCCTGTTCTGGCGGATGTAGCTGATGACCTGCTGCGGGAAAACATCCCAGCGCCGGAAACGACGGCGGGGCTCCAGCGTGCCTGCCGCGGCGTTCACGAGCTGGCTGGCCAAAGCAGCGGCGTCCACGGCATTTCGGGCGAGAGGCAACAAACGGGTCAGGCCGCTGCGGCGTCCGCCCCGGCCGATGCGCTGCAACAGGCTGGCGGTGTCCGGCGGGGCGCCCAGGAGCGCGATGACATCCACGTCCCCGATGTCCACGCCGACCTCGAGAGTGTTGGTGGCGACGAGCACGGCGTCGCGCTGGTCACGGAATTCTTCCTCGGCACGCTGGCGGTGGGTACGGCTGAGGCTGCCGTGGTGGGCCTCGACCCAGATGTGGCGGTGCGGCTGAAGGTCACGGCGCAGGTGAAGACCCAGCCTGTCGCACAATTCGCGCGAGGGCACGAAGACCAGTGCCTTGCGGCAGCCTCCGTCTTTCAGCGCGGCCCACAGCCACACACCCAGCCGCTCGGGCGTCGTCACCAAGGGCAGCCTGGCCGCCAGCTCGGACGCCGCCATGCCGGTTTCCAGCCGCAGCCATTGTCCACTGGTTGTCAGCACTTCGATGGGGCGTTGGCCGTGGCAAGCAATGGCACGGGCATCAGGCCCCAAGAGCCGTCGGGCAAGTTCGTGCGGTTCATGCACCGTCGCACTGGCTGCACAGACATGAAGCGCGGCATCGTGGGTCCACCTCTTCGCCCTGGCGGTTTTCCGCAGCAGGCGAAGGCGCTCCAGCAGGAAGATGAACTGGTCGCCACGCGCCGTGCTGTCGAAGCAGTGGGCCTCGTCCAGAAAAACCGCGACCACATTGGCCAGCAGATGGCCGACAGGTTCACCGCTCGTCACGCGCAGGCGGCGCACCAGCATGGAATCGAACGATTCGGGCGTGGTGAGGAGCACCTCCGGCTCCACGGCGGCTCCGGCGAAATCGCTCGTCTGTGCGGCACAGCGCCAGCCCAACTGAGCCAGGGGAACCTCCAAACGCGCCGTGAGGTCGGCGACGAGGGCACGAGTGGGGGCCACGGCCAGCAGCCGTGGACCGGACGCGCCTCCCGGGGTCTGCTGGCGAAGGCGCCAAATCATCGGGGCGATCACGGCCTCGGTCTTGCCCGTGGCGGTGGCGGCACAGACAAGGACGTTGCTCCCCTCGGCAATGGGCTGAATGGAAGCCCGCTGGACGTCGGAAAGCGAGGGGAAGTTGAAGAACGCACGCCCCACCTCGCCGAGACCGTCGCGGAGGCGGCGGTCCAGCCGGCTGCTTGCGACGGCATCGTCAGGCATGGGCAACGTCCAGTTTCTCCAATAACAGGCGGATGAAACGGCGCGGGTTACGCTGCTCGGTGCTGCGCTGCTGGGCGACGAGACATTCAGTGATCGGGTCATCCGTGGCTGCTATTGATTCATTCAGTTCGTATGCCGCGCGGTAGAGATTGCAGACCTTGCTGCCCAGTTCACGCATCTCGTCGTCGCGCAATTCTCGCAGCACGACGACGTGCAGATGCGGGCCAAGGTGTGCCTTCAACTCCTCAATCGCGCCGTCCTGGTCAGATTCCGGCGTCATGGCGAGTGCAACAACGAGCCGGGCGTAGTTGCCACCCTGCGGTCCGGCGTCCGCCATTTGCCGCCACGCCATCAGCAAGCCGGCGCGCTGCCGCAGTTCGCTGCTCGTTCGCCCGCGGTTGCCGTAGTCCACATCCGCCTCGTCCAGCAACATGGTCAAACCACCGGGCGCGCCGGTAACAGTGCAGGCTCGTGCCCATTCCCGCAAGAGGTCCACCGTGCGGCCTGGCCGGTCGCAGAGTGAACGGGTATTTAGCGGTGGCAGGCGCACGCCCAGGACGCGGCCGGCTTGTGGTGCGCTGACTTCGAGGCTCAAGTAGTCCTCCACTGCCTCCCACTGGTCCGGGTCATCCACGTGCTCGCTGCTCAGATTCATGAGAGTGCGGTGCAGCATTTCTGCACGTGCGTCACGCAATTTCTCCACGGCCCCCGTCCGCACCAGACCGGCAAGCCTCTGCGGCAGTCCCTCGCCTGCTGAAGACTCAGGATACACGATGGAATGGGACAATGCGCTGATGAGGCCAAGGGGGCGGCAAAGGGTGGTGCCCACCCCGTCCAGGACAACGGTTCCGGTCGCCATCTTGCGCTCGTGCGAGAGTTCGCGCAGGCGTGCCAAGACGTGGCTTTTGCCCATGCCGTAGGGGCTGACAAAGAGCAAAAAAGAAGGCTGCCCGCTGCCCGCGCGATCGAGAACCTTCCGGCAGGCTGCATCCACTTCCGACAGGCCCACGCTCAAGTCGCGCACGGTTTCTGCCGTGGATTGGCCGAGGCGGAGGGCGAGCAACGATTGCCGGGCGCGTTGCCAGTCGGGTAGGTGCGGACGCTCGACGAGTGGAGCGGGCGCAGCCGACGGGCTTTGGAGAGTGATGGGCTGGCCCGTGGCGCGGTCCACCAGCTCATCCAGAAACTCCGGACGCCGGGAAATTCCGAGGTTGGGGTAGTCCACAAGCACCCTTACCCGGCCCAGTGGGTGGGTACACTCGCGGATGATGCAATCGCCTTTCTTTGGATGTCGTGCGGGGATTTCCATCAGCCGATGTCGCGGTCGGTGGCGGCCTCCTCGGCACTGCGAAATGCTTCGTTCACGCCGCGGACGTGGTTTGTCAGGAACTGCTCGGTATAATCATGTTCGCCTTCGCGGCCTTGTTCATCGAGCAAACTGCACCAGGCCTTCACGAACAAACGCCGTGCGTTCACTTCGAGAAGCTGGTCCGCGGTGACGCCGGCCAGCTTTTCGAGGTTTTGGCGCTGGCGGGTCAGGTTGAATGCCCAGCCATGGACGCGGATGCCGAGTTCCAGCAGCTTCTCCCCCATGCCTACCAGGATGTCGCGCGGTTTGCCCAACTCGCCCAGGTCAATTTGCGCGGCATCGTCATTGCCGCGGTGGAAAGGTGTGAACACTTGGAACCGCTGCTTGAGCGCCTCGTAACGTTTGGTGATGACCTCGGACCAGACATCGGGCACGGCGGCAAACACGCCGAACAGGGGAATCCGCTCCATACGGTGATCAGGCGCATCCAGCATGGTCCGCAGCGAGACGAGGATTTTTTCCAGTGCCTTGCCGCGGGCGTTGAATGTCACCTCCATCTCGTCCAGCAGCAGTACGAGGCCGTGAACGCCTGTCTTGGGCAGAAACTTTGCGACCGAATAGAAAAGCTCCTGACCGTGACGGGCGCGGTCGCTGGTGCGCAACGGCTGAAGTCGAAGCCGGCGCAGCACGTTCAAGGTTTCCTTGGCGATGTTTCCCTGGAGCCAGTCCTGGGCCGCTTCTCCCTCTTCGGGATTGGCGTTGGGGTCTCGCAGGTGCTGGAGCGCGGTGGCCATGACACGTCCGAAAGAGCTGTGTGGCCAGTTTTCGTCGCGCACTGCCGCAATCATTTCGTTCAGCGCGGCATTCGGGTCGGGCGCTTTCAGGGAGCGTGATTGCATGGTCTCCAGTGCCGCCTGCACCACCGGGCGGAGTCCTGCCCCATTGATGCCAGGAAGCTTCACTGCCTTGGCGATCTGCTCATAGAGGCCGAACCAGTCACCGACGCTAACGTGGGCCTTGCATTGCAGGTAGCACACCGCCCAGTTTTCCGCCTCCGCCCTTGCGCCAAGCGCAAGCAGGAAGTGTGTCTTACCACCGCCATAGGTAGCCACGACCAGCTTGAAATGGGAATTGCGGCGGCAGAAGTCTCCAAGTTGGGCGCGGGCGATGCGGTCGAGCCAGCCGTCCAGGCCGACTGACCATGCAGGCAGGACACGGCCGGCAATCGCCGACGCGGGTGGTGTGCCATGGGCGGCCAGCGTTCGCCAGGTGTCGCGCAGATCCTCAGGGGGGATGTCAATGAGATTGGACATAGCTTTCAGTCTTGCAGGGGAATAGCGCCAGCCATCCGCTTAATGAACTCGCGGACCGCTCCCTGGGTGATGTTCCGACTCATTTCGTCACTCAAGCGATAAAGGGGGAATTTTGCGCCGGCCAGACGATGATCGGAAACCCCGCCCTCCCGCCCAAGTTCCAGCAGTTTTTCGCCCAGGCTGATGAAGAACTCGCGCTGTGCCGGTGTCGGCTGGGTCAGTTCATCCAATCGGCACCAGATGGCACGGGGATTTCGCGGCGGCTCGGTGGAGGGAGCGGTCTCCTCCAACCGGGCGACTCGCTGCCAGATGGCCGGGTAATCCGCGTGCGCCATCAGGATGAAATCCCGGGTGGTCGCGTAAACAATCGAGCAACCAGGGATGTTGCCGACGGCAAGATGATCCACCAGGTTGCGCAAATTCGCCATATGCTGCTGTCGGGCGCGCAACGATTCGGGTCGCAGGTGAAAATCCGCGCCGGTTTCATCGAACAGCACCACCAGTCCCTTGAATCCAAGCTGATGCGGGAGCGCGAGCAGCGAGCGCAGCCAGACGGCGGCGTTGCGTTTGCCCAGCTTACCCAGCGGACGCGGTAGATCGGGGGCGTGCCGGAAGAGTTCACCAAAAGTCACCCGCCGGTTGGTGTCATGCATCAGCAGCGCCCGGAGATCGGAGGTCACGGCCTCGTCGCCCTGACCGTCTTGTACGCGGCGCACGAAGGTGACAATGAGATTGCGATAGCCGGGATTGGTTCGGGAGGACTGCATGAAGGTGGCCAGTTGTTGTCCGCTCAATCGCTCCAGCAGGGTGTCCAAGCCGGTCCGACCATTACTGTTGGGAGAGGCCGTGGTCATGGACCGTGCGATTTGCCGGTAGGTGTCTTGGAGAGATGCAAACGGCTTGTTGTCCATGCCGACCCTGGCCGTGACAAAGCCGGCGCGTAGAGCGTGCCATTCCAGCACCTGGAGAAAATGCGTCTTGCCGCGTCCATAGGGCCCTTCCACGAACCGCAATTCAGCCCCTCCGGCGGCGAGGAACGGTGCAACTTCACTCTCCCAGCGCGTAAGGAACGCCTCCAAACCGGTCGAGAGCCGTGCAGCCACCTCGGGAACATCCAACACCCCGTGTTGAGCCAGCCGGCGGAGAATGTGGCGCGCGTCGTTCATGCGGCCGGGGGGCATCAAGGGCTGCGCTGGATGGCCAGCATTGTTGCGGTCGTTTCGTTCTGGAGTGGATGGTCGAGATTCGGGATGGACACCGGCCTCCGACTCTCCCGCATCGAAGGTGTTCTTGTCACAAGCCGTTCCTCCCTGACCGCAACCCCCTTTTGGATGAAGCGGGCGAGATCGAACACGAACTGGTGCAGGGGGTAAGCTGGTACGTTCTTCGGCCCGGGTCGCTTGCGAAACGCCGGGGTGTTGCGTGCACGTTCCAAAACGAGTTCGCAGTGCAAATCGCAGATGGCAACAAACTCGTTGGCAGGCTTGCGCCCACGGCACGTCGCGTAGCTGGTCTTGAGCTGCCGGAAGAAGTCTTCACGGTTGAACGGGATTTCTTCCAGTGATTTACGCAGGGTCCTCAACCGCTGGAAAAGGCGCTTCCCGTCCACCTCCTTGGTCCGCTCGATCTCCACGCCGCCCAGACCCACCACGACGGATTCCCCCTCGAATGTCACATCAAAAATGCCCACACGCACGGTGCGGGTGTCTCCCCTAAACGGCTCCCCCTCATCGCGGGCGGATTGCAACAGCTTTTCCCGGCGTTCCTGAAGACCCCTCTGCCGCTCCTCGTGGAGGTGATTGACCAGGCGCCTCAGTCCATCCACGAACTGTTCCCAGTTGAACGACTCCGCCATGCGCAGGGCCTCCCGAAACAGCTTCAGGGTATCCGGTTTACAGGCGGTGCTGCGCCGCCCGGCTTTGGCGACCATGGTGACAAGCACCTTCAGTTGCTTGTTTTGTTCACCCAGGTCAGTCATCGCTTTATCGTCCAGGGTGACGTGTGCGTCCAATTGGCCGTTGGGTTCGGACATGGTCAAGTATGCTTGGGATACGGTTGTACAAAGAAGCGGCTCCGATTCAAGCCCGGAAAATGTCCCCCGCCCGACCGGTCCGCAGCCGGACAGCCTGCAGTCGGCGTGCCGATGTACTTGTTCCCACCCGGCGGTCAGGATTTGCTGCCGGACCCGTGACAAGCCTGCCGGCAAGGAGCCGCCGTCGCCTCCGCAGGCACGTTCAGGCTGCGCTGCCGGACTTGACCGGTCGTGGCAGCTCCCGTGCGGCCGGACCTGGCCGGTGGTGCCGGATCAGGCTCACGAGCGCTTCCGCAGCCCGGCCGGGGGGACGGTGCTTCGGCCAGGTGACCACGATCTTGCGTTCGGGTCGCGGCGATTGGAGAGGACGGTACACCGGCTGAAGACGGCTGCCCCGCCCCACCGCCATCGCCGGAACCAGCGACAGCCCCAGGCCGGCACAGATCAGTGCCTGAATGGTCTCCAACTGGGCGCTGCGGAAGCTCACGTTGGGGCGCACCTCGCGCTGCTCGCAGAAATTCAGCACCTGGTCGCCCAGGCAGTGACCTTCCTTCATCACGATGAAGCGCTCCCGTTCCAGGTCGCTGACGCGCACCGTGCGTCTGGCCGTCAGGGGATGGCGGGGCGGCAGTGCCACCAGCAGTTCCTCGGCAAACAGTTCCCGGACCTCGAAACGGCCGTCGCTGATCGGCAGGCTGGCCAGGGCCAGGTCAAGGTCGCCAGCCAGCACCTGCTTGAGCAACTGGGCCGTCGTGTCTTCCTGGATCACGATCTCGACCCCGGGATGCTGCGCGTGAAAACGGGTGAGCACCGGCGGCAACAGATAAGGGGCGATCGTCGGCAACACCCCCAGTGTCAGCGTGCCACGCAACAGTTGCTGCGCGTCGGCCGCCTCGCGCCGGGCTGCCTCGACCTCCTCGAGAATTCGTTCCGCCCGCCGCAGGAACGCCTCGCCGTGCGGCGTCAGCTTCACCTGGCGCCGCAGGCGGTGGAACAGCCGCTGGCCCAGCTCGGCTTCGAGTTTCTGGATTTGCTGGCTCAGGGACGGTTGCGACACGTGGCATTGCTCGGCCGCGCGGGAGAAGTTGCCGGCACGGGCCACGGCCACCACGTAGCGCAGTTGGTGCAGTTCCATAGGCGTTGCCTATCGTGACCCAAGGCAAGAAGTATTTCAACGGCAGGGAGGTGGTGCTTCAATGGCGTCCGTCGCCCCGGCCGCCGACGGCGGAACCGGGGTTGAACGCGCGAAAACCGATTGCACATTGCCGCATGAACACAGCAGCCCAATGTCCGTTTCACCAGGGCGCCGGGGTTGCCGGCGCCGTCCCCGCCGGTGTCGGCACCACCAACCGAGACTGGTGGTCGCACGCCCTGCCGCTGGAAATCCTCCACCAGCACTCGTCCAGGTCCAACCCGATGGGGGCGGACTTCGATTACGTCCGGGAATTCCAGTCCCTCGACTACGCCGCGCTCAAAAGAGACCTCGCGGCCCTGATGACCGATTCGCAGGACTGGTGGCCCGCGGATTGGGGCCACTACGGCGGCCTGTTCATCCGCATGGCCTGGCACAGCGCCGGCACCTACCGCATCGGTGACGGCCGCGGCGGCGGCGGCCGCGGTCAGCAACGCTTCGCCCCGCTCAACTCCTGGCCCGACAACGTCAGCCTCGACAAGGCGCGGCGGCTGCTCTGGCCCCTCAAGCAGAAATACGGCCGCAAAATATCCTGGGCCGACCTGATGATCCTGGCCGGCAACGTCGCCCTCGAAACCATGAGCTTCAAGACCCTGGGCTTCGCCGGCGGACGCGAGGACACCTGGGAACCGGACCAGGACGTGTACTGGGGCAAGGAAGCCAAGTGGCTCGAGGACAAGCGCTATTCTGGCGACCGCCAACTCGAGAATCCCCTGGCTGCCGTGCAAATGGGCCTCATCTACGTCAACCCCGAAGGCCCCGACCGCAATCCCGACCCCATCGCCGCCGCGCGGGACATTCGCGAAACCTTCCGCCGCATGGCCATGAACGACGAGGAAACCGTCGCCCTGATCGCCGGCGGCCACACCTTCGGCAAAACCCACGGCGCCGGCCCCGCCAGCCACGTCGGCCCCGAGCCCGAAGCCGCCCCGATCGAACAACAAGGCCTGGGCTGGAAAAGCACCTTTGGCTGCGGCAAAGGCCCCGACACCATCACCAGCGGCCTGGAAGTCATCTGGACGCAAACGCCCACCCTCTGGAGCAACTACTACCTCGAAAACCTCTTCAAGTACGAGTGGGAGCTGACCAAAAGCCCGGCCGGCGCCTGGCAATGGGTCGCCAAGGACGCGCCGGAAATCATCCCGGACGCCTTTGACCCGAACAAAAAGCACAAGCCCACGATGCTCACCACCGACCTGTCACTGCGCTTCGATCCGGTTTACGAGAAAATCGCCCGTCGCTTCCTGGAGCATCCCGACCAGTTCGCCGACGCCTTCGCCAGGGCGTGGTTCAAACTCACCCACCGCGACATGGGCCCGCGCGCCCGTTACCTCGGGCCCGAAGTGCCCAGGGAAGAATTCCTCTGGCAGGACCCCATCCCGCCGGTGGACCATCCGCTGATTGATGCCCAGGACATCGCCGCGCTCAAGGGCCGCCTCCTGGCCTCCGGCCTCTCGATCGCCGAGCTTGTGTACACCGCGTGGTCGGCGGCCTCGACCTACCGCGGCTCGGACAAACGCGGCGGCGCCAACGGCGCGCGCCTGCGCCTGGCCCCGCAGAAGTTCTGGGAGGTCAACCAGCCGGATCAACTGGCCAGGGTCCTTGACGTGCTCGAACGCCTCCAGGCCGACTTCAACCGCTCAGCCCCCGGCGGCAAGAAGGTTTCCCTGGCCGATCTGATCGTGCTGGGCGGTTGCGCCGCGGTCGAACAAGCTGCGAAGCGAGCCGGCTACAACGTCACGGTACCCTTCGATCCCGGCCGCACCGACGCCTCCCAGGAGCAGACCGACGTCGAGTCCTTCGCCGTGCTCGAACCGGTGGCCGACGGCTTCCGCAACTACGTGAAGGGCCAGTACAGCATCCCTGCCGAGTACCTGCTGGTGGACAAGGCCCAACTGCTCACACTCACCGCGCCTGAGATGACCGTGCTGGTCGGCGGCCTGCGCGTGCTGGGCGCCAACTACGGCCGCAGCAACGACGGCGTGTTCACCCCGCGCCCCGGCGTGCTGACCAACGACTTCTTCGTCCACCTGCTCGACATGGGCACCGAATGGAAGCGGGAGGACGAGCGCGGCACCCGCTTCGAAGGTCGCGACCGCAAGAGCGGCGACCTCAAATGGACGGCCACCCGCGTGGACCTGATCTTCGGCGCCGACGCGCGCCTGCGCGCCGTGGCCGAAGTCTATGGCGCCGCCGACGGCGGCGAGAAATTCGTCCAAGATTTCGTCGCCGCCTGGGCCAAGGTCATGAACCTGGACCGGTTCGATCTCAAACGCGCGCGCACGATCGCCTGAGCGGTGTGCTCAAGAGCGGGATCCACTCCGACGGCACCCCCACCCCCTGGCGCCCCTGCCAGGGGTTTTTTGTGCAGGATCTGCTCGAGCCATCGGTCACTTTGCCCTTGGCCGGGAGGAGGCTCGGGCGGAGGATGCACACCGAAGGCGCAAACGATTGTACAGACTGGGGGACTCCCTTCGGGCAGCGCGGGCAGCGGAGCGGCGATCCCTGAGCGGCGGTAAAGCACACACCGATGAAAATCGAACCCTACCTGCACTTGAACGGACAGGCCGAGGAAGCCCTGGCGTTTTACGAGAGGGCTCTGGGCGCCAAAGTGGAAATGAAGATGCGATTCTCCGAAAGCCCGGAGCCGATTCCCGAAGGTCAGCTCCCGCCGGGGTTCGGCAACAAAATCATGCACGCCAGCATCCTGGTGGGCGAGGCGCGGGTGATGCTGTCGGACGGCGGCTGCTTGTCAGGCCAGGCCCTCGGCGGCTTCTCGCTCTCCCTCCAATACGAAACCGAAGCGGAGGCGCGCCGGGCCTTCGCAGCCCTGGCGGAAGGCGGTCGCATTGACATGCCGATCGGCCCGACGTTCTGGTCGCCCTGCTTCGGCATGGTCACCGACCGGTTTGGCGTCCAGTGGATGACCACCCTGCTTCCGCAGCCCTCAGCCTGACAGCCCTGCTTGCGACGTGGGCCGTCAGGTCGGCCTGCAACTCCGGCGGGATGGGCCGCAGCGCCACGATGTCTGACACCGCCAATCGCCCGCCGGGCTTGAACACGCGGAACACCTCGGCGTACACCCACGGCTTGTCCGGCGAGAGGTTGATGACGCAGTTCGAGAGGATGAGGTCCACGCTTGCGTCGGCCACGGGCAGGTTTTCGATTTCGCCGGGGCGGAACTCGACGTTCGTGTAGCCGCCGTTGGCTGCGTTGGCGCGCGCCTTCGCGATCTTGTCCGGCGTCACGTCCACGCCGATGACGCGGCCGGCCGGTCCGGTGCGCTGCGCCGCGAGGCAACAGTTGAACCCGCCGCCGCTGCCCAGATCGAGAACGGTCTCGCCCGGCTGAATCGAAGCCAGCGCGGTCGGGCCGCCGCCCCCGGCGGCACCGGGAGGCCGGGCGCCGGGGGTTCCGGTGCGGCAGATTGTGGCGTGGAGGGCTGCGAATGCGCTTTCATGGAATGAAAACCGGGGACAGCGGTCCGCAGGCGCAAGCGGCGAGCCCTCCTCGATCCGTTGCCATCAAGGCCGGTGACGGTGCGAAGCGGGGAAGGACGCGCGGGTTTTCGCCTCCCCTTGCCCGGCCGTGGCGTCCGGCGGCAACGCAGGGGAGGTTGCCGCCGAAGTCAGGGGGCTCGACTCGCGGGCGGTGCGGATTTGGCCGGCGCGTTAGAGCGGGGTTGAAGCCTTTGGCGAAAGGGTCGCCGAAAAACCGTCGGCCCGCCGGGTGGCGGGCCGAGTGTCGGTCAGAAAAGACCCGTGCCTAGCGTGATTTCTTTTCGCTCCCGCCCGGCCTGCCCCGAGTGGGCGCCGCGCTGGTCTGGCCGGGCTCGGGCTTGGTCGGTTCGGTCCTGGCAGCGGCCGGGCCGGATTGGGGACGGCGCTTGCCCCGACGTTCGGCGGGTTGGGAGGCGGCCGCGGCGGCGGCCAGTTCCTCGGGGGTGGGGAGCGGCGTGCTGCTTTCGATCAAGACCTTGAGCCGGGCGTTGACCTGCGGGTGAAGGCGGAGTTCCACCTCGTGCTCGCCCAAGGTTCGGAGGGGGGCCTCGAGGTAAATTTTTTTGCGGTCCAGGGCGATGGCGAACTGGGTTTTGAGTTCGTCGGCAATGGTGCCGGCGGTGACCGCCCCGAACATCTTGCCGTCCTCGCCGGTTTTGACGGTGATTTTGCAGACCAGCTTGCCGAGGGACGCGGCCAACTCGTTCATGGTGTTGAGTTCCTGGGCCTCCCGCTCGGCCCGGCGCTGGCGCAGCTTGTCCAGGTAACGCTTGTTGGCCGCCGACAGGGGCATGGCCAGGCGCTGGGGGATCAGATAATTGCGCGCGTAGCCGGCGGCCACCTTGACCTGATCGGTTTCGGCCCCGAGGCCGACGACGGGTTGGAGGAGAATGACTTCAGTTTTGGGCATGGCAACAGGGGAGCAATCTCACGCGGGCGGCTAGCCTCAGAAGGGCACGTCGTCTTCGTCCGGTGAGGGGGTTTCAGGTTCGGCAGCGGCCGGGGCGGGGGCTGCCGGCTTCGCGGCCGCCGGGGGAGCAGCTCCGCCTTCGGCGGTACGGGAGCCGCTGTCCAGAAAGCTGAAGGACTCGAGCACCACGCTCAGTTTGCTGCGCTTCTGGCCGGTCTGCTTGTCGTCCCAGGTGTCGTAGCGCAGGCGTCCCTCGACGAGGATGGCGCGGCCTTTGCGGAAGTACTGGGCGATGACCTCGGCCTGCTTGCCGAAGGCGTCCACGTCCACAAAGGTGGTTTCCTCCTTTTTTTCGCCCGTTTCGGAGGTCCAGGTGCGGTTGACCGCGAGGCCGAGGCGGGCGATGGCGGTACCCTTGGGCGTGTAGCGCAACTCGGGGTCACGCGTCAGGTTGCCCGCCAGAATGACCTTGTTGAAGCTGGCCATGGTGGCCCTGGGGTGGAACGTTCAGGCGGCGGTCGCGGCCGCCGCGGTCGGCGGGGGCGGGGGCGGCGCCACGGTAATCAACAGGCGGAACACGTCCGGGTTGAGGGCGAACCGCTGGCGCAAATGGGCCGCCACGGCAGGTTCGGCCTGGAAAACAAAGTTCACGTAGTAACCGCCGGAGTGCCGGCGGTCGGCCACGCGTGCAAAGGACTTTTTGTCCATTTTCTGAGTGGTTTCCAGCCGGCAACCCGCCGCGGTCAGTTCCGCGGCGACCTTGTCAATGATTTCGCGCACCCCCTCCTCGCGGGCGGAGGTGTTCAGGATGAACAACCCTTCGTAACGTTTCACACTGCTTGCCTTTGTTCGGGGTCCGTGGGGACCCGGTTAAACCGATTCATCGCGGTCTGGATACCTTCGGCCAGCCAGCACTCGACGGCGTCGCCGGCCCGTTCGATCACCGGCGCGAACTGCTGCCACTCCTCCGGCGCGAACCGCCCCAGCACGTGCCCGGTAATCTCGCGGGCCCCTGCTCGCCGGCCGATGCCCAGGCGCAGGCGAGCAAAATGCCGCGTGCCGAGGGCCTGTTCCACTGATTCCAAGCCGTGGTGGCCGCCGCTGCTGCCTCCCGGGCGCAGGCGCATGGCCCCCACCGGCAGGTCGGCATCGTCCACCACCACCAGGATGCGCCCGGGCGGGACACGATAAAAGCGCGCCAGAGCGGCCACGGCCGTGCCGCTGGCGTTCATGTAGGTTTGCGGCAGGGCCAGCCAGCCGCCATGGCCCCGCCAGGCAAACCGACCGACCCGTGCCTCGAACCGGCGCTCCATCTGCACCGGCACTTTCCAGCGCCCGGCCAGGTGTTCGGCCACCAGGGAGCCGGCGTTGTGTCGGGTGCGGGCGTACTCGGCTCCGGGATTTCCCAGGCCGGCGATGAGAAAGAGCGTGTCCATGGCCACCGCGGGGGGTGAGGGCACCACCCTCCGGGCCGGAGGCCCGAAAGTGTCTTATTTCTTCTCCGCCTTGGGAGACTTGGCCGTGTCGGTCTTGGCGGCCTCGGCACCCTCGGCGGGGGCTTCCGCCTTTTTCTCGCGGATCACCTCGGGTTCGGCGGCGGTCCCTTCGGCCGCGGCGGCGGCTTCGGCGGCCTTTTCCTCCTCCTCGGTCACCGGGGCGGCCACGGCCACGACGGAGAGGCCCTTGTCGCCGAGCACTTCACAGCCGGGGGGCAGGGGCAGCTCGCCCAGGTGGATGGCCTTGCCGATCTCCAGGCCGGAGACGTCCACGGTGATGACCTCCGGGAGGTCCTGGGGCAGGCCGCGGACGCGGACCTTGAACAGCAGCAGTTCGAGCACGCCGCCGGCCTTGACGCCGGCCGCCTCGCCGGTGGTCTGGACGGGGACCTGGACAACCACGCGCTCGTCCGCGCCCACCTCGTGGAAGTCCACGTGCAAGGGGCGGCCGTTGAGGGGGTGGTGCTGCACTTCCTGCAGCAGGGCCAGTCGCCGGGGTTCGGGGTCGCCCTCGACGGTGAGGTCCACCAGAATGGTTTCGGAGGCGGCGTGGTGGATGAGGTCCTCGAGGGCCTTGAGTTGCAGCTCGAGGTTTTGCGCCGGGCGACGGCGGCGACCGTAAATCACCGCCGGGACGCGCTGGGCGGCGCGCAGTTTCTTCACGGCGGCGCGGCGCACGGCCGTCCGCGGGTAGGCAGTCAAGGGCACTGATTTCATGTCCGGCCTGAAAGCAACGTCGGGCGATCCCGGCCACGGTTCAACCCGCGCGGCCGCCTTTGAACTCGAAGAGCGAAGTGACCGACGAATTGGTGTGAATCCGGCGGATGGCTTCGCCCAGCAACCCGGCCACCGAGAGCGTCATGATCCGCACGCCCTCGACTGGCGGGCGGGCAACCGTATCAGTCGTGATCAGTTCGTCAATAGGCGAGTTGCGGAGCCGCTCCAGCCCCAGCTCGCTGAGCACGGCGTGGGAGACGCAGGCGAGAATGCGCCGGGCGCCCCGCCGTTGGAGCAGGCGGGCCGCGGAGGTGAGGGTGCCGGCCGTTTCGGTCAGGTCATCCACCATCAGGACGTTCTTGCCGCGGACCTCGCCGATGACGGTGTCGTGCTCGACCTCGCTGGCACTTTTCCGACGCTTGGCCACGATGGCCAGCCCCGCCTCGAGCACCTGCGCGTAGGCGTGCGCCATCTTGAGGCCGCCCACGTCCGGGCTGACCACCACCAGGTCGGACAGTTTCTTGGCGCGCAGGTAGTCGAACATGACCGGGGCAGCGTAAAGGTGGTCCACCGGGATGTCGAAAAACCCCTGAATCTGCTGGGCATGGAGGTCCATGGTCAGCACCCGGTGGGCGCCGGCGGCCACCAGGAGGTTGGCGACCAGCTTGGCGGTGATGGGCACGCGGGGCTGGTCCTTGCGGTCCTGGCGGGCGTAGCCGTAGAACGGCAGGACGGCGGTGATGCGCGAGGCACTGGCCCGCCGCAAGGCGTCAATCATGATGAACAGCTCCATCAGATTGTGGTTGGTGGGAGGGCAGGTGGACTGTACCACAAAGGTGTCCACTCCGCGCACGTTCTCCTCGATCTTGACGAAGGTCTCCCCGTCCGGGAACTGGGACACCGTGCACTGGCCCAGCGGAATCCCCAGGGACCGGCAGATGGCCTCGGCCAGGGGGCGGTTGGAATTGCCACTGAATATTTTCACTTCGGCTGCGGGTGTCCGGCACCCTCCTCCAGGCGGCGGTTTTGCGCTGGGGGACCGCGGCGGCCGGTTCAAAGCGGGCCACGCTAACAACCGACCCCCATCACGCAAGCGGGAATTGCCGCGGCCCCGCGGCGGTACCCCCTTCTTCGCCCGCGCTGGAGCCAGCACCGCGCCGAGCCGGTAGCGGCGGCGGAAGCCCCGCAAGCCGCGGCGGGACACGAAGGCAGGGCGTGCCATGACTCGGGGTCAAGCTTTGCCCTGCCCTTTTCCCGGAACCGCGCCGGTAGGGAACGGGGGTGTCCACGTGCCGGCCAACTTCGGCGTTGCATTCAGGGCGGCGGGCGGCCATGCTCTGGGGCCTTGCGAGGTCGGGGCGTAGCGTAGCCTGGCTAGCGCGCTTGTTTCGGGTACAAGAGGTCGTGAGTTCGAATCTCACCGCCCCGACCATTTTTCCGCCCACGCCCTGGCCTGGGGGCGACGCGCTGTGGAAACGGCGAGATGACCGGTCGGGGCTGCGGCCCCATGGACACATGAACAAGCTGATTCTGAACCTGTCGGTGCTCATTTCCGGCGCGTTGTGCATCCTGGTGTTCGTCCAGTGGCAGCGGGAAGGGCGGCTCACCCAGGACAAGATCAAACTGACCCACGCCGTCCACACCAACAAGGTCCTGGTCCAGGACCTCCAGGTGCAGTTGCGCAACACCCAGCAGGAGCTGGAGCGGGTCCAGGGCATCCGCGCCCGGCTCGAGGAGACCGTCAAGACCAACGAGGTGCGGCTGCGGGATCTGTCCCGCGAGCTGGAAAAAACGATCGAGGAGCGGGACGCCAAAACCCTCCAGGTCGAGCAGTACAAGGTCGCGCTGGAGCAGGCCAACGAAAACATCAAGACCCAGAACGAGGCCATCTCGCGCCAGAACGAGACCATTCAGACCCTCGTGGCCCAGCGGGACGAGCTGAACGAGGCCTACAAGAAGCTCGCCGAGCAGTACAACATGGCGGTAACCGAGTACAACCGGCTGGTCGAGGAGGTCAAAAAGGCCAACGAGGCCATCCAGGCTGCCACCCAGCAACAACAGCAGCAGCAGCAAGGCGGTCAGCGCCGGAAAAGCCAGCCCTAAACGGCCGGCGGGTCGTCCGGGAACCCGGGGGGTGTCCAGCCAGCGGTTTTTCCCCGGACGCTGCCCCACCCGAAGGAGTCCATACAGCCCCTCCTCCGTCAGCGGCCGGACGTGGACTTTCCACCTTGAAGGAACTAGCCGCTGAAGTGACCCGGGAAGGCTGCACCCCCGGGCGTCCTCCCCTTGGGCGGGGAGTCAAAGCTGTGCGGCTCTGCAGGGCGGTTCAGGGCCTGGCCGGCTCGCTTTGGGGAGCGATGGCAAAGGCCACTCGCTGCACTCCGGCCCGCCGCACCATGTCCAGCACGGCGATGACCGCGCCGTGGGAGGCATCCTTGTCGCCGCTGATGTACACCGGGAGGTTGGTGTTGACCTGGAACTTGTTTGAAACGTAGGCGAAGGCCTCGGCCAGGGTCTTGCGCTCCTTCTCGATGTACACGTCCCCCAGCTTGTCCACGGCCAGATTGAGGATGTCGGGCTTGAGGTCCCGCCTGGCCTGCGTGGCGGTGGGGAGGTCCACCTTGATGGACTGCAAGCGGATCATGCTCAGGCTCGCCATCATGAACGAGGCGAGCAGAAAGAACATGATGTCAATCAGCGGGATGATCTCGATGCGCGCCTTTTTGTGGGACAGCGGGGTGCCGATTCTCATGGCAGCAGGAAGAACAGGTTGGGCCGGCGCGGCGGACGGGCCCGATCAGGCCCGCGCCAGCTCGGAGGCCACCGGGGCAGGACCGGCCGTCCCGTTGCCGTTGCCGTTGCGCTGCCTGGCGGCGTTGACCATTACCTCGACGTTGGTAGCGGCGGTTTCCAACTCGAACTGCAGCTTCACGGTCTTGCTCGAGTAGTAGTTGTAGGGAATGAGGGCGAAGATGGCGATGGCCAGGCCGCACAAGGTGGCGATGAGCGCTTCGCCGATGCCCCCGGTCACCTTCTGCACCGCCAGCTCGGTGTCCCCGATGGCGGTGAAGGTACCCATCAGACCAGCGACCGTACCCAGAAGGCCGAGCAGAGGGGCCAGGGTCACCAGCGTGTCCATCACGGTCAGGAAGCGGCCGGCCCGGCGCAGTTCCACCCCGGCGGCCACCTGCAGGGCGCCCTGCAGCGAGTAGTGAACATGGTTGAGGCCGTGCCAGATCATGCGGATGACGGGGTCTTTGGAGTCGGCGGACAGGCGGGAGGCCTCGGCGAAATTGCCGGCCTCCATGCAGGCCAGGACCTTCTCCAGCGTTTCCGGATCCCGGCGGGCACTCAGGATGATCCACCACAGGGTGCGTTCCCCAACGATGCAGACTGCCACAATGACCGTAATGAGCATGGGCCACATGATCGGCCCGCCGGCCTTGAACCACTCGATGATGATGTTTGCAAACATGGCTGCCTCACTGTCCACCGCGGTCATTCGGGCCGGCGTCGTACGCCCGCCCCCGCGAAAGCGGGAAACTTACCGGTCCGGCCTGTTTCTTGTCCACATCATCCGACTTGGGTCAGTTCGCCCGCATTTCGTATTCCCACGTGTATTTCCGGAGTTCACCGATGGGGTCGAACCGCCAGCGGGTCCGCACATGCTGGAGCACCCGCTGGTCCAGTTCCCGGATGCCCGAGGAGCGCCGGATTTCCACCACCCGCTTGGTGCCGTCCGGCTCGACCTCGAGGTAAATCTCCAGGGACGCCGATTCGCCCGACTTGAGCAGGTTGGGGATGAACGGGGGGTTGGGGAACACCCCCGGCGGCCCGCCCTTGCCCCGGTTCAGGCGCATCACCGCCATCATGGGCGGCGGGGCGATCGAGGGGGGAGGCGGCCGGCGCAACACCGCGGGCGGGGCCGAGGCCATGGCCGCGGAGGGCGCCACCAACACCGGTCCCTCGACCGGCACAGAGAACACGACATTCGCGTTGGCCGGCGCCACCACGACGGGGGAAAAGGCCTCGGGCTGGACGTCGGGAGGGGCTTCCTCGATTTGCTCGGGCTCATCGGCCGGCGGGGGCGTGTCCGGCGGCGGCGGCAGTTCAACCGGCATGAACTCGGCAATCTCCGGCAACGGCTTTTCGGTGATCACCGGGGCCTTGTAAATGCCCACCACGCCCATGATCAGCATGGCAAGGAACAGCGAGTTGGCGTACGCGTACTTCGCGTAGCTGTCCCGCGAGGCCACCGGCAGGCAAAACTGCGCGATGTCCGACTTGAGTTCGTAGCCTGGCGCCGAAGCTTGACTCGTCATAGACCGGGCCGCTGGTCCATCGCAGGGCTTCGAGCCGGCCGCTCGGCCCCCGCGGACCGCGCCCCAAGGACGGTCAGTCTAGCTTGTCCCCGTTCCGCTGCAATCGTGATCCGCAGACTTAAGGCCCCGGTGGCCGGCCGGGGTTGGGAGGCGGCCGTTCGATGAAATACGGCGTTTCCCCCTTGCGGGCCTTCAGGACCAAGGTCGGCGAACCCGCCCGGCCCCGGCTGCCAGGGGCGGACGCGCCGCAACAGGTGCCGCAACCACCGACGGTCTTCCCTCCCGGCCGCCGACGCGCCCACCAGCCTCGGGTCATGAGCGCGACGGTGAGGGCGACGAACCCCAGCGCGGCGATTTGCTGCCAATCCATGCCCGAACATAGGCCCCGCAGCCGGCGGCTCAACCCAGGGTGAAGCGGGGGCATTGGCTGAGGAACCGGACCGGATTCTGGTACAGCACCCGGTCCACGGCTGCGGCGCTCCAACCCCGCCGGCGCATTTCCCGGGCGGTGTGGGCCACGACCAGCGGCACGCTCACGCCCCAGTCGCACGCGCTGTTCAACCACAGCCGCTCGCTGCCGTACCGCTCCAGGATGTCTATCGCCCGGGCCGGGGTGCCTTTGGTTTCCGGGTACAAGGTCATGCCGGCCCAAAACCCGGCGTCCAGCACCATGCCCACGGTGTGTTCCTCGACGTGGTCAATAATCACCCGCTCGGGCCGGATGCGGCCATCGGCCCGCAGGACATCCAGCGTCAGCCGCGTGCCCTTGTACTTGTCCTCCAAGTGCGGGGTGTGCACCAGGATGAGGTGGTCGGTGCGGGCGGCCAGGTCCACGTGCCACTCCAGGACCTTCAGCTCGTTGCGCGAGTTTTTGTTCAGCCCGATTTCGCCGATCCCCAGCACATTGGGCCGGTCCAGAAACCGGGGCAGGAGGTCGAGCACCTCGCGGGCCAGGCCGGTGTCCTCGGCCTCCTTGGGGTTGAGGCACAGCCAGCAATAGTGCGGCAGGCCGAACTTCGCCGCCCGACGCGGCTCGTGCTCGGTGAGCTGGCGGAAGTAATCGTAAAACCCCTGTGCCGAGCTGCGGTCAAACCCGGCCCAGAACGCCGGCTCGCACACCGCCTCGCACCCGGCGGTGACCATCGCCACGTAATCGTCGGTGACGCGGCTGACCATGTGGGCGTGCGGCTCGATGTAGCGCATGGCGGCCTCCGGTTCGGCGGACCCGGTTCAGGAGGCGGGGCCTTCCCACGCCCCCACCGCTCCCTTGCCCGGCGCCCGCTCCACCGGTACGGTGGTCGGGTCGCTCAAGGCCATCAACACCGCCGCCGCCCGCTCCCCGGCCGGGGCGGTCTCCAGACACCGCAACGCCTTCACAAAGGCGGCCCAGCGGAAATCCGCCTCCCCCGGCGCATGGTCCACGCGGTCCATGAACGCGGCGACTTCAATCAACTGATGCCGGGCCGCCAGGAAATACAGGTCCAGGGTTTCTCGACGTGTCATGATGCGTATCGACGCCACCCTAGCCAGCGGGCTCCGGCCGCTCAAGCCTGCCGTGCCTGACGGCAGGTCCGTACGCTGTTGCGAGCCTCAACGCGCGGGGGACGGCGCGGCGGCCGGGGCCACCCGCGGCGGAAACACCTTGTCCACCACGCCGGTCTTGAGCTTGATGCCCGCGCCCACCACGGACATGGCCAGCGCCAGCCCCAGCACCGCATTGAAGGCCCAGCGCCGCCAGCCCCGCCCCACGGCGTCGCCCAGGTAACTGCGCTTGTTGTTCAGAACCAGGAAGGCCAGGTAGGCGATGGGCAGCATGGTGAACGCCAGGGCCGAGGCCAGCACCGGCAGCCAGAGCGGATTGGGCACCAGCACCCCCAGCAGGCCGATGGCCGGGGTGAGCGTGAACAGCCGGTACCGCGCCGGTGTGTATTCGAGGCCGAACATTTCACACACCGTGAACCCGCAGCAGACCATGTGCGCGCTGATCGCCCCGCACGCCATGCCGATGAACCCCAGGTCAAACACCACCCGCCCCAGGCTGCTGCCAAGCAAGCCGGCCAGGCTTTGTGCGGCTTGGACCGGCTTCAGGCTGGCGGGGGTGACCTCCGGCCCCAGCACCGTCCCGTACGGCGGCTGGTGCACCGTCGCCGCCAGGCCAATGATGATCAGCGAGGTCAACACCACGTAGGGCAGCAGCAGCGACCACGCGAGGTCGAAGCGGGCCAGGCCCTTGTGGGCCGGTCCCCACCCCCGGGCCAGCAGCGAATAGGGATACAGAAAGGTCATGTTGATGCCCACCGCCGCCCCCACCGCCCCCAGCACCGTGGTCAACGCTCCCGGCTGCTCGGGGATGTGGAAGCTGAAAAAGCCCCGCCACAGCGCACCGAAGTCCAGCCGCCCCCGCGCGGCCTGCAGCCCCACCACCACCAGGAAGGAGAGCATGGTGAAGCGGATCAGCCAGCGCAGCGCCGTCTCGTAGAGCCGGATGCCGGCCGGCTTCGAGCCGTAGTTCCATGTCAGCACGATGTTCACCCCCAGGATGACCAGGCCCCCGCCCAGGCGCACCGCCGTTTCCCACCCCGGAGCGGCGCCCGGCCGGCCGAGGCCCGCCACCTGGGCCAGGTCCCAGACCGCGCCGCCCAGCAGCGCATACTGGCCGAAGTGCCAGATGACCGTGGCCACCACCGTGGCCAGCGCCCACAGCAGGGCCAGGGCCGGATGCAGCTCGCGGCGCACGATGGCGTAGGCCCGTTCACCGCGGGTGAGGGTGATGTTGGCCAGCGCCGCCAGCATGAACACCCCCAGCAGCATCGCCACCGGCTGCACCCACAGCAGGCTGTAACCGTAAAACGCCCCCGCCACCACCGATGCCGCCGCGCTGCCCGCCCCCAGCGTCATGGCGCTCTGCAGCCACGCCGGCCCGGTCAACCGGTAATACCCCCGCACCCGCTCCCACCAGGGCCGCGCGGCCAACTGCTGCAAGGTCTCGGTTTCGCGCCGGAGCTTTTCCGGGTCCCAGCGCCGGGTCATGGGCAGCCCGGCCGAAGGTGCGGCCTCGGGGGCGGTGGACATGGCGGGGAGTTTCCCGTCGAGACCGGCCTGCACAAGCTCAAAGCAGAAAGGCCGGCGGTCCGGCCGGGGCGAGTGGCCTCGGACCTGATGCCACTCGGCGTGGCCGAAGGGTTGCCGAAACGCGCTGGACCCGCCGGGGCGGCTTGTGGCGAGCTGGGGCGGGTGAATATGCCGTTGCAGGTGGCCATCGTCGGCGGCAGTGCCTCGGGCAAAGGCACCCTGGCCGCCGCCCTGGCTCAGGCCCTGGCCGGCCGGACGGTGCGGGTGGCATTGGATGCCTTTTACCGGGACCTGTCCGCACTGCCGCCGGCCCGGCGGGCCGGGTGGAACTTCGATCATCCGCGGGCGATTGACTGGCTGGCGGTGCGGCGGGCGTTTGACCGGTTGGCGGCGGGCCGTCCGGCGTGGCTGCCGGAGTATGACTTTGCGCGCCATGTGCGGCTGCCGGTGACACGGCCGGTCCGGGCCGCGCCGGTGATTCTTTGGGATGGGCTGTGGCTGCTGGACCGGTCCTGGATGCGGCGGCGGTTTGACCTGGGCATCTACGTGGCGTGCGAGCCGGCCACGTG
Source organism: Verrucomicrobiales bacterium (assembly GCA_037439785.1). GTDB lineage: Bacteria > Verrucomicrobiota > Verrucomicrobiia > Limisphaerales > J093 > DSVZ01. The sequence continues at coordinate 13,482 of JBBIVJ010000032.1, read as the reverse complement.
CCTTGCGCGCCGGCTGGCGCGGGATGTGCGGGAGCGCGGCCGTTCGGCCCGGTCGGTGCGCCGTCAATACCGCACGCAGGTGCTGCCGGGACAGCGCCGCTTTGTGGAGCCGCAACGGTGGGTGGCGGACGTGGTGATCCGCTCGCCCTGGTCGCCCCGGGAGCTGCGGGCGCTGACGCGGCGCATTGGGGCGCTGGCTCCGGGAAAATGAAGCGCTCGCCCGGACGGGACGCCGCGGCCGGGCGCGGGCGGGGGGGCTACTGCCGGCGCGCGCTCCACTCGGCGGTGGTTTCGCTGCCGTCCATCGTGGTGGTCACCTGGCCGGTGATGCGGTCGCCGCCGATGCCCAGGTTCACCGCGTGGCGCGGGGCGTAGTAGCGTTCCCACACGGCCTGGCCCGCCCCTTCCCAGCCCTGGGTGATGGAATCGCCGAGGATAATGAGGCGGGCCTTCTCCCCCGCTTCCGCCACGCGACGGTTGAGGAGTTCGTGGCGTTCCTTCCACCAGCCCTCCGAGCGCGGGAGAGGTTCCACCGCGGAGTGGGGCCACGCCGCCAGCGGTCCCAGGAGGAAGGAGGCCCAGGCCAGGAGGGAAAACCGGGAGAATCGTGCAGGTTGCATGGTGGCCAAGGTTGGGGGGTGCCGCGAGACAAGGCCAGTTCAAATCTCATCCCCGGCAGCGGCCGCCACCCCTGCGGCGGGCGCCTGCAGGCCGGCGCGCGGGAGCGGGGACACTGCGTAGGGGTGGGGGCCGCTGCAACTTCGGGCGAGGAAGGGGCGCGGCAGCGGGGTTCAGGCCGGGTGGGGCACTTTCTCGTCCAGCACCAGCACGCCGTGCGGGGGCAGGTCGTAGGTCCCGCTGAAGACGTTGCCGGTCAGGTAATCGTGCATGGGCTTGAAGAAGCTGATCCGGACCGGGTTGTTCTGGTGGTTGAGGAGGAAGAAAATCCGGATGTCGCCCTTTTCGCGCATGCTCACTTCGACGGTTTCCGGCACCTTGAGCAGGGGGTGGAGGTTGCAGAGCTGCCGCAGCCAGGCCACGAGGTCGAGGTAGAACGGCTGGGACAGGACGGTGCCGAGGTAAATGGCCCGGCCCAGGCCGAAGGTGTTCATGGTCATGGCCGGCCGGCCGGCGTAGAAATCCTGCGAGAAGGTGGCCAGCACCTCGCACTCGTGCGGCTCGATCAGGTCGCACCACAGGCGGGCGCTGTAGAGGTGGCTGGCAGGGAAGGTACCCTTGAAGACGATGTGGTTTTCGGCCTCGGGCGGGATGGGGTCGAACTCCTGCACCTCCAGGCCGAAGAGGTCAGTGAGGTCGTGGGGGTAACCGGAGTCGGGGGCCATGTTGTGCTCGTCCACCAGGCCGGTGTTGCAGGTGGCCACGAGGGTACCGCCGTTCTGGACGTAGAGCTTGAGCCGGTCGGCCTCGCCGCCGGCCAGCTGGTGGAGGGAGGGGGCGAAGACGATCTTGTAGCGGGCCAGGGCCTCGGAGTCCTCGTCGGTGGCGGGCGGGCGGACGAAATCCACGGCCAGATTGCGGTCGTGCAGGGCGTTGTAGAAGAGCATCACGTGGTCGCGCAACTTGAAGTGGCGGTTGGGCTGCATGGGGAACTTCAAGGCCCAGGCATTGGCGTGGCTGAAGAGGATGGCGGCTTCGGCGACCACGCGCGTGCCCTTGAGGATGGGCGCCAGCAGCTTCATTTCCTCGCCGATCTGGCAGACCTCGCGGTACACGCGGTTGTCCCCGCGGCCGTCGTGGGTCAGGACGCCGCCGTAGAATTTCTCGGAGCCGATGCGCGGGGAGCGCCAGAAGAAGTAGAGCACGCCGGTGGCGCCGCGCGAGACCAGTTGGTAGGTGAACAGCCGCAACAGGCCCGGGCGCAGCAGGGAGTTGACGTCCTGCCAGTTCACGTGGCCGGCCTTCTGCTCGATGACCCAGAAGCCGGGCTCGCCGTCGGGGGTGCGGATGCCGCGCTGCTTGAGCGAGCGCATGATGTCGTACTCGACGGCGTTCTCGGTGGGCCGGTGGCCGAGCATGGCGTAGGTGTCCAGGGAGACGAAATCGAGCACCTCGGCCATGTCGAAGTGATCGTAGTGGCGGCTGAGGGCGCGGAGGTTGGTGGTGACGGGCAGGTGGGGGGTCAGTTCGCGGAGCAGCTCGGCCTGCATGCGGACGTAGGAGACGCAGGTGTCGCTGGCAAAGCGCATCCAGTCCAGCACCAGGGCCGGGTTGTGGACAGTGGGGGCGCGCATGGGCATGGGCACCTCGGACCAGTCACTGACCAGCTGGCTCCAGAAGCGGTTGCCCAGGCAGTTGTTGAGGTGCTCGATGGTCTCGTACTTGGCCTTGAGCCAGGCGTGCCAGTCGTGGCGGGATTCCTCGTTGAAGGAAAACTCGGTGCCGTGGCCGCCGATGCCGTTGTCAATCTGCCAGGCGATCAGGGCCGGGTGCCGGCCCAGGGCACGGGCCAGGGCGGTGACGATCTTGCGCGAGTACTCCCAGTACACGTCGCTGTTCATGCTGTAGCCGTGGCGGGTGCCCTCGTGCAGGACCAGGCCGGACTCGTCCACGGGGAGGATTTCCGGGTGCTTGCGGGCCAGCCAGGGAGGCGGGGCGGCGGTGGGGGTGCCCAGGACCACCTTCAGGCCGTGGGCGTGCATGATGTCCATCACCCGCCGCATCCAGTTGAAGTCGTACCGCCCTTCTTCCCGCTCGTAAAGGCCCCAGCAGAATTCGCCCATGCGGACGACATTCATGCCGGCGGCGACCATGAGCTGGGCGTCGCGTTCCCAGCGGGACTCCGGCTCCTCCGGCGTGCCGGCGTAGGGCCAGACCCAGTGTTCGGGGTGGTAGTCGGTGCCAAAATACATAGGCCATCAGGGGTTGGGGTTGAACGCACTGTACCCAGGCCGCGGCTGCACGCAATGCCAAAAGTCCCCTGCCCCGCCGCAAGCGCGCCGCAGGGCGGGCGAAGTCCGGCGTGCATCGGCTCCGAAGGCTCCCCGACAGGGAGGCCCGCTGCTCCGGGCGAGGGGCCTTTCCACGCTGCGCGGGGCGGACCCCGGCGCCGGATTGCTGCCTGGTACCCGGCATTGCCGACCGCTCCTGCCCGCCCGACGGGCTTGGAGCCGGTCCTGTCGTGGGACGACCGTCGGTTTCCCGCTTGCCGGCCAGCACGCCGGCCGGGATGCTGCCGGCATGGCTGAGACCGACCAGTTGCGAGAACTGTTCCGCCTCCAGCGCGCCCTCAACGAACGCATCGGCGTCCGGACCGACGCCCTCACCGCCGAGGAAAAGGTCACCTGGGTGCTCAATTACTGCCGGGCCATGAGCCAGGAGATCGCCGAACTGACCGACAGCGTCCCCTGGAAGTGGTGGGCCCGCTACCAGCACTTTGACGAGCAAAACGCCCGCGTCGAGGTGGTGGACCTGTTCCATTTCCTCATCAGCCTGGCCCAGGTGCTGGGCATGAGCGCGGACGACGTCTTTCAGGCCTACCTCAAGAAAAACCAGGTCAATTTCCAGCGCCAGGACCGTGGCTACACCGAGAAAAACACCGACGACTCCCGGTACATCTGAGCCCCCGGCCCCCGCCCCCCGCCTGGCCCCCCGGCCGGTGCGGGACCTCCATCCGGTCCCCCCGCAGTGGCGGGCCGAGGTTGCCGCCGTGCTCATCCCGGAAGCCACCCTCCGCCGGCGGGTGGGAGAAATCGCCCGCGCGCTCACCCGCGACTACGTGGGGCAGGAGCTGCTGGTGGTGCCGCTGCTGACCGGCACCATCCTGTTTCTGGCCGACCTGCTGCGTCGCCTCACCCTGCCGCTGAAACTGGACTTTGTGGGCGTCTCCAGCTACCGGGACGGCCCCCGGCCGCGCGAGTTGATTCTGACCAAGGAACTGCGCCTGGAAGCCCGCGACCGGCATGTCCTGCTGGTGGATGACATCCTGGACACCGGCCGCACGCTGGCCTGGGTGCACGCGCGTCTGCGCACCCTGCGCCCCCGCTCCTTGCGCACCTGCGTGCTGCTGGACAAGCCCGCCCGCCGCGTCGAGCCCGTCCGGGCGGACTACGTCGGGTTCGCCATCCCGGATGTGTTTGTGGTCGGCTACGGCCTGGATTTTGCCGAGCGTTACCGGAATCTGCCCTTCGTGGGGGTGCTGCGGCCGGAGCTTTATCAAAACCCGCCACCGGCCTGAACCCGCGCGGGCCGCGTCCGTCAACGGCCACCGGCCGTTGCTTGCCCTGGGGGGATACGCCAAGCTGCCACCGCCGTGCGACCCGTCCTGCAACGCGTGCGTTCCTCCTGGCGAGTCCTGCTGACCGTGGTGAGCGGGGTGGGATTAGCGCTGGCCTTTCCCACACCGGGCTGGAGCAGCCTGGCGTGGTTGGCGCCGGGAGGATGGTGGCTGGCCTCGCTGGGGGCGCCGGGCGGGCAGGCTTTCCGCCTCGGCTACCTGGGAGGGCTGGCCTACCACCTGACCGCGCTGGGCTGGCTGCTGCACATCCCGTTTCCTGCCGGTGCCGTGGCCGGATGGCTGGCGTTGAGCGCCTACCTGGCGCTGTATGTGGGGCTGTGGACCTGGGTCTGTGGGTGGCTGGCGCCCTCAAGCCAAGTCGAGTTCCGCGGTCGGCTTGGATCAGCCCCGGCGGCCAGCGGTCTCCCGAAATCCTGGCGTGAAGCGGCCTCGGCGGTGGCTCAAGCGTCCTGGCTGCGGTGTCAGTGTTGGGTGCTGTTCGGGGCCGCCGCCTGGGTGGCCGGCGAGGAACTGGTCGCCCATCTCTTGACCGGGTTCCCCTGGAATCCGTTGGGCGCCTCGCAATACGCCCAAACCCCGTTGATCCAACTGGCGGCCGTGACCGGGGTACCGGGAGTCTCTTTTTTGGTGGCGTGGTGCTCGCTGGCGCTGGCCGTGGGCGGGGTGCGCTGGGGCATGCAGTTGGCCATGAGGCCCATCCTCAGCCCGATCGGTCAGATTCGTCCGATCCGTCCGCTCCGTCCGATCACTCCCCCGCGGGGCGGCCGGATGCGCCTGGCCCTGTTGGCTGACGTGGCGCCGGCCTTGCTGGCGGTGATCTTCATCACGGCTTGGGGCGCGCAACGGCTGACCCATGTACCGGCGGCAGAGCGCGAACTTAAGGTGGCGCTCATTCAGCCCGCCATACCGCAACGGCTGATCTGGGACCCGACCGAGGCCACCAACCGCTTCCGGCAGCTCCTGGACCTGAGCCGGTTGGCCCTGGAAACCCGGCCGGACCTCCTGGTCTGGCCCGAGGCCGCCCTGCCGCCTCTGGACGAGGCCGGTTACCAGTCCCTGACCCGCTTTCTGGCCAACAGTGGCGTGTGGATGGTGCTGGGCACCGACGACGCCGTCCCCCGACCCGACGGCGGCCACGACACCTACAACGCCGCCGTGCTCCTCAGCCCGGAGGGTACCGTCCACGGCCTTTACCGCAAGCAACGGCTGGTGGTCTTCGGCGAGTACATCCCTTTCGAGCGCTGGTTGCCTTTCATGAAATGGCTCACCCCCATCGAGGGCAGCTTTCGAGCCGGCCCCGGCCCGGTCACGTTTGCCCTGCCCCATCCGGCCGCCCGTTTTGCCCCGCTGATCTGTTTCGAGGACGTTTTCGCCCGTGGGGTGCGGCGGCACGTCACCCCGGAGACCGATTTCTTGCTCAACCTGACCAACGACGGGTGGTTTGGCGAAAGCGCGGCGCACTGGCAACATGCCGTCCATGCCGCCTTCCGGGCCGTGGAAAACGGCCGGCCACTGCTGCGCTGCACCAACAACGGCCTGACCTGCTGGGTGGATGCCCGGGGCCGGTTCCGCGCCATCCTCGGCCAGGGCGAGGGTCACGTGTACGGCCCCGGCTTCCTGACCGTCCGGGTGCCCATGCTGGAGGGGCGGCAGCCCGCGACGTTGTACCAACGGGGAGGCCAAGGGTTCGGCTGGGGGTGCGTGGGGGTGAGCGGCCTGGCCGTGGCGGGTCGGGGCTTGAGCCGAAGACGCGTGTCAAGTTGCTCAGCTTGAGCTTGCGGCCCGTGATCAAACCGCTTAGCCCGGTTGGCAATTTTTTATCGCAAAAAGACATTGACGCGTGGCCGGTCATGGGCTTTTATCCCCCCGCTTGCACCGGCAACGCAAGTTGTGGTTGTCGCAGTAAACGGCCGGGAATTACGGCAAAGCGCAAGAACCAAACAATACGACAACATTATGGCACGCAGGGAATTCTTCTGGCTGGTGGCATGTGCTGCCAGTGTGGGCGCGCTGGCCCAGACGGCAGTGATCAATTTCGAGGGGGAAACCGCGGGGGTTAAAACCAATCGCTATACGGCGATTGGCCACCCCGACGTGAGGTTCACCGACACCGAAGGGGCGGGCTTGACCATCGGCCGGTTTTCCGGCCGGGGCATCGGCAATCGTACCCTGGCCGTGTGGGACGACCTGGATGGAAGCAAACTGCAGATGGAGTTCGGCAGGCCGATGACCGCCTTGAGCCTCTCCTACGGCAACGACGACGTCTCCTACGCGTCCACCTCGGACCGGGCGTGGCTCGAAATTTGGAACGGGGACATGTTGCTCCACCGAAGCAGCCTGGCCATGAACCTGAACCGGGCTGCAGACCAAACCATTGCCTACACCGCCCCCGGCGGCGTTTCCTTCACGCGGGCCTACTTTTGGTATGGCGATTCAGCCGGAAGCCCCTTCACGAGAAGCGCGTTCGGCTTTACCGGCATGATCGAGATGGTGGACAACATCAGCTACACAGTTATCCCCGAGCCCCAAAGTGCCCTGGCGGTGGGCGCGGTCCTCGGCCTGGCGGCGTGGGGATTCCGCCGCTGGCGCAACCTGGCCTGAGCGCATCGAATGCCTTTCCACCCCGGCCGGGATCTCCGGCCGGGTTTTTGTTTCCCAAGGGGCCGGCAACCTTTCCCGCAGCCCGCCCCTTTTGGGGTTGGGTCCGCCGGCCGGCAACGTTCTAATCGGCCGGTGCACTCTCCGGTGTGGCAGGAAGCCCTGGACCACTGCGCGGACCCCGCGCGGGCGCGGCATTTTTTCCAACAACTGACCGCCGCCGGAGCGGGGCCGGCGCTCGAGTCCGTCGCCCCCGAGGCCGCCCGTGTCCTGGCCGCCCTGTGGAGCGGCTCACGGGTCCTGGGGGAATGGTTGACCCAAAACCCGGACTGGCTGCCCGAACTGATCGAGGTCAAGGCGCTGCAGCAGGCCCGCACCGCCCCCACCCTGCGGCGGGAGGTCGAAGCCTGGCTGGCCCCGGCCCTCGACTCCGCCCGCCCCGCCGACGCCCTCAGCCGCCTGCGCCGGCTCCAACGCCGCGAACTGCTCCGCATTGCCGCCCGTGACCTGGCCCGGCTCGAGGACGTCGAAGTCCTCACCCGCGAGTTGTCCGATCTGGCCGATGTCTGCCTGGACGCAGTCTGGCGCTTGTGCCGGCAGCAGGCCCTCGCCCGCTGGGGCACCCCCTGCGAACAGACCCCCGACGGCCACTGGGTCCCCGCCCGCGCCTGCGTCCTCGGCCTGGGCAAGCTGGGCGGCCAGGAACTCAACTACAGCTCGGACGTGGACGTGCTCTTCGTGTACAGCGACGAAGGGTTCACCTTCAAAAACCCGCCCCGGCCGGGCCGCTCCAGCCCCCGGGGACTGCCCAACCACGAGTTCTTCCGCCGGTGGGCCGAGGCGTTCCTCGCCGAAGTCAGCCGCCCCACCGCCGACGGTGCGCTCTACCGGATGGACCTGCGGCTGCGCCCCGAAGGCAGGGCCGGGCCCCTGGCACGCTCGCTCGACAGTTTCGAGACCTACTACGCCCAGTACGGCCAGACCTGGGAACGGCTCATGCTCATCAAGGCCCGCGGCGTGGCCGGCGACGCCACCCTGGCCGGGGAGTTCCTCGAAATGATCGGCCCCTTCCGCTTCCCGCGCCTGGTGGGCCCGGACGCCCTCGAGGAGATTGCCGCCATGAAACGCCGCCTCGAGACCGAGGTGGTGCGCGCCAACGAGCGCGAGCGCAACATCAAGCTCGGCCCCGGTGGCATCCGCGACATCGAATTTATCATCCAAACCCGCCAACTGCTCCACGCCGGCCGGCAACCCTTCATCGGCCAGCCCGGCACCCTGCCGGCCCTGCGCAAGCTCGCCCAATACCAGCTCCTGTCCGAGGACGATGTCACCGCCCTGGCCGCGGCCTACCGCTTCCTGCGCGGCCTTGAACACCGCCTCCAAATGGAGCAAGGCCTCCAAACGCACACCCTGCCTGCCGAGCCCGGGGCCCGCACCCGCCTGGCCCGGCTGATGGGCGCGGCTTCGCGGGAGGCCTTCGAGACGGTGCTGGCCGGACACCGACAGACCGTGCGCGCCATTTACGACCGGGTGTTCGCCGCCGAAGTCCGGCCCGGCCCCGGCGGCACCGAGCCGGACCTGCCCGACCTCTTCACCCAGGAAACGGCCTGGAAGGAACTCCTGGCCCGGCACACCTTCCGCGATCCCGGCCACGCCCTGCGGCTGGCACGAACCTTCGTCCACGGCCCCGGCTTTGGCCACGTACCCTCCCGCACCGAACGCGCCGGCCGCCGCCTGTTGGCCCGCCTCCTGGCCCTGTGCCCCCGCACCGACACCCTCGAAGCCCGCCGCGCCGCCGCCGGCCCCGACGGTGACCCCCACGCCCGCTGGCTCTCGGACCCGGACCGCGTGCTCTCCCGGTTGGACCACTTCGTGAACGTGTACGGCGCCCGCGCGCTGTTGTTCGAGACCTGGATGGCGCAGCCGACCCTGTTCGAACTGCTGCTGCTGCTCTTCGACCGCTCCGAGTTTCTCGCCGCCACCGTCTTGCGCACGCCGGACCTGCTCGAGGACCTCGAACTGAGCGGCCGGCTGCGCGAGTCCAAAACCGCCGCCCGCACCCTGGCCGAGTTGCGCCGCGGCGCTGATGACGCCGACCAACGACTCTGGCTCCGGCGCTACCACCAGGCCGAATTCCTGCGCGTGGGCCTGCGGGACATCCTCGGGCTGGCCGCCCCTGAGCAACACCAGCGCGAGCTGACCGCCCTGGCCGAGGCCTGCCTCCAATACGCCCTCGAGATCACCCTGCGCCGCCACCGCTTCAAAGCCTGCCCCCTGGCCATCCTCGGCCTGGGCAAGCTCGGCGGCGGCGAACTGACCTACGGCTCGGACCTGGACGTGGTCTTCGTGGCCGAGGACACGGTGCGCAACCTCCCCGCCTTGCAGCGCGTGGCCGTCTCGCTCCTGGACCTCATCAGCAGCCCCACCGAACTGGGCGTCGCCTTCAAACTGGACGCCCGCCTGCGGCCCGACGGCGAAAAGGGCCTGCTCGTCAACCGGCTCTCCGCCCACGCCGACTACTACCGCCACCGCGCCCAGCTTTGGGAAATTCAGGCCCTGACCCGCGCCCGCCCCGTCGCCGGCTCCGCCGCCCTGGGTGCGGCTTTTCTGAACCTCGCCCGCGGCCTGACCGATTTCCGTGCCTCCCCTGCCCCGGTCGCCGCCTGGACACCGGACTGGAAGGCCCGCATCACTCACATGCGCGCCCGCATCGAAAAAGAACGCACGCCCCCGGGCCAGGAGGCCCTGGCCTTCAAAACCGGCGCAGGGGGCCTGGTGGACGCCGAGTTTCTGGCCCAGGCCCTCTGCCTGGAACAAGGCCGGCACGAACCCAACACCCTCGCGGCACTCGAACGTGCCCGCACCTCCGGAGCCCTGCCCCCCGAGCCGGCCGACGCTCTGCTGACCAACTACCGCCGCCTCCAGCGCATCGAAGGCATCCTCCGCCGCTGGAGTTACGAGGGCGAGGCCGAACTGCCCGACGACCCCGCCCCGCAATACCGCGTGGCGGTTCGCTGTGGCTTTGCCACCGCGGAGGACTTCCTGGCGGCGGTGGCGCGCTATCGCCAGGCCATCCGCGCCGCCTACGCGCAGTACTTTTCCCCCACCCCGCCCGGCTAGCGCCGCCGGATCGCAGCTGGAACAAGCAACCTGCCGCCTCACCGGCTAGCCCGCCCAGCAGCGGCGACAACACGGCTTCACAGCGGCCGGGCCTGCTCAAAACCCGAGATCCGAAATCCGAAGGTCGAAGGCCGAAGGCTGGGAAATTGGGAACTCAGGAAAGCAGGAACCGGGAAGCACGGAGAGGTTGCACCTGGGCGCCTGCTCTCCCCCTTCAACTTTTCACTGCCTGAAGCTGCCAAGGGCCTGGCGCACTTCACAAGCTGGCGCCCATGGCTGGGAGGCGGGATCGCGCCCTTCGCCTTGGAGTACGACACTCCCCCCGCTCTCCGGGGCCTCGGGGCTGAAGGCAAGGCACCGGCCAGTGGTCTGGTCGGGATTACGAACCCTGCGCCTGGAACGCCCAAGCTCCCCTTGTGCAGATCCCGAACGCGGGATTCCAGATTACGCTGCGCAGACAGACGGCGTGCAGCCATCCAGCGGGACGTTATCTCACGGCGCCAGCCGAATCGCGGGTCGGGGGCGGGCGTCTGGCGGGCGAATACTCCTGGAGTCAGCCAGGGGGCATGGACGCGCGCAGGGTCAAGGCGTTGGGGCACACGGCACACTGAGCGGTTTTACGAGGGTAGCCGATCAGTGCGATCCCATTGCCGACAAGGCGGGTCTGGTAGTTTCGGTCGGCGAGGACAATCTCGGGCCTCGGGAAAGACTCCTGCTCAGCAGCTCAATGCTCATTTGCCTCTTTCCGGCCCTCGTTTTGCCCCTTATTCCGCGCTTCCTCCCAGATCTTGGCGTTGGCTGGGGGGTTGGCACGAGCAAGCGAAGTTTGGGGAGGAAAGGTTGGAACGCATCCGCGGGAGGCGGTTCATTCTTCATGCCCCACCACGGCAAAGCCTCGGCAAAGGTGCGCTTCCAGTTCGTGCCCCTGAAGCAACGGTTCAACGTGAGCGGGCTGCCGGTCATCGTAGCGCCTGCCCCGCCGTTCGCCCGCTGGCACAAGGGCCGCCGCCTGTGCGGCTCGGTCCCGTGCACCAGCACCTCCCGTGGCTACCATCCAGAGTAGCTCGTTGCTCCAATCCTTGCAGGTATCTGCTCCACCGGCGCCAGCATGCCAACGCCGAGTGGCTCAATGATGAACCCATGGCCCGTCCACTGATCCCCGAGGAAAAGTTCTCAACCTGACCCCACCGGGCCAGCGGTTGCGGGCGTCAGGCGGCGCAACCCTCGCCATGACGGGCCGAGTCTGCAGGAAGTCACGAGAGCGCGCATCTGAGGGGAGTCCGAAGTGTCGGGATTGATGAGGCAGCACAAAAGGCGCCTTGGTGGGCAAAAAAATAATGCCTCTTCCGGAAATCGTGTGGGTGATTCTGGGTGTTCCGGCGATGGGTTTCACATTTGAGCATGGGGAAACCTGCCAAGAAACGTTGCCCAACGGCAGCAAGGAGGTGGGTGTCCTTGTGCGGGCCGGTGGGGCAGCCGCCGAGTCTGCGAGGCGGCTGCGGCCCGCACCTGACTTCATATCTCTGGGAGCGTGCAGCTCAGAACTTTGAGGCGCAGGTATTCCTCGTCCCGCAACCCGTAGGCTCGCCGCTGGATCACGCGGATCTTGTTGTTGAGCCCTTCGACATAGCCCAGGGAAACCTTGTTGTCGGGCTGACAATAGGCGGCGATGCCGGGCCAGTGCTTTTCGATCATCCGGGCAACGAGCTTGCGGCACGCTTCCGAGCGGCTCCAGCGACTCCGATGGTCGTGAACCGTGGCCTTCGGCGGAAAGGTCCCGGGCAGGCACTTCCCCTGAATGCCGGTGGGGAGGAGGAAGAGGATCGCCTCGAACACGGCCCGGGCATCCGCGCGGGGGCGGCCCAGGCGCGTGGTCTGGGGGACCTCCAGCACCGGCCTGAGCACCTCCCCTTGTTGATCACTAATGAACCTGGCATTAGCTGAGCACTATCAATGCCGCAAAAAGACTTTTCGGACAGCTTATAGTATTCAACCTGCCACAAGTACAAAGTCACCGAGCGAATGCCGTATCTGAACTTGACTCCGTAATCAACGACAGTCGGCGGCATTCCGTCGAATTGCCACTTGCCGTAAGGACCGCCACCCCCAAACACCTCCACGGCCAGCACGTCATTGATTCCACAGCCCACGGTCAACAAGCCGATGGCCTGCAGTAAAAAATCCCCCTCATACAAATAGAGTTAAAAAGGGGCGAAGTTCGCCACGATCTTGCCCTGGGCCGTCGCAAGGAAATCAAATTCCAACTGCCCGTACAACGCCGGCAAGAAAGGCACGGAGATGGGGAAAGGCGGAGTTTCCCACCTGAGTTTTCCGCCGACGCCGAGATTTCCGTGACTGATCTTCCAGCCATTCCCGGTGTATTGATAGTTCAACGCAGCCAGCCCACGGATGCTGGGTGAGGCGTTCAAGATGTTCCACTGTTCCGGCAGACCCAGCTCGAGCCTGTCCTCAAAACGTGCCGCCCCGTCCCCTCCCACCTCAACGCTCAGCGCCAGGGCCAAATTGAACTTGAGTGGATTTCCGGACATGCCCGGGATCGGACGTCCGTCAGCCGTCGGAATGGAGCCGCGATCTTCTCGAAGAAAATCCGCCCTCACCTTGGGCAACCGTTTGTATCTGAGCGCCTGCGAATCCTCACTCGCGACGGCAGCCACACCCCCCGGGCTTAGACCTGGGGGACTTTCAATCACCTCGAAATTCACCGGGTACGGCGCCGACCGGGTCCCGTCGCCGGCCTCCAGCACCACCCACAGCCTGTCGCCCGCGCGGAAGTCCCGCCCCACGTTGTAGGTGCGCGTCAACCGGTCGGCCGGGACCTTGTGTGTGCCCCGGGGACCCTTGAACAGGATTTCCCCCGGTGTCTTGCCGTTCCAGTTGGCCACCACCCTGAAGGTCTGCTCCAGCGACACCCCCTCCAGGAAATACACATGCCGCTGGCGGTCGCAATACTGGGACACCACGTCCACGACCTGCGGCCGGACAATCTCCCCCGGCTCGGATGACTGCCCGTCCCGCGTGTCCACTTCAACGGCCGGCGACTCGGCTGCCAACCCCCCCGCCACCGCCACCCGGAACCGGACCTGGCTCGACACGCGACCATTCCAGTCCGCCCCCGCATCCCACACGAACATCCGGTTGTTCCCCGGCACGAACGCCGAGCCCGAAGCCGGTACAAACGACGTGGCCGGCAGGTCGTAGGTGGCCCCGTTGTTGGTCGAAACCGCGATGGACACCGGCACTGCCGACCCCAGCGGGTTGGTCAGATCAAACAACACCTCCACCCGCTTGCTCCCCGGCCGCTGCCGCGCCCGGACATGGGAAACCGCCAGCCCCCGGGGGCGGCGGAATATCCGCCTCCACCAGCGCCAGACTGTGCAACTCTCCCGCCGCGAGGGCCGTGAAGCGTGTCCCGGGCGGGACCAGCGGCAGCCATTGCGCGCCCCCACCCGACCACCGTCCCGGCATGGGCCGGCAGGGGTGCCCCGGCG
>JBBIVJ010000031.1:0-54370 GCA_037439785.1 Verrucomicrobiales bacterium | reverse complement strand
AGCGCAAGGCGGGGCCGCGGCGGCCCCGTTGACCCGGGCCGCACGGCGGGCCAGCGCCTCGCGCACCAGCCGGCCGACCTCCGTGACCTGGTCAATGCCCAGAAAAGCGTCCACCTCGGGAAACAACCGCGGCAGCTCCTCGCGGTAGCGCTGGGCCAGACAGCCCGCCACCAACAACGCCTGACCCCGCCGCCGCGCCTCGCGCACGGCGTCCGCCTCGAGGATGGCGTCCACGCTCTCCTCCTGCGCGGCGTCAATGAACGAGCAGGTGTTCACGAGCACCGCATCGGCAAGGGCCGGATCGTTGGTGATCTCGAAACCGTCGCGTCGCAGGCCGCCAAGCATCAGTTCGGCGTCCACGAGGTTCTTGGCGCAGCCGAGGGAAACCAGGCCGACGCGCAGCGGCGCCGGGGCGGGGGCGGAGGCGGGGGAACTCACAAGGCGGGGGACGGGCTCCGGTTACGGGGTGGGCAGGGGCAACGGCAGGGTGTCGCCGGTCGAGTCGGGCAGTTCGTAACGGCCGGGCGCCACGCCGTCGAGGGGATCCCGGGCCAGGGCGCGTTCGCGGGCCAGTTGCCACCACGTGGCCAGGACCACCACCAGGGCCAGCGCCAGCACCGGGAGGACCCAGCGCCAGGGGACCCGCGACAGCCGCAACATGACCCGGTCCAGGGCGCCCTCGTGCGTGCCGGACAGCGCCGGCGGCCCGCCCCAATGCCCGCTGCGCGCGAGTTCGGCGTCCAGCGCGGCGAAGATGGCGGCCTCGTCGGCGTGGACCAGCCGGGCGTAGCTGCGCACGAAGCCGCGCAGGTACACCGGCGCGCCGAAGACGGCATAGTTGCCCTCTTCCACGGCCCGGACCCGGTCCGCGCGCATCTTGGTCAGTTCGGCAACCTGCGCAATCGTGAGCCCCGCGGCCTCGCGGGCGGTACGCAGTTGCTCGGCGGCAGTGGCCATCGCCGCCAAGCTAGGCAGCGGCACGCCCCTTGACAATGTCGGAACGCCCGGCCCGCCCGGTGGTGCAGGCCTCCGGCCTGCCGTTGTGGTGCAGGCGTCTCGCCTGCAAACCCCGCAGCGGAACAACTGCACCCCGCCGCCGGGCGGGTAACCCGGCGGCACGGGCAGGTTGCCCGTTCCACCCCCAGGACGGTGCACAGCCGCCGGCGTCAGCCGGCAGAGAAAAGGTCCGCCGTGTGGCCGCGGCCGCTACCAGCATCTGGCATCCCCGGCCCCGGCCTTCGACCTTCGGCCTTGCTCTGGTGGTGCAGGCGTCTCGCCTGCAAACCCCGCAGCCGGCGCGGCGCACCCGTCCCGCCCGCCGCCGGGCGGTTGACGCGGGCCGGTGGGCGCGTACCGTGGCCACGCACAGCGCGCGCCCGGCGCGGGGAATTGTCCCCCGGCGCGCGGACGTCGCTCAACTTGGAACCGCACACCACCCATGTCTGACCAACCTGTTGCTCCCCCTCCGCCGCGCCGCCGCACGCCCGGCTCGCGTCGGCTCCGGCTCCTGCTGGGGCTGGTCCTCCTGGTCGTGCTGGGGCTGGGGGGCGCGTACTTCCTGCTGACCCGCAGCGCCGTGCTCAAGACGCTGGTCCTGCCCCGCGTGGAAGCGGCCCTCCGGGCCCGTGTGACGGCGGACACGATCGCGCTCCGCCCCTGGTCCGAGGTGCACCTGACCGCGGTGGAACTGACCCCCACCGGCGAACCCACCCTGTTCCGCGCCGCCGAAATCGCGGTGCGTTACGACCTGGTCAGCCTGCTACGCGGACGCTTTGTCCTGCCGGAAATCCGCCTCGACCGCCCGGAGGTGCACCTCGAGGTCCGCCGGGACGGCCGCAGCAACCTCGACCCCCTACTGGCACGGCCCACCACACCGGTCGCGGCAACTGGCGCCGCCACTCCCGAGCTGGACGTGGGCACGGTGACGTTGCGCGGTGCGCGGGTGGTCTGGTGCCGCGAAGACCCCGCCGGCGGACGCCAATGCACGACGTTGACGAACCTGGATTTCACTTTGGCCGGACTCAAAAACGGCGGCACGGCGCGGCTGACACTCTCGAGCGGACTGTCGCAGGTCAACACCGCCCCGCAGGGCCCCCCGGACACGCTGGACGCGCGGCTGCAGGGCGAGCTCAACGTGGGGCTGAACCGCACCCTGGGACTGGACCTGCTGGAAGGCAACCTCCGGCTCGAGGTGCCCACCGCCACCGGCCTGCTCGAACCGGCCCGGCAACTGGTCACCACCCTCACCCTCGGCCTCACCCCCGAAGAACTCCGGCCCTCCCGGCTCCGCTTCGAGCGCGCGGGACAGGTGCTGGGCGAGCTGCGCGTCTCCGGCCCCTTCCAACTGCCGCGGCGCGAGGGCCGAATTACCTGGCAGATCGCCAACCTCGGCCGGGCCGCCCTGGCCATGGCCGGCGCCCCCTGGGGAGTGGAGTTCGGCGACACCACCCTGGCGGGCAGCGGCTTTGTGGACCTGCGGCAGCGCGGCCAACGACTCAATGCCGGCCTTCAACTCGAGGCGCGGCGCTTCGCGGTGACGCGCGCCAACCAGACCACCCCCACGCTGGACCTCCAGCTCGAACTGCGCGGCAACGCCGACCTCCAGGAACAGACCGCCTACCTGGACCGCCTCAGCCTCACTGCGCGGCAGGACGGCCGCGACCTGCTCGCCGTCACCTCGCAGCGCGCCCTCAACTTCTCCTGGCGGCGGGACGAACCTCGCGCCGCCGCTCCCGCCACGGTGGACATCGCGTTGCGCGGACTCCGCCTGCCGGACTGGCGCCCCTGGGTTCCGACCAACCTCCTCGACGGCGTGGTCAACCTCCAGGCCACCCTCACCAGTGCCCAGGACGGCCGGCAGCTCACGCTGGACTTCACCAATGCCGTCGAGCGCCTCGACCTGGCCGCCGGCGACCAGATCTTCCGCGACCTGGCCACCGCCCTCAGCGGCCGGCTCCTGCTCCGCGAGTACCGCAACCTCAGCCTCGAACAGGCGCGATTCGAGGTCCGGGAAGGCCCCGCGCTGCTGTTCCGTGGCCACGCCACCGCCAGCCTCGACACGTGGGAACTCAGCGGCAACGGCCAGCTCAACGCCGAGGGCGAGCTGCCCGACCTGCTGCGCCGGCATCCCCTGCCCGAGGTGGCGTTCCAACGCGGCCGGCTGCGCCTGAGCGCCCTGCTCAACTGGAGCCGCAACCGCAGCGCTGCCTCCTTCACCGCCCTGCTGGGGGACCTGTCCGGCCGCGTCGGCGGCTACGCCCTCGAGGGCTACTCCGCCGAGTTCGAACTCAGCGGCGACCTGGCCGGCGAGAAACTCACCCTGCGCCGGCTCGGCCTCAGCGCCCGCGAAGGCACGCGAAGCGGCGGCTCGGGTGAACTGGCGGGGGTGCTGGATGCCGCCGCCCAAAACGCCCGCTTCACCCTCAACCTCTCCGGCCTGAACCAGACCGCCCTGCGGCCCTTCCTGCCCCCCCTGCCCGGCGGGGTGGACCTGACGGCATTGACCCTCAACGCCAGCGGCGAACTCCTTCACCAGGCCCCCGCCCCGCCCGCGGGCGCGCCGGCCGACCTCGCCGCCTTTCAAAACCTCCTGGCCTCCCTCGCCGAAGGCCGGGGCGAAACCCGCCTGCGCCTGACCGCCGCCGCGCCCACCCTGGTGCTCAGCAACCGCGCCCGCGACCGCCCGGCAGCCCTGAACGACACCGGCCTCCAACTGGAACTGGCGCGCCAGGGCGACCGGTTCACCCTGGGCACCAACCGGGTGGAACTGCCCCCCACCCCCCTCGCCCCCACCAACCGCCTGACCCTCACCGGCACCCTGGACCTCTCCCCCACCAACCTCGCCCCCGCGGCCCTCTCCCTCCGCGCCGCGGTCCTGGACCTCAATCCGCTGCTGGATTTCTCGAGCATCTTCGAGGCCGCGCCGGACCCGGCATCCGCCCCCCCCGTGGAAACCGAGCCGCCGCCCGTGCAACTGCCCGTGCAGCGGCTGACCGCGGACTGGCAGGTGGACCAGATGCATCTGGGCACCCTCGTCATCCGGGACTGGACCGCCCGCACCGTCCTGGACCAGGGCCGGCTCACCCTCCAGCCCTGCACCCTCAAGGTGAGCGATGCGCCCCTGTCCACCGCCCTGCGGCTGGACCTGACCCGCCCCGGCTACGGCTATGAACTGGACCTGGACACCCCGGGCCTGCCGCTGGGGCCGCTGGTGGACGCCTTTGCCCCCGATTACGCCGGCCAGATTCAGGGCGACCTCCAGGCCCGCATCCGCCTGACCGGCGCCGGCGTGACCGGCCCCGCCCTCCAACGCCACCTCGCCGGCCAGATCACCCTCGCCACCACCAACCTCAACTACCCCATCGCCACCCCGCGGGTCAGGAAGCTGCTGACCACGCTGGCGACGGTCCTGCGGTTGCAGGCGCTGGCCACCTCTCCGCTCACCCTCGTCAGCGCCCAGATGAACCTCGGCCAGGGCCGCATCGCCCTCCAGCCCCTGACCGCCGCCAGCGACGCCTTCTGGGCCCGGGGCGAGGGTGAAATTCGCCTGGCCCCCGTGCTCACCAACTCGCCGATTGACCTGCCCATCCAGATCGCCCTCCGCGAAGACCTCGCCCGCCAGATCAAGCTCACCAACCTCCGCCCCACCGCGCGGACCAACTTCCTGGCCCTGCCCCCCTTCGTGAAGGTGGTCGGCACCCTCGGCGCACCCGACACGCAGTTCGACCAGTTGCGGCTGGCCGGGCTGCTCGCCGGCAGCGTGGGCGGGGCCGTGGGCGGCACCGCCGGCGAGGCCACCCAGGGCGTGGGCAGCCTCCTCCAGGGCAACGTGCCCGCCGCCCTGGACACCCTGGGCAACCTCATCCAGGGTCGCAAACCGATCACCCCACCGCCCACCAATACCCCCCCGGCCACCTCCACCAACGTCCCCCGCGCCGGAGCCGCCACCAATGCCCCGCCCCCCGCCACCACCAACGCCCCGCCGCCCCGCCCGGGACTGCGGGACCTGCTGGAAGGACTGCGACGACGTGATTGAACCGCCGGGCCACCCTGCCCCCCATGCAACCCATCCTCGACTACCTGCGCGACCACCAGGACCGCTTCGTGCGCGAGCTGGCCGACTACGTCCGCTTCCCCAGCGTCTCCGCCCAGCCCCAGCACCAGGGCGAGCTGCGCACCTGCGCGGAATGGATCGCCGCACGCTGCCGCCGCAGCGGCCTCGAGACCGAGGTCTGCGAAACCCCCGGCCACCCGGTGGTCCTGGCCCGCACCCCGCGGCGGCCGGGTACCCGCCGCCCGCACTTCCTGGTTTACGGGCACTACGACGTCCAGCCGCCCGAGCCTTTCGAGCTCTGGCACAGCCCCCCCTTCGAGCCGCGCGTGGAAGCCGGCGTCCTCTACGGCCGCGGCGCCAGTGACAACAAGGGCCAGCACCTGGCCCACCTCAACGCCGTGGAAGCCTGGCTGGACAGCGGCCAGGAACTGCCCTGCGACCTGACCTTCCTCCTCGAGGGCGAGGAGGAAGTGGGCAGCCGCAGCCTGGCCGGTTTCCTCCAGGCCCGCCGCGCCGACCTCCGCTGCGCGGCGGTGGTGGTCTCGGACACCGGCATGCCGGCGCCGGACCTGCCCGCCCTGACCTACGGCCTGCGCGGCATCGCCGCCGTGGAGATCACCCTCACCGGTCCGAACCGCGACCTGCACTCGGGCATCTTCGGCGGCTCGGTGGACAACCCCGCCCTGGTCCTCTGCCAGATGCTCACCGCCCTGCGCGACCGCCACGGCCGCGTGAACATCCCCGGCTTCTACCGGGACGTCGTGCCGCTCCGACCCTATGAACGGCGCCAACTGGCCCGCCTGCCCTACAACGAACGCACCTACCGCCGCTTCCTGGGGGTACCCCGGCTCTTTGGCGAGCGCGGCTACACCGCCTGGGAACAGCGTGGCGCCCGCCCCACCTTCGAGATTAACGGCCTGACCAGCGGCTACCAGGGCGAAGGCAGCAAGACCATCATCCCCGCCCGCGCCCGCGCCAAACTCACCTTCCGCCTGGTCCCCAACCAACGCCCCGAGCACATCACCCGGCTGGTGGTGCAGCACCTGCGCCGCCTCACCCCGCCCACCGTGCGCGCCCACATCGCCCCCGGCCACGGCGGCGCACCGTACCTGCTGGACCCGCGCGGGCCGCTGGCCCGGGCCGGCCTGCGGGCTCTGCGCTCCGCCTTTGGCCGGGAACCGGTGCTGCTGCGCGAGGGCGGCTCGATCCCCATCGTGACCCAGTTCCGCCGCCTCCTGGGGGCGGAAACCCTCCTGCTGGGGCTGGCGTTGCCGGACGACAACGCCCATTCGCCCAACGAAAAATTCGATCTGGCCAACTACGCCGCCGGCATGAGGCTGGGGGCGACCTTGTGGCCGGAACTGGCCGCCGCGGTCTGACGCTCCCTCAGGCGTGACCGTGGTGGCGCTGGATGATCAACATCTCCCGCGGCGACCGGCGCGGGGCCGGCGGCACCTCCGGCCCGTACCCCAGGCGCAACAACACCTGCGGATGTCCCGTGCCGCCCGCCAGGTCTGCCACGGCCGGCCGCAGTTCCGGCACCTCGATCGGCTGGCACAAAAACGACGCCCACACCTCCTCGGCGCGCGCCGCCAGCAGGACATGTTGCAACGCCTGCCCGGCCTGCAACCACGCCGTGGGCGTGTCCTGCTCGGTGCCCAGCACCGCCAGCACCGGCGAGTGCGTGGCCAGCTCGCGGTCCCGCGCCGCCTGGCCGTCTCCGCGGTTGAAGGTGCGGATGATGGCCGGGCCGGCAAAGGCCAGCCAGTCCTGCACCCCGAAATCGTGCACCGGCAAACCGTCGGCCGCCCCCGGCTTGGATCGCACCCACTGGGCCAGCTCGCGCCGGAACTGCGGGTTCGCCCATTGCAGGCGCTCGGCCTGGGCGACCAGGTCGGCGGCGGCCTGACGCCGCGCCTCGTCCTCGAACACCCCCAGCCAGGCGCCTTCCCGCGCCGCCACCTCCTGCAGGCGGGCCAGCAGCTCCGCCGGCAGCGGATCGGGCAGGAACGGCTGACGGTTGGTGTGCCGCCGCTGCAGGGCATGGAACAACAGCACATCCTCGGCCCCGGTGTCCGCCCGCAACCCCAGATGGAACCGCGCCAGCAGGTTCGGGTCGGCCGGGTCGGGGTGTAGTTCGACCTGATAGTGGTGGCCGAAGTACTCGGCGGTGACCCGCAGGTTGAACACCACCGCGCCGACGCTCAGGGTCAACTCGCGGTCCAGCGGGTCCACCACGCGCAGCGCCCGGCGGCGGTCGGCGTACACCGCCAGGTCGGCAACCCCGATGCGGAACAGCCAGGGCTGGGTGTTGTGGTTGGACGGGGCCAGCACCGCGTAGTGGAGCAGAAATTCCAACTGGTCGCTGGCGTAGCCGTCGGCGGGAAAATCTTCCGCGGACACATGCCAAGGATTCATGCGGCACCTCGTGGGACGTTGCGGGTGTAACGCTGTTTGTCCGCCCGCGCCAGCTTTTTCGCACCGGTGCGGATGTCGGCAACCGCCCGAGCGCGTGTCCGCCGGGCAGCGGAAGCCGTCCGGGCGAGGGCCCAGGTAGCCGGCCAGGGCCGAGGTCTCCGGCTTCGCCGTCAACTTGGGGTTGAACTCCTGGACCGACCCGATGCCGGCGCCGCCACCGATCCAGTTGGAGGGGGCACCATCATCCGGGTTCTTGGGGAACCAGCCGTCGTGGTCCTCGGCGAACTGCCCCAGGGCCTGGCTGAGCTGGCGCAGGTTGTTCAAGCAACCGGCCACCCCGCTGCCTCTCCGCCGTTCGCCAGGGCCGGCAGAAACAGGCAGCACAACACCCCTGCAACCACCAGCACCGCCAGCAGGTCGGGACGCGAAAAGCCTTTCGTCGCCGGGATGGTCTCCGGCCGGAGACCGGGTCAATTGTTGGTGATTTCATGGCGGAAAACGGGTTGAACTGGCCCACGACCCAACTGGCACCATGCCGGAACCTTGCACGCTGGAGCGCGCACAGACCGACACCACCCTGGCGGTGCTCAGCGCCGACGGCCGCTACGTGGTCTTCGCCAGCCGGGCCGTCAATCTGGTGCCCGACGACACCAACGGCGCGACGGACCTGTTCGTGCGAGACCTGGCCGCAAACCGCACGCTGCTGCTCAGCGCGTTGCCCTCGGGGCGCGCGCCCGCGCTCGGGTCGTTCTCGCCGGTCCTCGCCCCCGATGGCCGCACGGTCGCCTTCCTGATCTGGACCGCGGACCTTGTGCCGGGCGACCTCAACCAGGCCAGCGACGTGTTTGTGCTCCGACTCGGTTCCGGGCCGGCGGCGGAGGCGTGACCGTGGTCTGGAGCGCCGTCGCGGGTCGCACCTACCGCGTACAGTTCAAGGACCGCGTGGAGGACCCGTGGACCGATCTGCCGGGCGAGATCACCGCCAGCGGCGACACCACGTCCACGCAGGACACCACCGCCGGCGCCAGCCTGGCACGCTTTTACCGGGCGGTGCTGGTCGAGTGAGGGGAGCATATGACTTGTTGCCGGGGTCGAGTTTGCCGTAGCGCAGACCTCCCGGTCTGCCGTCTCGCGGGTTTCCAACCCGCAGCCCCTCCGCGTTCATCCGCACCGCCGATAGGGAAATCGGCGATACAGCAGGTTCGAAACCTGCGCTACGGCCACGGCAGGAAACCGTGAGGCGCGCCCGAGTAAGACTCCGCGCGCGGGCCGTTCACCAGAGCCGCAGCCGCACCTCGCCCGCCGGCAGGCGCTCGAAGGGGCCCGGCGTGGGCCGTGGACCGCGGCGGCGGCCGAACCAGTCGCGGTCCAGCACCAGGGGCGAGTCGTCCGGGTTGACGAAGAGCAGGTCGGGCACCCGCGCGCGGCCCAGCAGATCGCTGGTGACGCGTCGGGTGGCCGCGCGGTCCCACGCGCGGTCCCGGTACAGGTGCAGAAACCAGCGGCCGCGCTCTTCGCAGAGACGCAAGCCGGGGTCGGCGTCGAGGATCAACGCGGTGTCCCGCTCGGCCACGCCGGGCTGGGCGCCGGCGAGGTAGAGGTTGCCGGCGGTGTGGGTCGGGTGGGACCGGAAGTCATAAACCCACAGGCCGTAACCGCCGGCCCAACGCGGGTCGTTCGCTGTCCGCGCGGGCGTGGCGGCCTCGCCCGGGCCGAGGAAGAGGTTGTTGAAAAAGCGGTTGTCGCCCCCCTCGATGCGCCGCAGGCCGGCCACGGCGGTGCTGTGCGCCGGGTGGAACGGCGTCTCGCGGCCCGGCTCCGGTACGCTGATGATTTTGCCGGCGAACAGATTGTGGGCGTAGGCGCCGCCCTCGGACATGTCCAGCAGACTGACCGGCGAAAGCAACAGGTTGTGGTCCACCACGAACGGGCCGTGGTTGACCTCGACGAAGAGGTCCTCCCAGGGCCCGTTGTCGTGAAACAGATTGCGGCTGACGCGCGTGCCCTGGGTCATCCAGTCCAGCCACAAGCCGCGGCAGGTGCGGTAGATGTGGTTGCCGCGGATGACCGTGTCAATGGCGGCGTGGAGCTTGATGCCGGCCATCTCCGCGCCGGAGAACAGGCGCCGGACATGGATGTCGTGGATGACATTGCCCTCGATGTGGCTGAAGGCGCCGCCCAGGCTGCCCACGATCCCGGCCTGCTCGCAGTGGGAGATGGTGTTGCCGCGCACGACGTGGTGGCCGATGTGCTCGCGGGTCCAGGGGATGCGGAAGGCGTGGGCGCGTTCGATGGTCTTGACGTAGCCCTCGGCGGTGTTGGCCGAGGTGTTGTCGAAGGTGTCGCCGTGCTTGCCCAGGGCGAGGCCGGCGCAGATCGAGTGGCTGATGACGTTGCTCTCGATGATCCAGCCCTTGCTCCAATGCGTGCCGATCAGGCCGATCTGCTCGGCGGTGGGCGGCGCCCAGGGCGTGGCCGCGTGGCGCAGGATGAAGCCGCGCACGGTGATGAAATTGCGGCCGGGCTGGTCCGGGTAAAACACCGTGCGACGGACGTTGATCTCGACCTGCTGCTCGTTCGGGTTCACGCCGGGAAACTGCGCCCAGATCGTGGTCTGGGCGGCGTCCACCTGCGCGAACCACAGGTTCGGATTCCGCGCGCGGGCGCGGGCGGCGTCGGCCGGCCGGCCCCGGAAGACCAGGCAGATCGTGCGCCGGCCGCTGACCGGCTGGAGCCGCGCCGATACCGTGGTCCACGCCTGCCAGTCGCCGGTGTTGGCCACGGTGGCCGTGCCCAGTGGGGGGCCGTCCGGCCGGTCGAGCCGGACCTCGATCACGCCCCCGGCCGTGGCGGAGGCAACCCGCAGCTCCAGTTGTGCGGTCCATGGGCCGAAGTCCACGTTCTCGTACCGGACCCAGTCGCCCGGCTCGATCCAGCCCAGGCATTCGCCGCCCTCCGAGCAGGGCGCTGTTTGCACCCCTTGCTGGGCCGCGAATGCCGCCGCCGGGACGCGCGGGCCCGTGGCGTCACTTCGCACCGGCCGCAGCCACGCCACATTGAGCAGATAACCGCCTGCGGAGTCGGTGAGCCAGGCGGGCTTCTGGCCGTCGGGCAGCAGCACCTCCTCGAGTTTGGTCGCCTCGGTCAACCACTCGCCGTTGAGGTACACCGCGCCGGTGTGGTGCTTGCGGCCGCGCGGGTCGAACCAGTCGCCGTGGATGCGGTCGGCGAACGGATTGAACTCGCCGAAGAAGGCCTTGGGCAGAGTGACCTTCCAGACCTCGCCCTGCACGTGTTCCCAGCCGCGGACGATTTCCGAGCCCTTGATTTCGACCCGCTCACCCGGTGCGGCCCGGTACACGATGCGGCGGCGATCGGAGGTGCCGCCGCGGGGCGGGTTCACCCGCTCGCGATAGACGCCGGCGTGGACGGTGATCGTGTCGCCGGGCTGCGCAAGGTCGGCCGCGCGCTGGATGGTGCGCAAGGGGGCCTTCCGGGTGCCGGGCTGGGCGTCCGAGCCGTGCGGGGCCACGTGCCACTCGGCCGCGGTTGCGGACAGGGAGAGGGTCAGGGCAAGAAGGCAGGCAGGTCGTTTCATAAACCGGCGGCCGGGCGGTGTTCCGCCAAGGTATCAGCCGCGCGCGCGGCAATCACCCGGACGGGACACCCTCCGCAGAGGGTTGGAAAGGCCGCGAGCCCAGCTTGGACCGCCTGCCAGCTGGTTTCAATGGCGGGTTGCGAAAATGGCGGAGGCGCGTTACGGGACCCACCATTCCGGTCGCCGGACACCCGGGCACGGCCGGACGGAGTCCGTGGGCCCCCTGCCTGCATTGCCCGGTCCGAGCCGCAACGATTCAAACCCGCCGTACCGGGGGGCTGCCCCACCCCGCGCCCGAGGGGCCTTTCCGGGGTGTCGCCCAGAAGCCGCACGGCGCCTTGACGTGCCCCTCACGGTTGCGGATATTGCGCGGCTACGTTTTCGCCGCCCCGGGCGAATCGAGGGCAAAGCCAACTATGTCGAAAAAGAAAGTCGCGAAGACTGCTTCCCACGAAGCTTCCCACGCGGCCGATCATTCGGCCGGCTCCCGAACCGGCAAAGCCACTCCCCCCCCGCCAAGGGCCAGGGGCCGGTCGGCGGAACCCAGCAAGACCTCCCCCAAGCCCCCGGCCACCAAAGCCCACCCCGCCCCCAAGCCGGCGCCCGCCCCAGCCCGGGTCGAGGCCCGCAAGGAAACCCCTTCCCCCAAGCAGCCGAAGCCTGCCGCCACGATGCAGCCGGGGGAGGCACCCGCGACCCCCGTCTCGGGCAATGGCCAGCCCGCAGCCGCAGAGACGTCCTCCCCGCTCACCGCGGCGGCAGGAGCTACCGGGGCGGAAATGCACACCCAGTCGGGGCTGGACCTGACCGAAAAGATCAAGGAGCTGGTCCGGCTGGCCCAGGAACAGGGTTACCTCACCTACAGCGACATCAACGACACCCTGCCCGACACCGCCATCTCACCCGATGATCTCGACGAGGTCTATTCCAAGCTGCGGAGCCTGGAAATCGAGATCGTGGACCAGGCCGAGGTGGACCGGGTCAAGCAACCGGAGCCGGACGAGGAGGACGAAAAGGCCCGCCTCGACATCCTGGACGACCCGGTCCGGATGTACCTCAAGCAAATGGGGCAGGTGCCGCTCCTGACCCGAGAACAGGAGGTGGAAATCTCCAAACGCATCGAGGACAACGAAAACGAGGTCAAGCGCATCATCTACAGCTTCGGGTTTGCCGGCAAGGAACACATCGCCCTGGCCGAAAAGCTCATTTCCGAACCGCCCAAGGAACGCTTTGACCGGGTGATCCAGGACAAGAAGATCGAAAGCCGCGACAACCACCTGCGCGCCCTGCGCAAGCTGGTCAAGGACGTTCGCGTCCTCGACCAGGAGGTGGACCAGAAATACTCGGCCTGGCAGCGCGAAACCCAGCCCGCCAAAAAGGAAAAGTATCTGGCCGAATTCAAAAAGGCCGATGCCCGGCTCCAGGCCGCCTTCCCCAAGTTTTACTACAAGCAGAAGGTCATCGAGGAAATGGCTATGGTCGCGGACAACATCCACGACAAAATCCAGGCGGGCCTGCGGGTGATCCAGGAACTCGAAGCCCGCCCCCACCCCCCCCAGACCCAGCAAATCCTAGATTCGGAGTGGCAGAAAATCCGGGCACTGGAGGAGTTTGTGCGCATGCTCCACCAGGATTACCTCGCAGCCTACCAGCAGCTACAGCACTTCACCAAGATGGCCCACAAGGCCAAAACCGAAATGGTCGAGGCCAACCTCCGCCTGGTCATCTCCATCGCCAAGAAATACACCAACCGCGGCCTCTCCTTCCTGGACCTCATTCAGGAAGGCAACATGGGCCTCATGAAGGCGGTGGAAAAGTTCGAGTACCGCCGCGGCTACAAGTTCAGCACCTACGCCACCTGGTGGATTCGCCAGGCCATCACCCGCTCGATCGCCGACCAGGCCCGCACCATCCGCATCCCGGTGCACATGATCGAGACGATCAACAAGCTCATGCGGGTGCAAAAACAGCTCCTCCAGGACTATGGCCGCGAGCCCACCCCCGAGGAAATCGCCGACGAGATGCAGATGCCGGTGGACCGGGTGCGCGCCGTGCTCAAGATGGCCCAACAGCCCATCTCCCTGCAAAGCCCGGTGGGCGACTCCGACGACACCAGCTTCGGCGACTTCATCGAGGACAAGTCCGCAGAAAACCCCTCGGACATGACCAGCTACAGCCTGCTCAAGGACAAGCTCAACGACGTCCTTGACAGCCTGACCGAACGCGAGCGCAAGGTCCTCGAGTTGCGCTTCGGGCTGGTGGACGGCTACAGCCGCACCCTCGAAGAGGTGGGCAAACAGTTCAAGGTCACTCGCGAACGCATCCGCCAGATCGAGGCCAAGGCCCTGCGCAAGATGCGGCATCCCACCCGCTTGCGCCAGCTCCAGGGCTTCCTCGAAGGCGAAGAACTCGAGTCCACCCTCGCCGGGCTCCTCGCCGGAAACCCGGCGCCGTGACAGCTTCGCAGGTCTGTCCGACCGGGCGATCAGCCGGACACTTCCACGTACACTTCTTGGCTCCGGCACTCCCGAGCCAACAAGATGGAGCTTACTTGCTGTCTCGACCGGCTTCCTTGTTGGGCGAGCATCACGACTCTCCCGTACTGTAAACCCGACGGAAAAGTTTACAAACTCATCATTCGGCCGATCACATTTTGCATCAGATTGATGACAAATATTTTAAGTGGCAAAATCCCGGAAACAGCTTCCCGCGTTATCCACAACCGTCGGAACTGCTTTCACCGAGAACTCGAACCGAGATGGGGCGCTCGGATTGAATACCAGTGTTTCCCAAAGCGCAATCTGTTGCAGACCAGTTTCATTTATAACAAAGCATGATTTAATAGTGTTTTTTACTAAATTGACATCTCCACTGCTGTTTTTAACCGTGTAGTCCATGCTTTAACTGAAACACCATCAAAGGAAAACACGATGAAACGAACATTCCAAGCACTCTGGGGCTGCCTTGTGGCGGGATCGTGGCTGACAGCCCAAGCTACAACCGTTCAACTGTATGTGGATTCAGCACCCAATGTCTATGGGTCAGCCAATTGGCCATCTTGGTGGAATCAAACCAAGGCGGATGTGGTGGGGGGGACATTCATGAACTTGAGAACCGGTACCTATCCCAACTCGCTGCGCATTGATCCCTACGACGAAATCGTTTACAGCACTGGGGACCTGGGCAAACGGTTGCATTGGATTTACTGGCTCCCAGATGAATCCACGGCCAGTCTCAATGGGCGTTTTGAAGTCAAATGGGTCATTGACTGGGACGGAGACGATTGGACCTACGATTGGAATACCAGCAACTGGGCGGCCGATAGCCCCACAGCGGGATGGGTTCAACCTGGCTCTTGGGAAAATTACAGCGGTGGCGTTATTGGCAGCTTCGGCTTCGCGTGGTGGGCGACTGACAATAATGCACCACCCTCCAATACCGGAGGTACCCTCTACGATGAGACCAATCAAGCTGACATTGATGCGCTGCGCGCCCTTGTCTTCCAAAACCAGACCTATGCCAAGGGTTTGGTGCGTTACCGGGAAACAGTCAATGAACCGTGGCAGTACACCACCCTCAGGGTGACAATCCCGGATGCCGGGGCTTCCACGCTGGGGCTTTTCGGGTTGGCTGTGCTGGGGCTGAGCCTGTACCGAGGGCGCGGCTGAGCCAACTCGCGGAGCAAATCCCGCGACCATTTCTGAAGCGCCACGGACCGCTGTATGCACGGCGGTCCGTTTTTTTTGGTTCGGGCGTTGCTGGTTGTGCCTTGTAGAAACAAACCGCACCTGTAACCGGGGCCAGGCAAACAGGGTAAACGTCAGTGGCTGGCACGAATTCGAGACGCCTGCCTGAATCAAAACACAACCTACTTGGAATGCGTCGGTTATGAAAAATCGAAACCTGCTCTTGGTATTGCTGGCATCCTGCACCCAGGCTCTCTCCGGCCCGCTGCAGCCTGCCCACATCGCCTCCGAGGCGCGCTGGGTGGTGCACCTTGACACCGAAGCCCTCCTGGCCACCACCGTTGGCCAAACCATTGCCCGCGAGGCCCTCGACCCCAGGCTGGCCGAAGTGGCCTCGGCCCTGAAGCTCCATTTGAACTTCGACTTCGACTGGCGCCGCATCCGCTCCCTCACCCTCTACGGCTGGGAATACGGCGGGCCGGAGCGGCTCCGCGGCGTGTTGCTGGTGGATACCGACCTGGACCTGACCACTGCCTTCGCGCGCGCCCTTGAAAAACAGGCCGAATGGGGGCGCGCACAAGACGGCGACCTCCAGCTCCTCGAGGGCGGACCGCAGCCGCTGTACTGCATCAAGGAAGACCTCTACGTGGCCCTGCAACCGGGGGCGCCGGCCATCATCGGCAAGGCCCGGCGCACGACCCTTCAGGCCCGACAGGTGCTCGTCGGCGGTGCGCCCAACCTCAACACCGCCGGCGACCTCGCCCGCCTGGCCGCACCCGCCCCCGGTGAATTCCTCCTCCTGGCCGCCCGGGGCTTTGCCGAAGCCGCCCCTGACACGCCCCAGACCCGGGTCCTGAAGATGTCCGAGGAGCTGCGCCTT
The DNA here is from genome assembly GCA_037439785.1 of Verrucomicrobiales bacterium. Taxonomy (GTDB): domain Bacteria; phylum Verrucomicrobiota; class Verrucomicrobiia; order Limisphaerales; family J093; genus DSVZ01. The sequence goes on along the minus strand of JBBIVJ010000031.1, from coordinate 38,735 downwards.
TCCCTGAAGGAAACCGGCGACCACGTCCGGGCCGCTCTGGCCCTGACCACCCGCGCCGCGGAACCCGCCCTGCAAATGCAGCAAATTGTCCAGGGCATGGCCGCCCTCGGGGCGTTGAGCCAGCCCAACAATGCCGATCTCCAGACCCTGATCCGCGGCCTGCGCGTTGCCGCCCAGGACCGCCAACTGCAGCTCGAACTGGCCGTCCCGGCGACCCAACTGGCCGCCAAAATTGCGGAAGCCGAACAGCGCAAGCGCGCCTCCGCCCCGTGACCCTGGCGGTTCAGTCACTCTCCCGGCCGGTCGAGGACCGGACGCCCCCTTCGCGGACTCTGCCGGTATCCCCCGCGGCCGCGACCGAACCCGCGCCCAACCGTCCCCAACCGGACCCCCTGGCCCTCCTGGCTGACCGGGCCCGGCTCGGGGACGACGCGGCCTTCACCGAACTGGTGATGGCGACCAACGAGCGGCTGTTCAACTACCTGTTTCGCATGACCGCCCAGGCGCAGGACGCCGAGGACCTGGCCCAGGAAACCTACCTCAAGGCCTATCGCGCCCTGGACCGCTACGACCCCTCACGCCCCTTCCTGCCGTGGCTGTTCACCATCGCCCACCGCACCGCCCTCAACCACCGCCGGGCCTGGCGCCCCACCGAACCCCTCCCCGAAGAAGCGCCGGCGGCCGCTTCCGCCGACCCCGCCCGTACCCTGGCCGGGCGCGACGAGTGGGACCATCTGTGGCAGGTGGCCCAAACCCTGCCCCGCCGCTACCACGAGGCCCTTTGGCTGTACTACGGCGAAGGATTCGACACTGCCCAGGTGGCGGCCGTGCTGCGCACCCGGCCGCTGGTGGTCAAAGTCGTTCTCCATCGCGCCCGCCGGGCCCTGTGGGCGGCCCTGCGGCAACGCGAATCCCCAAACCCACCCCCTCCATGAAACTGCCTGCCATCCTGTGTGTCCTGGCGCAATGGCGCGCCACCCTGGCGGAGGACTGCGACCCGGCCCCTTCCCGCTGGTACCAGCGGCACCTGACCCGTTGCCCCCGCTGTCAGCACGCGCGCGCGGAACTCACCCGCCTGGAGCGTCGCCTGCGGGCCACCGCCCCGGCCACGCGCCGCACCCCATCCCCGCAGTGGTTTCCTAGGCTCGAGGCCCGTTTGCGCGCGGAACGACTTCCCCCCTCCCGCCCTGCCCCCACTGCTCTGAAATGGCTCAAGCCGGCCGCGGCCTGGGGCGTGGTCGGCCTGGTGGGGACGGCCGCTTGGCTGCTGCTGCGGCCCACCCCCCCGCCGGTAACGGAAAACCACCAGGTCGTTATCTCCGCGCCGGCGTTGCCGGTGCTCTCCTCCGCTCTGGAAGCCGATCCCCTGACCGCCCTGGCCGCGCGGCTCTCGGACCCGCTACAAACCGAGCTGGACCGGATGCTCACCGAGCTCCGCAAGGTCGGCCACTCCTTCGCCGCCTCCTTCCTGCCGGAAAGCCTGCCCGCAACGCCGCCATCAGAAGAACGCTAAAGCGGCCGAAGATGGCCGCCGTTCACGTCGCCCCCGAGTGCCCGGCTGCTTCGCTCGAGGAGCGGCGCGTTTTTAGAAAGTCCATGCCGGGGCTGCGCATCCCGGACAAGCGCCGGCCCATGCCACTACGGACTTCGGATTTCGAACTTGTGGTGCAGGCGTCTCGCCTGCCGGCTTTGTGGTGCAGGCCTCCGGCCTGCTGGTGAGGTGCAGGCGTCCTGGCCTGCCAACCCCGCAGCCGGAACGGCTGCACCCCCCCAAGATGCTGGCTCCAAAACTCCGGCCCTGCAGCGCTGACTGCCCATTCAGCTACCCGTCCGCCGGCTGGAAGCCGGCGATACGGCAGGCTGGGAAGCCTGCGCTACGTCGCGCTGCTGGCGCCTGGTTTTTCACAGGGTTGAAAGGGGCAGAAGACTGCCGCACTCCAAGACGCTGACGCGCGGAATGGCCGCCCCTCCGGTGCGCCAGCTTGTGGAGGGCCTGCTTGTACGGTGCACGCAGACAGGCATCGGGCCTCTGGCGCTTGGGGGCGGCACCGGCCACTTCGAACTTCGCTCGGCCGGCCAGAAGCTGCCGGCTCCAACTGACCATCCGCCGCCTCACCGCGGTGGCTCTACCGGGCGAGAGCTCTCACGTCAGCGCCGGGCGGCTCAAGGGGCGGGTTGCCAGCGGCGCAAGGCGTCCAGCACCGCCGTCACCAGCCGGGCGCGGTCCGAGGCGGTCGTCCCCCGGTCCAGGGGCAGGGTACGCGTCCGCGTCTGCCCCCCATCGAAGTAGGCCAGTCCGACCGAGAGCGTGCCGTCGGTTTCGGTCGTCTCCCCCACGACCACGGCAGCAGGGGTGCCTCCTCTGGTCGCCGCGGCGCGGGCCAGGGCCCGCACACGTTCTTCGGGGCCTGCGTGGCCGCCCGGCAGGGTCGTTTCGAGCAGGGCAGCCAGCCGGCCTTCACCGGGCGCGGCCCACATGCCCCCCAGCACGGACGGGGCTTCAACCGCGCTGCTCAACGCCGCGGCCAGCCCGCCGCCGGTGGCCACTTCGGCCAGGGTCAGCCGCAGCCCCCGCGCGTGGAGGGCGCGCAGCACGGCGGACTCGAGCGAGGTTTCGCCTTCGGCGTAGCAGAATTCGCCCAGGTACCGTCGGAGTTCGTCGCCCAGGCGGCGGAGGCGGGTCTGATCGGCCTCGGTGACGCCGGGCAGGTGGAAGGTGAAATCCACCCGGCTGCCTTCGAAGAGGGAAGTCACCTGCACGTCCGGTGGCAGGCCGACGCGGTCCTCGAGGGTCTGAGAAATCTGCGATTGGCCCACCCCCACGAAGCGGAGGGTGAGGCTGGCGCCGGCAGGCCGAAGCCCGTAGCGGCGTTGCAGCCAGGGCAGGAGCGCCTCGCGCACCATCGGCTGGAGTTCGCGCGGCGGGCCGGGCAGGGCGACGAGGGTCACGGGGCCGGCCTCGAAGTGCAGGCCCGCGGCGGTGCCGTGAGGGTTGGGGAAGAAGCCGCCGCGCTCGGGCACGAGGCATTGGCGGCGGAGGTTGGGGCGGAGCTGGTCACGTGGCTGGCGGAAGCGGCGTTCGAGTTCGCTCACCGCCGCCTCACTTTCGCGCAGGGGGATGCCGGTAAATGCGCTGAGTGTTTCGCGGGTGATGTCGTTGGGGGTGGGGCCGAGGCCCCCGGTGACCAGCACCAGCGGGGCGGCGTTGGTGGCGAAGCGCAGTGCGGCGAGCATTTCCTCGTGCTGGTCGTCCACCAAGAGGGCGCCGGCACACCGCAACCCCAGCGGCCGGAGGGTGCGGGTCAGGAACGGTGTGTGGCCATCCTGGACCTGACCGTCGAGCAACTCCCCTCCGGTGACGACAAGGAAGTAGTCCGGCGGGCCGGCCGCCCCGTCCCCGGCCGCCGGGGCGGGGGCCGCCAGCCAGAGCATCCCCAGGGCGGCGAGCAGGGTGCGAGCGGCAGGGACAAGCGGCATGGGGAATGCCCGGGCGGACGCCGGGGATCAGTCTTTGAGGAAGCTTTGCAGCATCCAGCGGGTTTTTTCGTGGACGGTGACGCGCTGGATCATCAGGTCCTGCGTTTCCTGGTCACCGGCCTGGGCGGCCAGGTCGCGGGCGTGGGCGGCGTCGGCGATCACCTTGGCGTGTGCCGCGGCCAGGCGGCGGACGTATTCCTCCTGGGGCAGCGGGGCGGCGAACTCCTCCATCTGGGCGGTGCGGGCCAGCGTCTGAAGCCCGCCCAGGGCGTAGGCGCCGCGGGCGCGGATGCGTTCGGCGATTTCGTCAACGGCGGTGAAGAGTTCCTCGTACTGGGTCTGGAAGGCGGTGTGGAGGGCGAAGAAGCCCGGGCCTTCGACGTTCCAGTGGGCGAGGTGGGTCAGGGCCAGGAGGGCGTAGGAGTCGGCCAGCACCTGGTTGAGGGCGACGGTGAGTTCGGGAGCGGCGATTCCTTGTTGCATGGGGACAGGATGCACCGGGGCGGGGCGGGGGTCAATGGGGCAGCCGGCAGCGGGGGCGGCTCAGCGGAAGGGTTCCCACTCCGGCTCGTTGTCGAAAATCCAGCGGTAGTACTCGGTGCACTGGAGGCGGCTGGCGGCGGCTTCGTCCACGACCACCGTGCAGCGGGGATGCAGTTGGAGGGCGGTGGCGGAGATCATGGCGGTGATGGGGCCCTCGACGGCGCGGGCGACGATGTCGGCCTTTTCCTCGCCGGTGGCCAGGAGCAGGCAGCGTCGGCTTTCGAGGATGGTGCCCACGCCCAGGGTGATGGCGCGGCGGGGCACGTGATCCACGCCGCCGAAGAGGGGGGCGTTTTGGGCGCGGGTGACGGGGCTGAGGGCCTTGACACGGGTGCGGGATTGGAGGGCGGAGAGCGGTTCGTTGAAGCCGATGTGGCCGGAGCGGCCGATGCCCAGGAGCTGGAGGTCAATGCCGTTGAAGCGGCGGATGAGATCCTCGTAACGGCGGCACTCGGCCTCGAGGTCCGCGGCCTGGCCGTCGGGCAGGTGGGTGTTGCGCGGGTCAATGTTCACCTGCAGGAACAGGTGGTGGTTCATGTAATGCCGGTAGGAGCGGCGGTCGGTCGGCGGCAGGCCCACATACTCGTCCAGGTTGAAGGTCGAGCAGAGGGAGAAATCCAGGCCCTCTTCGCGGTGGAACCGCACCAGGCGGGCATAGACCGCCTCCATCGAGCGGCCGGTGGCCAGCCCCAGGACCAGGTGCGGGTTGGCCCGCAACTCCCGGGCGATGATGCGGGCCACCAGCTCGGTGGCCGCCCCGGCGGTGGGCCGAATGATGACTTCCATGCGCGCCATGCAAGCACACCGCCGCGGGCGCGACCACGCCAAAGCGACCGGTTGAGCCGCCGCCGGTGACGCCGTAGGCTGCGGCAGGCCGCGCAGGCACCGCCCGATGTTGATCGCCTTTCACAAACCCTACGGCGTGCTCTCCCGCTTCACGCCGGACGGCTCGCCGCACCGGGCCCCGGCCGGGTTTGACCTGCCGCCGGGGATTTATCCCCTGGGCCGGCTGGATGCGGACAGCGAGGGGTTGCTGCTGTTGAGCGATGAGCCGGCCTGGAACGCTCGCCTGCTGCATCCCCGCCACGGCCACCCGCGCGAGTACTGGGTGCAGGTCGAACGCGTGCCCACCGGGGAGGCGCTGGCAGCCCTGGCCCGCGGCGTGGTCTTGCGCGGCGAACGCACCCGCCCCTGCCGGGTCTGGCGGCTGGAGCCACCGCCGTCGGTGCCCCCGCGCGACCCGCCCATCCGGTTCCGCAAAAGCGTGCCCGACTGCTGGCTGGCCCTGGAATTGACCGAGGGCCGCAACCGCCAGGTCCGCCGGATGACCGCCGCCATCGGCCATCCCACCCTGCGGCTGCTGCGGGTGCGTATCGGCGGTTTCTGGCTGGGCGACCTGCCGCCCGGCCAGTGGCGGGTACTGGGGGCGGCGGAGCGGGCATTGGTGGAGGGCGGCGCCCAGACCGGTCCGGTTATTCCGGGCTTTTGTTCCGGCCCGCCCCGCCTTAGACACGGCCCGTGCCGCGCCCGACGTCGCCCGCCACCGTACCCGAGATGATGACCGCCGTGGTGTATCGCGGCCCCGGTGACCTGCGCCTGGAAACGGTCCCGGTGCCGCGCATCCGCGCGGACGAGCTGCTGGTGCGGGTGGGGGTGTGCGGCATCTGCCCCACCGATATCAAGAAAATCCAGTACGGCACGGTGCCGCCGCCGCGCATCTTCGGCCACGAAACCGCCGGCACCATCGTGCGGGTCGGCGCGCGCGTGCGGGGCTTCCGCGTGGGCGGGCGGGTGGCGCTGCATCACCATGTGCCCTGCCGGGACTGCCACTTTTGCCGGCACGGCGCCTTTGCCCAGTGCCCCACCTACAAGCGCACCGGTATCACTGCCGGGTTCGAGCCGGCGGGCGGCGGCTTTGCCCGGTACGTGCGGGTGATGGCCTTCGTGCTGCCCGGCGTGGTGAAGATTCCGCCGCGCAACACGCTGCTCGAAGGTGCCCTGCTCGAACCGGTCAACACCGTGCTCAAGGCGGTGCGCCGGCTGCGCCTGCAACCCGGAGATACCGTGCTGGTGGCCGGCCAGGGTCCCATCGGTCTGATCTTCACCCGCCTGCTCGTCCTGCAAGGGGTAGCAGTGCTGGCCACCGACCTGTGGCCGGAACGGCTCGCCCACGCGCGACAATGGGGCGCGCGGCGCACCGCCCGCGGCGACACGCCGGACCTGGCAAAGACGGTGGCCCGCTGGACCCGCGGGCGCGGACTGGACGCCGCGGTGGTGGCCGTGCCCTCGGACGCCGTGGTGCGCCAGGCCCTCGAACTGGTACGTGGCGGCGGCCAGGTGCTGCTTTTTGCCCACACCCGCCGCGGCGAGCCGCTGAGCGTGGACGGCGCCGCAATATGCGTGGACGAAAAGGACCTGCTGGGCAGCTACTCGGCCGACATCACCCTGCAGGCGGAGGTGGCCCGGCTGGTGTTTGGTCGCCGGCTGGACGTGCGGTCGCTGGTCACCCACCGCTTTCCGCTGGCGGAGACGGCGGCCGCCGTGGCGTTGGCAGCCAAGCCGCGGCCCGACGCCCTGAAGGTGGTGGTCCAACAGGCCTGACTCCCCGGTCACCCGGCCGACCAGGGCCTGCTCAAATCCGAAATCTGAAATCCGAAATCCGAAGGCAGGGAAACCAGGAAGCAGGACCCCGGGTAGGAATCCGGGCAGAGGCCGGATGCCGGATGCCGGCAAGGAGGAGTCAGCAGTCAGTAGGCGGCGTGGGATCACTGCCATGCTCCGCCTTCGGTTGTTTCCTTCCAGCCCGCCATCTCCATTCACTTTTCACCGGCCACCTTTTCACCTTTTCTGAGTTTCTGAGATTCGGCTCTCCCCCGAGCCGACGGCCATTCCCTCCCGCCTCCAGGCCAATCCACAATCGTCAACCGTCCATCGTCAATTCGCCGGAGGCTGGTCCGGCTTTCGCCGCGTCATTCCGCGTACTGCATTCCGCACCTGGCCGGGCTGCGGGCGCGGCCGGCCGGGTTCGAGGCGGCTTGGCCCTGCGCTTCCCGCTTGCCGAAAGCCCCGCGCGGCGCAAGCTCGCTCCCGACATCATGCAGCGAGGCATCCGACCCGGCGACGTCGGGGAAATCTCCTTCACGGTCGAGGGCGCGCACGCGGTGCGTTTCGATCCGGCCATGCCGCCGGTGTTGAGCACGCCGTGGTTGCTGTGGTTCCTGGAGCACGCCGCCATGCAGGCGCTGGCCCCGCGGCTGGCGGCCGGCGAGGTCTCGGTGGGCACGGAAATCGAGCTGCAACACCTGGCCCCCACGCCGGTCGGCGTGACGGTGCGTTGTCGCGCCCGCGTCATTTCGGCCGAGGGCCCTGCGGTGGCCTTCCACGTCGAGGCCCATGACGGACACGAGGTCATCGCCCGCGGCTTCCACCGACGTCGGGTGGTGAAGGCGGCGGGACTGGCGCGACGGGTGGTGCCCAAGCAACCACCGGCCTGAGGGGCTCAGCGGCGGCGGGAGCGTCCGCGGGACTGCCGGCGCGCGGCGGCGGGAACCGGCGGCAGTGCGGCCGGGTCGGGGGTGGTGGGGGTGGCTTCACGCAGCCGACTCCGCCAGCGGGCCAGTTGCCGGCGGATTTGGCGCGGGCCGGAGGCACCCACGGTTTCGCGGCGGCGCACGGCGCGGTCAAGGTCGAACACTTCCAGGGCGTCGGCCTCGAAACCGCAGTGAATGGCCTGCAGCTCGGCCAGGCTCAGTTGGTCGAGGCGTTTGCCGGCCTTTTCCGCCGCGGCCACGGCGAGGCCCACGGCATGATGTGCCTGGCGGAAGGGCACGCCGCGCTGCACCAGGTACTCGGCCAGGTCGGTGGCCAGCAGGGTGGGATCGGCCACGGCGGCGGCGCAGGCGGCGGGGTTGACGGTGAGGTGCCCGAGCAGGGCGGTGGTGATGTCCAGGCAGGCGCGGACCGTGTCGGCGGTGTCAAACAGCGGCTCCTTGTCCTCCTGGAGGTCGCGGTTGTAGGTGAGGGGAAGTCCCTTGAGCAGGGTCAGCAGGGCGGTGAGGTGGCCGAAAACGCGGCCGGCCTTGCCACGCACCAGCTCGGCCACGTCCGGGTTGCGCTTCTGCGGCATCAGGGAGGAACCGGTGGTGAAGGCATCGGCCAGGCGGATGAAGCCAAACTCGGCGCTGGACCAGAGCACGAGGTCCTCGCCCAGGCGGGACAGATGGACGGCGATCAGGGCGGCCGCGGCGGCGTATTCGACGGCAAAGTCGCGATCACTGACCGCGTCCATCGAGTTCTGGCACAGCCGCGGGCGGCCGTGGCGGTCCACAAATCCCAGCAGCCGGGCCACCAGTTCGCGGTCCAGCGGCAGGGTGCTGCCGGCCAGCGCGCCGGCGCCCAGGGGGCAGACGTTGACCCGCGCGAAGGCATCGCCCAGCCGGGCATGGTCGCGGTCGAACATCTCGACGTAGGCCAGCAGATGATGCGCGAAGGAGACCGGTTGAGCGCGCTGGAGGTGGGTGTAGCCCGGCATCCAGACCTGCTGGTGGCGTTCGGCCCGGTCCACCAGGGCGGTCTGGAGCCGACGCACGGCCGCCTGCTGGGCGACCAATTCCTCGCGCAGCCAGAGGCGGAGGTCCAGCGCCACCTGGTCGTTGCGTGAGCGGCCGGTGTGGAGCTTGGCGCCCGCCGGGACGCGGCGCGTGAGCTCCGCCTCGATGTTCATGTGCACGTCCTCAAGATCGGTGCGCCACACGAAGCGCCCGGCGGCGATGTCCTGCCCGATGGCCTCGAGGCCGGCAACGATGGCGCGGTGTTCGGCGGGGGTGAGCACGCCGATCTTGCTGAGCATGGTGGCGTGGACCATCGAGCCCAGGAGGTCGTGCTTCCACAACCGGCAGTCAAAGCTGACCGACTGGGTGAAGGCGGCAACTTCCGGGGCCGGCCCGCTGCTGAAACGACCGGAGCGGGCGGGCGGTGAGGTGGCGGTTTTATTCATGGCCGGCGCGGGGCGGGACTTTGCTGCAGCCGCTGGCAAAAGTCACGTGTGCTTGCGCGCGGCGCGTCAAGGCTGCGCCGGCAGTGCCGGTGTTCCGCCGTGGCGACGCCGCGGTCGGCCGGGGCAGCGAGGCGCCACGGGCTGGGGGCTTGTTCCCGGCCGGGCGGGCCGGTTTAATCCGCCGTGATGTCGGACTCGCACGCGCCGGGCGCCGCTCCGGAATCCCCCCGGAGCCGGGCGCCTGTTAAACCGGCCGAGTCCCCCCGCCGGCATGAGCCTTCTGCCCATCGTCAGGCCGACCGCCTGAGCGAGTGGCTTTTGCTCGGCCTGGCCGTGTTTTCGCCCTGGGCGCTGGCCGGCTGGCCGGCGTGGTCGGTCTGGACCATGAACGCGGGCGGTTACCTGCTGGGCGGTTTGCTGGTGGCCAAGGGGCTGATCCGCCGGCACACCGGCTACCAGCCGCCCCGCTGGACGGCCGGTCAACCGCGCTGGGTGGGCGGCATGCTGGCGACGCTGACCGCCACGGTTCTGCTTTGGTCGCTGGTCAGCGCCCTCAACGCCCGTGCGGAGGTCGAGCCGGCCGCGTTGCGGGTGGTGGAACGGGAGCGGTTCATCCCCTGGCTGCCGCACAGCTTCGACGCCCCCTCGACCTGGTTTCATTTCTGGACCGCCCTGGGGTTGGCCGGGGTGTTCTGGGCGGCGCGGGACTGGGTCACGCAGTTGACCCGCCGGGAGCGGCACGTGCGGCGGGAGGGCGTGTCCGCAGGCGGCGGACCGGACCCGGCAGAGGCGGTGTGGGAGCGGCGCGGGCCGCATTATCTGCCGCGGCGACCGCGACGTTTGTTGTGGGTGCTTTGCGTGAACGGCGCGGTGCTGGCGCTGGTGGGCGTGGCCGGCACGTTGCGGCCTTCGGAGACCCTCCTGGGCCTGTTTCCGCACCCGACGCGGCAGGACGGGTTTTTCGGCCCGTTCTGGTATCGGAACAACGGGGCCCAGTACCTGAACCTGCTCTGGCCGATGGGGCTGGCCCTGTGGCATGCGGAATACCTGCGGGCGATTGAATCGGGGCGATTTCTGCGGCGGCTGACCAACTCGCCGATGGTGGTGCTGGTGCCGTGCCTGCTGTTGATGACCGCGGCACCGTTTGTCACCACCAGCCGCGGCGGCACGCTGGTCAGCGGGCTGGTGATGCTGGCCTGCCTGCCGGTGCTGGTGGTCAGTGCCTGGCGCCGTGGCTGGCAATGGGGCCTGCCCGTCGCTCTGGTGCCGGCGGGGGCGTTGATCGGGCTGATCGTGGCCTGGACACCGCTGACCCATCGTTTCCTGAATGAATTCCGCGTGCTCGAGACCGGCGCGCCCGCCGGGCTGCGGGATTTCACCCTCCGGTGCGTGTTCACCCTGCCGCCCGGCGCCGGGCGACGGCCGGTGAACCTGCTGGGGCTTTCGGACAGCGCACGCGTCTTTGCGCAGAGCTCGAACACCGTGATGCTGCGCCTGCAGGGAGAAGGGCGCGTGGCGGTGCGACTGATGCTGGACGCGCCCGACCGCGTGCTCGAGTTGACCGGCACCAACGCCGCCCTCGGCCGCCCCGGCCGAACGGTCGAAATCATCTACACCCAGCGCGGGACCGACGCGGCGGTTTACGTCAACGGCGAGCCGGTCAAACTGGCCAGCCGCGCCGGCAAAGGGGGGTTCCTCTGGCCCGAGCGCTTTGCCTCGCGCCACGCCTGGGCCGGACGCGGCGACGGCGCGGACCTGATCCGCGGGCGCATCCGGACCATCGCCGTCCTGGACCGGGCATTGAGCGCTGAAGAGGTTGCCGCCCTGGCCCTGCGGCCGGCGGCGGCTGCCGGGAGTGATGACCCGCCGGCCGACACCTCCGGGGCGTGGGCCCGGAGCGATCCGCGGCCGCTGTTGAACATCCGTTGGGGGGACTTTTCCCCCGCTCGCTGGAAGGCCGGCGGTCTGGGCGGGCGAACGTCCATTTACGAAGAGGTGCGGCAGATGCTGGGCCGGTACCCGACGTGGTTGGGGGCGGGGCCGGGCACGTTCGCCAACTTGTACAAGGTGCACCTGGGCGACCCCGCGGCCACGGATGCCTGGTACGCGCACAACGATTACCTGGAAACGCGTTTCACCTACGGCCGGCTGGGGGCGCTGTTGGTGTACCTGCTGCTGGGGGCGGCGGTGGTGCCGGTGCTCCTGCCCGGCGGGCTGCGCCTGCCGCGGTATTTCACGCTCTGCCTGCTGATGGGGCTGGGGGGGGCGTTGGTGCACGCCCGGTTTGACTTTGTTTTTCAGACCCACGCCCTGCTGTTCCTGGCGGTGCTGCTGTGCAGCATCCTGAGCGTGTCCACCCTACGAAACGCCGGAAGCTGAACGGGCGGGTGGGGGCCGTGGCTTGGGGGAGTGCCGAAACTCAGGAACTCAAAAAGGGTGAAAAGGTGACCGGTGAAAAGTGAAGGGCGATCCCGGCCCGGAAAGAAACCACCGAACGCAAAACGTGGAAGCGATCCAACCCCGCCGCCTTCTGGCTCCTCCTTCCTCGCTGCCGGCATCCGGCATCCGACACATTCCTTCCTGAGTTCCCAATTACCCTGCTTTCGGCCTTCGGACTTCGGGTTTCGGGTTTCGGATTTGCGGGCGGCTCCGGCCGGCTGGAAGCCGGCGTTACAGCAGGCTGGGAAGCCTGCGCTACGAGGACGGCCCCGTAGCCGCCGGCGTGAGCCGGCGGAATGCAGGTCCGCCGCGTGACCGCGGCGGCTACCAGCCTCCGGCCGCGGGGCATGCCCCGTGCGCGCCAGACGTCACGGCGGCAGCACCGCGCGGTACAGGCGCACCGGTTCGGTGCTCAAGGGGACCTCGAAGGTGGCTGCCTCCGTGGTGGCGGGGATTTCGGCCAGGGGCGTCCACGACCGGCCGTCGGTCGAGGTTTCCAAGCGGTAAAGCAGACCCGGTTCGCCGCGCAGGCCCAGGCGCAGGCGGTCGGTTTCCGCCGGGGCGACGATGAACAACCCGGCCGGGCGGCCGAAGAAACGCAGGACGTCCTCGAGGTAGGTCACGCGCAGGAGCGGGTCCGCCACCGTCTCGAACGGGAATCCCAGATACACCACGCGGCCCGCCCCCGCGCCGCCGTGTTGAGCCAGACCCGCGGCACCGCCCCGTCCGCCGCGATAGCGCAACACCACGGCGCTGGCCGGTCCGGCGGGCGTGAGCGCGTCCGGGTAGCTGACCGCGTAAATGCCCCGGCTGCCGTCGTCGAAGACGGCCGGGGGATTGCCGGCGAAGAGCGCGCCGGGCTCGGGGTCGGCCGTGTCGGTGTCGGCATCGTCGTTCGCGTCGCCGTTCAAGCGCGCGCCGAGCACTGCGCGCAGGAAGGCACGGTCCGCCGCGGTCGGGCCGTTGACGCGGTCCAAATCCCAGGCGACTTCGGCGCCGCTGACCAGGAGGTGTCCGCCGCCGGCGTGGAAGGCGCGCACCGCCGCCTGTTCCGCGGCGTTGAAGGTGCGGCCGGTGGTGGACTGGTTGCCGGCGGCCCAGATCACGATGGCGTAATCCTCCAGCCGCACCGTGCCGTCGGCCACGTGGGTGCGCGCGCAGGCGTCGAAGGGGCGCCCCAGCGCCTCCAGCGCCCGGCCATGCGGCACGACGTAGTCGAAGCGGTTCATGCGGCCGGGCAGCACACGGTCCGCCGCGCCGGAGTTGCGGTCATGGCCCGGCGGCCGGTAGGCGGCGGGCTGGAGGTCCTGCCGCAGGTTCAAGTGGCGGTCCAGGCGCTCGTAGCCGATGACGAAGAGCACGCGCGCCTGTCCCGCTGCCGGCGCCCGGCAGCCCACCACGGCCGAGGGGAGGGATTCTCCAGCGGCATTGGTCGCGGTGACGCGGAAAAACCAGGCGCGGCCGGGCTCGAGGTCGGTAAAGTGCCGGGTGGTGCCGGCGGTGGGGCGTGGGGCGCCAAAGCCGCGGCCGTCGCGCGACACGTACACGAGGTAACCGGTCGGCGCGCCGCTGCCGGCCTCCGCCACGGGCGGGGACCAACTGACGTGGAAGCCGTCCGGGCGGGCCTCGGCACGCGGGGCGCGGGGAGGTTCGGGGGGAAAGGCCAGCGGGGCACCGTCGAACTGGGCGAAGTAGCGGATGAGCCCCTGGGTGGTGGCGCGGGCCACGGCCCGGCGCACCGCGGGTTCGCGGAGCAGGAGGGCGTCCGCGGGGTCGTCGTGGAAGGCCACCTCGACGATGGTGGCGTCCATTTCGTAGCCCAGGGCGTCGCCGCGAATTTCGCCGAAGGGGAAGTCGGAGCGGGCGAAGGTGAGGTTGTTGCCGCGGTCGGCCCACGGCGTGTCCCAGCGGGAATTCAGGCCCACCAGGTCATCGTTGATTTCGCGGGCGAGGAGGCGGGCCAGGGTGATCTGGCGGGGCGAGGTGCTGGTGCCGGGGAAGCGGGTTCCGTCGTTGTAGAGGCCGAGCACGCCGCGTCCGCCGCCGGCATTGGAATGGAAGCTGACCAGCACGCGCTGGGTGGTGCGACCGGCCTCGGCGCGGTTCATTTCGGCGGCCATGCGCGGCGGCGTGCCGACGTTGTCGCTGGCGTCGTCGCCGGGGCCGTCATAGATGGCGGGGTCCTGGCCGGGGCCGAGGGCGCGCTGGACCCAGTAGCGGCTGGCTTCCTCCTCGCGGGGATAGGTGGAGACGCCGTCGCCGCGGTCCACGTCGCCGGGGCCGTTGCCGAAGCGGAGGGCATCGGCGATGACCACGCCGGTTTCGCCGGGGCGGGCGGCGGCGTTGCTGATCCAGACCGCCCCGTGGTCGGGGTCCGAGCCGGCGCGGAAGAAGTAGCTGCCCAGGTACACCCAGCCTTTGCCGACGTGGGTGTGGGGAATCCGCACGTGGGTTTCGCCGCCGGTGTGGCGGATGCGGTAAAGCTGGCGGATGCGGTTGGCGCCGGGCACGACCCAGGCATAAACCGGGTAATCACCGTCGGCGGGGAAGTGGGGGGTGTAGCGGGCGCGGGCGGTCTCGGTGTCCGCGACGGCGGCGAAGCGGTAGGGCACCGCGCCGGGCGGACCGAAGTACACGGAGGCGGTGCTGTCGGCCCAGGCTCCCTCGAAGACCACAGCCGGATCGGTGTTGTCGAGCACGACTTCGCGGGGCTGGTAGCCCACCGGCCGCAGCGGCACCACCGTGGCGCCGGCGCGGAAGCAGTCCTCCACAAACAGGGTCATTTGGTCGAGATTGCCGGCGTCCTCGTTGACGCGGTGGGTGATGCCGCGCTGGGTGCGCCAGCCGGCGGCGGTCCAGGTCCAGCCGTGGCCGGCGGAGACAAACACGATGCGGTCGCTGAGCGCGCCCTGCGGTTGCCCAGCCGGCCATTCCACGTCGTCGGGACCATCCGGCAGGGGCGCCATCAACGCGGGGGCCGGCTCGACCGGCCAGGCGTCCACCGGCTCGGGTGAGGGCTGGAAAGGATGGAAGGCCGCCTCTTCCTGGGTGGCCAGGGCGAGGGCGGCGGACAGACTCGACGCCCAGCCGACAGCGGTTCGTGCCAGCCAGGGAGGCAGGCGAAGCGGCGGCGTGTTCAACTGGCTCATGCCGTCAGGGCCGGTGCGGGGCGAATGTGGCGGAGCGAGTCCGCGGCTTCAAGGGCCGGGCTGCCGGTCGTGGGGGCGGTCTTGCCCGGCACGGCCCGGGAAGCCCCCGGAGGTTGACATGCGGCGCGCCCTGCCGGAGTTTGGAGCGGCAGTCGCCCCGTGTGGACCATGAAAAGCCTGAGGCAAGCCCTGTTCGCGGCGCTGGCCGGTTTCCCTGCCCTGACCTGCGCGCACGCCCAAACCCCCGCCCCTGCCGCGCCGGCGTCGCCTCCGGTAGCGCCGCCTTCCGCCACGACAATCCCGGCCGCACCGACACCCCCGCCAGCATCGCCGGCCACCAACCTGATCGAGGCGCTGGAAGATGGCGCCCGCCTCCCGGCCGGTCGTGCGCCGGAGCTGGTGCCCTCGCCACCGGCGGCCCTGGTACCGCAACGGTACGGAGGGTTGATTGGCCAGGCCATCGAGACCGGCCGGCCATGGCAGTTGTTCAATCCGCTGGCACCGGCCGAGTACGGCGACGGCACGCAGCATCTGTCGGTCAATCCGGTGACGGGGCGGGCGGAAGGGCTGACGCTGATTTCGTTTCAGTTCAAGCCGAAGGGGGCGGGCAAGAAACCGCGGCGGGCGCTGGGCGAGCCGCGTTGAGCCGGGCGGGCCGGCTCAGGGGCCGCGGGTCTGCATGGCGGCGATCAGGGCCTTGTTCAGCGCCTCGGCAGGGTTGTAGCCGAGCACGCGCAACTTCATGTGCAGGGCGGCCACCTCGACCAGCCGTGCGACGTCCCGGCCCAGCCGGATGGGGATGGTCAGGTGGGGGACGTGGACGCCGAGGAATTCGCGCGTTTCCAGGGTGTCGCCCACCCGTTCGAGTTCGTCCTGGCCGTGGGCGCAAATCTTGAGGGTGACCGCCAGGTCCACGCGCTTCTCGGTGCGGATGCCCTTGACGCCGAACATGGCCGGCACGTCCACCAGGCCGATGCCGCGCACTTCCATGAAGTTCCTCCCCAGGTCGGGGCTGGTGCCGATGAGTTCCCGGCCGGCATGCAGCCGCAACAGGGTGGTGTCGTCTGCCACCAGGCTGTAGCCGCGCTCGATGAGGCCGATGGCGCATTCGCTCTTGCCCACGCCCGGCTCGCCCAGGATCAGGACCCCGATGCCGCGGATGTCCACCATGCTGGCGTGCACGCGGAGGCGGGGGGCAAACAGCTCCTGGAGCACCAGCGTGGCGCGGTTGATGAGATCCATCGTCACCAGCGGGCAACGGAACACCGGCACGCCGCGGTCATTGGCCCGCCGCTCGAATTCCGGGTCGGGCCGGCCGCCGCGGCAGAAGACCGCACAGGGCACGCGCGTGGCGAAGAAGGCTTCGGAGCGCGCGGCGCGGGCGGCCGGGGGCAGGGAGCGCAGGTAGTGCATCTCGGCGCTGCCGAAGACCTGGACGCGGTGCTCGGCAAAGTATTTGCGGAAGCCGGCCAGCATCAGGCCGGGCCGGTTGACGGTGGGCTCGCGGATCAGCCGGCCCAGACCCCGTTCGCCCGCCACCAGGCGCAGGAGCAGCTCGCGGGGCTGGGCGTGGAAGAAACGCTCGACGGTGATGGGTTGTGGCGGCTTGGTCATGCGACGACGACGCGTGTTTCGGGTGTGCCCGAGCGTGGCCGTGCCCCCGCCGTCGGTGCAACGAAAAACCGGCCGCAGGCCGTCCCCGGCCGCCTCAGTCCCCGGGTTCTTCCCACAGGTCACGGCGGGCGATGGCCTGGGGGTGGGAATCGAGGTTCTGCGACAGGTACACGTGCCGGACTTCCTGGCCGAAGCCGTGCTTGCGGAAAAAGGCCAGCGCGGCCCGGTTCCGCTCATCGGTGTCCACCAGCATGATCCGCGCCTCGCGCTCGATGAAGCGGAGCGTCAACTGCCGCAGCAGGCGCGTGGCCACGCCGCGCCGTTTGAAGCCGCGGTCCACGCCCAGCCATTCCAGCCAGCCGTAGCGCCAGGCGCTGCGGGGCTTTTCCATCATCTGCCCCAGCGCGAAGCCCACCACCTGCCCCCCGGACTCGGCCACCAGACAGGTGTCGCGATCGGTGGTGTAAAGCTGGACCAGGGCGTCCTCGTCCCACGCCCGGTACAGCGTGGGCAGTTTTTCCGGCGTGAACAGTTTCTGGCCCAGGGCGAAAACCGCGGGGATGTCTTCCAGGGTCATTTCGCGGAGCGTCACGGGCGCGGGCGCGCGCCGGCTGCGCCGGTTCAAGGCCTGAGCCGTGCCATTGACGGGGGAGAAGGCAGACACGGGAGAAAGCCGGGAAGGGGGAAAGGTCTGGGGCGACCGGGCGACCTCAAGCCAGCCCGGTCCGGGCGTTGCCAGCCATCCCGCACGTCCCACCCGCGGGGTGGGACAACCGGGAGAGGGCCACGTCTTGCTCCTGGACCTCGGTCACGGTTAGCAGCATACCCCCGCCCGCCGGCCCGGCCAGCGGGAAGTTGTCCCCAGGTTGGGAAGTTTGTCTGGGGCAGGAGTCCAATGTTGGCCAGTTGCTCGGAGGATGGGCGGGATCATTGCTTCAACCTGATTCCGCAGCAGCAGGATCAAGCCGAACACCTCCTCGTGGGTGTGGCCTGGGCGGATAGTAATTGCAACATCTTCAAGCAGTCTGCGGATCTCGGCTCGTCGCGCCCGCTCTTCCACTAGGTGATCTGCGTTTAAGTCGAGCGTCCGGATGTGGAACCTTCCAGCGGGGGTTGTTCCTACCAACCGGTGTGTCGCCGGGTCTTCAAAGATGTGCTCGCCGAAATCCTGCTCAAGACAGGGGTTTAAGAAGCGAAGCCCAGCCGCCATCTCTGCCCGAGTGGGCCATGTGTCGCCCTTGGCCCCATTGCAATGGCGCGTGGCCAGGAAGAGATTGCGTATTGCTGATTGTATTTGGGCTTGAGGCGGGGGTCAAAATGGTCAATCTCCATGGATTGCATGCCCCCTGCACGGTTGAGGTGTTGGCCTGAATAGGCGCACCGGTCCTGGAAATCCCGCCTCAGCGCATCCAACGCTACCTTGCGATAATTTCTGCGCGTGAGCCGTTTAGCGGGCGGCGGCCCGCGCCGAACGCGTGGCTTGGTGGAACTCGACGTATTCACGCAGCGCCTGAACCAGTTTGGCTGTGACCGCTTGTTGCTTCGTTTCCCAGAGCACCTCTTCGACCGTTCGAGGATGTTGCAAGAGCCTACGGTCTCGTGCCAGTTGCTCCAATTCAGCCAGCTCGGCCTCGCTGATTGTTCCCAGCGCTTCTTTGCGTGCAAGTTCCCGGAAGCGCTTGGCCATTGACTTGGTCCATTCTGATGCTGGTTCCTTGTAGCTGCGAACCAGGGAGGTTTCCACCTCCGTGACGCCGGCAGGCAAATAGGTACTTGGGGTGAAAGACTGTTCGACATGAGCGGACAACACGGCCTGTTCTTCGGCGGTCCCATCGGTGGAACTGGCCGCCAGCAGGGCGGGCATCAAAGCCTGCAAGCGAACTCGGGCAAACGTCGGGGCTTTCATGCGGGTGCCTTGTCAATTGTTTCCAAGAGGGCAGCCAGGAAATGCCGCTGCGTATCCAGATCACAGCGTAAATACGCGACCGGTTCTGGCGTGATGGCGGTATTGGATTCTTTTGCGTGTTGAACAGCCGGACCTTCCGCAAAAGCCAACAATACAATTTCCGCCTCTTCGCCATGAGCCATGACGAGTAAATTGGCCATGTCGGGCTGGACTCGTACAGCTGGGGGCGACCACTGGGTGCGGCTGTTTCTTGGCGCGCCGATACGCGAAAAAGTACCTGCCCCAACTCTCCCGGCTCTGTTCAAGCGTCTTCTGGCTGAGCAGGCAGGTGTAGGCGTCTAGCACTGTCCCCCCTTCACCCACTAGTGCGAAATGAACCAACGCGTGGTTATCAATCCATTGGATGGCAAAACGGTTGAAAAACATCCAGCGGCGGTAACCGACAGGTGGGACAGAAAACTGGATTTTGACTTCGCCTTTGCTCATGCAACCACGGGTTGGCAACCATACGCGTTACCCCCACTATCTGACAATGTCTTTTGAGTAGGTGGCTTGGTCGTAGGCAACTTGTTGCTGTGCCCGCTGAAATCAAGGCCAAGGATTTCGTGCCATACCTCCGAATTCGACTCCGGCAGATGGAAAGTGCCAGCCCCCCCGGGCTTCGTTCTGACAGACAGAGGCTGGCGCAAGCCTGACCAACTCGGTTGCAAGGACTCCCCTGGCATCTTGTTGGGGGGAGGCTACCGGGGGCACACCAGTGCCCTGGCGCTTCGGCTGATAACTGGCCGGTGGTGACGCGCCGGAAACCGCCCCTTGGGATTCCAACTTGCCGCACATTTTTATGCGTTGAAGAGGTCATTGCCATTAAGTTGCTTGGCTAACCAGGTTCTGGGATATGCAACTGCCATGCTACGTTGGGTTTGTGGCTTGAAGCTGCGGCATCCTGCGGCTGCTGGCCAGTGGGTTAGGCGGTGGGCAAATTGTGGGGCCACCCTCAGCGGCTGCGGCCGCGGGTCCGGAGGGCGTCCAGCTCGGCCTGCATGGCCGCGACCACGGCCGGTTGCTCGACGTAGCGGTTGGTGGTCTCGGCGGGGTCGGTGTACAGGTCGTAAAGTTGGCCCGCCGGTTCGGCCGGGGCGGGTTTGACCCGTGCCGGCGCGGTGAAGCCGCCCGAGCCGAGCCCTTCGATGTACTTCCAGCGTTCCCGCCGCAGGGCGAACAGGCCCCGGGAGGAATGCAGGACCAACGACGCCCGCACCGCCTGTGCGGGACGACGTCCCTCGAGCAGGTGCGCGAAGCTGAAGCTGTCCTCGGCGGCGTCGGCGGGCAGCGGGGCGCCGACCACCTCCGCGAGGGTGGCAAAGCAATCGGTCAGGCAGGCCAGTTGACCGGTGGCAGTGCCGGCTTTCACCCGCCCGGGCCAGCGGACCAGTCCCGGCACGCGGTGGCCGCCTTCGTGGATGTCAGCCTTTTGCCCGCGCCAGGGGCCGTTGGCGTGGTGGTTGAATTGCCGAACTTCGTCCGGCAGCCAGTGCGCGCCGTTGTCGCTGGTGAAGATCACCAGGGTGCGCCCGTCCAGTCCCAGCCGGTCCAGGGCTGCGAGTATTTCGCCCACGGCATGGTCGGTCTGGGCCACGAAGTCCCCCCGAGGGCCCGCCTGACTCCGGCCGCGGAACGGTGCGGCGGGCAGCCAGGGGTCGTGGGGTGAACTCAGCGCCACGTAGGCGAAAAACGGCCGGTCGCCGCCCGCGCGCGCGTGGGCCTCCAAAAACCGCACCGTCCGGCGCGTGATTTCCGGCAGGACCTCCTCATGGCGGAAGTCCGGCGCCATCGGCCCGGGCCGATAGAAACCGCCGCCGCCCTGGCGTTGATGCTTGCCGCCCGCGCACCACGCAGTGGGTGCGGCCACGCAGCGGTCGTTTTCGATCCAGACGTACGGCTCCATGTCCAGGGAGGCGGGGATGCCGAAGTAGGTGTCGAAGCCGGCCGTGTGCGGACCACCGGTCAGCGGGCGGGTGTAGTCCACCAGCGTCACGTCGGCCGCCGGCTGGGCGCGGTCCCCGAAGTTCACGGGTTCCCGCGTCACCCAGCCCAGCCCCAGGTGCCATTTGCCAAAGCCTGCAGTGACGTAGCCCCGCTGTTTCAACAGGGCCGGCAGCGTGAGGCGGCCCGGCTCGATCAGGGGGGACGACCACCCCCAGAGCACCCCGGAGCGGAGCCGGCTGCGCCAGGCGTAACGGCCGGTGAGCAGGCCATAACGGGTGGGCGTGCACACCGCCGAGGGGCTGTGCAGGTCGGTGAAGCGCAAGCCTTCGGCGGCCAGGCGATCGAGGTGCGGGGTGGGGATTTTCGAGTCGGGGTTGTAGCAGCGCAGGTCGCCGTAGCCGAGGTCGTCTGCCAGCAGGATGAGGATGTGGGGCGGGGCAGCCCGGACGGCGCTCGCGAGAACCCCACCCAGCAGCAGGAGGGGCCAGAGCCGGGCGCGAGCCGGCAGGCGACGGGAAAAAGGGTTCACGGCCGCATCCAAACCTCCCCGGGCACGGTGCGCAATGGCAAAGGGCCGACGCCGTTCAGACGTGGAACTTGAACAGCAGGACGTCCCCATCGCGTACTTCATAGTCCCGGCCTTCCTGGGAGTAATGGCCCAGCTCGCGCGCGCGGGCGACCGAACCGCAGCGGACCAGGGCTTCCCAGTGCACCCGTTCGGCCTTGATGAAACCCCGCTCGAAGTCGGTGTGGATGCGGCCGGCGGCCCGGGCAGCACCGGTGCCGGCCGGGACGGTCCAGGCACGGACCTCGGTGTCGTTGAAGGTGAAAAAGGTGCGCAGGCCCAGCAGGTGATAGGTGGCGCGGATCAGGGCATCGAGGCCGGATTCCTTGACGCCCAGCTCGGCGAGGTATTGGGCGGCCTCGTCGGGGGCCAGGTCGGCCAGGTCGCTTTCCAGTTGGGCGCAGACCACCAAGGTCTCGCAGCCCTGATGCACGCGGGCGTATTTGCGCACCCAGACGACGTGGGGGTTGGCGTCGGGCCGGGCGAGGTCGGCCTCCTTGACGTTGGCCACGAAGATGGTGGGGGCCAGGGTGACCAGCCCGAAGCCCCGCACTGCCGCGGCTTCCTCCCCGGTGAAGGGGAGCAGGCGGGCCGGTTGGCCGGCGTCCAGATGCGGTTCGAGCCGCTCCAGACAATGGAGTTCGCGCAGCGCGTGCTTGTCCCCGCGCTTGGCGTCCTTGCTCACCCGTTCGCGGCGGCGGCGGACGCTTTCCAGGTCGGCCAACACCAGTTCGGTCTGGACAATCTCGATGTCGCGCACCGGGTCGGGCGCGCCGGTGACGTGGTGGATGTCCGGGTCCTCGAAGCACCGCACCACGTGCACCAGGGCGTCGGCCTCGCGAATGTGGCTCAGGAACTGGTTGCCCAGGCCCTCGCCGCGGGAGGCGCCGGCGACCAGGCCGGCGATGTCCACAAATTCCACCGTGGCCGGCATGCGCCGGGAGACGTGGACCACCTGGGCCAGGGCCTCCAGACGCGGGTCTGGCACGGCCACCACGCCCAGGTTCGGCTCGATGGTGCAAAAGGGGTAGTTTTCGGCCGCGGCCTTGTGGGAACGGGTCAGGGCATTGAAGAGCGTGGATTTGCCGACGTTGGGCAGGCCGACAATACCGGCTTTGAGCATGGGCGGAGCGTGGCCAATGACGCCGGGGCCGGCGAGCGGAAACGACGCGAGCGGACGCGGCCGCACTGGTCGGGATGGCGCCGCTCAGTCCACGTGCAACGCCTGGTCGAGCACCTGTTCGAGGTGGGCGAGCAGGGCGGATTCCTGGATGACGACTTTCGCGCCGGCCGCCCGGGCCAGTTGGGTCAGGCGCGCGTCCGTCTCGGCGTCGCGGGCGGCGTGAAAGGCCACCACCGGAATGTGGGCCGTGGTGGCATCGTGGTGGAGGCTGCGGAGGGCGGCACAGGCGCGTTCGGCCAGCGCGCCGACCTCGATCAGCACGACCAACGGCCGGGTGCGCAGGGCCTCGGTGTGGAGCTGGGCCAGGTCGCTTACCGACAGGGCGCGGTAATCCAACCCCTCGAGCCGGTGGAGCAACTGGTTTCCGGCCAACAGGCTTTCATAGAAAACGAGCGCCAGCGGCTGCGTCATGTCCCCGACGTTGGGCAGAACGGGGCACAAAAGCAATCTTGGGTTGCGAGGCAGGACGGCGCGGAGGGGAACAGGTTATACCCCGGCAGGGCGTTCGTTCAGCGGCGCCACCAGCACTTCCAGGCCCCTGGCTCGCAGGGCCTGGACCAGGTCCGCCGGCGCTTGCGGGTCGGTCACCAGGGTGTGGATGCCCTCGATCCCGCCGAGCGGGCTGACGGAACGGCGGCCGAATTTGGTGTGATCCAGGCAGAAGATGACCCGCCGGGCCGCCCGCATCATGGCGCGTTGAATTTCAATGAGCAGGCCGTGGGAGTTGGTGAGCCCCTCGGCGGTGATCCCCCCGGCGCTCATGATGGCCACATCCGCGTGCATTTTGGTGAAGGCCTCGACCGCCAACGGCCCCACCAGCACCCCCAGCCGCGGGTAAATGACCCCGCCGGACATGACCACCTCGACCTGGCTGGAGGCGGCGAAGAGGTTGGCCACAGGGAGCGAGTTGGTGATGATCTGCGGTTTGAGTGGTTCGAGAAACCGCGCCACGTGATAGCAGGTGGTGCCGGCGTCCACAATCACGCTCTGCCGGGGCTGAATCAGGGCGGCGCAGGTCCGGCCGATCGCCTCCTTCTCGGCCAGTTGATGCGTGTCGCGGGCGTTGAAGACAAACTCGTCACTGCGCGGATTGACGATGCGCGCGCCGCCGTGAGTGCGACGCACCGTGCCCCGGGCCTCCAGGACGGACAAATCCCGCCGGACGGTGGAAACCGAGGTTTCCACTGTGCGGGCCAGTTCCTCCAAAGAGGCAAATTCCACCTGCTGCAGGTACGCTTCCAGGCGCTGTTGGCGTTGTTCTGGCGACATCTTGGGAGATTTTTGAAATAATTTGGAAGAGATTGCAATATTTTGGTTGACTCTCGGCCTTGATTCGATCAAATTCCTCCCCGAAACATGTCAGCCGTGCAGACATCCCTGCCGCGCGCGGTGGTGGAACACTTGGTGCGCCAGGTGGTTTACCAGCGGCTGGGCAAGCCCTTGCCGCGGCCAGCCACGGCTCCCAATCCGTTGGTGGTGAACGTCAGCGCGCGGCACTGCCACCTCACCCAAGAGGCTGTCGAGGCCCTGTTCGGCAAAGGGCACAAGCTCCAGGTTTTCAAGTGGCTTTACCAAGAAGGCCAATTCGCCGCCAGGGAGACGGTCACGCTCATCGGTCCGCGCAGCCGGGTCATCTCGAACTTGCGCATCCTCGGACCCTGCCGGACGCTCAACCAGGTCGAGCTGGCGTACACCGACGCCATCGCCCTGGGCTTCGACATCCCGCTGCGGCTGTCCGGCGACATCCAGGACACCCCGGGCTGCATGTTGATGGGGCCGGCCGGCTTTTTCGAGATGAAGCAGGGCGTGATCCGGGCGTTGCGGCACGTGCACATGCACCCGGACGACGCGGCCTTTTACGGCGTCAAGCAGGGCGAGGAGATGCGGCTGAAGGTGGGTGGGCCCTGCGCATTGACCCTCGATCGGCTGCTGGTGCGGGTGGACCCCGCCTTCAAGCTCGAGGTCCACATTGACACCGACGAGGGCAACGCCTGCAACCTCCAACCCACCACCCCGTGCGAACTGATCCGGTGAACCTTTCCCTTCCAACTCCCAACTCCACATCCCCATGAGCGAAGCACTCGGCATGATCGAAACCAAAGGCTACGTCGGCTCGGTGGAAGCCAGCGACGCGATGGTCAAAGCCGCCAACGTGAGCCTCGTCAAAACCATCCCCATCGGCGGCGGCATGATCACCGTCCTGTGCCGCGGTGACGTGGGCAGCGTCAAGGCCGCCGTGGATGCCGGCTCCAAGGCCGCCGGCAAGGTGGGCGAACTCATCAGCGCCCACATCATCGCCCGGCCGCACGAAGACCTCCTCAAGTCCTTCCTGGGCGAGGCCGCGCCGGCCAAACCCGTGAAGTAACCGCCCGCCCGAACCGCAAAACCCCAAACCCGGGAACCGTTTTATGGCTACCCAAGCACTCGGCATGATCGAAACCAAGGGCCTGTGCGCCCTGCTCGAAGCCAGCGACGCCGCCCTCAAGGCCGCCAACGTCACTCTGGTTGGCTGGGAGAAAATTGGCAGCGGCTACGTCACCTCTTTCTTCCGGGGCGACGTGGCAGCCGTGAAGGCCGCCACCGATGCCGGCGCCGCCGCCGCCGCCCAGGTGGGTCAGGTCGTCAGCGTCCAGGTCATCCCCCGGCCGCACGAAGGCCTCTCCGGCCTGGGCAAATGGCTTCAGTGAACGGCTCCATCAGCCGCCCCCCGGCCGCGTTGGTGTTTCCATCCCCGCCCTGACCCACCGCGCCCTCGAGCCGTGAAAATCCTCGTCGCCAACCTCGGCAGCACCTCGTTGAAGTGGCGGCTGTTCGATTTCGCCAGCGGGGGAGAACGCCTGCTCCACAAAGGCGGCCTGGAGCGCGTGAGCGACCACGCCCAAGCCATTGAGCAATGCCTGGCTCAGCTCCGGGACGCCGGACACATTGCCGGGCCCGGCGACCTGGCGGCGGTGGGATTCAAAACCGTCCTGGCGCGGGGCATCACCGGCTGCGTGCGCCTGGACGCGGACGTCCTCCAGGCGATGGAGGCCTGCAACGCCATCGCGCCCGCCCACAATCCGCCCTACGTGACCGGCATCCGGCTTTTCGCCCAACGCCTGCCCGGCGTGCCGCTGGTGGGGCTGTTCGAAACCGCCTTCTACCAGTGGATACCCGAGGCCGCCACCCGCTACGGTGTGCCGCAGTCCTGGCACGCGGCGGGCGTCCGCCGCTGGGGCTACCACGGCGCCAGCCACAAATGCATCGCCGAACGCTCCGCCGAACTGTTGGGGCGACCGGACGTGACGGCCCGCGTGCGCGACCTCTACCAGCACGGCCCCGACACTCCCGTGGCCGAGCCGCCGCTGCGCGTCATCTCCTGCCACCTGGGCGGCAGCTCCAGCCTCACCGGTCTGCGCAACGGCGTGGCCATCGGCAACAGTCTCGGCCTGAGCCCGCAGTCCGGCCTGCCCCACAACAACCGCGTGGGCGACCTCGACGCCATGGCCGTGCCCTTCATGCTCCGCACCCGGGGCCTGAGCCTGGACGAGGTCGAACGCCAGCTTTGCCGCGAAGCCGGCCTCAAGGGCCTCAGCGGGGTCTCGAACGACCTCCGGGACATCCAGGCCGCTGCCGAACAGGGCAACCTCCGCGCCCGCGCCGCCCTGGACTTTTTCGTCCACGAAATCCGCCGCTGGCTGGGCGCCTACCTGATCGAACTGGGCGGCCTGGACGCGCTGGTGTTCACCGCCGGCATTGGCGAAAACCGCCCCGAAATCCGCGCTGCCGTGTGCGCGGGGCTCGAAGCCTTCGGCATTGCGCTGGACCCCGCCCTCAACGCCGCCGCGCGCGGCCAGGAAACCCGGATCAGCCCACCCGACCGCCCGGTGCAGGTGTGGGTGATCCCCACCAACGAAGAACTGGTCGTGGCCCGCGAAGTGAAACGCTTTCTCGAAACCCATGCCGTCTGACCCTCCTCACCCTTTCACCTTTCACCCTTTAACCAACCCCTAACCCTATGCCCCAAGCCATTGGACTCCTCGAAACCCGCGGCCTGGTCGCCCTCGTCGAGGGCACCGACGCCATGCTCAAGGCCGCCAACGTCGAACTCGCCGGCCCGATGACCCAGGTCGGCAACGCCCTGGTCACCGCCGTGGTCGTGGGCGACGTGGCGGCGGTCAAGGCCGCCGTGGACGCCGGCGCCCAGGCCGTCAAGACCATCCAGGGCGAACTGGTCAGCGTCCACGTCATCCCGCGCCCGCATCCGGACGTGGACGCCGTGTTGCCGAAGAAGAAGTAACCGGAGGCCGGGAGCAGACAGGGAGCCTGGAACAGCGCGTTGGCTCCTTCGGCTTCCCAGTTCTGACTCCTGACTCCTGAATTCTGACTTCTCCGTCATGTTCCTCGCCAAGGTCGAAGGCGCGGTGGTGGCCACCAAGAAGGACGCCGCCATGAGCGGCCGCAAGCTGCTCCTGCTCCGGCCCATGCTCGTGGATGACAAGGACCCCACCCGCTTCCGACCCGGCGTGAACACCATCGTGGCCGTGGACAGCGTGGGCGCCGGCGTGGGCGAAATGGTGATGTTCTGCCAGGGCAGCAGCGCCCGCCTGGCTCCCGGGCTCAAGGACGCTCCCGTGGACGCGGTCATCGTGGGCATCGTGGACACGGTGGATGTGCTGGGGCGAGTCATCTACAACGCTCGTATGCCTGGTTGAGGCCACCCGGCTGCTTTCCTTCACACCCTGGCTTTAAACCAAGTTTTTTCCAACCGCCCCCATGAGCACCGTCAACGAAGCCCTGATCCGTGACATCGTCAGCGAAGTGCTGAGCCGTCTGGGCGGCGCGGCGGCCCCCGCCGGCCCCGCCCCGACAGCCCCGGCGGCCAGCCCGACACCGCCCGCCCGCGCGTCCGCTCGCCTTTGCGGTTGCCCTGACTTCAGCCGCGGGGCCGGCCCGGCCCGGCGCGGCTTCGGGGTGTTTCAGGACGCTGACGAAGCCTGTGCCGCCGCCCAGGAGGCCTGTCTCCAGCTCTCGGAAAAGGGCGTGGCCGGGCGCGTGAAGGTGGTCGAGCTCGTCAAACGCCTCTGCGACTTCAACGCCGTACCCTGGGCGCGCCTGGAGCTGGAGGAGACCAAGATCGGGCGACTGGATCACAAGATCGAAAAACTCCAGGCCCAGCGCAGCATCCCCGGCGTTGAGTTCCTGCACCCGGACGGTCTGAGTGGCGACCACGGCATCACGCTCGAGGAATACGCGCCGGTGGGGGTCATCGGCGCCGTGACCCCCAGCACCCACTCGATCCCCACCGCCGCCTGCAACATCATCAGCATGGTCGCGGCCGGCAACGCCGTGGTCTTCAACGCCCATCCCGCCGCGGTGCGGTGCGCGGTCACGGCCATCCGCGCCTTCAACGAGGCCATCCACGCCGAGCTGGGCATTGAAAACCTCGCCTGCATCCTCGAGCAGCCCACCCTCGACTCCTTCCAGACCATCGCCAAAAACGAACATGTCCGCCTGCTCTGCGTGACCGGCGGTCCCGGCGTGGTCCGCGCGGCCATGCAGACCGGCAAACGCGCCATCTGCGCCGGCCCCGGCAACCCCCCCGTGCTGGTGGACGACACCGCCGACCTGGACCGCGCCGCGCGCAACGTCGTCTTCGGCGCCTCCTACGACAACAACCTCCTGTGCATCGGCGAGAAGGAGGTGTTCGTGCTCGACCGCGTGTTCCAGCCTTTCCTGGCCGCGCTGGAAAAACACGGCGCCCTGCGGCTCAACGACGCCCAGGTCGAGCGCCTCACCAAAGCCGCCTTTGTCTTTCCGCCCGGCCAGGGCACGGGCTGCGGCCATCCGGTGGTCAACCGCGACCTTATCGGCAAAGACCCGGCCGTGCTGGCCGCCGAGGCGGGGGCGAACCTAGCCGCGGGCACCCAACTGCTCTTCGCCGAGACCCCGCCCGACCACCTGTTCGTAATCGAGGAGCAGATGATGCCGTTCCTGCCGATCGTGCGGGTCAAATCCGTCGAGGAAGGCATCGCCCTGGCCAGACGGGCCGAGCACGGCTACCGGCATTCGGCGATGATCCATTCGCACAACGTGGCGCACATGACCGCCATGGCGCGGGCGCTGGAGACCACGCTCTTCGTGAAAAACGGCTCGTGCATGGCCGGCCTGGGGGTGGGGGGGGAGGGCTACGCCAACTTCTCCATCGCCACCACCACCGGGGAGGGCATCTGCAACCCCCGCACCTTCACCCGCGTCCGCCGCTGCGTGATGGTGGACAACCTCCGGATTTTTTGAGGAGCGAGGAGTGAGGAGTGAGAAGTGAGCGCAGCCAGGAACAGGCGGGCGGGGTGAGCAGACCGGCCCGCTGTTTTGAGGACCTCTTGGTGTGGCAAAAGGCTCACGATCTCGTGCTGCAAATCTACAAGATGACCCACCACTTCCCCGCGACAGAACAGTACGGCTTGACCGCACAACTCCGCCGGGCCGCCGTCTCGGTGCCCGCGAACATCGCTGAGGGTTTCGCGAAGCGGGGCGCCCTTGACAAGGCCCGCTTCCTGAACATTGCCCGCGGTTCTCTCGGGGAAGTGCATTATTACCTGCTTCTGGCCCGCGATCTGGACTACGCGGACCCCGCCGCGCTCCTCGACGCTTATGACCAGGTGGCTCGCCTCCTCAGCCGCTACACACAGTCCGTGGCAGGCGCGCGTGGATGACCTGCTCGATTCTCAATTCTCGCTCCTCGATCTTCCCTGCCATGCTCCTCGCCCGCGTTGAAGGTCACGTCACCGCCACCCGCAAACACCCCAGCTTCGCGGGCTGGCGCCTGATCCTCTGCCAGCCCATCGGCCGCGAGGGTCAGCCGGAGGCCGCCCCGCTGGTCGCCCTCGATTCGCTCGGCGCCGGCCTGCACCAGCGGGTGATCCTGTCCAGCGACGGCCTGGCCGCGCGCCGGGCGGTGGGCGACGACCAAAGCCCCGCCCGCTGGATGATCATCGGCATCGTGGACGAAGTGACCCCGGGCACCACGGCCCTGGAAGACCTGGCCGCGCGACCGGCGGCAGCTTCCCCCCGCACAAGTTCCACGCCTTCCGGACCATGAAACTGGGCACCGTCATCGGCCGTGTCACGTTGAGCCGGACCCTCCCCGCCTTTGTGGGCGGCCGCTGGCTGCTGGTCACGCCCTTTACCCGCGAGCACTTCCCCACCTCCGGTGCGGCGCCGCCCACCCTGAGCCGCAACCCCAGCCTGGTGGTGTACGACAACCTCGGCGGCGGCGTGGGCGATGTGATCGGCTATGTCGAGGGCCGCGAGGCCGCCCAGCCCTTTGATCAACCCACCCCCGTGGACGCCATCAACACCGCGCTCATTGACGCGGTGTTTTACCGCCCGTTTCCCGGCCCATGAATCCGCCCTGGCCACCACCAACCGCGTCGTCCGGCACCCCAAGCCCGCCGTCGGTACGCAATGCGGCCCCCGGCGCGGTCTCTGCAGCTTCCGCGGTCCGCTTGCCCGGCCGGACCCGCTCGCTTAGGCTGGTCACCAGTTATGCGCCCGGAAGACCTGAAAGCCTTGCGCGATCAGGAGCCGTTCGTGCCGTTTCGGATTGTCTTCACCGACGGCCGCAGCTTCGACATCCCCCACCGGGACTTTTTGATGATCACGAGGCACACGGTCGAGATCGCCGTCTCACCCGATCCCGCCACCGGCTTGCCCGAAACCGCCGTCCACGGCTCGCCCCTGCACGTCGTGCGCGTCGAGTTGCTGCAGCCGGCAGCGCCAAAGTCCTGACCCCGGGCGCGGACTTCGCCACGGCTGCTGCAACCCTGCTCGCCCGGGCGCACCCACCCGCCGCAACCTTCCGGACTTGCCCGGCCTGTCCCTTGGGCAACATCGCCCGCCGGCCGAACCCTTTCGAGCCCCAACCTTCCTGACCTTGGCCCATGAAGAAAATCATCACTGCCCGTGACATTGAAGACCTGCTCCGCCGGGGCGTGGACCTGAACAGCCTGCCGGCCGATGCGTTGCTGACCCCCTCGGCCCGCGACCTCGTCCGCGAGGCGCTGGAAGGCGGCCGCGGCCTCAGGCCCGGGCCGGCGGCCGGCGGCGGCCCCGGCGCGTCATCCGGAGGCCCGCTCAGCTCGAAGTCACCCCGCGCCGCGCTCGAGGCCTTTTTCCACTCGCCGCAGGCCCTCGAGCTCAAGCAGCAGATTTGCGAAATCGGCCGGCGCCTGTGGCTGCGCGCCTACGTGGACGGCAACGGCGGCAACATGGCCATCCGCGTGGGCGAGGACATCGCCCTTTGCACCCCCACCCTGGTCAGCAAGGGGGCACTCAAACCCGAAGACATGTGTCTGGTGGACTTCGAGGGCAACCAACTCCTGGGCACGCGCAAGCGCACCAGCGAAATCCTCATGCACCTCCAGATCATGCAGCGTCAGCCCAGGGCCGTGGCCACGTGTCACGCGCACCCGCCCTACGCCACCGGCTTTGCGGTGGCCGGCATCGCCCCGCCCACCTGCATGTTGCCCGAGTACGAGGTCTTTTGCGCCGTGGCCGTGGCGCCGTACCGCACGCCCGGCACGCCCGAGATGGGCAGGCTGGTGGCCGACCTGGTGGACCAGCACAACACCATTCTCATGGCCAACCACGGCGTGGTGACCTGGAGCCACAACCACCTCGAAGAGGCCTACTGGCGCATGGAGATCATCGAGGCCTACTGCCGCACCCTGCTGGTGACGACGCAACTCGGGGTAAAGCCGCAGACCTTCTCGTCGCAGCAGCTCCGGGACCTGCTCAAGATCAAACAAAGCCTCGGCTACGTGGACCCCCGCTACGGCCTCAAGGAATGCGAGCTGTGCGACAACGACGAATGGCGCCCCGGCGTGACCTGTCAGGTGCCGCCGCGGCCGGTCGCCGCACCGGCCTTCGACCCGGAGGCGGAGGCGGTGGTGCAGGCCGTGACCGACCAGATCATGGCCCAGTTGAAGTGAGGCGTCATGCAGCCGGAGCCCACCTACGCCGAAAGCGCCTCGGCCCGCGGCCGGGGAAAGCGCCCATCCAGCACGTCCTGCACCCAGATGTCCTCGTCGAGTTCCTCCCACCGCAAGGCCCGACCGCCCACGCGGAGACGCACCCGGGCCAGCGCCTCCTCGCTGGCCCGGGCCAGACGGGGGAATTTGGCGGCAGGGAAGCTGATCCAGCGCTGGTCGGCCAGTTCGAGCCACACGCGTCGGCCTTCCACCCAGCAACGCACGGCGGAGATTGAGGAAGGGGCGTCAGATTCCATGTCCATGGAAACGAATATAGGCAGCGATCAACGCCTCGCGATGCTCTTCCACCACTCGCTGAATGTCGCGCAACTCCGCCGGGCGAAAACCGAAGTTCGCCGCCAGGCGAACCAGCTCCAACCAAAACTTGGCCTCGTAGTCATCACGTGCCACATGGATGTGCGGCGGCTCGTTCTCCTCCCGGCTGTAAAAAGGGAACCGGTAAGGCCCGATCCGCATCACCGTCGGCATGCGATTATTCTCCGCTCGCTGGCTGGGCTGTCAACCCGCCACCCCCCGCGTCCGGCTGATCAACTTCAACGTCCCGGCGCTCAAGGACGGTCTCAAACGAGCCGCCCCTTGACCTCCGTCTTTCTGACCTTTGTGCCTTGGTGGTTGGCCGCATGAAATCCCTCGACGTCAAGCTGGCCGAGATCAGGGCCCACCCGCACACCCGCACCTTCATCCTGGCCGACGCCAAGGACGCGGACATGGCCTTCGGCGTGCGCGCCCCCGGCCCGCGCACCTACCTTTCCGCGCGCGGCGCCCGGCCCGCCCAGTTCTCACCCGAGGTCTGGACCCGCGAGGAATTCGGCTACCGCAACCTGCCCGAGTTTCTCGACATCATCCGTGAGGTGGTGCACCAGGGTCTGGTGGACATCATGCTCACGTCCGCCTACGTGAACGATCTGCTGACCATCAAGGAAGGTCTGTTCCGCGACTCGCCGGTCACCCCCGCCGCCCGCGCCAACGATACCACCGACGTCTGGGCCGCCCGCCACGGCAGCTACACCCGCGAGCCGGCCCGGCCCTTTCGCAACGCCAGCATTGACCACATACAGTGCGGCCGCATCGAGTGCGACCGCACCACCGGGGAGTTCCCCGGCGCGAACCTCGGCCTGTACAGCGTGACCTGGGTCAACGACGTCGAGCAGGACCGCCGCACCCTCGAGGCCTACAAGGCCTTCCGCGAGGAGGCCGAGCGCAAGAAGTTCCGGCACTTCCTCGAGGTGTTCGACCCGAACGTGGACAGCGGCATCCCGCCCGAGAAACTGGGCGAATTCATCAACGACAACATCCTGCGCACGCTGGCCGGTGTGCCCGAGGCCGGGCGGCCGCTGTTTCTCAAAATCGTCTATCACGGCCCGCGCGCCCTCGAGGAGCTTTGCCAGTACGACCCCCACATGGTCGTGGGCATCCTTGGCGGCAGCGCCGGCACCACCTACGACGCCTTCAAGCTCATCCACGACGCCCAAAAATACGGCGCGCGCGTGGCGCTGTTCGGCCGCAAGATCAACCACGCCGAGCACCAACTGGCCTTCATCGAAATGCTCCGGCTCATCACCGATGGTCGCCTCACCCCGGAGGAGGCCGTGCGCGCCTACCACGGCATCCTCCAGGCCCGGGGTCTCAAACCCCACCGCCGGTTGGACCAGGACCTCGTGTTGACCGACCCGGTCATGAGCTACGGCGGCGGCCGCGCCCGCACGATGGTGGACATGCGCCAGACCCCCCCGGCCCCGGCGGAAGGACCGCAACCGAAGACCGAAGGCTCGCCGCCTGGGCAGGATACCCGAAATCCAAAATCTGAAATCCGAAATCCGCCTGCCGTGGGCGCCGCGCCGGGAAGTGACTCCCCGCCGGCCACCGATTCCGCCGCGCCCGCCTGGCCGGTGCGGGCGGATGGCTCGCCCGACTTCGCCCGCATGACCTCCGCCCAGCGGCTGGCCTACGACGCGGCCCGCCTCCGGCGGCGGTTTGGTTGACCCCCGGGCCTACGCCTGCATTTTCGGCTCGAATTCCCACTGCCCCCGCCCCACCCTGACGCCATGAAAGCTATCGCCACGACTTCCCGGTCCCTCTCCCGTCGCCGTTTCCTGGCCCTCACGGCCGGTTCGGTGGCCTTGCCCACCGTGGTGCCGGCGCGCGTCCTGGGGGGCGATGGCGCGGTGGCCCCCTCCGAGCGCATTACCCTGGGGGTGGTGGGCTGGGGGATGCAGGGCCCCGGCAACACCGGCGCCTTTCTGAACCAGAAGGACTGCCAGGTCGTCGCCGCCTGCGACGTGGACAAAAAGCACCTCGAGGCCGCCGTCCGCGCCATCAACGCCAAATACGGCAATCAGGACTGCAAGGGCTACCACGACTACCGCGACCTGATGGCCCGCCGCGACGTGGACGCGGTCATGCTTGCGCTGCCGGACACCTGGCATGCCCTGGTCTCGATCGAGGCGGCCCGGAACGGCAAGGACATCTACGGGGAAAAGCCATTGGCGCGCACCATCGCGGAGCAACAGGCCATCGTGAAGGCGGTACAGCAGCACCGGCGCATCTGGCAGACCGGTTCCTGGCAGCGCTCGGTCGAGAATTTCCACAAGGCGGTCGAGATCGTCCTCAACGGCCTCATCGGCAAGGTGACCCGCGTCGAGGTCGGCCTGCCCAGCGGCCACCATGACTTCGCCGGCACCGCGCCGGCGTTGCTCAAGAAACTCGAGGGCGTGGCCGGGGCGCCGCGCCAGTTGTCCCAACTCCGGCCGGGCGTGCCGGGCTGGGAGCAGGCGGTGAGCGAACCGCCGCCCGAACTGGACTACGACCTCTGGCTGGGGCCCTCGGCGCCGGAGCCGTACATCAAGGCCCGCGTGCACATGAACTGGCGCTGGAACTACAACGTCGGCGGCGGCCAGTTGCTGGACTGGATCGGGCACCATTGCGACATCGCCCATTGGGGGCTGGGCTTCGACGAGACGGGGCCGGTCGAAATCGAGGGCGCAGGGGAGTTCCCGCCCGCCGACGCCGTTTGGAACACCTGCACCCGTTACCGCATCACCTGCCGCTACGCCGAGGGGGTCGAGATGGTCATTGCCGGCGGCCATCGCGACATCCGCAGCGGCACCAAGTGGATCGGCACCGACGGCTGGGTGTGGGTGGACCGGGGCGGCTTTGACAGCTCGAACGAGGAGTTCAAGGACTTCTCGCGCCTGCCGGACAACCTCCGCAAGGTCCAGGCCTATTATTCTCGCGACCACATGCGGAACTTCTTGGACTGTGTGAAGTCCCGCAAACCCACCATCACCCCCGTCGAGACCGCCCATCGCTCGGCCATCCCCGGCCACTTGGGTCTGATCGCGATGCGTGTGGGCCGCAAGATTCGCTGGGACCCCAAAAAGGAAGTCATCGTGGGCGACGCGGAGGCCGGCAAGCTGCTCGGCCGCGCATACCGTGCTCCCTGGAAACTGGCCTGAGCCGGGCCCCCGCCGGCGCCGCCGTCCCGCAACGCCGGGAGCGGCGCGGTGCCTGCGGCGGAAGACCTGTTCGGCGGCCGGCGGTGGTGGCAGGAGGGCCCGGTGATCTACCTGGACCACAACGCCACCACGCCGGTGGCCCCCGAGGTGCTGGAGGCGATGCTGCCCTACCTGACCACGGCATGGGGCAACCCCTCCAGCCTCTACCAGTTCGGCTCGCGCCTCCGGACCGTGCTCGAAACCGCCCGCGAACAGGTGGCCGGCCTGCTGGGGGCGGGACCGCGGGAAATTGTCTTCACCTCCGGCGGCACCGAGGCCAACAACACGGCCCTGCACGCCGCCCTGTGCGCCCGACCGGACAAACGCCACGTCCTCACCTCCGCGGTCGAACATTCCTCCGTGCTCGCCCCCTGCCGCGCCCTCGAGGCCGAAGGGTATCGCGTTACCTGCCTGCCGGTGGACCGCGACGGCCTGCTGTCGCTGACCGACCTGGAAAACGCGCTCTCCCCCGACACCGCGGTCGTCTCCCTCATGTGGGCCAACAACGAAACGGGGGTCCTGTTTCCGGTGCGGGAAATTGCCGAGCGCTGCCGTGCGCGCGGCGTCCTGTTCCACTGCGACGCCGTGCAGGCCGTGGGGCGCTTGGCGGTAGACGTGCGACAGGTGCCGGTGGATTACCTCACCCTGTCCGGTCACAAGCTCCAGGCCCCCAAAGGGGTGGGGGCCATGTACGTCCGCCGCCACACGCCGTTCCACCCCCTGATCCGCGGAGGCTCCCAGGAAGAGGAACGCCGCGGCGGCACCGAGGCCGTGCCCTTGATTGTCGGCCTGGGCGCCGCCGCCGAGCGGGCCCGCCAACGCCAGCCCGAGTGGGAAGCCACCGTGCGGCCGCTGCGCGACACCCTCGAACACGGCCTGCTCACCCGCGTGCCGGACACCGAACTCAACGGCCATCCCACCCTGCGCCTGGCCAACACCACCAACCTCACCTTCCGCGGGGTCGAGGCCGAGGCCCTGCTCATCCTGCTCGACCTCGAGGGCGTCTGCGCCTCCGCCGGCTCGGCCTGCCTGGCCGGTTCGACGGAGCCTTCGCATGTGATCAAGGCCATGAAGCCCGACTCCGCCGCCGCGCGACAGACGATCCGTTTCTCGCTGGGGCCGGAAAACACCGCGGAGGAAATTCAGACCGTCCTGACCGTCGTTCCCCCGGCGGTCGCCTCGCTGCGGTCGGCCTGAGAGGAGCCCCACCGCCTGCCCCCCGCGGCGGGCCCTGGGCGCGGGGGTAAACGCGCCATTGCCAACCTGCGCCCAGCGCGTCAACGTTCGCCCCCGACGCATGGCCGATCAATGGCAAGCCGAGCCGGGGCTGGTGCTGGACGCCCGGGGCGCCGCGTGGTTCAGTGAAACCGGCGTACTGACCCTGGCCGGCGTACACCTGGGCCTGCCCACGGCACCGCGCCCCGGCGGATTCCCCTTCGCCCTCTCGGCCCTGGACGACGCCATCATGCGACTGAGCGAACTGCTGGCGGACTACCGGCCTTCGACCACGGTGGTGCTGGGCGACCCCCAGTCCGCGGCATTGAGTCCCGCCGCACTGGAACACGCCTGCAAGAGTTTTGCCGCCGCGGTGACGTGTCACGGCGAGCTGGTCCTGGTGGTGCGCGAGCCGGAAGCGCGGTTGGCGCGCCTGGCCCGGCAATGGTCGCTGCCCTGGCGGGTGGTCACGTCATTCGCCCTGGGGCGTTACCTGTGGCTGTACGGCGATGAACCCTCCGAGGCGGAGGCGCGGGCCTGGTGGGCCGTGCCCGGCCAGGGCCGGCGGGTGGTGTACAACTTCGAGCACCCCGAGTGTCTGGTGACCGAGCGGTTGCCGCGCCCGACACGTTGCCGCTGTTTCCTGCTGGCGGCGGACCGGCTCTGCCTGCCGGCCTACAACCCGGACCTGGCCGGCCAGGACGTGGGCGCGGGCGGTCTCCAATCGCCGCTCAGCCGGGAGGTGCCCTGGCAGTGGCTGGTCGCGATCGCCGGCTTGAAGTTGCTTCCCCTGTCGGGCGGGCGGATCTCGCGGCCTTGATGGCTCCCCCTGCACCTGTGCTGTGGCGCCGCCGCGACAGCCTGCGCAAATAACGCCAGCCGGGCACCGGCCGCCTGCGTAGGCCGCACCCGCTCCACAGGCGTTTTTGCGCCTGAAACTCCGACCGCGCAAAGGGTTTGCCCCCGGGCGAGCCGGCGCTGTTCGCCGCTGGCATGGCCGCTGCTCAAGCGCCGGCGTGCGCGGAACTGCCGCCCACAAACAACCTGACCGTGCCCGGCCCGCCCGACTGCCCGTCGCGGGCGGGGGCCGCCGCGGTAACGCCGGGCACGGACGCCTGCCATGAAAAAAGTCGAAGCCATCATCAAACCGTTCAAACTCGAAGAGGTGAAAGACGCCCTGAGCGAACAGGGCATCGAGGGGATGACCGTGACCGAAGTGAAGGGCTTTGGCCGCCAGAAAGGTCATACCGAAATCTACCGTGGCAGCGAGTACAGCGTGGATTTCCTGCCCAAGATCAAGATCGAGGTGGTCCTGCCCGACAACCGGGTCGAGCCCGCCGTCAAGGCCATCCTCAAAAGCGCCCGCACCGGCAAGATCGGCGACGGGAAAGTCTTCGTCTCCCCCATCGAGGAGGCGGTGCGCATCCGCACCGAAGAACGCGGCGAGGCCGCAGTTTGACGCCCGACTCCCGCCCGACGACCCGAACCCGCAATTCGATCCCTCATGAAAATCCAACTTCCCCTCCTGACCCTGTTGCTGGTGCTGCTCGGGGCGACGCCGCTGCTGCGGGGCGCCGAGCCGGCGGCCGACGCCGCCGTGGCCGCCGCTGCGGAAACGGCCAAACCCACCGTGGACTCGGGCAACACCGCCTGGCTGATCACCGCGGGGGCCCTGGTGTTGTTCATGACCCTCCCCGGCCTGGCGCTGTTTTATGGCGGCCTGGTGCGGGTGAAAAACGTGCTCTCAGTGCTGATGCAATGCTTCGGCATCGCCAGCGTCATCACCGTGCTCTGGGTGGTGTACGGCTACAGCCTGGCCTTCAGCACCAGCGGCATGGAGAAGGGCGTGGTCAACCTCCACTCCTTCGTGGGCGGCCTGGACAGGGCGTTCCTCAGGGGCGTGAACCTGGACGCCGTTTCGGGGAGCATCCCCGAGGCGGTCTTTGTCATGTTCCAGCTCACCTTCGCCATCATCACCCCGGCGCTGATCGTGGGCGCCTTTGCCGAGCGCATGAAGTACGCGACGGTGATGGTCTTCACGGTGTTGTGGTTCACCTTCGCCTACCTGCCCATCTGCCACATGGCCTGGTCGGGTCCCGGCGCGCTGTTCTTTGACTGGGGCGTGC
This sequence comes from Verrucomicrobiales bacterium, assembly GCA_037439785.1. Taxonomy (GTDB): domain Bacteria; phylum Verrucomicrobiota; class Verrucomicrobiia; order Limisphaerales; family J093; genus DSVZ01. The sequence goes on along the minus strand of JBBIVJ010000031.1, from coordinate 1,010 downwards.
TGGACTTCGCCGGCGGCACGGTGGTCCACATCAATGCCGGTCTGGCCGGCCTGGTGGCCTGCATCATGGTTGGCCGGCGGCTGGGGCACGGCCGCGAACAACTGCGCCCGCACAACGTGGTGCTGACCGTGGTGGGCGCGGCCATGCTGTGGGTCGGCTGGTTCGGCTTCAATGCCGGCAGCGCGCTGGCCGCGGACAAGATCGCCGGCATGGCGCTGCTGGTCACCCAGGTGGCCACCGCCACCGCCGCCGCCACCTGGCTCTTCATCGAGTGGATCTGGCGCGGCAAACCCACTGCCGTGGGCGTGGCCACGGGCGCGGTGGCCGGCCTGGTGGCCATCACCCCGGCCTCCGGCACGGCCGGTCCGGTGGGCGCCCTGATCATCGGCGCCGCCTCGGCGGTCTGCTGCTACCTGGCGGCCACCAGCCTCAAGGCGGCCCTCCGCTACGATGACAGCCTGGACGTGTTCGGCGTCCACGGCGTGGGCGGCATCGTCGGCGCCCTGCTCACCGGGGTTTGCGCGGACGCCGCGCTCGGCGGCGCCGGCCTGGCCGAAGGGGTGACCATCGTCGGCCAGGTCATCACCCAACTCAAAAGCGTGCTCACCACGGTGGTTTGGAGCAGCGTGGTGGCAGGGGTGTCCCTGTGGATTGCCGACAAGGTGGTGGGGTTGCGGGTCAGTGAAGAGGTCGAAACCATCGGCCTGGACCTCTCCGAACACGGCGAGGAGGGGTACCACCTGGCCTGAAGCGGTCAACTCATGGCCGTGCCCGGGGCAGGAGCGGGAGAAGACCCCGGGCACGGCCCGCACAGCGTCCGAAACGAACGCCGCACGACGAAACCCTAAAGACAAACCGACAGAACCATCAATCCAGAATCAAGCTATGAGCACACCGGAGAAGGCGTTGGCGCTGGCGCAGAAGGCGGGCGCGAAGATGGCGGACCTGAAGTTTGTGGACCCGTTGGGGACCTGGCAGCATTTCACCGTGCCGATCGGGGAGATCACCCC
>JBBIVJ010000030.1:0-55424 GCA_037439785.1 Verrucomicrobiales bacterium | reverse complement strand
GGCGGGTTGGGCGCGGGCAGGTAAAACGCCAACTGCCCGGCGCAGGTCGTCTTGGTCAGGTATTGCTCGAAGACAAACTGCGCGTTGTTCAGCCAGCGCAGGCCATCCGAGAAATCGAGCAGCGCGGTCAGGGCGTCCACCGGCGGCGCGTCGGCCAGCACGCTCGGCAGGGCGAACTCCGCGCCGCCGATGAAGCCACCGTGCGGGAAGTAATCGCGCGCGAAGCTCAGCGACTCCATCGCCTCGGGCGCCACGTGCGCGCTGGCGTCGGCGACGATCGCCTCACACGTGCCGGGCAGCGGCGGATTCTGCGGGTCAACGCGGAACAGGTCATCCAGCTCGCCGGCCGAGCCGCGCCAGGTCGGGTCCTGCAGCCAGCCCTTGTTGAGCGCCGCGAGGATGACCTGGGCGCGCGTGGCCACCTCGGGGGCGTCCGGCAAGCGCCAGTTCACGCCCGGCCGGCGGGGGTGCGTGTCCAGCCGCGGCAGGATTACGCAGCCCTGACCGTTGGCGAGTTTGAAGCCCAGCGGCTGGAGCTGGTAGTTAAACGTGAACACCGCGTCGTTGACGAAGGTGGTCATCTGCGACTCCGCGTAGGCGAGCGGATCGGTGAGGGCCAGCCGCACGAGTTCGGGCGTCCAGGCCGGCACGCGCAGGGCAAAGCCCATCCCCGCCTGATCAATCGCCGTCGGGAAGGTGCCCTGGCTGATCGCCAGCAGCGGCGCCAGCAGCATGTAGGTGGGCGAATACTGGAGCTGGGCGGCCAGTTCCTGATAATCCTCATTCAGGTTCGGATCGTGCCTGCGCCCGAAGAGCATCGTCGCGCCGAACACCGCGTCCGCACCCCCGGTGAGCGGAAAGCCGAAGAGCTTCGGCCCGACCGCGCCGCTGTAGCAGAGGCCGGGATTCACCCGCGGCAGGGTACGGGCGATGAATTCCTCGAAGCAGAGCAGAAAGTCCTGGAGCGTCTGCGGCGTGACCGCCACCGGCAACGGCTCGCCGTTGAGCTGCGCCTGGAACACGTTGAAGAAGCCCCCGACGAAGCCGAGCTGCTGCTGCGGGGTCAGCGCGCTGAAGTGGTCCACCAGCGCGACGGTGCGGTTGTGCGGCGCACGCCCGGGAAAGCTGCGGTCGAGCATCGCGTAGATGAAGGCCGCCGCGTGGTCGCTCAGCACGCCGCCCTGGCAGGCCAGCAGCGCGGCGAACTCCTCGATCACCACCGTCAGGCAGCCGTCGCACGAGAGCGCCATGCTCAGGTTGCCGAATTCGAGCGGTCCGAGCGCGGCGCGGATCAGGCCGCCAAAGGCCGGATTGATCGCCCCCGTCGAGTCGGTGAGCGAGTAGGCCAAGGTGCCCTCGCCGACCGGGATGCCGAGGAGGTTGATGCGCCCCTCGAGCACGGACGTGCCGGTCGAGGAGACCGTGACCCCGCCGCTGCCGCTGAGCACCGTCGAGATGGCCGAGTGCGAGAAGGTGCCCTCGAGCTTGAGCGTGGTGTCAAAGCACGGGATGCCTTCCGCGGCCTTGGCGATCAGCGTGTCGTAAAGGTCCGCCGCCGGATTGGCGTTGAGCACGGTGCGAAAGGCCTCGCGGAAGAAGGTCCGGGCCGCCTCGTCGAACGAGTCGAGCACGTTCTGGCCGAGCGAGACGAAGTAGGCGCGGGCCTCCGCCGGCGGATTGAACGAGTCGGCCAGGGCCAGCGCGGCGTTGAACTCCGCCTGCACCGAGCCGGTGAAGCGGTTCACCGCCAGGTCAATCACCTGCGCCGGGTTGAGCCCCGCCAGCGCGGCGCGCGTGAGGCCGAGCGCGTTCACCTGCGCCTCCGTCAGTCGCGTGCCCTTGAAAATCACGCGCCCGGTGATCGGGTGAATTTCGCACAGCGGGTTCACGGTCGCCGGCGGGAAGGGCGGGCTGACGCAGGTGATCGGCCCGCCGCTGAAGTCGGGCGGGATCACCGGGTCGGGCGGCTCGGGCGGATTGCCGGGGCGTTCGGGCGAGCCGGGCGCGGGCACGTTGCCGGTGCCGGTGGCAAGGTCAATGTAGGAGCGGAAGTCGCACGGGTCCGCGAAGCTGTTCTTGAAGTTGATGCCGCCCTTGCCGCCGGTGAGGAGAATCCCGCCCAGCGTGCCGCCATCCAGCGGGATACCCGCCGGCCCGGCGTTGAGCGCGAAACAGGCGCCGATGAACTCGAGCGGTTTCGTGGCCAGGATGACTTCCGCGCCGATGTCCTGGAACTTCGCGCCGACCTGGCCGGCAAAGTAGATGTCCTGCGGGCGCGGCGGGTTCTGGAGGAGCGCCTGGAGGTTGCCCAGGCAAATGCCGCCGGTGATGCCCCCCAGCGGCGGGATGTCCAGGTTCTGCAACTGGAGACAGAAACCGTCCAGACTCGGCGGCTCGGGCACGATAACGCCGCCCTCGCGCCGGAAGCTGAACCCGAGCTGGTCCACAGAACCGAAGATGCCCGGACTGCCAGCGGCGACGGCCGCGCCGTTCGGCAGGGACACGACGCCCGAGACCAGCGCGAGCACGTTGGCCGGATCCAGCAGGCCCATCTGGCCCGCCGTCGGGAACAGCGGCAGCGCCGGGTTCTTGAAGCGCAGCCCGATGAGCGTGGGATAGAGCGGCAACACTTCGCCCGCCAGCTCGATCGCGTCCTCGCCCAGCGCGCCGTAAAAGCCGCCCGGCTCGAAGCGCGGCACCAGGCTGCCGTTGGCGTCCCACACGAAGGCGCTCTGCTCGAGGCCGAACTCGATGAAGTTCGCGATGTCCAGCGCGCCTTCCACGCGAATCAGGAACGGCGCGGCGGCCGTGCGGACGAAGGCGTTTTGCAAATTGACCAGGGCGATCTGCGCCTGCGTGCCGCCGGTGGTGCGGGCGCCCTTGAGGGCGATGCCCTCCGGGCCGCCGAGGCGGAAGTTGCCGCCGAAGGCCACGGTCGTGAGGGCGAACTCGGGCAGCGTGCCCACGCGCCAGGCGAAGCTGCCGCACGCGGTGAACGAGGCCGCGGCATTCGCGCCCGTGTCGAAAAGCAGGTTCGGATCGAAGGTGCCGCGCAACCCGCCGGCGAGCGTGAAGCGGGTCCGCGGCGCGCCGTTCACCGTCTCGCTGGCGAAGGTCATGGTCGCCGCGCAGTTCGGATCGAACGCGGCGCCGCCGAGCAGGTCCACGTCCACGCCGTCCAGCTCGAGCACGCGGACGTCCTGGCCGAGCGAGAGGGAGGCCGCCTCGGGGAAACCGTCCACGCGCCAGTTCTCGCCGCCGAGGACGACCTGCACGGTGCGGTTCGCGTTCGGATCGGTCGCGTCCGCGCCCGGCATGGGGAACGCGAACGTGGCCAGCAGTTGGCGCAGCACCGGGAAGCGATCCTCGAACAACTCGAGTTCGCAGGCGCGCACCTGCACGTCGGAACCCTCCAGCCCGGGCACGCCAAAATGCAGCGGCGGCAGCGCGAAGCGCACCGGCTGGGGCGGGCCATCCGCCGCCAGCGCCACGCCCCGGGCCGCCGCGCCGCCGGCGGAAAAGATCGGTTTGCCCTCCGCAAAGTGGTAGCCGACCGAGAAGGGGAACGGGACGGGGATCGTGACCGGTTCATCGGTCGGAATCAGTTCGCCGCCGGGCAGCTCCTCGAGGGCCTTGAACAGGTCCGGCGCCAGCGTCAGCGAGCCGCCCTCGAACCGCGCCACCAGCGCGTCCTGCTGATAGCTGATGCCCAGCCCGCCGATGTCCACGACCACGTAAAAGTCCCCGCCCTCGATCGGGTCGGCCAGGGGCTGCTCGCGATGGAAGAAGCCGGCCTTGCCGCCCAGCCGCAGGGCGAAGTCGCCCGCGTTCGCCAGCGAAAACTCGGCCGTGACGTTGCCGTCGAACAGCACGAAGTCGTCGGAGAAGCGGACGGCGGGCACGCCGGCCGCGCCGAGGGCGCCGGTGAAGCGCAGCGGCCGGTTCGGGTCGCTGGCATTGTAGCTCACCGAGACGTCCACGGTGCGCAGCGCGCTCTGGGGATCGGCCTCGAGCCGGAACTTGAGCTGGCCCGAACCGCTCACCGAGGCAAGCCCGGCCGGCGTGCCGGCGACGGCCAGGTTGGCGGTGACCTGCAGGTTGGTGTTGCCGGCCGGTTCCAGCGGCACGGCCGTGGCCGCGGCGATGCTGAAGGCGCCGGTGCCGTCGAGCGTGGCCTGGCTGATCTCGAAGAAGGCCTTCTCGTTCGGGAACTCGAGCCGGCCGCCGAACGTGCCGCGCAAAAAGGCGGTGTCGCGGCGATAGAACACCGAGCCAAACACGCGCCTGACCTTGAGTTCGCCGGGCAACTGGAAGTCGAGCGGCTGGTCCGCCTCGGCCAGGGTATTCAACTTCAGCTCGTATTCCTGGGCGATCTCCCGCGCCGCGTTGAGCAACTGCCGGGCGCGCGCCTGCAGTTCGGGCGCGAACGCGGCATGGGCGCTTTCGCCGGCGGCCTGTTGGAAGAGGCCGGCCACTTCGCCGAGGTGTCTCGCGCGCTTCACGGCCCGGCCGGTCGCCTCGAGCCTTCCTGTCAGCGAGCCAAGAATGGACGCAGTCGTGTGCGGGCCGGTCAGGTTCAGCGATGAATGGACGCGGGACAAACGGTCGAGCGCCAAAAGCTCGCGGGCCAGGGCCGGCGCGAGCGCCAGATCGGCCTCGCTCCAGGAGCGCGTGGTCTCGGCATCGAGCGCGGCCGCGGCGGTGACCAGACGCGCCTGCAACGACGGTCCCCAGACAGGATGCGCTCCGACCCACGGGGTGACGAATTCCAGCACGTCCATCTCATCCTCGCTCAGGCGGCCCCGCGCCTCAGCCAGCATCTGGCCGAGCAGCGAGAGCATTCGGGCGTTGAACGTGGCGTCGAGCAGCGAAGCGTGCCCCGCGACTTCACGCAGGAGATCCAGCCGGAGCAACGCGAAGAGATAGGCCTTGCGTGCCGGCCAGCGGCCGGGCGGCTGCTCGGCGTCGCGTTGGAGAAAGCGCTGCTGCAGCGGTGCGCCGATTCCGGCAAACGCCGGCGGAAGTTCCAGGTTGTTCAGACTCAGCGATTGAAACGCGGCGGGCAGATCCGCGAGCCGATCGAGGCCGCGCTGGAGGGCTTCGTCGCTGACGGTGTCCAGGTTGAACTGGCCGTTGACGCTGTTGAAGCCCATCTCGGCCAGGGCCACGTCGCGCATCCGGTTCAGCAGGGCCGCAAGCAGGGCGGTCGAGACCTGCTCGTTGAAGCCCGCGAGCTGCAGGTCCGCCACCGTGTCGAGATAACCACGCACCTTGTCGAGCGCCCGGTCATGGGTGAACCCGGCGATGAGCGCCGTGTTGACCTGCCCGTTGGCGCGATTCAGGCCGGCGGTCAGCGCGAACTCGGTCGCCGCCACGTCGAGGAAGTTCCTGACCGGGTCGAGATTCAAAACGGCGCCGGTATCCAGGCCGAGCAACTGGTAGGCGGCCACGAGGTCGAGGCCGGCGCGCACCACCACCGCGACCATGGCGCGGTCGCGGAGGAAGTTCACGTTGTCATCAAGCTTGTTGGCCACCCCGAGCCAGAGCGTGGCGGCCTGGTCGAGATGGCGTTTCACCTGCGCCAGATCAATGGCCTGGGCGCCGGTTGGGTCGCGCTCGCCGATGGCCTTCAGCGCCCGGCTGATCTTCGCGTAGCTCAGCGCCACCTTCTGGAGGCGGCGGAGCTGGTAGCCGATTTCAAACTCGTTCGCCGGGCCGAACAGTTCGGCGAAGCCGCTCAGTCCTTCCTGCAAGCCGCTGTCAAGCACCGACAGGATTTCGCCCACCTTCTCGTAGGTGGAACGGTAGCGTTCGAGCGAGCCGCGCTCGGCCTCCGCGAGTATGAGGCAGCTCCACGCGTCGAGCAGGCAGGACAGATCGCCGGCGACACTGCCCGTGAAGGCCGGCAACGTGCCGGGGATGAGCGGGTCCACCTCGTCCTCGGGCCGGTAGCCGGTCTCGAAGCACGCACTCAGGAACGTGACGTAATCGCTCCAGAGCTGCCCGCGGGCGAGGTTTGCCAGATCGGCCGGCTCGAGGCCCAGCGGCAGGACGACGGCGAGCGCCCGGGCCAGATCCACCTCGAACCCGCCGGCCGCGGCTTCGAGCGTGTAGAGCGGATCGTTGAAGTCCACGCCCGCCTCGAAGAAGACGCCGTTGTTGAAGCTCAAGCGCGCTTTGCCTGAGATGCCCAGACCATTCTTGCGCGTGTGCGAAAGGTGCAGCGGCTGGCGCGCCGGCACGAGGAGCGTCGCCGCGGGATTGCCGGCGGGCAGTTGAAGCTGGCCGTGCGCGTTGAGGTCGAAGTCGCCCTCGTTCGAGATGCTGGCGTTGGCGATGGTGAGCGCGCTGTCGAGCCTGGGCAGGCGCAGCTTGCCGCTGAACGCGCCGGAGAGCCGGCGGGTCGAGTGATTGAAGCAGACCGAGCCGGCGATGGCGTCAATCTTGAGGTCGCCCGGCAGGAAGGCGTCCGCGCTGAATTCGCCCGGCGTCTGCGCGCGGCGGGTCTCGGCTTCCTGCCACAGGGCCGCGGCGATTTCGCGCGCGCGATCGAGCAAATCCGCCGCGCGCTGGTAGTAGAGCCGGCGGGAGGCCTGCCGCGTGTTGGCCGCGGGATCGCCGGCGCCGGCGAGGCGGGCGGCGTCGGCCTCGAGGCGGTCGCCCTCGTCGAACAGAAACCGGAGCGCCTGGTCGAGCTGCGAATGGGCCTTCTGCTGCAGGGCGACCTCGCCAAGGCGGTTGACCACCTCGGTCAACCGGGTCGCTTCCCAGTCCATTTCGTTCGCCAGCCCGAACCGCAGGCCGAAGCGGATGTAGAGCGTGCCGGCGCGGAGGATTTCAAACAGCTCGTTCAGGTCGTCGTTCGCCTGCGCCAGGGCGATGGCCTGATTGAGGGCGTCCTTGAGGTCGGCGTGCGCGGCGGTGATGGCCGTGAAGGGGAACTGCGTGTCGGGCGGGACGCTCTCCAGCACGGCGAGCAACGCGCGGACCCGCAGGGCCACGTTGAGCAGCGACTGCTGCTCACGCGGCAGGTCGAGCTGGCGCGCAACGATCTCCCCCAACTGCGTCACGAGCAGCCGGACGTCCTCGTCGGTCGGGAAGTCCTCGTCGCCGTCCGCCAGCGGCAGGAAATCCCACTGGGCGATGACATCGGTCAGCTCGCGAATCGCCACCATCCCGGCCGGGACGTTTTCCTCGGTGAGGGCAGTGTCGAGGTTGCCGAGGACAACCTCGAAGGCGCGGCCGAACAACTGTTCGGTCGTCTCCTCCACCAGCGGGAGCGTGTCCGAATCGCGCCCGACCGCCTGGGCGGCGCCGAGGAACTCCGTGACCTGCCCGACCGTTTCCAGCGCGGTGAAGCGGTTCAGGCCGTCCACAACCGGATTGTCGTCGTGGTTGAAGACATTCTCGCGGATGCCAAGGGCCCCCGTGAACTTCACCCAGAAGCCGTCCACAATCCGGTCGCGGGCGGCATTGATCCGGGTGAGTTGGTCGGGGGTGAAGGTGGCGGACAAATTCCGCACCGACTCCAGCTCGTCCAGGATTGCCTTGGTCGCATCCAGACTGGAGATCGCCCCCGGTTCCTTCGAGCGCTCGTCCAACGCGGCGACAGCTTCCGCGATGGCGGCGTTGAGCTGCGCGCGCACCTCCGGGATTTCGTCGCCGTTGGGCGGGGTCTTGGCCGCGTAGGTGTCAACGGCGGCTCGCAGTTTCGCCAGGGCGGCCAGATAGCGGGCGGCGGTCCGGACATCGGATGCACCGCGGGCCGACTGGCCGAGCTGATGGGCCAGGTCCCGGAGCTCCTGCAGGGGCAGCGTCTGCACCGCCGGAACGAGCGCACTCGCCACCCAGGCCTCGGCGATGGCAGACAGGGCGTTGATCGTCTCCGGCGGAAACAGCGCGCCGGCATCTTCGGTCGCATCCGGGCGCACGGTGAGCGCGGCCTGGGCGAACTGGTCGTAGGCGCGGCGGAACTCGAGCAGGCAGGCTTCGGCGGCGTCGAGATTCGCATCCGTGCTCACGGCCGGGATGCAGGCGGCCGGGTTCGACGGCAGCAAATCCGCCAGGCTGTCAATCAACGGCACGGTCAGGCCCTCCGCCCGCAGCGAGAGGCAATACTTCGGGTCATCGAGGGTGACCCCGACGCAGAACTTGACCCCGTTGGGGAAGACGAGGCAGGCGGGACCTTCCAGGGCGACCTCGCCGTTGGCCCGCAGCGTGAGCACCAGCGGGCGCTTCTTCGCCACGCTCAGGATCGGCGCGTCGTCGCCCAGGCCCTTGAGCGGGATTTCGCCATACAGGGGAAACTTGCCTTCGCCCGTCGTGAGCAGGTTGAAGACGCTCCCGGCCCAATCGCCGGTGAAGGGCGGCAACGGCAGGCCGAGCTGGTCCAGCCCCCAGTTGGCGCCGTGGATGCCGTCGTCCTTCAGCGTGCCGCCGAGCAGACGCAGCGGGAAACGGTCGAACAGCTTCACGGGAATGCCCGATCCCGCCGCCAGCCCGAAGGCCTGCTCCAACTGCGCGACCGTCACCGGGCCGAGCGGCAGACGCGCCGTCTGGCCGGCGGGCAGCTCCACCGAGAGGACATCCGTGGCCGTCGGGCCCGTGTCGGCGAGCCGGGCGCCCGCGCGGGCCAGGCGCGCGGCGCTCCCCGCAGCCGCCGGGCTGGCCGCGATTTGCAGCGCGGATTGCCGGCCGAAGCGGAACCGCAACGCGCGATACTCGAGGAAGGTCTGCCCGCCCTGCTCGACCACCTTTGCGCCTTCGGGGAAGACGATTTGCGCGCTGGCCTCGGGCACCGCGCCGCCCCGATTGGCCGGCACATAAACGAACGGTGTCAGCGAGCCGTCGGCGCGCCGGCCGATGAAACCCCGGCCCAGGGGATCGCCTTCCAGACCGACCGCGATCAGGCCCGGCACCGGCGGGGCCGGCGCGAAGGTGACCACCTCGGAAAAACTGAAATTGCCCGCGGCGTCCGCCGCGCGGGCCTGGAACTCACGCGGCCGGGGATCGTTCGGGTCGAAAGCCAGGAGGCGGGTGAAGGTCGGGTCGGACGCGCGCGCGGCTTCGACCCAGTCGTGGCCGGCCTCCCGAAAAGCCACCTGGTTGACGCCCACATTGTCCTGCGCGCGCACGCTCAGTTCGAGGGCCGGTTGGCCGTTGCTCGTGACGATCCTCGCCTGGATGCCCGAAAGCGTCGGCGGCGTCAGGTCGGGGCCTGCGCCGACCTGAATGACCCGCCAGAACGTGGGCTGGTCGTTCGGAACCTGGGGGTCCACCACGCTCGTCGTCGGGCCGGCGGCGCTCAGCGTCGCGACCTCCGTCCAGCTCTCCAGGTCGTGGCTGCGCTGCAATTGATACTCGCGCCCCCCGACGCTGCTCCAACTGATCTGCCACGTGCCGCTGGCGGCCTGGCGCACGGGCAACTGGAGGACGGGCCGCTCGCCCGACTGTTGCGCGTGATGGGGAAACCAAAGGGCCGCGGCGAGCAAGATCGCCAATGCGGGCCGGACTCGCATTCTCATGATCACGAAACTGCTTCAGGCTGTTGGTCAGTTCGCAGGTCAACGCAGTGAATCCCCTCCGCCAGCCGACCCTCGGAACGAGTTGAATGCTGATGCCGATCAGTTCACGAGGTCAAGCAGTGAACCTGCAAAATACTGTCAGCAGATTTGACCCTCGAAGATCCAACCAAAGGCAAGGGAAAGGGGGTAGCGCGGCGCTCCGTGCGTCTGGGGCATCGAGACCCCGATCCGGCATGCCCTTGGCGCGGCTACGGGGCTTTGGCCGGAGCCTCCGTCTCCTCCGGGGCGTTCTCCTGGCTCGCCGCTGCGCCTGGACCGGTGCAGAGGTTCCGGCGGGGGGTGGTGTGACGATTCGTTTCGATCTGGCAGCGTCGGGTGCAGGGCAAGACGCGGGCTTGCTAGTCAACAGAATGAGTGCAAGCTATTGGTAATTCGCATGAAGCCGTTCCCACCTCGATTCACCCGTTGGAGCTGGCTTGGTTTGTCCACGCTCCTGGTCTCGCTCAACGCGCTGGCCGAGCTGCCGCCGCTGATTCCGCGGGAGGTGCTGTTCGGCAATCCCGAACGAACCTACCCGCAACTCTCACCGGATGGCCAACGGCTGGCCTGGCTGGCGCCGGACACCAACAACGTGCTGCAAATCTGGGTCCGCACCCGGGGCCAGAACGATGACCGCATCGTCACCGCCGACAGGAAGCGCGGCATTCGCATCTACGCGTGGGCCGAGGACAGCCAGACGCTGGGTTACCTCCAGGACGCGGACGGGGATGAGAACTTCCAGCTCCACGGCGTGGATCTGGCCTCCGGCAACGTGCGCAATTTCACCGCCATCCAGGGCGTGCGTGCCAGCATCGTCGGCACGCATCCGGACTTTCCCGACGAGGTCCTGGTCAGTCTCAACGCCCGCGACCGGACCGTCTTCGACGTGTATCGGCTGAACCTGCGGACCGGCGCCCTCGTCCTGGACACACAGAACCCGGGCGACGTGGTGGGCTGGCACTTCGATCCCCAATTCCGCATCCGCGCCGCCAGCGTCACCACCCCCGATGGCGGCACCGAACTGCGCGTGCGCGACAACCCGGCCGCGCCCTGGCGCACGTTGCTCAAGGTGGGTCCGGACGAAAACCTCGGACTCCTCGACTTCACCGCCGATGGCAAGGGAGTGTTTCTGGAATCATCCCTCGGACGGGACACGACCGCCGTCCTCGAAAAGGACCTGGCGACCGGCGCAGAAAAGTTGCTCGCTGCGTCCGACGAAGTGGATGCTGGCTCGGTCCTGATTCACCCGCGTCGGCACGTGGTGGAGGCCGTGTCCTTCGAGCCGGGCCGGTCCACCTGGAAGGTGATTGACCCGGCCGTGCAAGCGGACTTCGACGGCATCCGGCAATTGCACGACGGCGATTTCTGGATCGCCAGCCGCACGCACGCGGACGACCTGTGGCTGGTGGGGTTCACCAGTGACCGCGGCTCGACACGCTATTACACGTGGGACCGCAAGCAACGCCGGGGCGAATTCCTGTTCACGGCGCAGCCCAAACTGGACGCCTACACGCTGGCGCCGATGAAGCCCCTTGTGATCAAGAGCCGCGACGGCTTGAACCTCCATTCGTATCTGACCCTGCCCGTGGGCGTGCCGCCGAAGAACCTGCCCATGGTCCTGCATGTGCACGGCGGCCCGTGGGCGCGCGACACTTGGGGGCTCAATCCTCGGGCGCAATGGTATGCCAACCGCGGCTACGCGGTGCTCCAGGTGAATTTCCGCGGCTCGGCCGGTTACGGGAAGAAGTTTCTCAACGCCGGCAATCGCCAGTGGGGCCTGAAGATGCACGATGACCTCATTGACGCCGTCCAGTGGGCCATCCGGGAAGGCCTAGCCGATCCGAAGAGGGTGGCCATCACCGGCGGCTCGTATGGCGGTTACGCCACCCTGGCCGGCCTGGCGTTCACCCCGGAGGTCTTTGCCTGCGGCGTGGACATCGTCGGCCCTTCCAACCTCAAGACCCTCCTGAGCACCATCCCGCCCTACTGGAAACCGTTGCGCGCCATGTTCGACGTGCGCGTGGGCAACATTGACGACCCGAAGGACGCCGACCTGATTCGCAATGCGTCACCGTTGTTCAAGGCGGACCAGATCAAGCGCCCCCTCCTCATCGGCCAAGGTGCCAACGATCCGCGGGTCAAGCAGGCCGAATCCGAGCAGATCGTCGCCGCCATCGAAAAGAACCGCGGCCAGGCCATCTACGTGCTGTATCCCGACGAGGGACACGGCTTCGCCCGGCCGGAGAACCGGATTGATTTCCAGGCGCGCGAAGAAAAGTTCCTGGCCGAACATCTGGGCGGCCGCTTCGAGCCGCCGACGGCGGATCCGCATCCCGGCTCCACAGCGGTCGTGCGGGTGATCGGAGGCAATCGCTGAGGTCTTTGGGGCAGTTGCAAGGCAGGTGCAAAACCAGGACCAGCGGGGCACCTTTGGGCCGCCGTCCATGTCACCGGTGTCGGTCTTTACCGCGACGGACGGTTCCTAAGTTTCAGCATCCACGATGGCCTGCCCATCGCTCAGATCGGTTTCATGGCGGAGGCCGGCGGCGGGAATCCGTGGATAGCGGCTTGGGTGGCTTGGAGACTCAGCACGCATCCAGACCGTGCGGCAGGTCGCCTCGTGAGAGGTTCTCTCAGGGCTTGGCGGGAGTTGCTTCCAGGAGCAGCACCCAGTCGGAATCGCCCGCGCCGTTCAATCCCGGCGGCACGTGCTGAGGTTGGCCGCCCTCGTGTAACGGATTCGGCTTGAGATCGGTTAGTCTGCCCGTCGTGGGATCGAACCATCGCGCGGCAACGTCGCGCCCGAGCCGGGTCGCTTCGACGGTGAACGGTTTCCCATGCGCGGTGAAGATGAGCGCATGTCTTCCGTCCGGCGTGGCGGCGGCCGCGATCGCACTCGGAGCAAGCTGGGGCGCAGGCTGCATGCGGTACCACGGCAGGGTAAGGAGCATTCCAGTGGTGTGGGCCAGGTGATCGAGCCGGGCAGGTTCAGGGCGTCGCACCAACTGAGCCGGCCCCAGTCCACGCCGGAAAACGAGTGGCCGAACTTCCAAATGTCGCGGTTGATCTGGAAGATGCCACCGACGCCATACGTGTGCCGGCACAGCCGTTCGCGAGGGCGTTACCGCTGACGTTCAATGGGACGCTTCCGCCAGTGCGGCCCTCACCCAACGCTGCACTCCAGAAGCGGACAAGGTCAGTTCCGGGCCGCTTTGGCCGGGCACCACCTCCCAGGCGCCGCTGTCACCCCGCGTTTCCCACCGCAGCATTCCCGTCGCCCCGTACGCGGTGACGACGGTTTCGCCCGGACCTGCCGCGCGCGCCCCGAGGAAGAACGGCAGTCCCGCCACCGTGAGCGTGGCATCGTAGCGGCCCAGCAGCAGGCGGTCGTTGTCCGGCGTGAAGGCCATGGCCAAGCACGCGCGCCCCACTTCCACCGTGTAGCGGATCACCGGTTGGGGGCGGTCCAGCCGCCATAATTCCAGCCCCACGTCGCCGAGGGACAGCAACACGCCCGAACGGTCCGGCAACCAGAGGGCGCGGACGAGATTGGCGCCGTCCAGCGCGAGGGTTTGATCGTACTCCAGTTCGCCCGTGGCAATGTTCCAGCGGGTCACGTGCCCCGCCGAACTGAGCAGCCAGAGCCGCGTGCCGTCATCGTGCCACTCCAGTAAACCTGAGTACTCCGGCCCGAGGGTTCTGAGGACCTCGCCGTTCGCCACGTCCCACACCCGCACGGAGCGGTCGGACAACACCCCCGCCAGCCGCTGGCCGTCGGGGGAAAGCCGCAGCGCCCGCAGCCAGTCGTTACGTTCCACTTCGAAGCTCCGCTCCACAGTCCAATCGGCCGTGCGGATCACGAAGGGCCCGCCTTCCCGGGGTTGCGCCGCCAGCCGGTCGCCGGCGGCGGACAACTCGAGGCGCTCGAGCCCGGAGCGCGGGATCGGCACGCTACGTTCCAGCGTGGTCTCCGGCAACCGGTGAACGCTCAACGTGGAATCGGTGCCTTCGGTCACCAGCCACTCCCCGGACGGCGCGAGGGCCAACGCACGGCCGTTGCTGCCCGGCCTCCACGCGGCGCGCCGCTCCCCGCGGGCGAGGTCAAACACCGCCATGTATCCCAGCCCGGTGCCCACCGCCACGAGACCGTTGGTGGAAACGCCCAGCGCGTACACCACCGAAGGCAACGCGGTCAGGTCCTCCGGGCCGTGCCGGCTCTCCAAATCCCAAAGGCTGATGCCGCGGTTGTGCCCGGCCGCCAGCGTGCGCCCGTCTGGCGAAACCGCCAGTCCGGTCACGATCTCGGCCACGCCGGGCAGTGTGAATTCGAGCGCGCCGTCCGCCGTGCGCCACACCGAAACGGGAAGATCGCGCTGGGTGCCGACGAGGCGGGCCGCATCTCTCGAGAAGACCAGGTGCTGGGGAGCCGGACCGTCGGTGACAATCTCCCGCCAGGTTTCCCCGGTGAGGGCATCCAACACGAGCACGCGATTGGCTTCGCTGAAGGCCACCCACCGCCGGTCGGCGCTGAGCACGGGCTTGCTGGAGGTTTCGGCGATTCGTTCCCACAGCAGAGCCGGCGGTTCAAGTCGGGCGCGGAACACCACCTTGAAGTCAGTAGCCACAAACTCATTGCTGGTTACCAACGTTCCCTGCCATCCACCCGGCGTCTGCGGTCGCAGCGTCTGGAGGTGGAGCGGCGGCAGCGCCTCGCCCCCGGGCACGTGCCAGCGAAAAATTCGGCCGTCCCCCGCTGACCCCAGCAGCCATTCGCCTTCAGGCGATGCACTGAGGGCCATCGGCGGCAGATTGGTGTCCACGAGCAGGAGCCGTTGCAATGCCCGGCCCTGCGATAACTCGCGGAGGATCAACGCGCGGTCCGGGTGCCAACTCACCGTGGCTGCCCACGCCTCGCCCGGTCCGAGGGCGACCACATCCTCGCCAACACGTGGCGTTGACAGGGTCCGCTCCAGACGCCGGGCGGAGACATCCCAGCACTTCAGCCCGGCACCCGCCGAGAGCAGTTGACCGTCGGCGAGGAACTGCACCGCAGCCGCACCGAACGGATGCCCACCCGCCAGCCAGTGCAGGTCCGGGCTGTGTCCCTCGGAGGCGGTGGCCGCGTCGCCAAGGGCCAGCCAGCCCGTCAGCACCAGACCAATCCTCAATGCTGCCTTCACGTGAATCTCGCTGCCAGCGAGCGAAGCGCCGACGGCCTCGCGGGCGGGCTGTCAGTGTTCCGACGTCTGAAGCACGAGTGGGTATTAGCTCACACCGTGGAAGCGCACAAGCTCAGCCTGACCGTGCCGGTTGTCTGGCGGAAGCACTCCCAAAGCTGGCGCCCGGTCACGGCGGCCGGGAAATCGCGCAGCGTCTTGGACTGCGGCAGCCCCCTGCCGCTTTTTGACCGTGCAGGCCGGCCGGGACTGAATGCCTGCCGCTGGCGGTCCGGCGAGGCGGTTGCGAGCGGAGGCTCGCTTGGCGCTTCGGCACTCCGCACCCGAACCAAAGCGCCAGAGGACTGGCGCAGTCCAAAACCTGTCGGCGGTGCGGCCGGACGGTGACGTTGCTGGCGCATTCCTGGGTGGTGGAGTTCACGGTTTGAGGGGTGAGTCACTGGCAGCCGTTCCGTCGGCTTTTGTTCTTGGAACCCACGGCGGCCAGTTGGGATCCCGGTCCATCAGCGCGAGGAACAGCCGGCTCCACTGATAATCCATGAAACCATAGACGCGCGTCGCGGCGGATTCCTCGAAGTGCGCGCGCGCCGCCGCGCGGTTCCCTTCGCCCAATTGCCGCAGCCCGGCTTAGTAATGGGCCTCGCACAGGTTCCAGAGCGAGGCGCCTGCCGCCCGCAGCAGATCCTCCTCGGACAGACGATCACTGCCGAAGTCGAGGAGTTTCTGATACCAGACGTTGCGCGCGGACAAGGAGAGCGACCGCTGGTGTTGGCGTTCATCGCGCAGACGCCGAAAGCCCGCCACGGCCTCGGCTTTCCGGCCCAGCGCGAGAGGAATCGCCAGCGAATAGAAGGACGAGATGCCGGGACGATTCGCCGCCATGTAGTCCTGGTGCTGTTTCATCGCCCGCACGGGTCCATCCGGCAGGCCCAGGAAGATCAGACCCGCGCCGGCGAATTTGTGCAGTTGGGGGCGGACGCCGTCTCCTTCGATAATCTCCATCGCCCTGGCTGTGTCACCCTGCCGCAGGAGCAGGTAGGCCTACGGCCAATCGAACTTCGGTACGTCTCCGGTGGCCTTGGCTTGGTCTCGGGCCTGCCTGAGTTCCTCCAGTGCGGCCGCCACGTCGCCTCGGAGGGTGTCGAAGTAAGCCACGCGAGCGAACACCCGACCAGGGCAGTTGGTATGCCGGCCCAGCGCCTGCGCCGCCGCGTCCGCCCGCGCGAGCGCAGCTTCCGCCCGGGCCGTTTGACCGGCTTCGCGATAGATGCCCACGGCGAGGCTGCAGGCCGACAGCTCACAGGCCAGTGCCTCGGGATGGTCGGGAAACAAGCCGTTCGCGATCCGGGCGTCTTCGAGCGCCAGTTCCACATCGGCGATTCTTCCGGTGAGGATCGCGACCGCGCTGCGAATCTGCCCGCGAAAGCGACGGACCATTCCCGAGGGCCGCAGCCGCATGGCGGGGTCCAGATAGTCGCTGAGGGCGCGCACAGGGTCGAAGGATTGCTCCCCCAGGCCTCGGAAAAAGAAGTCCTCGGCGGTGACCGGGGTCAAGCGGCTGATGGCTTCGTAGCGTGTCTCCAACTCCAGCGGGTTGACGTCTTGGCCAGAATTCAACGCCAGTGGAATCAGGAAAGCCTGGGCGGTGATGCTTCGGGGCGCCAGCTTGACGGCCTGCTCCAATTCGCGGCGGGCTTCGGCGAAGTCCAGGGCGGTTCATGGCCAGTTGCCCGCGGAGCATGTGGACGTCGGCCACGGACAATCCGCCGAGTTCGGCCTCGGTGATGGCGCGACTGGCATCCTCGAAGTTGCCGGTGCGGCTCGCCATCAAGGCCTTTTCGAGGGCCTCCCAGCGTTCGGCCTCCGGCGGGCGATTCTTCGTCAGGTATGAACGCCGCGCGGCCACGCCGGCGCCGGCGGCGACGAGCAGCGCAACCACGACGGCCGCTGCGGCACAGGCGGCGAGCTTGTGTCGGCGCACCAGTTTTGGCAGCCGGTAAAGCGTGCTCGGCGGGCGGGCCAGGACGGGTTCGTTCGCCAGATGACGCTTGAGGTCCATGGCCAGGCCGTTGGCGGTCTCGTAGCGCCGGGTGCGGTCCTTCTCCAGGCACTTCATCACGATCCAGTCCAGGTCGCCCTTGAGCAGGTGAATCAGCTTGGGCGGGTCCGAGCCGCGTCGCTTGGCCGTCGTGGTCAGGTCCTCGTCCGGCAAGGTCGCCAGTTTCGTGCTCGGCCGCACGGGCTCCTTCTCGCGGATCGTCCTGCGCATCGCGTCGATGCCGGAGGCCATCAGTTCCTTCGGATCGAACGGCGTCTTCCCATGAGCAGTTCGTAAAGCAGCACGCCCGGGCTGTAGATGTCGCTGCGGGTGTCGATGCCCAGCCCGCTCATCTCCGCCTGCTCCGGACTCATGCAGGCCGGCGTGCCGATGAACTGGTGCAAATGCGGTATAGACCGTCGCGTCGGTCAGCCGCCCTTCCTTCGCCTTGGCGATGCCGAAGTCAATCACCTTGGGCACGGGCACGCCGTCGTGCAGGGTGACGAGGATGTTCGAGGGCTTGATGTCGCGATGGATGATCCCCTTCTGGTGCGCGTGCTGAATCGCCTGACAAACCTTGATGAACAGATCGAGCCGTTCCTGCGTGCCCAGCTTCTCCCGGTCGCAGTAGTCGGTGATCTTGATGCCGCGCACCAGTTCCATGACGAAGTAAGGCCGGCGGGTGTTGGTCGTGCCCGCATCCAGCACCTTGGCGATGTTCGGATGGTCCATCATGGCCAGCGCCTGGCGCTCGGCCTCGAACCGCGCGACGACCGCCCTGGTGTCCATGCCCAGCTTGATCACCTTCAAAGCCACCCGCCGCCGCACCGGCACGGTCTGCTCGGCTACATACACCACGCCGCACCCGCCTTCGCCGACTTTTTCCAACAGCTTGTAGAGGCCGAGGGTCTGGCCGACGGCCGCTTCGGCCGGCTCGGCCAGCGTGGGCAACGCGTCGGACGGCAACGGAAGTGCATCGGGCCGGGGGGATGGCGCGGCGGTCTCCCCACCCAGAAAATCCCCGCTGCGCGCGTGGGCCCCCAGCAGGTCTTCCAGCCGCGCCCGCAGGGCCGGGTCCCCGGCGCACGCGTGGTCGAGAAACGCAGCGCGTTCGCCCGGCTCCACGATGGCCATAGCCAGTTCGAAGAGACGCGCCTCACGGTCCCTTTCCGACGGCTGCTGCATCAGCATAGCGTCAGGTGGTTTCCCAATAGTGCGCCGTCGGACGCCCCCAAAGGATCACCCGGCCGCACGCAACCGTTCGATTTCCTGGTAAAGCCAGGCACGGGTGTAGGCCCAGTGGCGCTTGGCGGTGGGTTCGGAGATGCCCAGCACGGCGGCGGCCTCGTTAAGGTTCAGGCCGGCAAAGAAACGCAGCTTCACCAGCTCCGCCCGGGTGGGGTGGACCCGCGCAAACCGCTCGGGCACCTCGTCCACCAGCAGCAGGTCCTCCGGACGGGCGTCGGTGGCCACGTCCACCTGCTCGAGCGGCACCCGCTGCCAGTCGCCACCGCGCTTGCGCCGGGTCCTTTTGCGGGCCCGCTCGATGAGGATGCGGCGCATGGCGGTGGCCGCGGCCATGAAGAAGTGGTTGCGCCCGCTCCAGCCCAGCCCCGTGGACTGCGCCACACGCAACCAGGCCTCGTGGACCAGCGCGGTGGGTTGCAACGTGTGGGGGGTGGGCTCGCGGGCCATGAGGTGGTGGGCCAACCGGCGCAACTCGGCGTAAATCATCGGCAGGAGCTGCTCGGCCGGCTGCGGAGCGGCCATCCCGATCGGGCCGCCGGGCCTGGTGATTGGGTTCATCAACGGAACTTACGGCGAAGAGCACGGCCCGTCCAACCCGCGAACGGTCGGTGCCGGCCCAGGCTACGACTCGGAGCGGTGCGCTTCCCAAGCCTTGGGCAAGGGCGGCCCGGGATGTGCCCAAAAAGGAACGCGGCAGAGGACCGCCGCAGTCCGGGGACGCTTACGCTCGGAAGGAGGACCGGCAGGAAAAGGCGGCGAGAGATCGCTGCCACGCGTGCCCATTGGAGTAGCCGCCCCTGCGGTGCACGCCGCCAGGCGGCAGACCTCTGGCGCTTGGGGGCGGCGCGAGTCCCCAACCCCGTAGCGCCGACGGGCAGTCGGCCGTGTCGCGGGCGGGCAGCCCGCCAGCCGGCCGCCAGCCCCAGTTGCTTTCGCCGATTGGGAAATCGGCGCTGCGGCAGGTTGGAAACCCGCCCCTTTGCCGCCGGGCGGGCAGCCCGGCGGGACGGGCAGGTTAGCCATTTCACCCGAAGCCGGCTGGAAGCAGGCGAGACGGCAGGCGGGGAAGCTTGTGCTACGCCTCCGGCGGCGTGCGCCGGCGGAGAGGAAGGCCGCCGCGTCACCTTCGGCAGCGTTCCAGCCTCTCCCCCCGTGAGCCCCGGGCCACACGATTTGTTCAAGGGCGAGCGGGTCGGCGGCCCCGGCGCATCCTCGGGCGCGGGAAGTGGCCGCCCGAAGCTCGGGCGTTAATGAAGGGGTGCCGCGACGCGGAGGGCTCAGCGGAGGTGGGCCTCGTGAAGCTGGCGCAGGCGGGCCACGAGGTCGGGGTGCTGGTCGGCGAGGTTGGTGGTTTCGCCGGGGTCCAGCCTGAGGTTCACGAGGAAGTTGGTCAGGACCAGCGGCCGCCGACCGTCCGTGGTGTCGCGGGTGCGGCCGATGAGTTTCCAATCGCCCCGGCGCACGGCCCAGTCGGCGTCCGGGCCGGTGCCAACCTGCCAGTGGAGGGCGCGGTCTGCGTGGGGCGAGGGGACCGCGGAGTCGCGCAGGACGGCGGCGAGGCTGCGGCCGTCGAGGGGAAAGGATGGCAGCGGCACGCCGGTGAGCTCGGCCAGGGTGGGCAGCCAGTCACAGGCATGGGCCACCTGGTCGCGGGTTTGGTTTCGGGGCAGGCCGTTCGGCCAGGAGATGAGGGCGGGGGAGCGGATGCCGCCCTCGAGCAGGCTGTACTTGGCCCCGCGGTACGGTCCGGTGCTGCCGCCGCCGAAGTGGGCGCGTTCCTCGGTGGAGTGGCCGTTGTCGCTCTGGAAAATGACGATCGTGTCGTCCCGCAAGCCCCGCGCCTCCAGGGCCGCCAGGAGCCTGCCCAGCCGTTCGTCCTGGGCGGCGACAAAGGCCGCGTAGAGGTTGCGCGGAGAGGGCAGGTGCTCGAAACGGCGGAGCCACTGGGCGTCGGCCTGGTACGGGTAATGGGGCGTGTTCAGGGCGTAGTAGAGGAAGAACGGCCGGTCGCGGGGCTGTTGGAAAAACTGCACGGCTTCCTGGACCATGAGGTCCGGAAAGTACTGACCGTCATGGAAGACCTCGACCCCGTCGCGCCAGAGGTCGTGGACGTTCGGGCCGGCCCAGTAAAAGAAATGGGACCAGTTGTCAATGCACCCGCCCATGTGGCCGAAGCTGTAATCAAACCCCTGCGCGCGGGGCATCGTCTCCGGCGTGTAGCCGAGGTGCCACTTGCCCAGGTGGGTGGTGGCGTAACCGGCGGCCCTGAACATCTCGGCCAGCGTCACCTCGGCGGGGGGCAAGGCGCCGGAACCACCCCGCTGCGAGGTGCAGTTGCCCGGCACGCCGGCGCGCACCGGCCAGCGTCCGGTCAACAGGCCGGCGCGCGAGGGCGAACACACCGGCGCGGCCGCGTAAAACTGCGTGAACCGCAGCCCGCGCGCCGCCAGGGCATCCACGTGGGGGGTGTGGAGATCGCGCGCGCCGTAGCAGCCCAGGTCCATGCTGCCCAGGTCATCGGCCATGATGAAGAGCACGTTGGGCCTTCGGGCCGCCAGCGCGGCGGGCAGAGCCACAACCAGGGCCAGTAGAAAGGCAAGCGGCTGCATGGCGACAGCTTGAAGGCGCGATGGGACCGCGTGCAAGCCGGCCGCTGAGAGGTGAGAAAATCTCCGCCGGCGGCCGCGCGCCGAAGGTCGGGCCGCGGCGAGGAGTCACGTCGGCCCGGCAACCCGGGCACCAGTATTTTAAAATCTTTTTGACCCATAGTTGTTGAATAAGCTAAAAGCGTAAAAAGTCCACCCTGACAAAAGGATGGCAAAGATGAAAGCGATCGCGGTTTTTGGATGGGCCCTGGCAGTGCTCGCCGGGGCGGGATGCCTCGACGGGCCAGGCCGGGCAGCCGAACCAATCCCGGACAGCGACTGTTTGCAGTGCCACGAAGACCGCGAACTGACCCGCACCAACGCCCGCGGCGAAACGGTGTCGTTGTTCGTGGACGTGGCCGTTCTCAAAGCCTCCCGCCATGCCACCAACACCTGCTGGAGCTGCCACAGCGATATCGGCCCCGGCCACCCGGATGACGGGGTGCCGGTGAAACCCGTGGCCTGTTCGGTCTGCCACACCGAGCAGTCCGAGACCTACGGGAACAGCGTACACGGGCGGGCGGGACTGGAAGGCGTACCGGGCGTGCCCACCTGCCAGGATTGCCACGGTACCCATGACATCCAGCCGCGCGGGGCGGCCGGCTCGCGGCTTCATGCCTTCAACCAGACCACCACCTGCGGCGGCTGCCATGAAACCGAGTCGCGCGAAGTGCGGGAAAGCGTGCACGGCTCCGCACTGGCCCGTGGCTTGCGCGACGCGCCCACCTGCACCGATTGCCATCTCGAGCACCGCATCGAACCTCTGCGCGTGGCGGCGGCGGCGCGCATTGCGGAGCGGGTGTGCAGTCAATGCCACGCCTCCGAGCGTATCAACGCCCGCTATCGTCTGCCGGCCGACCGGGTCAAGACCTTCCTGGGCAGCTACCACGGGCTGGCGGCGCGGTTGGGGTCCACCCGGGCGGCCAACTGCGCCAGTTGCCACGGTGTCCATCACATCCTGCCTTCCCGTGACCCGCGTTCGAGCATCCACCCGGCCAACCTGGTGCACACCTGCGGTCGTTGTCATCCCGGCGCAACGGCGGGCTTTGTGACGGGGCGGGTTCATGCGGACATCAGTTCCGGTTCGGACCTGGGCAGCGTGGTGAACCGCTGGGTGCGGCGGCTGTATCTGGTGATGATTGCCGGCACCATCAGCCTGCTGGCGGGGCACAATCTGCTGCTGTGGTGGCGCAGGAGCGCACAAAGCCGGGAAGCCTCCCGGCGCTTTGGCGAGCCACGCATGGACCGCAACCAGCGTTGGCAGCACGGGCTGCTGGCGGTGAGCTTCATCGTGCTGGCCTGGTCCGGTTTTGCGTTGAAGTTCCCGGATTCCTGGGCGGCCTGGATGCTGGGCGGGGACGAATCCATCCGCCGCTGGACCCACCGGGTGGCGGGGTTGGTGTTGGTGGGCCTGGGCGTGTACCACGTCGGCTACGTGCTGCTGAGCGCACGGGGGCGCCAACTGCTGCGGGATTTGCTGCCGCGGCGGGGGGATGGGCGGGAACTGCGGGGGGCGATCCGCTATCTGGCCGGCCGGGGGCCGCGGGTACGCCTGTCCCACCGATTCGGGTACGCGGAGAAGTTCGAGTACTGGGCGGTGGTCTGGGGCACGGTGATCATGGGCGTGACGGGGTTCATGCTCTGGTTCCCCGTCAAGGTCAGCCAGTGGATGCCGCGGTGGGTGGTGGACGTGGCCCTCACCATCCATTATTACGAGGCCATCCTCGCCTGCCTGGCGATTCTGGTCTGGCACTTCTACCACGTCATTTTCGATCCGGACGTGTACCCGATGAACTGGGCCTTCTGGACGGGGCGCCGGCTGCCCCCGCCGCCGGCGGAGCCCGCCGTGGCCTCCGCCGGGCTTGAACAAGTCGCTGCGCCTCGCGAGGGTGTTGGACAAGATTCGCTAAATAATGGCCAATAAAAGTGTGGGCGGTCTGGGGGGTAAGACTAGCGTGAGCGCGTGCGGCATCAGTGGACATCTCCGGGCGGGCCGCCGTGGCGGTCACGGGCGCGGCGTCACCGGAGATGGTCGGTCAACCCCACCAACCTTGGAACTGTGCCATGAGAACGCCCTCCACCTTCCCTGGCCCGGCCGGTGCTTCTGTGCTGGCGGGTGCCTGTGCCCTGCTGCTCCTTCCGTTGGCCACGGCCCAGATGTACGACCCACCGGTGGCCAAGCCGGGCGGCGTTGACCCCCGACCCTACCTGCTGTCCATCGCCCGCACGCAGCAGACGGCCACGGTGACATGGACCGGCCTGCAAGGGCCCTTCCGCCTCCAGCAGCAGGCCGCGGTGGGCGCGCCCTGGGAAACCGTGAGCGGCCCCACCCAGGCCCAGTCGGCGGAGGTGGCGCTGGCGGGTGAGATGGGCATCTTGCGGGTCGAGGGCGGCAACCCCAACTTCCTGGGCGCGCGCGACTGCCGCTTCTGCCATCGCAGCATCCACACCAACTGGCTGGCCACCTCGCACGCCCACGCCCTGCAGACGCTGAAAAACATCGGTCAGGACAAGAACGCGCGCTGCCTGCCCTGCCACACCGTGGGCTACGGTCTGCCCAACGGTTACGTGGACGAGGCCACCACCCCGCACCTGGCCGGCGTGCAGTGCGAAAACTGCCACGGCCCGGCCGGCAGCCACGCTGAAAACTTCGAGGACTCCTCGATGCGCCCGCCGGTGACCATCTCCGCGGCAGTCTGCGGGGGTTGCCACAACGACTTCCACCACCCCACCTACGACGAGTGGCTGGAGGCCGGCCATGCCCGGGTCTCCACGCCGGGCATGTTCAACGCCGGGGTCAACCGCATGTTCCAATGCGGCGTCTGCCATGCCGGTGCCGTGCGCATGGCGGTGGTCAACGACTTCGACCACGGCGGCGATGGCACGAAGGTCGTGGCCCCCACGGTGGCCGACGCCAACAAGTTCGGCCAGACCTGCGCCACCTGCCACGATCCACACCGCAAGTTCGACGACAAACTGCCCGGTCTGGACCTGGCCGCCCGGCCGGCCCAGCTCCGCAACCCGATCAGCTCGTCCAAGTTCATGTCCTTCTTCACCTCGACCAGCCCCACCAACTTCGCCGCGCAGTACGATCCGGACATCCAGCTCTGCGGCCAGTGCCACAACGAGCGTGGGGCCACCTGGACCGGCACCGGCCGGCCGCCGCACTACTCCCCGCAGTACAACATCCTGATCGGCCAGGCGGTGGACCCGCGCTTCGACACCAACACCCTCAACGGCGTGCCGGTGGCTTTCAACCTGCGGCCGCACGGCCACGGCGATCCCACCACCCCGCAGCCGTGGGGCAACCCGGCCCAGTGCACCACCTGCCACAACCGGGCCGACCACGTCGAGAACCCCTCGCCCGCCAATCCGGTGTACACCGGTCACACCTTTGAGGTGCAACTGCTGGCCTGCGCCGAGTGCCACGGCTTCCTCGAGGACCCCCTGGCCAAGGAAATCGCCGAGGGCGGCGTGCACTTCATCCAGGCCGGCGTCAGGGACGCCATCGCCCGCACCGTGCAGGCGCTCCACACCTGGGCCAACACCAAGATTCCGGGCCTGGACACCCCGGGCCACACCAACTACGTGGCCTTCTACGGCACCAACGCCCCCACCCGCGTGGTACCTTGGGAAACCACAGTGGCCGGCCAGCTCAGCTCCGGCAAGATCGGCCCCGGCACCGCCGGTCAGAACCGCCTCCCGGCCGAGATCAAGCAAGCCCGCTTCCTGCTTTACCTGGTCAAGCAGGACGCCAGCTATGGCGTGCACAACCCGCCCTATGCGCGGTACCTGCTCAAGACCGCTCAGGATTTGGTCAAGGCGGCTC
Organism: Verrucomicrobiales bacterium; assembly: GCA_037439785.1. Taxonomy (GTDB): domain Bacteria; phylum Verrucomicrobiota; class Verrucomicrobiia; order Limisphaerales; family J093; genus DSVZ01. Next base: position 30,924 of record JBBIVJ010000030.1, on the reverse strand, counting down.
CCGCTGTTCCCGAAGAGTAAATAAGTTAACGCGTTGCTTGTTGTTTGGGTCGGAAGGGCGGACTCCGGTGAGTGCCGGGTCCGCCCTTCTCACCTTCCCGGCGCAGGGGGCAGGGACCTTCGCCGGGCTGGACGCTGTGGCGGGAGCATAAGACACTGACGGCCATGGAATGGTGGACGGCCTTTCTGCTGGGTCTGGCCGGCAGCGCCCATTGCGCGGGGATGTGCGGCCCGCTGGCCCTGGCCCTGCCGCGCCGCGCCGGTTCGAGCGCCGCGGGCCTGGTGGTGGGGCGGCTCAGCTACAACGCGGGGCGCGTGGCCACCTACGGCCTGCTCGGGCTGCTGCTGGGCTGGGTGGGGCAGGGATTGGCCCTGAGCGGGGTGCAACGCTGGGTCTCCATCGCCCTGGGGGTGGGACTCCTGGCGGCCGCGGCATACAGTCGCTGGGGCACGCTGCACGGGCCGAACCTGCTGGCCTGGGCTCCGCTGCGACGCACGTTCGGCCGCCTGCTGCAACGGCCGGGTCCCGGAGGCCTGGCCGCGCTGGGCGGGCTCAACGGCCTGTTACCCTGCGGCCTGGTGTACGCGGCCTGCGCCGGGGCGGCCCTGGCGGGGAGCGGCCCGGCCGGTGCGGGATACATGCTGGTGTTCGGGCTGGGGACGGTGCCGATGATGTTCGGGTTGGGGCTGGCCGGCGGGGCGTTGCAGGGGACGCTGCGCTTGTGGTTGCAGCGGGCGGTACCGGTCTGCCTGGCGGTGATGGGACTGTGGCTGGTGGTGCGGGGTCTGGGCCTGGGCATTCCGTACCTGAGCCCGGCACTGGGGCCGACGGTGGGCGCTGGCGGCGCACCGGCCTGTTGCCACTGAGCAGGCGCGGCGGGGGCGGCTCAGACGGCGATCGGGGCCTTGATGGGCGGATGGGGGTTGTATCCTTCGAGCTGGAAATCCTCGTACTCGAAGTCTTCGAGCCGCTGGCGGGCGGGGTTCAAGCGCATGACCGGCAGGGGCCGGGGTTCGCGGGTGAGCTGGAGGCGGGCCTGTTCGACGTGGTTGGCGTAGAGGTGAAGGTCGCCGAAGGTGTGGATGAATTCCCCCGGTTGGAGGCCGGTGATCTGAGCGACCATGAGGGTGAGCAGGGCGTAGCTGGCGATGTTGAACGGCACCCCCAGGAAGAGGTCGGCGCTGCGCTGGTACAGTTGGCAACTGAGCCGGCCGTCTGCCACGTAGAATTGGAACAGGGTGTGGCAGGGCGGCAGGGCCATCTGGTCCAGCTCGCCCGGGTTCCACGCGGTGACCACCAGCCGGCGGCTGTCCGGGTGGCGGCGGATTGCCTCGATGACCCGGTGCAGTTGGTGGATCGAGCGGCCGTCGGCGGTGCGCCAGTCGCACCACTGCGCGCCGTAGATGCGACCGAGGTTGCCGTCGGCGTCGGCCCATTCGTCCCAGATGGTGACGCCGCGTTCCTGGAGCCAGCGCACATTGGTCAGCCCGCGCACGAACCAGAGCAGCTCGTAGATGATCGAGCGGACGTGCAGTTTCCTGGTGGTCAGCAACGGGAAGCCGGCCTGGAGGTCGTAGCGGGTCTGGGCACCGAAGATCGAGTACGTGCCGGTGCCGGTGCGGTCGGCCTTGAAGCGACCGTGTTCGAGCACGTAGCGGAGCAGGTCCAGGTACTGGCGCATGGCGGGAACCGCGGCGACTTCGTTAAACCAACCCGCCGGGGATGCAAGCGCGGAATGCACCCGGCCGGCTCCGGGGTTTGACCCTGCCCGGCCTTTCGCACACCCTCCAAGCATGGCAAACACCTTCGGCCAGCTCTTCCGCGTCACCACCTGGGGCGAGTCCCACGGCGGCGGCGTGGGCGCGGTCGTGGACGGTTGCCCGCCGCGGCTGCCGCTGACCGAGGCGGACATCCAGCCGGACCTGGACCGCCGCCGGCCGGGCCAGTCTCCGCTGGTCACCCCGCGCAAGGAAAGCGACACCGTGAACATCCTCTCCGGCACCTTTGAAGGCCTCACCCTGGGCACCCCCATTGCCCTGTGGGTGAAAAACGAGGATGCCCGCCCCGAGGCCTACGCCGAGATGGCCACCAAGTTCCGCCCCTCCCACGCCGACTACACCTACCACGTCAAGTACGGCATCCGGGCGTGGCCGGGCGGGGGCCGCAGCAGCGCCCGGGAGACCGTCGGCCGCGTGGCGGCCGGGGCCATCGCCCGGAAACTGCTGCGCACCCGCTGGGGCGTGGAAATTCTGGCCGCGGTCATCCAGGTCCAGGACCTCCGCGCCGAGGTGGACCCCGACCAATTCACCCTGGCGGCGGTCGAGTCCAACCCCGTGCGCTGCCCGGACCCGCTCGTGGCCGAGGCCATGGCCCGCCTCATCGAACAACGGCGCGCGGAAGGCGACTCGGTGGGCGGCATCATCCTGGGGGTGGCCCGCGGCGTCCCGGCCGGCTGGGGCGAGCCGGTGTTTGACCGGCTCGAGGCGGACCTGGCCAAGGCCATGCTCAGCCTGCCCGCGGCCAAGGGATTCGACATCGGCTCCGGCTTCGACGGGGTGCGCCTGACCGGCCGCACCCACAACGACGCTTTCCGCAACGTGGGCGGGCGGGTGCGCACCGTGACCAACCGCAGCGGCGGCGTCCAGGGAGGCATCAGCAACGGCGAGACCGTTTACTTCCGGGTGGCCTTCAAGCCGGTGGCCACGATCATGCACGAGCAGGAGACGGTGGACGTGCACTTCCAGAACACCACCCTCAAGGGCCGCGGCCGCCATGACCCCTGCGTGCTGCCCCGCGCCGTGCCGATGGTCGAGGCCATGACGGCGCTGGTCCTGGCCGATCATGCCCTGCGCCACCACGCGCAGTGTGAGTGAGGCTGGCAAGGGCTTTCCCCCGTCACTTTTCTGGGGGATGATCCGGCCGCCATGACCTTGCTCGCCGACGTGGATTGGGTCTCGAGACTTAAACCCGCCCTCTTCTTCCTGGCGGGGGTCTGCATCCCGTTATTGGCCACCTTCATCAAACTCGAGGGGGTGAACAAATACCGCGACAGGCGCCGTTGTCCTCCGTCCAGCCAGAAGCTGCTCCGGCCGCCCGGCTATTCCCTGTCCCAGAAACTCGATGATTACTTCGGGAGGTTTCTCTCCCACTTCCTGATCACCGGCGGCTGGTGGGGCATCACGCTCATGCTTTTACCGGTTGGTCTGGAAGCTGTCCGATCCTTCCTGGTCCATCCCCTTGGCGTGGGGTTTTTGACCCTGATCCCCGTGGCTTTCGGGGTGGGAACATGGCTGATCATCCGGCTGGTCCGAACACTCAACGCGGTCCGGCAGGTGAGGTGGGGGTTGTGGGGCGAGCAGATGGTGGGAGAAGTCCTGGGGCAAGCGGCGGAAGTCGGTTACCGGGCGTTCCATGACCTGCCGGGCGAGGGCAAGTGGAATGTGGACCATGTTTGCGTCGGTCCGCGCGGCGTGTTTGTGATCGAGACAAAGACCCGGAGCAAGCCCCGTGACCGTGGCGGGAAGGTACAGGCCCGGGTCACTCAAGAAGGCGACCGGCTGCACTTCCCCCATTGGGAAGACCGTCAAACCATTCCCCAAGCACAACGCAACGCGCGCTGGGTGGCCGAATACCTGACCCGCAAGACCGGCGAGAAGGTCACGGTGGAGACATTGGTGGTGATTCCGGGTTGGTACGTGGAGAAAACCACCTCGGCTACCCCCGTCAGGGTCATGAACGAAAAATACCTCCAGGGTTATCTGCGCGACCAGGCCCTCCGCCTCGATCCGGCACAGGTCCGGCGGATCGTGGCGGCGCTCGATGAAAAGTGTCGGACCGTGGAGTTCTGAAGGGGCCATCCTCCAACCCTGCCGCCAGTACGGCGAGTTCTCGCACGGGGACCACCCACCCTTTCCCCCGGCCGGCCACGTCTCCCGCGTGGCTCCAACACTGGTCAGCCTAGCCGGCGCCCGTTAGTGGATGTTTCCCTCCCGTCCGCGGGGCCTTGCCCGGCGCGGGTTTTCCAGCTTGTCACCCCCGGCGCGGCGACCTACGCTGGCGGGCCTTTGATGAAAGCGGACATTCATCCGAAATACGTGGAGGCTGAGGTGCGTTGCGCCTGCGGCAACACCTTCAAGACCCGCTCCACGCGCCCGGTGATCGTGGTGGGCATCTGCAACGTGTGCCACCCCTTCTTCACCGGCCAGCAGAAGTTCGTGGACACCGCCGGGCGGGTGGACAAGTTCCAGCAGCGCCTGGCCAAGACCCAGGCCGTACAGGCGGCCCTGGCCGCCGCCGCGGCCGGCAAGAAGAAGCGCAAGTAGCCCCGGCCCCGCTGGCGCCCGCCCGGTCCGCCCACCGGGCGGGCCCTGCTTTTTGGGGAGGACCCTTCATGGACCTGCGTCCCCAGGTGGACAAGTGGCGGCAACGCCTTCAGGACCTCGAGCGCCGGCTGGCGGACCCCGCCACCTTTCAGCAGCCCGCCCTGGCCCCGGAACTGGGCCGGGAACACGCCCGGCTGAAGGCGTTGCTCGAAGCGGGCGAGGCCTACACCCGCGCCCTGGACGAGCTGGAGGCCAACCGCGCCCTCCTGGCCACCGAGCACGACCCCGAACTGCTGACCCTCGCCCGCCAGGAAGTGGCCCGGCTCGAGGCCGACCTGCCCCCCCTCACGCGCAAGGTCCAGGAAGGCCTGTTGCCCCCCGACCCGGCCGATGCGCGCAACATCCTGGTGGAAATCCGCGCCGGCACCGGGGGCTCGGAGGCCGCCCTGTTTGCCGCGGACCTGTACCGCATGTACACCCGTTACGCCGAGGCGCGCGGCTGGAGGGTCGAGACCCTCGACGCCAATCCCTCCGACCTGGGCGGCTTCAAGGAGGTCATCTTCAGCGTCGCCGGCACCGACGTGTTCAAGCGCCTCAAGTTCGAAAGCGGCGTCCATCGTGTCCAGCGCGTCCCCGCCACCGAGGCCCAGGGCCGCATCCACACCAGCACCGCCACCGTTGCCGTCCTGCCCGAGGCCGAGGAAGTGGACCTCGAACTGCGGCCCGAAGACCTCGAGATCACCACCTGCCGCGCCTCCGGCCCCGGCGGCCAGGGGGTCAACACCACCGACTCGGCCGTGCAAATCCTCCACAAACCCTCCGGCCTGGTGGTGCGCTGTGCGGACGAACGCTCCCAGCAGAAAAACAAGGCCCGCGCCCTCAAAATCCTTCGCACCCGCCTGCTCGAACAGCGTCGCCAGGAGGAAAAGGCCCGCGTGGACGCCACCCGCAGCCAGCAGGTCGGCACCGGTGAGCGCAACGAGAAAATCCGCACCTACAACTTCCCCCAGAACCGCGTCACCGACCATCGCCTGGACCTGAGTCTGTACAACCTGCCCGCCGTGCTGGACGGCGACCTGGACCTGCTGATCGAGCCGCTGCTGGCCCACGACCTGGACCAACGCCTCGCCGCCCTCTCCCGGTGAACCGCCCCCCGCTCCCCACCCGGCCCGGCCCCGGCGCGGGACCGGACTTCGAACCGCCGCCGCACATCCGGGGGCTGATCTTCGATTTTGACGGCACCCTCGCCGACACCATGCCCCTGCACTGGGAGGTCTGGCGCGACCTCGCCGCGCGGCACGGCTTCCACTTCACCCGCCAACGGCTGCACCAACTGGCCGGCATCCCCACCCGCGAGATTCTGCGCACGCTGGCCCGCGAACAGGGCCTGGCGCTCGAGATCGAGGCGATCGCGCGCGAAAAGGAAGCCGCCTACCTCGCCCGTGTGCCCGAGGTGCAACCGATCGAACCGCTGGTCCGCCTGGCACGGGCCCAGCGCGGGCGATGCCGCCTGGCCGTGGCCTCGGGCGGCTCGCGGCGCGTCATCCCGCGGGTGCTCGATCACCTCGGCCTGACGGACCTGTTCGACGCGGTGGTCACCCAGGACGACGTGGCCCACCCCAAGCCGGCGCCGGACCTCTTCCTCGAAGCGGCGCGGCGTCTGGGGCTGGCTCCCGGCGAATGTCAGGCCTTTGAGGATGGCGAACCCGGCCTGGCGGCCATCCGGGCGGCGGGCAGGGAGGCGGTGGACGTGCGTCAGTGGCCCGGGTTGAGCGCGGCCTGAAGGGCCGGCCATACCGCCCGGGAACGCCGATGCTCCTTGCGTCACCTCCGCTCCGGCGTACTCTCGGCCGGCAATGGAAACGGTGATCCTCCTCATCGTGGCCGGCTTGATCCTGATGCTCCTGGAGACGGTGCTCCCGGGCATGATTGCCGGGCTGGTGGGCTTTGGCTGCCTGGTCGCGGCGGTGGTGCTGAGCTACCTGCGCGAAGGGCCGCGCACGGGCGGGATGGTGCTGCTTGCGGTACTGGTGATCCTGGTGGTGGCGGGGCTGTTGTGGATCCGGTTTTTCCCCCACAGCCGGATGGGGAGAGCCTTTGTCGCCCGCGGCACCCTGGGCAGTCCGCTATTGGAGAAACCCGAGCTGCTGCACCAGACCGGCACGGCCCTGACCGCCCTGCGTCCCTCCGGCACCGCGCTCATCAACGGCCGCCGCGTGGACGTGGTCACCGAGGGGGGCATGATCGAGGCCGGCACCCCTGTCAGGGTCGTGGCCGTGGAAGGCATCCGCGTGGTGGTACGTCCTGTTTGACAAGCCCCCGGCCCCTCATCCAAACTCGCTCCACCAACCAGAACCATGAACACACCCCTGCTCGCCGCCCTGTCGCTTCAGATGATCCTGCTCGCCCTGGCGCTCCTGGTCGGGCTGGTCTTCCTGATCCTGCTGTTCAACTTCTTCACCATCTTCATCCGGGCCTGGGTCTCGGGCGCCTACGTGGGCCTGATCGAACTGGCCGCCATGCGCCTGCGGGGCGTGCCGGTGGGCCTGGTGGTGGACAACTACATCAACGCCCGCAAGGCCGGCATTGACCTGACCGTGGACCAGCTCAACGTCCACTACCTGGCCGGCGGCGACGTCTCGATGGTGGTGCGCGCCCTCATCGCCGCCCAAAAGGCGCAAATCCACCTGAGCTTCGACCGCGCCTGCGCCATTGACCTGGCCACCAGGGGCACCGGCAAGACCGTGCTCGACGCCGTCAAGACCTCCGTCAACCCCAAGGTCATTGACTGCCCCAACCCCGCCTCCGGCAAGACCACCATTGACGCCGTGGCCAAGGACGGCATCGCCGTCAAGGTCAAGGCCCGCGTCACCGTGCGCACCAACCTCGACCGCTTCGTCGGCGGCGCCACCGAGGAAACCATCATCGCCCGCGTCGGCGAGGGCATCGTCACCACCATCGGCTCCAGCAACAGCTACAAGGACGTGCTCGAAAACCCCGACCGCATCTCCAAGACCGTCCTCGACAAGGCGCTGGACTCGAACACCGCCTTCGAAATCCTCTCCATTGACATCGCCGACGTGGACGTGGGCGAGAACGTGGGCGCCAAACTTCAGGCCGAGCAGGCCGAGGCCAACAAGCTCATCGCCCAGGCCCAGGCCGAGGTGCGCCGCGCGCTGGCCGTCGCCCAGGAGCAGGAAATGCTCGCCCGCACCCAGGAAATGCGCGCCCGCGTGGTCGAGGCCGAGGCCCAGATTCCCCTGGCCATGGCCGAGGCCTTCCGCAGCGGCAACCTGGGCATCATGGACTACTTCCGGCTCAAGAACATCCAGGCCGACACCCACATGCGGGAAAGCATCGCCCAACCCTCCGGCACACCGCCGGCCGGCGACAAGACCAAGGGTGCCTGAGTGCCGCCCCGCCCCCTCGGACCATGCCCCTGCTGGCCTACTCGTGGGAGAGCCTGGTCGCCCTTGTGGTGATCCTGCTCCTCTCCGGCCTCAGCAACTGGCTGCAGCGGCGCCGCAAACAACCCGGTGAACCGGGCGAGGAAGAGGCCACGCCCCTGCCCCCCCTCCGCCGCGAAGAACTCCCCCCGGCGGAATCCGGCCCCCGCCAGCCGGCCTTCGACCTCGAACGCGAGCTGCGGCGCCTGTTCGGTGAAGAACCCCAGCCGCCGCCTCCCCCGCCCCCCCCGGTGGTGATGACGGCCCCGGAAACGCCGCCGCCTGCGCCCGCCCTGGCCCGGGCCGAGGAGGGCGAGTCCTGGGAGTCAGCACCCCGCCCCCCCGGTGAACCGACCCCCTTGACGGAGGCGGCCGCCGCCTACCAAAGCGCCAGCGCCCTGGACGTACTGGCGCAGGCCAGGATGGAGGCGGCCAAGGCCCTGGCGGAGCGGCCGCCGCCGGCCACGGTTGCCCGCCTCCGGACTGCCGCGCCGGAGATCGAGGCGCTGCGGGCGGCCCTGCAATCTCCCCGCACGGCCCGGCAAGCGGTGCTGGCGGCCATTATCCTCGGCACCCCCAGGGCCCTGGAAGAAACGCCCTCGGAGTTGTGGCTCCGCAGCTGAACGGGCCGCCGGGCCGCCCACGGCGGCGGCAACCTTGCGGAGGGTCCGCCTCCCCCCATACTCCCCGCCATGTCCTACGATCCGGTGTTGCACGTGGACCTTCCCGGCATCCCCAAGGTCAAGAGCGGCAAAGTGCGCGAGCTCTTTGACCTGGGCGAGACCCTGCTGCTGGTGGCCACCGACCGCATCTCGGCCTTTGACTGCGTGCTGCCCAACGGCATCCCCCGCAAGGGCGAGGTCCTGACGCAGCTCTCGCACTTCTGGTTCGCCCGCTTCGCCCGGCTGGTGCCCAACCACCTGCTGGCCGGGGCCGGCACCCCCTGGCCGGAGCGGCTGGCCCCGTTGGCCGCCCGGCTCCGCCGGCGCAGCATGATCGTCAAAAAGGCCCGGCCGCTGGCCATCGAGTGCGTGGTGCGCGGCTACCTGGCCGGCTCGGGCTGGAAAGAGTACCGCAAGACCCGCTCCATCTGCGGCATCCCCCTGCCGGAAGGACTGGTGGAAGCCGCCGAGCTGCCCGAGCCGATCTTCACCCCCGCCGTCAAGGCCAGCCACGGCCACGATGAAAACATCCCCTTCGACCAGGCCGCGGCGTTGGTGGGGCCGGACCTGGCTGCGCGGGTGCGGGACCTGAGCCTGCACCTGTACCGGGAAGGCCGCGACTACGCCCGCGAGCGGGGCATCATTATCGCCGACACCAAATTCGAGTTCGGGCTCTGCGAGGGCGAGTTGACCCTCATTGACGAGGTGCTCACGCCCGACTCCTCCCGTTTCTGGCCGGCGGACGAGTACCAGCCGGGCGAGAGCCAGCCCAGCTTCGACAAGCAGTTCGTGCGCGACTACCTCGAGTCGCTGGACTGGGACAAAACCCCGCCCGCCCCGGCCCTGCCGCGCGACATTGTGGCCAGGACCCAGCAAAAGTATCTCGAGGCCTACGAACGGCTCACCGGCCAACCGTTACCGCCCTGACCTGACGGCTGCTTCCGGCGTTGACGGCGGCCGCCAGCTGCCGAGGATGTGCCGCGTTCACATACGCCCCAGCCCTTCACCATGAAACGACGCCAATTCCTCCGCTCCACCCTCGCCGTGGGCAGTCTGGCCGGCCTGTCGGTCCGCGCCGGAGAACCCGCCAAGCCCCCGGCGCGGGAATATTACGAGCTGCGCCATTACCTGCTGCGCCGCGGACCCATGCAGAAGCGCTTCGAGGACTACGCCCGCGAGGCTGCCATCCCCGCCCTGAACCGGCTGGGCATCGGCCCCATCGGCGTGTTCCAGGTGATGGTGGGGCCGGACAACCCCGGCGTGTTCGGGCTGATCCCCTACCGTTCCCTGGACGACTTTGCCGGCGTCCGCGCCCGCCTGGCGGCCGATGCCGAGTACCAACGCGCCGGCGAAGCCTTCATCAACGCCCCGCCGGCCGATCCGCCCTACGTGCGGGTGGAAAGCTCGCTGCTGGTGGCCTTCGAGGGCATGCCGCGACTCGAGGTGCCGGAACTGACCCGCCAGAAGCAGGCGCGGCTCTTCGAACTCCGCATCTACGAAAGCCATTCCCTCAAGGCCCACCGCAAAAAGGTCGAAATGTTCAATGTCGGCGAAATCGCCCTGTTCCGCCGCACCGGGCTGACGCCGGTGTTTTTCGGGGAGGCCCTGGTGGGCAGCCGCCTGCCCCACCTGACCTACCTGCTGGTCTTCGAAAACCTGGCCGCCCGCGAAAAAAACTGGGGCACCTTTGCCGCGGACCCCGAGTGGAAGAAGCTCAGCACCACCCCCGGCTACACCGACGCCGAAATCGTCACCAACATCACCAACCACCTGCTGCGGCCGGCGCCGTACTCCCAGATTTGAGCCGCGGCCGCCGCGACGCTTTCTCTGAACCGAAGCCATGGACGTGTTCTTCCATATTCTCGGGCCGACCTCGACCAGCCCCGCCGCGGCGAACCACGCCAGCAAAGGCGAGGTGGCGCGGCTGCGCAACCAGGTCGAGGACCTCCAACGCCGGCTGGACACCCTGACCCTGGCCGCCCAGGCCCTGTGGGAATTGCTGCGGGCGCAGGGACGCTACAGCGACACCGACCTGCTGGAAAAAATGCAGGAAGTGGACCTGCGGGACGGCGAGGCGGATGGCCGCATCACCAGCGGCCTGGTGAACTGCCCCGGCTGCGGCCGCCGCAACCGCTCGACCCGCCGGCACTGCGTGTTCTGCGGCGCCAGCCTGCCCACCCCGCAGGTGATGGGCTGAGCGCGCCCGGCTCCGGCCGGGGTCGGAGACACCGCGCGGGGGTCAGGCCCCCAGCAATTCGGCCACCATCGCCCGTTCCTCCTTCAACTCGGCCTCGGTGGCGGCCAGCTTGGCGCGGCTGAAGTCGTTGACCGGCAAACCCGGCACGATGGACCAGTTCCGGCCGTCGCTGCGGACGGGGTAGCTGAACATCAACCCCCGCTCGATGCCGTAGTCGCCGGGCGAACACACCACCACGCTGAACCAGTCATCCCCGGGCGTGGGGGTGGTCAGGCGGCGCACCGTGTCCATGACCGCGTTGGCGGCGCTGGCGGCGGAGCTGAGACCCCGGGCCTTGATGATGGCCGCCCCTCGCTGCTGGACGGTGGTGAGGAAGTCGTTCTCCAGCCAGGCACGGTGGCCGATCACCTCGGGTACCGGCCGGCCGTGGATGCGGGCGTTGAAAAAATCCGGGTACATGGTGGGGCTGTGATTGCCCCAGACCGCCAGGTGGGTGACCGCGGTGACGTCCACCGCCGCCTTCCTGGCGAGCTGGGTGCGGGCGCGGTTCTCGTCCAGCATGGTCATGGCGAAAAACCGCTCGGGCGGGACGCCGCGGGCATGGTGGCGGGCGATGAGGGCGTTGGTGTTGCAGGGGTTGCCGACCACCAGCACCCGCACGTCGCTGGCGGCGTGGCGGGCGATGGCCTGCCCCTGGGCGATGAAGATTTTGCCGTTGATGCCCAGCAGGTCCTTGCGCTCCATGCCGGCCTTGCGCGGCACCGCCCCCACCAGCAGGGCCCAGTTCACCCCCTTGAACCCCTCCTCGAGGCTGGCGGTGGGCACCAGGCCCTTGAGCAGCGGAAACGCGCAATCCTCCAATTCCATGCACACCCCCTGGAGCGCGTTGAGCGCCTTTTCGTCCGGGACTTCGATCAGGTGCAGGATGACCGGCTGGTCGGGCCCAAACATCGCGCCGGAGGCAATCCGAAACAGCAGGGAATATCCGATCTGGCCGGCGGCGCCGGTGATCGCCACACGCAGAGGAGGCTTGTTCATGGTCGGCAGCACGTGCAACGACTATAGGGACCGGCCCCGCTGCGGCAAGGTTGAAGCCCCCAGCACGCGCCTCCCGGAGCCGGCGCGCGTGGGGCGGCCCCTCCCACCGGCGGCGGGCCTCACCAGGCGCGGGTCAGCTCCGGCCTGGTCGCGCGAAGGATTTCCCGGATGCCCGCCCGCTCCGCGGCTGGCAGGTGACGAAAGGACGGTGGGGGCTCGGCGGCGTGCAACACCTCACCCAGGCCCCGCGCCACGGCCCGGTACAACGCCGGTGGCAGCGCGTCAAAGGCCCGCGAATAGATCATGGGGCTGCATCGCCAGGCCAACAGCCGCGTGCGCAGGTCGAAGTCCCGGAGGCTGCGGCCGTGGGCGTCGGTGCGGCGGTGACGGCGATAGGCCTCCTGGAAGGCGCTGCCGCCATGGATGCCTTCGGCGGGAAAGGGGGCCTCGTCGCAAAACAACAGGTACTCGAGGATGCGCCGGGCCTCGTTTTCCACCACCCGCCGCGCCGCGCCGGTGGGTTCCGCGCTGACCGCTTCGCCCCGCTCCTGCTGGAGGTTCTGCTGGTAGGCCAGCCACTGGCGCACACGCAGGGCGCCGGTGACCAGCCGGTTCATCATGCCGACCTGGTGTTCGAGCACCAGCAACGCCACCACGTCACTGTCCGGCCGCAGGTAGTCGGCGACCGGAAAGAAGCGGCTCAGGTCGGTGAGGTTCGCGCCCGCGTCGCGGTCCAGCTCCACGCCGGCGCCGCGCCGGCGCGCCGTCACATTGCCCAGGTGCCGCAACGCCCCGCTCTGACCGGTTACGTACCAGCCGCCCCAGCGCTCGGCCAGCGGGCTTTCGTGGCCGATGAGAAAACTGCCCCCCGCGGTCAACGGCTCGCCCGCGGCGTCCGGAAACACCGAGCGCACGATCAATCCCGGCCAGTGGCGGGTGAGCGCCGCGCCGTGGCAGGACAGGCAGTCGGGATCGCGCTCGATGCGCAGGCCTGCCGGCTCCCCCGGGTCCAGTCGGTAGAACACCACCCCCAGGGCCGGATCGGTCACCGCCACCTCGATCAAGCCGCCCGGCACCCAGCCGACGTAGGCGTCATCGGAAAAATAGAGGGCGCGCGGCCGCTGCGGTCCGATCAGGTCCCGCTGCAGGCTGGTCTTGGAAAACACCAGCACCTGCGACTCGACCGGCACCTCCAGGGCCTCCAGGACCGCCCGCAACCATTCGCGGCCGACTCCCCCTGCCGGGAGGGACCACGTGCCCTCGGCCAGGCGTGCCTGCAGCCGGCTCACCGCGTTGCTGGCCGGGGTGGCGGAATAGCGCAAGGGCGGCTGCTCGTATTCGGCCGGCCCCTGCGCCTCCCCCGAGGGCAGCAGCAGTGCCGATCCGAGGGCCAACCAGAATCCGCGGTGGTACATGGGGGAAGCGTTCTCCGGCCTGCCCCGGCTTGTCCAGCCGGCAACCGGGAAACCTTGAGGGATGTCATGGCCGCCGGGCGGCCCGGACCCCTCGGCCATCCGGGGTTGTTGACGCGGCCTCCTCCGGCCCCCGCCCGCTCCGGGCCGCGTGGCTCAGGTACGGGCCAGCAACTGGCGGAGCACGTAGGGCAGGATGCCGCCGTGCCGGTAGTACTCGACCTCGATGGGGGTATCAATCCGGCAGGTGACGGGCACCCGTTCCACCGCGCCGGAGGTACGCCGGACCCAGAGGATGAGGTCCTGCTGCGGCTTGAGGTTCGCGTTCAGGCCCTGGACCTCGTACACCTCCGAGCCGTCCAGTCGCAGGGTCTGAGCGCTGGTCCCCTCCTTGAACTGGAGGGGGAGCACGCCCATGCCCACGAGGTTGGCGCGGTGGATGCGCTCGAAGCTCTGGGCGACCACGACGCGGACTCCCAGCAGGGCGGGCCCTTTGGCCGCCCAATCCCGCGAGGAACCGGTGCCGTACTCCTGGCCGGCCAGCACGAGCAGGGGGGTCCGGGTCTCGGCGTAGCGCCGGGCGGCGTCGAAGATGGTCATCTTCTCGCCGGTGGGCTGGAATCGTGTGTAGCCGCCTTCCTCCCCGCCGAGCATGAGGTTTTTGATGCGCACGTTGGCGAAGGTGCCGCGCACCATGATGCGGTCGTTGCCCCGCCGGGCCCCGTAGCTGTTGAAGTCCGCCGGGGCCACGTGTCGTTCCAGGAGATATTGCCCCGCCGGCGAGTCCTTTTTGATCGCCCCGGCCGGGGAGATGTGGTCGGTGGTCACGCTGTCGCCGAAGATGGCCAGACAGCGGGCACCGGTGATGTCGGCCACGGCCTGGGGGCGGCGGCTGAAGTCAGCGAAGTACGGCGGTTCCTGGATGTAGGTGCTGGTGGGGTCCCACTGATACACCGGGCCGGTCACGGCCGGGATTTCCTCCCACTTGGGGTTCTGGTGGGCGAAATCCTGGTACAGTTCGCGGAAGACCTCGGGCCGAAGGGCGCCCTCGAGCACAGCGCGGATTTCGGCAAGGCTGGGCCAGAGTTCACGCAGATAGACCGGCCGGCCGGCGGGATCGGTGCCCAGCGGTTCCTCGGCCAGGTTGAGGTCCACCCGGCCGGCCAGGGCAAAGGCGACCACCAGCGGCGGGGACATCAGGAAGTTGGCCTTGAGGCTCTGGTGCACGCGCGCCTCGAAGTTGCGGTTGCCCGAGAGCACCGCCGCGGCCACGAGGTCATTCTCGACCACGGCCTCCTCGAGGTGCGCCTCCAAGGGGCCGGAGTTGCCGATGCAGGTGGTGCAGCCGTAGCCCACCAGGTGAAAGCCGAGCCGGTCCAGGAAGGGCTGCAGCCCGGTGCGTTGCAGGTAATCGGTAACCACCCGCGAACCGGGGGCGAGGGAGGTCTTGACCGCGGGGCTGACCCGCAGGCCGCGCTCGACCGCCTTGCGCGCCAGCAACCCGGCCGCCAGCATGACGGTGGGATTGGAGGTGTTGGTGCAACTGGTGATCGCGGCAATCAACACCGAGCCGTGCCGCAGCTCGCACCGGATTTCGTCCCGGCAGACCAGCACGTTGTCCGGGGCGGGGTGCTGGTCCCGCATCTCGCTTTCGCTGGGCTCGACCACGGCCTGGCGCAGGCCGGCCTGCCATTCGGGATGGAACTGGGTCTGGCGGCGGAGGCCGTTGACCTGCACGCAGCGGTTCAGCTCGGACGGCGGTTTGCCATATCCCCCTTCCGCCACCGGGGCGGTGAGCAATTCGGTGAACCGGTGTTTGAGCGCGGGCAGCTCGATGCGATCCTGGGGCCGTTTCGGTCCCGCCACGCTGGGCACCACCGTGCCCAGGTCCAGCTCGATCTCCTGCGAGTAATCAATCGCCCCCCGCTCGGGCATCCCGAACAGCCCCTGCGCGCGGTAATAGGCCTCGTAGGCCCGGCACAGCACCTCGTCCCGGCCGGTGGCCCGGAGGTATTTGACGCACTCGGCGTCAATCGGGAAGAAGCCCAGCGTGGCGCCGTACTCGGGGGCCATGTTGGCCACGGTGGCGCGGTCCACGACCGGCAGCGCCGCCGCGCCCGGCCCGAAGAACTCGACGAACTTGCCCACCACCCTGGCCCGCCGCAGCAGCTGGGTCACCGTCAGAGCCAGATCGGTGGCGGTCACCCCTTCGCGCAACGTGCCGGTCAGGTACACGCCCACCACGTCCGGCGTCAGGAAATAAACCGGTTGCCCCAGCATCCCCGCCTCGGCCTCGATGCCCCCCACGCCCCAGCCGACAATCCCCAGGCCGTTGATCATGGTGGTGTGGGAGTCGGTCCCGACCAGCGTGTCCGGATAGTACACGCTGTCTTGGTGCAGGACCCCGCGGGCGAGGTATTCGAGGTTGACCTGGTGGACGATGCCGATGCCCGGCGGCACCACCTTGAAGGTCTGGAAGGCCTGCATCCCCCACTTGAGAAAGGCGTACCGCTCACGGTTGCGCAGGAATTCCATCTCGAGGTTGTTCCGGAAGGCGTCCGGATTGCCGGCAAAATCCACCTGCACCGAGTGGTCCACCACCAGGTCCACCGGCACCAACGGCTCGACCAACCGCGGGTCTTTGCCCAGCCGCGCCACGGCCGAGCGCATGACCGCCAGGTCCACCAGCAGCGGCACCCCGGTGAAATCCTGCAGGACGATCCGCGCGACGGGGAACGGGATTTCCTCCGTCCGCGCCGCGCGGGGTTGCCAGCCGGCCAGCGCCCGCACGTGCGCCTCGGTGATGACCTTGCCGTCACAGTGGCGCAGCACCGACTCGAGCACCAACCGCAACGAGACCGGCAGGCGGGAGATCGCCCCCAGACCGGCTTCTTCAAGGGCGGGGAGGGAATAAAACTGTCCGGCCCGGCCGTCTCCGGTATCGAAAGTATGCAGGGCGCCAAACAGGTTGTGGGATTCAGTCATCGCAAGGGAGGAATTTTGCCAAAAAGCGAGCGGCCAAAATGGGGATTGCCCCCCGGCGTGTCAAGCAGCGGACCGGCCGCTGTCCGGGAGGCCGCCCACGCCTGCGGCCCTGCCTAAAACGCGGCTGCAACCCTTGACGACCAGGGCTGGCCAGGACCGCCATTGGACCGAGCAGGGTAATCTTGCCTGACTTGGGAGCCACCGCCGGATCCGGCTCGGGAAACAGCTCCGAGGGGGGTGGGCGGCGTGCGTGGGCGTTTGGCCGGGGTTATTTCAAGCGGCGGCACGAAGGGCATTCCGTTGAAACCGGTGCAAAAAAGATTTGACCGGCGCCAAGATTTCACCATGATATCACCAAGATAGCAAAACACCCGAGAAAGCATCCCATGAATGCACCCAACCCTTCGCCCATTCGCGAGGTCCCGTGTCGCGTCTTCAACGGCTGGGCCATGTTGCCCGTCAACCTCCTGCTCTTGATCGGCAGTCCCGCCCTGCTCATCTACTCCATCGCCGCCGGCGTCCGGCACCAGGGCCAGCCCTACTGGGGGCTTTTTGTGCCGGCGCTCCTGCTCCTGATCGGGGCGGTGGTGATGTTGTTTGGTTTTTTCACCCTGCAACCCAACGAGGCCCGCGTGCTGGTGCTCTTCGGCGAATACCGCGGCACCGTCCGCCAAAGCGGGTTCCACTGGGGCAATCCGTTTTACTCGAATGGCGCCGGCCCGGGCGCCCCCGCCGCCGGGAGCACCCCGAGCGGCCGCTCCGGCGACAAGAGCGCCACGCCGCCACCGTCCAAGAAGCACCCGCGGCTGAAAATCTCCCTGCGGGCACGCAACCTCAATGGCGAGCGGCTCAAGGTCAACGACAAGCGGGGCAATCCGGTGGAGATCGCGGCCGTCGTGGTCTGGCGCGTCCAGGACACGGCCCAGGCGATGTTCGCGGTGGACGACTACGAGCACTACGTGAAGGTGCAGTACGAGTCCGCCCTGCGGCACATTGCCAGCCTCTACGCCTACGACCACGGCGAGGACAACGAGGTCACCCTCCGCAGCGGGCTGGAGGAGGTCTCCCAGGCCCTGACCCGGGAACTGCAGGCACGCCTCAGCCCGGCGGGGGTGGTGGTCGAGGAGGCACGTCTGACGCATCTGGCCTACGCGCCGGAGATCGCCCAGGCCATGCTGCGACGGCAGCAGGCCGAAGCGGTCATAGCCGCCCGGCAAAAGATCGTGCAGGGCGCGGTGAGCATGGTGCAGATGGCCCTGCAAGAACTGGCCGACAAGGGTGTGCTGACGCTCGATGACGAGCGCAAGGCGGCCATGGTCAGCAACCTCATGGTGGTGCTTTGCGGGGAATCCGAGGTGCACCCCGTGGTCAACACCGGCACGCTCTACCCTTGAGGGCGGACGACACCTGTCCCGATGAACAACACCCCCCTTCACTTTGCGGCGCCGTGGAGCACCGCGTTGGTCGTGGTCTCCGTTACCGTCACCCTGCTGTTCGCCGGCGTGGCAGGCGCGGCGCTGTTCTTGCCGGTTCCGACGGCGTGGCTGCGTTGGACCATGTTGATCCTGCCGCCGGTGCTGCTGGCCGTTTGCGCGCTCGGGGCGGTGCGGGGTTACACCCTGGAAAGGGGGATGCTCTGGATTCACCGGCCGCTCCGGGTCACCGGCCTGCCCTTGACCGGCCTGCGCGCCTGCACCTGGGACCCGGAGGCCACGCGGAATTCGCTCCGGCTCTTCGGCAACGGCGGGTTGTTTGCCTTCACCGGCCTGTTTTGGAACCGGCGGCTGGGCCGCTATCGGATGTACGCCACCGACCTGCGCCGGGCGGTAGTGCTGCGTTTCACGGACCACACGGTAGTGATCAGCCCGGACCGGCCGGAGGAGTTTGTGCGCGCGGTGCAGGCGTGCACCGGAATTCGTTGAGGACATGGCGGAGCGCAAGGCGTTTCTGTTGCGGATGGACCCGGCGCTGTGGGCCGAACTGGAGGCCTGGGCCCAGGCCGAATTGCGCAGCGTCAACGGCCAGATCGAGTACCTCCTCCGCGAGGCGGTCAACCGCCGCAAACAAAGCCGGCCGCCCCCGCCGCCCGCCGATCCGGCACCGACCGAACCCCCGTAGCCGGCGGCCCGGTCTGGCGCCTGAGGTCAAGGCCCACCCGCCCGGCCCCCGCACCAGCACTCGCGGCCGCGAGGAGGCGGGGGCCGCGCTGCAAAATAGGCTGTCAATCCGGGGCCGCGAGCCTAGTTTGCCGACATGGATCCGCTGCTGAAACTGCTGCACGAAGACGGGAGCCTGCGGCCGGCCCGCCTGGCGGCGCTGCTCGGGCTGTCCGAGGCCGAGGTGATCGAGAAGATTAAGGCCTACGAACGCGAAGGCGTGGTGCTCGGTTACCGCGCCGTGCTCAACCCGGAAAAACTCGGCGTGGACTCGGTGCGCGCGGTCATCGAGGTCAAGATCACCCCCGAGCGCGAGGGCGGGTTTGACCGGATTGCCGAACGGATCGCCCGCTTCAGCGAGGTGCGCTGCTGTTACCTGATGTCCGGTGCCTATGACCTGCTGGTCGAGGTGGAGGGCGAGGATTTGCGCCGCGTGGCGCTGTTCGTTTCCGAGAAGCTGGCGACCATCCAGGGCGTGCTCTCGACCGCCACGCACTTCATCCTCAAACCGTACAAGGAGCAGGGCGTGCTCATGAAGCCCGAGCGGCACGAGGAGCGCCTGCCGGTCACGCCCTGAGCGGTGCCCGCTCGACCCCCGTCGCCGCCCCCGGCCTCCCGGCCCACTCAATTGGCGGTTGCGCGGTCCGTTCCGCGAGCGTACCCGTTGGGGCATGAATGCGCCCCTTTTCCATCTGGGTTTTGCCCTGCTGACCGCCGGCACCGTGGCGTGGAGCCAAAACTACTGGGGAGCCGGAGCGGCCGGTAGCGGCCCGGCCGGCGGGGCCGGCGGGTGGGGTGGCGGACCCACCGTGGCGCGGGTGAATGTGGCCCCGTTGGGTGGTGCCGGTGGGCTCGCAGCAGGCGGCGCTGGGGGAGCGTGGATGGGCAATGTCGGCCAGGCAGCGGGCGGATTGCATGGCGTGACCCGTCCCACCTTCATGAGCGAACCCAACGCCGTGGCGGCCCGGTTCTTTGGCAGCGCCGGTGTGGGCGGGCTGCCGCCCACGGTTGGGACGGCGGGCGGAGGTGCCGCCACTGCCGGCGTGTACCTCGGCCAGAGCCGGAGGGCCATTTCTCCGTCCCTGGCGGTCGCACCCCGACGCCGCGCCGGCCCCGGACCAGATGCTTTCACGCCGCTGCCGGCGGGCTACCCGGCCCTCGCCGCCACACGCAGCCTGCCCCGGCGCTGACATCGGCCAGCGGGTGAGCCGGGAGCAGGGCGGTGCAGGGGCAGCCGCAGGGGGTGCCGGCCGCCGGGTGGCTGTCAAATCAACTTGGTCTTGCCCGGCACGGCCAGGGGCTCGACGGGCAGCTTCACGTCCCAAGTGAGGTTGTCGGGCACCAGTTTCCACTGAGAGTTGAGCGCCTGCTCCCAGGTGACCTCCTGGCCGGTGTAGGCGGCCAGGCGCCCCATGATGGCCGCCAGGGTGCTGGTGGACATCCAGTCGCCGTCGTTGATGGGCTTGCCGGCGCGGATCGAGGCGAAGAGCTCATCGTGCTCGCTCTGGTACATGTCGTTGGTCGGACCCTGGTAGCGCCAGGCCTTGTCCGCGCGGAGGACCGGGGGCGCCCAGCCCTTAATGGTGCCGGTGCCTTTCTCGCCGAGCAGGTAGTCGGAGTTGTCGCTGTAGCAATTGGGGATTTGCCGCTGGGCCATGGTGGCGCGGGCGCCGTTGGGCCACTCGTAGAACACGTCAATGTGGTCGTAGATGTTGCCCTCGTGGTTGGGGATGACCCGCCCGCCGTTGGCCACGGCACGGGCGGGCGGCACGTCCTTCATTGCCCAGAGAATCTTGTCCACGCTGTGGCAGGCCTGTTCGACCAGGCCGTCGCCCGAGAGCCAGACGAAGTTGTACCAGTGGCGGACCTGCCACTCGACGTCGCCCATGCCGGCGGGCCGGCTGCTGGCCGGGGGCATGGGCTTGACCGGGCCGGTCAGATAGGTCGCGTGGACGGCGCGGATTTCGCCCAGCGCTCCGTCGTGGATGCGTTTGTAAAACTCGCGCCGGGCGAAGTCATACCGCCAGCAAAAGCCGGCCACCAACGCCAGCTTCTTTTCCCGGGCCACGCGCACCGATTCCATCACCGACCGGACGCCCGGCGGATCGGTGGCCATGGGTTTCTCGCAGAAGATGTGCTTGCCGGCGGCGACGGCAGCGCGCAGGTGCTGCGGTCGGAACCCGGGCGGGCTGGCCAGCAGCACCACGTCCACGCCGCTGTCAATGACCTTCTGGAAGTTGTCCAGGCCGGTGAAGATGTGGGCGGAGGTAACCCGGACGCGGTCGCGGATTTCGGCGTTGTTGCGCAGGCCGTTCAACGTGCTGGCGCAGGCCTCGGCAAAGACATCGCCCACCGCGGTGAGCACGGCGTTAGGGTCGGCCTTGAGCGCCTGGGCAGCGGCGCCGGAGCCGCGACCGCCGCAGCCGATGAGGCCCACCTTGAGCGTGTCGCTGTTGGCCGCCCGGGCGCGGGAACCGAGGCCGCCGGTCAGCACGGCCCCCGCCACGGCGGCGGAGGAAGTCTTGAGGAAATCGCGGCGCGTGGCGCCCGCAGGGGAGCAGGGGGGGGTGTTCATGGAGTGGAGCTGCACGACCGGCAGTTAAGGCGAGCCCTCAGGCGGGGTCAAGCCGCCGCCTCAGCCGGGCGTGAGGCCGGGGAAGAGTTCCCTGAAGGACGTGCTCCGACTGTTCGCCCCATCGGCGGGTTTGGAGAGGCTTCCCCAGCGGCTGAATAACGTCGAGCCCCCCACCCGGGGTAGGGGAACATCCGGCCGGTCGAGTGCTCAACCCGGCACCCTGGCGCCGCCTCGCTCGCAGAGCAGCGGGCGGTGCGCCGTGCCGTCGCTGGAACCGCCGCCGTCTCCGCTCAAATCCGGGCCAGCGGACCGGTGCTGTCGCCGAGCCGTTCGACCGGCGTGCCGAAGCGCTCCAGCAGCGAGAGGTACAGGTTGGCCATCGGGGTGTTGTCCGGGTAGCGGACGTGGCGGCCGGTTTCGAGGGTGCCGCCGCCCCGGCCGGCGAGCAGCACGGGCAGATCATTGTGGTTGTGCCGATTGCCGTCGCTGATGGCGCCGCCGTACACGATCATGCAGTGGTCGAGCAAGGACCCTTCGCCCTCGCGCATGTTCTTCAACTGTCCCAAGAAGCGGGCGAACTGTTCGATGTGGAAGCGGTTGATGCGGGCGATTTTCTTCTTCTTCTCCGGGTCGTTGCCGTGGTGGGAAAGGTCATGATGGCCGTCCCGCACGCCGAGGAAGGGGTAGGGACGGTTGCTGCCGTCGTGGGCCAGGATGAACGTGGCAATGCGGGTGGAGTCGGTCTGAAAGGCCAGCGCCAGCAGGTCGAACATCAGCCCCAGATGCTCGGGGTAGGTGTCGGGCACGCCGCTGGGCTTGTCGTAGTCCGGCAGGGCGGCCTTGAACTTCTCGGCATTTTCGATGCGCAGCTCCAGCTCGCGCACCGAGGTCAGGTATTCCTCCAGCTTGCGCCGGTCGGTGGCGCCGAGCTGGCGCTGAAGCCGGTGGGCATCCTCGAGGACGAAGTCCAGCACGCTGCGTTCGTGGCGGCGCCGCCGTGCCCGGGCCTCGGCATTTTCCTCGGTGGACCCGCCGGCGAAGAGCCGCTCGAAGAGCAGGCGGGGGTCGGTTTCCGGCGGCAACGGTGTGGTGGGCGTCTTCCAGGAGATGTTGAACGAGTAGGCGCAACTGTAGCCGGAGTCACAGTTGCCGGAGAGCTTGCTGCGGTCGCAGCCCAGCTCGAGCGAGGCAAACCGCGTCTGCCCGCGCAGGCGCCCCGCCGCCACCTGGTCGGCCGAGACCCCCACGCGAATGTCCGCGCCGTCCGTCTTGCGGGCCTGGCAGGCGGTCAGGAACGTGGCGGAAGCCCGCGCATGGTCCCCCGCGCCGTCCCCGTTGGGCCGCGCCTTGTCATGAGTCAGGCCGGTCAACACCAGCAGGTCCTGCTGGTAGGACCGCAGCGGCTCCAGGATGTATGGCAGCTCGAAGTCGCCGCCCTCGGCCCGCGGCGTCCAGTCGGCCATGTTGGCGCCGTTGGGAATGTAGAGAAAGGCCAGCCGCCGGGGCGGTTGGGACGCGGTCTGCGTGACTGCCGAGGCGGCGCGGGCAGCGGGCAGCATGGCGTGCAGGGCCGGCAGGGCCAGGGCGGTGCCCAGGCCACGCAGGAAGGTCCGGCGCGGCACGGCGGTGGGAGCAATCGTGTTCATGACGCAATCGGTTGGACTTTTGGCAGAAAGTAGGAGCCTTCCCCGCCACCGGCAAGCCTCTTCGTTGATTTTGTCCGACCGGGGCTGCTGTGTGATGTCACCGTCCCGGCAAGGGGTGGTACAGCCGTCCGGGCTGCGGGGTTTGCAGGCGAGACGCCTGCACCGCAAGGGTCTGTGGTGCAGCCGTCCCGGCTGCAATCCTTGCGAGTCGGAGGCCCAAGCCGGATGC
The DNA here is from genome assembly GCA_037439785.1 of Verrucomicrobiales bacterium. Lineage (GTDB taxonomy): Bacteria > Verrucomicrobiota > Verrucomicrobiia > Limisphaerales > J093 > DSVZ01. The sequence continues at coordinate 8,256 of JBBIVJ010000030.1, read as the reverse complement.
CGGATACCAGATGCCGGGAGCCGACGCGATGACGTGGCAGACCCCAACCGCCGGCCGACGCCGGGGTTACCACTCCGGCAGTAGCCCCCCGGTGACCAAGCGAGCCGGGGATGCCTGCGGCCCGATGCCGGACAGGGGAGCGAAGCGTCCCCTGTCAGCCGGCCTTACACAGGTTAGCCGCCGCCATTACGACGGTGGGGTGGCGAGGGGCTTCAGGGTGCGGTCCACCAGCTCCACGTGACGATCGAGGTCCTTGAGGCGGAGGTGGCGCTCCAGTTCGGAGCGAAATTCTGCGATGTAACGTTCGCCCAACTCCCGCCGGGCGCGGTCAGGGAAGCTGTCCGGCCGGCTCTCCAGCCGGTACTCCACCAGATGCCGCAGGGTGAGCAGGGTGGTGGGGAAATCAAAGTACCGGTGCGCATCCTCCGGGGCGCGTTCCAGCGCGAGCATCTCGCGCGTCCGGTCCGGTTGAAGAGGCAGGTGCAACGTCCGGGTCTGGTACCCCAGGCCGCGCAACCGGGCCACGGTACGTTGGATCGCCGCCGGCTCCAACTCCCCGAGCTCCGCAGGCAGGTACACAAACAGCCGCAGCGTGGCCGCACGAGGGCCGGCCTGATCCAGAAGATGGGACAAGGCCGGTTCGAGGAAGTTGTGGACGTAGCCGTAGGCCAGGGCATGGGCGAGTGAATAGCGTTCCTCGTTCAATTCGGCGCGCGTTTGTGCCAGCGCCCGGCGCCCCAGATCGAGGCGACGCGCCATGGTCCGGTACAGCCAGGTCACGGCAGTCGAGGTCATCCCCAGCAGGCCGGCCAGTGGCTCCGGCGCGGCGCGAACCGGCATGGCCCAGTCCAGCGTCCAGGCCAGCAGCACCGCGCCGGTGGTCGCCCAGAGCAGCCCCACCAAGGCCTGGTGGGCCCGCTGCAACCAACGATCCCGCGCCGACAACAGGAGGGGGGGAGAATCGTTCTCGGGCATGATCGAGCGGAAGTTGGAGCCGGAGCGGCCGCGGGCTCAGGCGGGGTCCTGGCGCGTCAGCCGCATCGTCCCCCGCCCGACAGGGACGGTTCACTTCACGTCGGGGTCGGGGATGAACACCTCCTGGCCCACCTGCAGGCGCTCGGGTTTGAGCCTGGGATTGGCTTTCAGGACATCGTCCAGCGTGACCTTGACCCCGTTTTGGGCATAGGCCCGGGTGATGGCGTCCAGCGTGTCCCCGGGCTTGACCTTGTAAATGTAGCCCTTGAGGGGGCCGGCGGGCGCTGCGGCCGGTTCGGCAGCCGACGCCGCCGGCGTGGGGCGGGAGGAAGCACGCGCGGTGGAGCCCGCCGGCACCTGGGCCAGCTTCCTAATCTCCTCGAGGATCAACCGCCGGTCTTCCTCGCGTTTGCGGTCCACTTCGCGGATGGCCTCGGCGAGCTGGCGCAACTCCTCCCGCGCGGCGAAGCGCTCGCCCAGCTTGTCGGTCACCCGCAGGCTCTGCTCGCGCACCGCCTGAAGCTCGTCCTGGAGGGTGGCGATCCGCTTTTGCTGGGCGGCTTGCGCGGCCAGCAGGTCCTCGACCAGCCCGCTGAGACGCTGCAACCGTTCCTGCACCTCGGGCGGGAGTTCCGACTGCGCGCGACCGAGCAGGACGCCGGCCGCGGCCAGCATCAGACCCCAACGGACCAGGCCGCCGGACGGGCGGAAAGGCTGCACGCGCTTCATGGCGGCAACGTAGAAATGGCCCCGGAGCACCGCAAGCGGGAAACCGCCCCGCCGCCGGCCGACTTGTTCACTCCCGCGCGGCGGACCGGTCAGTTCCTGCTTGCCCCACCTCCCCGCCCGGCGGCTAATGGACGGGTGAGCTGGCTGGTTTCACGAGCGGGTCCGACCGCATCGCGGGCTCGGCGGCGAGCGTTCCACGCGCGCGCGCTGGCGGTGCTGCTGCTGGCCGGTCCGGTCCTGGCCCAGCCGCCGGCCCCGCTGGTGGTGTATGATGACGAGGAGGAGTCGCCCGAAGAGTCCCGAATGCCGTTTGAGGAAAAAGTGGCCCGCCGCGCCTGCACCCTCTGCCACACCTTTGTCGAACCCCAGATGCTCACCCGCCAGAACTGGGCCGAGCAAATCCTCCCCCGCATGTCCGTGCGCCTGGGCGTGGCCCAGCCCGACTACCGCAGCTCCCCCGAGGGCGAACTCATCCGCGCGCGCAAAATCTACACCGACAAACCCCTGGTGCCGGTCGAGTGGTGGCCGGCCATCGAGCGCTATTACCTGAGCCGCGCCCCCGCGTCCCCCCTGCCCCAGGACCCGCGCCCCGAAATCCGCCTCGGCCTGCCCGGCTTCCGCACCGAGCGCCCCCGCTTCCGCACCCCCGCCCCCTCGACCACCCTGGTGAAAATCAGCCGCGGTCGCCGCCAGATTTTCGTCGGGGACGACAAACGCCAGGCGCTGTTCCTGCTCGATGCCCGGGGCGCGCCCCTCGCCGAGCTGGCCGCGGCCAACGTCCCCGTGGACCTGGTCGAGACCGACGCCGGCCTTTACGTCACCTGTGTGGGCAGCTTCCTGCCCTCGGAAATTCACCGGGCCGAACTGCTCTTCTTCCCGCGCCAGGGTGAAGGCTTCGGTCCGCGCCAGGTCGTCCTCAAGGAACTGCCCCGCGCGGTGCAGGCCGAGTTCGCGGACTTCAACGGCGACGGTCGGACCGATTTCGCCCTCTGCATGTTCGGCAACCTGACCGGGCGGTTCTCCTGGTTCGAGAACCTCGGCGAGCATCGCTACCGCGAGCATGTGCTCTCCCACGAAACCGGCGCCATGTACGGCGCGGCGCGGGACTTCGACGGCGACGGCCACCTGGACCTGGCCGTGCTCTTCGCCCAGCACCTCGAATCGCTGATCGTGCTCTACGGCGACGGCCGGGGGCGGTTCAGCGGCGACAGCCTCTTCCAAAAGCCGCCCGTGTACGGCTATTCCTTCATGGAACCGGTGGACTTCGACCGCGACGGCCGCCTGGACTTCCTGGTCACCAACGGCGACAACGGCGAGTACGAGAGCCCCCTCAAGAAATATCACGGCCTGTGGCTGTACCGCGCCACCGGCCCGCGCACCTACGAGGAACGGTTCCTGTTCCCCCTCAACGGCGCCTACCGCGCCCTGGCCCGGGACTTCGACGGCGACGGCGACCTGGACATCGCCGCCATCGCCTACTTCCCCGATTACGTCAACGCCCCCCGCGAAAGCTTCGTCCTGCTGGTCAACCAGGGCGACCTCCGCTTCCAGCCCTACACCTTCCCCGAGTGCATCTCCGGCCGCTGGCTGGTCATGGACGCCGGCGACGTGGACGGCGACAGCGACCTGGACATTGTCCTGGGCTCCTACATCCACGGCCCCTCAGCCGTACCGGCCTTCCTGATGCAAATCTGGGAACGCCAGGGCCCCTCGGTCCTGATCCTGCGCAATCTGCTCAAGGACAGCCCCACCACAGCCGGCCGCTGACCCCTGGCGGTCCGTGGCCGGGGCGAGCCGCCGCCGTTGTGGTGCGGGCCTCTGGCCTGCTGGTGGTGCGGGCGTCTCGCCTGCAACCCCTGCAGCCGGGAGGGCTGCACCACAGTCCCCTTTGTGGTGCGGGCCTCTGGCCTGCTGGTGGTGGCGCAGGCGTCTCGCCTGCAACCCCTGCAGCCGGGACGGCTGCACCACACTGAAACTCCGAAACTCCGAAACTCCGGCCTCGTAGCGCCGACTGCCAGTCGGCTGTATTGCGGGCTGTCAGCCCGCGGAGCGACCATTCAGCCCCCCGCCCGCCGCCTGGAAGCCGGCGATACAGCAGGCTGGGAAGCCTGCGCCACGCCGCGCCGCTGGCGCCTGGTTATACGCCGGGCTGAAAGCGGCAGAGGACTGCCGCACTCCAGGACGCTGCCGCGCAGAACGGCCGCCTCCCCCAGGCGCCCGCTGGTGGAGTGCCTGCCTGTGCGGCGCACGCAGACAGTCGCCAGTCCGCTGGTGCTTTGGGGGAGGCGCCGGCCACTTCGGACTTCGGATTTCGCCCGGCCGGCAGGTACCGACCTCAAGCGCCTTTCGCCGATGGGCAATCGGCGCTACGGCAGGTTGGGAAGCCCACCCTACCGCGCCGGGCGGGTTGGCCCGTTCCACCCAAGACCGGCCGGAAGCGGGCACTATGGCGGGTTGCCCGTTCCACCTGCGGCGCCGCGACCGCCGCCCAGCAGCAGGCGCAGGCTGTTCAAGACCACAATTACGGTGCTGCCTTCGTGACCGAGCACGCCCACGGTCAGGGGAATTGCCCCGAAGAGGGCGGCAGCCACCAGCACCACCACCGTGCCCAAGGAGATGACCAGGTTCTGCCGGATCACCCGGCTCGCCCGCCGGCTCAGTTGCCAGGCGGCCAGGAAGTTTTCCAGGCGGTCATGCATGAGCACCACGTCAGCCTGCTCGAGCGCGGCGTCCGAGCCCCGCGCGCCCATCGCCACGCCCACGTGCGCCAGGGCCAGACTGGGGGCGTCGTTGACGCCGTCGCCGATCATCGCCACGCGGCGGCCCGCGAGGGTGAGGGCCCGGATGGCGGCGACCTTGTCCTCGGGGCGGAGCGAGGCGCGCACGTCGTCCAGACCCAGCTCGGTCTGTAGGGTGGCGGCCGGGCCGGGGCGGTCGCCGGTGAGGACGATGGTTTGCAAGCCCAGCCGTCGCAGCGTGGCCACCAGTTCGCGGGCCTCGGGTCGGAGATCATCGCGGAAGAGCAGCCCGCCGCGCATCTCCCCCGCCACCAGCCAGACTTCGCTGTGGGCGGCGTCAGCGGGAGCAGCCCCGCCGGCCGCGGGCAGGGTGTCATACTCGGCTTCGATCCAGTCGCGGCGGCCCAGAGCGACCGGCCGGCCCTGCCAGCGGGCGCGGATGCCCAGACCGGGCAGGGACTCGAAGTGTTCGAGTTCGACCGGTTCCAGGCCGCGCTGTTTACCGTACCGGACCACGGCACGGGCCAGGGGATGGTTGGACAACCGTTCGAGCGAGCAGGCCAGCCGCGCCACCTCGGCCTCGCGGCCCGGGGGGAAACTTTCCACCCGCTCGACCTGCAGGTCGCCGGTGGTCAGCGTGCCGGTTTTGTCCATGGCCACCACGTCCACCTCGGCCAGTTTTTCAACCGCCGCCCCGCCCCGGAAGAGGATGCCGCGCCGCGCGCCGCGGGCGATGGCTGCCAGGATGGCCGAGGGGATGGACAGGACCAGCGCACAGGGGGAAGCCACCACCAGCAGCGTCATCGCGAGGTAGAAGGCCGTCCGCGCCGGGTCGTCCGCGCGGACGGCCGGCAGGCCGGCAACACCCCACCAGAGGAAAAACATGAGCGTCGTCAGCCCCAGCACGGCGTAGGTGTAGCCGGAGCTGAAACGGTCGGTGAACCGTTGCGAGGGGGCCTTGAGATGCTGGGCCTCGCGGATGAGGCGGAGGATTTTTTCGAGGGCGCTTTCCTGGACGGGGCGGACCACCAGCGCCTCGACCGCCCCCCACAGGTTCAAGGTCCCCGCCAGCACCGGATCGCCCACGCCCTTTTCCACCGGCACCGATTCGCCGGTGAGGTTGGATTCATCGGCGGCGGTCCGGCCGCGGACCACCTCGGCATCCACCGGGAACAGCGCGCCGGGCTTGACCAGGATGCGCTGGCCGGACCGCAGTTGCTCGACGGGTGTTTCCACCTCCCGACCGGCAGGGTCCAGGACGATCGCCGCCTTCGGCGCGGAGCGGAACAGGGACTTGATCTCCCGCTGGGTGCGGCCCAGGGCGTAATGTTCCAGCGCGCCGGAAAGCGAAAAGAGGAACAGCAGAATCGAACCTTCGTCCCACTTGCCGATGCTGGCACTGCCGGCCGCCACTGCCAGCATGAGGAAATGCACGTCCACCACGCGGTGCCGGAGCCGCTCCCAGACCTCGACCGCCGCGTACCAGCCGCCGGCCACGTAGGCGGCCAGATGCCACGCCAGGGCGTGGGGGTGCTCGCCCATCGCCCAGGCCCCCAGCGCAAACAGCCCGCACAGCCCCGCGGCCAGCAGTTGCCATTTCCACTCGCAAAGGGCCGCCTCGTCCTCGGGCAGCTCGACCTCGCGTGGCACCACGCGCGGCAGGGCCAGGGTGCGCCAGCGCCAAAACCGCGGGGCGGTGGGACAGCTTTTGCGGGCAATGGTGGTACCTTCACCCTCCTGACGGATCACCAGACCGGCACGCAGAGCCGGGTCCACCGTCTGTTCGCACGCCCGGCAATCCGGCGCCCCCGCCAGCAATTGGCAGGGGCTTTCTTCCGCCACCCCGGACGCGGAACAGGCCCCACCAAGGGTGGCTTGCAGACGCCGCTCCAGCGCCGCGGCATCCACCCGGCCCAAGGTGGCCAACGACAGGGTGGAGTCACCCCGCCGGAGGGTCACGGCCTCCAGGGCGGGCTCCTCGGCAAAGGCTGTCGCCACGCTCCGAATCAGACAGGGCGTACCGCCAGCCGACTTCGAGGGCTCACCCGGCGGACTGGATGGTGAAGGGATGCTCACGCCTGCGGCGCTTCAATCTGGTCCCGGCCCCTCCCGCCGGCAAGCCCCAAGCCACTGCCCCCACTGCGGATCGGACCGCTGTCTGCCGTCTCAGGCGTCCAGCGGGCTGCGCACGCCCAGGCCCGGTTTGCGCATCACATGCGTGTAAATCCGCGTCGTCGCCACGTCCTTGTGGCCCAGCAACTCTTGCACGGCCCGAATGTCCGTGCCGCTCTCCAGCAGATGCGTGGCAAAGGAATGCCGGAGGACGTGCGGGGTAACGCGCTTGTCCAATTTGGCCCGCCGGGCCGCCTGCCGGATGCAATGTTGGAACGTCGCGTCCAGCACGTGATGCCGCCGCCGCAAACCCGTGCGCGGGTCGCGCATCAACTGGCGGGAGGGAAACCACCATTGCCATTCCCACGCCTCGCCCGCCCCGGGCCACTTGTGCTCCAACCCCTCGGGCAGCCACACCCCCGGCAGCCCCGCCCGCCGGTCCGCTTCATACAACTCCCGCAACCGGTCCCGGCGCGCCGCCAGCCGCTCCAGCAGTGCATCCGGTAGCACGGTCACCCGGTCCGCATCCCCCTTGCCCCCGCGCACCACCACCTGGCCGCGGTCCAGGTCCACGTCCTTGATCCGTAGGCGCAGCAGTTCCATCAGCCGCAACCCCGCCCCATACATCAACTCGGCCATCAGCCGCGGCGTGCCAGCCAGAGCCGCGAACAACCGACGGCATTCTTCCTTTGACAACACCACCGGCACCCGTTCCCGCCGCCGCGCCCGCACAAAATCGCTGAAATCGCCCGGCGGCTTCCCCAGGCTGTCCCGCAGCAAAAACACCAGCGCACACAGGGCCTGGTTTTGCGTCGCGGCACTCACCCGCTGCTCCGTGGCCAGCCGCGACAAAAACTCCCGCACGTCCGCCGCCGTGGCCGATTCCACCGGCCGCGGCTCCAGGAACTTCGCAAACCGCCACGCCCAGCCCCGATACGTTTGCTCCGTGCGCCAGGACCGCTGCCACGAACGCAACCGCCGCACCAGCCGTTGTTCCCAATCCGTCCGCCCCAGGTCGGCCCGGCCCAGGGTCGGCCCAGCGGTCATCACAGACCCGTCCAGCACCAAGGACCCGGCCGGCCCGTCCGGCACCCTGGCCTTTGCCAACGCGCCGCCCTCCGTTGCTTCCCCCCCGCCTCGGCCGGCCTCGGCCGCCCGGCGGAAAAACCAGTTCAACGCCTCCATCCAGGCGGCCAGCCTTTCCGCCGCCGGCCGCCATTCCCGTTCCACCATCGCCATGAACCGCCGGGCCGAGGCCACACTGACCGGCCAGCGTCGCTCCTTGCACTCGTGCAAATACCAGCCGATGACGCGCCGACATGCCTCCCGCTGGGCTAGAGGCCACGGTTCCCGGGCCAGCGCCTCGGCCCAACCGGGAAACCAGACCCGCCGTTCCAGTTTGTCTTTGTCCATTTTTGCTGCCTGCGGGAAACAAAGCCAGTTTGTCCTTCACCGGCGGGGTCACAAGCTCAAAGTGCGGCCAGCCACCTATCCCCGACCCACTGGACGGCCACAAAATCCGCAAGCATTCCGTTGACGGCGCGGCCCTCGACTGCCAAACTGTCCCCATGAAGCCGGCGGGACAAACCTTTGTCGGTTCTTCCGGAATTGTCTTGTGATTTTGGATTGGGGCAAAGCGCGTGGGGCGCCGGGGGCGGGCGCGGAGGGGGCGCTTGAATAAGTCTCCGAAGACTTATTCACA
>JBBIVJ010000029.1:0-59866 GCA_037439785.1 Verrucomicrobiales bacterium | reverse complement strand
TACTGTCGCCCCCCCCCCCGACGATCAAGCGAAAAAAAAGTGACATTTTGCCGGCTGCTTGCAGTGGGCGGCGACCTTCGGCCCTGTGCGGGTCCGGCCTGTAAAGCTTGCGGTCGACCAGTGAGCGTAGCTGGATGCACCTTGCGGTCAGCCCTTGGAGCGCTCAGCCCTTCGCTGAATGATGCGCCGTTCGGGGTAACCAGGGGTTTTCCGCGCGGAGTGGAAAAAAGCGTCCGATGCGGGTGTGCTCCCGTTTGGCTTCGGTCTAGGGAATCAAGGCAGCTTTGGGGGCCCGGCAATGGCGGGTCGGGCCGGAGAGGCCCCGCTCAGCAGGGCGCGGAAGCGGGCTTCGTCCAGGACCGGCACGCCCAGGGCGCGGGCCTTGTCCAGCTTCGAGCCGGGGTTTTCGCCGGCCAGCACGTAGTCGGTGTTTTTGCTCACCGAGCCGCTCACGGTGCCGCCGGCCTGACGGATCAATTCGGAGGCTTCGTCCCGCGAGAGCGTGGGCAGGGTGCCGGTGAGCACGAAGGTTTTGCCGGCCAGGGGCCCGGCGGCGGCCGCGGCGGCGCGCGGCGTGGCGGCCGCGGCTGGCGCGGGCCGGATGCCCAGCTCGCGCAGGCGACGCAGCACGCGCTGCCCGGCGGGGGAGGCGAAGTAGTTCAGCACGGCGCTGGCCACGACGGGGCCGACCTCGGGGAGATGGGCGCGCGCGCCGCTGCGCTCGAGGCGTTCTTCGATCCGGGCCATTTCGGCGCCGAGCCGCTGGTACTCCCGGGTGCGGGCCGCGAGTTCGGCGGGGGTCCTGGGCGGGTTTTTGCGGGAGCGCGGTGAGATGGCGTCGCGCTCGGCCTTGAGGGCGGCCAGGTCGCGCAGGTCGCGCAGGATGGGCGAATCGGCCAGTTCCTCGAGCGAGGTGTGGACCTGGGCGAGCTGCCAGGCGGTTTGTTCGCCGACTTCGGGGATGGCCAGGGCCAGCAGCCAGCGGTGCAGCGGCAGGGTGCGGGCGCGGTCGAGGGCTTCGCGGACCTTGGCGGCGTTTTTGGCGCCGAAGACGCGCGGCTGTTCGTCCGTGCTCAGGTTCAGGGCGGCCAGTTTTTCCTCGGGCAGGGTGAACAGGTCCAGCGGTTCGCGCACCAGGCCGCGTTCGACCAGTTTCTCGGCCACGATGCCGCCGAGGGCCTCGAGGTCGAGGGCTTTGCGGGCGGCGAAGAATTCCAGCCGGCGGGTCAACTGGGCCGGGCAGCCGGCCACGTTGGGGCAGCGCCAGGCGACCTCTTCGCCCGCCCCGCCGGCGATTTTTTCGCGCACCACCGGCGTGCCGCAGGCCGGGCATTTGCCGCCGATGTGGGCAACCAGGTCAAAGGGCCGGGTGCGTGGCGGCCGTTTGGCCTTTACCACCTCGACCACTTCGGGGATGACCATGCCGGCCTTGCGGATGACCACCGTGTCGCCGATGCGGATGTCCTTGCGGCGAATCTCCTCCTCGTTGTGAAGCGTGGCGCGGGCGACGGTCGAGCCCTGCACGAAGACCGGTTCCAGTTCGGCCACGGGGGTGAGCACGCCGGTGCGGCCCACCTGGACGGTGATGCCGCGCAGCACGGTCTCGGCCGGGGTGATCCAGGGCACGGGCTTGTGGACGACGGCGTAGCCGGGGGCGCGGGCCTTGGCGGGGATGCGCGGCCAGTCGCTCAGCCGGTTGACCTTGAGGACCACGCCGTCAATGTCGCAGGGCAGGCGGGTGCGCAGGTCGCGCGTTTCGTCATAGCCGCAGACGATCTCCTCGCGGTACACGCGCAGCACCTCCTCGATGTCGCGGCACAACCACCAGTGCGGCAGGGTGGGCAGGCCGAAGCGGGCCAGATCACGCAACAGATCGGCGTGCGTGTGCCAGGCCATGCCCTCGCAGGTGCCGACGGCGTAGAAGACCGCGCGGATGGGTCGCTGGGCGACGAGGCGGGGGTCCAGTTGTTTGAGGGTGCCGGCGGTGGCGTTGCGGGCGTTGGGGAAGGGTTTTTCGCCGGCGGCCTCGAGCCGGGCGTTGAGGGCCTCGAAGTCCGGCGTGGCGATGTACGCCTCCCCGCGCACCTCCAGCCAGGGGGGCGGGTCCCGGAGGTCGAGCACCAGCGGGATGGCGCGCACGGTGCGGAGATTGGCGGTGATGTCGTCGCCGTCCCGGCCGTCGCCGCGGGTGACGCCCAGGACCAGTTGGCCCTGCTTGTAATGCACGCCGATGGAGACGCCGTCCACCTTGGGTTCGAGCACGTACTCGAGGCGGTCCCGGCCCAGGAGCTTGCGGAGGTTGCGGTCGTACTCGAGCAGGCGGGGCAGGGTGTGCTCGTCCTGGAGGCGGCTGCGGCGGGCGCGGTCCGGCTCTTCAGCGGCGGTGGGGTGTTCGGCGGCCTCGATTTTTTCGAGGGAGAGCATCGGCACGCGGTGTTTGACGCGGGCAAACCCCTCGCTGGGCGCGCCGCCCACGCGCTGGGAGGGGGACTCGGGCGTGGCCAGTTCGGGGAATTGCTTTTCAAGGTCGAGCAGCTCCTGGAAGAGCCGGTCGTACTCGAAGTCGCTGATCTCCGGCCGGGCCAGGACGTAGTAGGCGTGGTCGTGACGGCGAATTTCCGCGACCAGTTGGGCGTGGCGTTGGCGGGCTGAGGGGGGGGTCATGGGCGGGAGGAGCGTTGGGCGGGGGCCGGAAAGAGCCGGTGCCACAGCGGCGGCGCCGGGTAGAGCAGAACCGAGGCGAGCAGGAGTTTCCGTACCTGGAGGCGACTGACCTTGAGGCGGGGGGACGGTTCGAGCACGTTGCGCAGTCGCAGCAGCGTCAGGGTGCGGGCGCCGATCAGGACCGGCCAGGCGCAGGCCAGCCGGAGCCGCACCTGCCGGAAGGGAAGCACCCGGGTGTAAATCCAGCCGTCGGCCAGCAGGGATTCCGTCTGATCGAGGTGGCGGTCGTAGAGGGGGCGAAGCCGCGCCATGGTGGCCGGGTCGAGCAGGTCGGCCGGGCGCAGGCCGTGGGCGGCGAGGGATTCGCGCGGCAGGTAACAGCGGCCCTGCCGGAGGTCCGCCGCCAGGTCGCGCAGGATGTTCACCCGCTGCAACCCCTGGCCATAGCGCACCCCGCGCTGGATCAGCAGCTTGAAGTCCACCGCGTGGTTCGGGAACAGCACCTGCCGGGTGAGGCGGGTCCAGAACTGCCCCACACACCCGGCCACGCGCCAGGTGTAGTCCTCGAGGTCGGCCTCGGTTTCCAGGGCGCACAGGCGCCCGGGGCCGGCCTCACCGAACCGCTCCAGGTCCAGTTGCTGGCCGCTGAGGATGGTGGCCAGCACGTCGCGGATGAGCTCGCGGATTTCCGGCACGGTGTGCTCGAGCAGGCCAATCAGCCCTTCGAAACGGCCCAGCAGCGCGCGCTCGGCGGGATGGGGCTGTGCCGCCGCCACCGCCTCCAGATCCTGCGGCGCGGTGTGGATCGAGGCGATGCGCTCGCCCATCCAGGTCAGCAACTCGCGGCGCCGGGCCACCGGCAGCGTGCTGGTGTCGGCCACGCTGTCGGCGCTGCGCGCCAGCAGGTAGGCATGGGCGATGGGCCCCCGCACCGGCGCCGGCAACACGCGCACGGTCAGGTAAAACGAGCGGGCGACCGAGGCCAGCAAGGGGAGCAGCTCGCGCACGCGCATGGGTTGATTCTGACAGCGCGCAGCGGCGGGGAAAAGCCGGTTTGCCGGCTCCCGCCCGGACGGCACGGTGAACGCGGCCTGAGACGCAAGCGGCAGCAGACGGCCGCCCTCCGGGACACGGGCGCGCGGAAGGTGCGGCCCGCGCAGTGCACCGGCTTGTGAAGTGACTGCCGAACTCCTCGCGCTTCGGGCCAACACCTGACTGCGGGGTCACCCGTCGGCACGGGCTGACCTCAAGGGCACCTGCGGTGGGACGTTGCCGAATTTGCTCCCCCGGAAGAAGTACGCCGAGAACGTTCGCCGATACCCGCGCCCTCATCCCACACCGCCCCAGAGCGGTTGGTCAGATGAGCCGGGATCAAGGGGCGGAATTCGACCCGCCCGGTGGCCGGGGGGAACGACTTCCATACTGATCCAGCGATACGATCAATAACGGTTCGATCACCGTCCACGAATCGTCCTCGGTGACCACGACAAGCCGGCGTGGACCAACGGCCACGAAATCGGGATGGGGGACCGGCAAAGAGCGGCCGTCTGCCAACCGAATCGAAAAGGGCTCGAAAGGCCGGCGATGCAGCGCCTCGCGGATTGCTTGCAGGTCCATGTGATTAATGTCTACCGCTCACGGGTGACTTTTGCAATTGCCTTCCCCTGACGATCAGGGCGATCGGGGAGAGACCAGCGGAGGGTTGAGTTTCAGGTGGGACGGGCGCGCACCGGAGCGCCGGCCGCCGCCCAGCTTCCAGACCGCGGGGCTGTCAGGCTGGCGGGATGGGTTGGTTGCCCCTGCATTTCAAGCCGGCCAGAGCCGGCAGACAGGCAAGCGGGACGGCGACGGCGGCGGCTGTGGCGCTGCGCTCCCCCGTCTCCGGCACAGGGTAACCGATTCCGGCCTTCGACCTCGCCCCGCGGCGGCGGTTGGGGGTTGAGCGCGTGAGGGGAGCGGCTAGCCTTGTCCCATGAAAACGTTGTGGAGGCTGGACCGGCAATGGCGGCGGCGCGTGGGACTGGCGGTTTTGGCCGGCTGGTGGGGCCTTGCCGCAGGGGTCGGTGAGACTGAATCGGCTCGCCCTGCCGCAGCGGCGCCTGCCCCGCCGGCGGCGGCGCCCGCCGCACCCGCCGCGTTGTCTGCGCCCGCCCCCTTGGCCGGCGCGGAGGGTGGCCGGCACGCCGCCAGCCCCTCCCCTGCGACCGCGGCGGGGACCAGTCAGCCGGAGCCGATTCCTTCACGGGCCATTGAGAACCTGTTTCGTATGGCGCCGGGGCTGTACTCTGGGGGCGAGCCGCAGGGGGAGGAGGCATTTGCTCAACTGGTGGCACTGGGGGTTAAGACCGTCGTGAGCGTGGACGGGGCGACGCCGGACGTCGAAGCGGCGCGGCGCCACGGGCAGCGTTACGTGCACCTGCCGCTGGGCTATCACGGTTTTTCGGAGGAGGCGTGCGGGCGGCTGGCGCGGGCGGTGGAGGTGTTGCCGGGGCCGGTTTTTGTGCATTGCCACCACGGCAAACATCGCGGGCCGGCGGCCGCCGCGGTGATGGCGCGCAGCCGTTGGGGCTGGTCGCGCGAGCAGGCCGAGCAGTGGCTGCGCACGGCGGGGACGTCCACAAACTACGCCGGTCTTTTTGAGACGGTGCGCCGCTGGGAGCCGCCGTCCGCCGCGGCGCTGGCGCGCGTGCCGACGGATTTTCCCGAGGTGGCCCGCACCACCGACCTGATCCAGGCGATGGTGGCGGTGGACCGGGCGTGGGATCATTTGAAGGCGGTGGCGGCCGCGGGTTACCGCACGCCCCCGGACCAGCCGGACCTGGTGCCCGCCCGGGAAGCGCTGCGGCTGGCCGAGCGGCTGGCGGAGTCGCGGCGGTTTCCCGAGGTGGTTGCGGCGGGCGAGGAACTGGCCCGGCAGTTCGACCACGCGGAGCAGGAGGCGCGCGCCCTGGCGGGGTTGTTCCAGGCCGGGGTGCTCGATCCCGAGGCGCTGGCGCGGCAGTTCAAGGTGGTCGGCCAGACCTGCACCGATTGTCATCGGGCTTTTCGCGACCGGGCCTTGCGGTAGGCTGGCGGCGTGAAAGCCTCGGGTGGATTTCGGTTCGTCGCCGTGTGGGGTGCGGCCGGGCTGGTGGTCGCCGGCGCGGCGGAGCGGCTGTTGACCTTCGAAGCGGAAAAGGTGGGACAACCCCCTGCGGGTTGGACCTGCACCATCACCGGGGAAGGCACGCCGGTCTGGCAGGTGATGGCCGACCCGACCGCCCCCAGTCCGCCGCGCGTGCTGGTCCAGGCCGGGCGGGTGCCGCGGCCGAGTTTCCCGCTCTGCCTGTGGGAGGGGGCGCGCGTACGGGACGGGTTTGTGGAGGTGAAGTTCAAGCCGGTCAGCGGGGAGGTGGACCGGGCGGCGGGTGTGGTCTGGCGGGCACGGGACGCCGCCCATTACTACCTCTGCCGGGCCAATGCGCTCGAGGCCAACGTGGTGCTCTACAAGGTCGAAAACGGCCGGCGTACCCCGCTGGCGCCGCTGGGGCGGCCGGGCAGTTATGGAGTGGAGGCGAAGGTGCCTTCCGGCGCGTGGCAGACGCTGCGGGTGGAATTCGAGGGGGCACGGTTTCACGTGTTTCTGGAGGGGCGGGAGCTGTTCCAGGTCGAGGACCCGACCTTCCCGGAGGCGGGGCGGGTGGGGTTGTGGACCAAGGCCGACAGCGTGACGGTGTTCGATGATTTTCGCTGGGGGGAGGCCGGGCCTTGAAGCGCGCGCCGCGCCGCCGGCCAGGGCTCGACCGGGGCCCACGGGGGGCGGCGGGTAGAAAAGCCTTGTCAGTGCCGGGGCCGCAACCCCAGTTTTGCTCAACGAAACCGACCGCATGACCATGAAAGTTGAATTCTACGGACACGTCCGCCAGTACCGGAACATCCAGGCCGAGATTGACGCCAACCTCCAGAAGGTCCTGCTCAGCGGCAACTACGTGCAGGGGCCGATGCTCAAGCAGTTCGAGGCCGAGCTGGCCGCCTACTCGGGCACCCGCTACGCCATCGGCGTGGGCAACGGCACCGACGCCATCTGGCTGGCGTTGATGGCGCTGGGCATTGGCCCCGGCGACGAGGTCATCACCCATCCCAACACCTTCTTCGCCACCGCCGAGGCCATCTGGATTGCCGGCGCCACGGCCGTCTTTGTGGATTGTTGCCCCAAAACCAAGTGCATCTGCCCGGACAAGATCGAGGCTGCCATCACCCCGCGCACCAAGGCCATCATCCCGGTCCATCTCTACGGCCAGTGCGCCGACATGCTGGCCATCAAAAAGATCGCTGACAAACACGGGCTCAAGCTCATCGAGGACAACGCCCAGGCCATCGGCGCCCACGGCCGGGGCTTTAAGATCGCCGAACTGAGCGACGCCGCCACCACCAGCTTCATCATCCAGAAAAACCTCGGTACCTTCGGCGACGGCGGCGCGGTGGTGACCGACAACCCGGACATTGACGCCCGCATCCGCAAGCTCCGCAACCACGGCTCGAACCAGCGCAACGTGCACTCCTTCGGCTTCAACAGCCGGCTGGATGACCTGCACGCCGGTGTCCTGAGCGCCAAGCTCAAGCACATTGACGCCTGGAACGACCTGCGTCGCCAATGGGCCGCCCGCTACACCGCCGGGCTGAAGGATTGCCGGACGATTGACCTGCCGGTCGAGCTGCCCGGTTACCGGCACGTCTATCACCTCTACGTCATCGAGACCAAGAAGACGGAGTGGCGCGACCCGCTGCTGGACTTCCTGGTCCAACAGGGCATTGACGCCAAGACGCACTACTCGATCGCCATCCACCAGCAGGCCGGCTTCCCCTGGGGCAAGGGCGCGCGCCTCGTCGGTCCCCTGACCAATGCCGAGGCCAACGCCGCCTGCTGCATCAGCCTGCCCATGTACCCCGAGCTGGCCGCCGAGGAGGTGGACTATGTCATCGCCAAGGTCCGCGAGTGGGACGCCCGCCACGCGGCCGAGGCCCCGGCCGGCCCCGGCCCGGCGCAAAGCGGGCAGACGTGCGCGAGCTGCAGCTAGTGGCCTTGCTGTTGGGTCGCGAAACTACGGCTGTCCGCGCAATCAGAGGCGTTCTACCGGATGAATTTTCGCTACCGGTCGTATCAGATCACTGAGATTGTAAAGGCTGCCAAGATCGTTCGCGAAGGCCAGTCCTTGAAGTTCAAGAGTTATGGAGAAAAGAGCGGGGTATTGGATCTCGATCTTGATCTCAAGGACGGGTCGCTCTTGGATTTGAGGTTGCACATCACCGCCGGACGCTATGACGAACCGGCGACGTACGAAGCTTCCCTCACCCTGGCCGACCAACAGGTGCGGGGCAGTGGTCATTCGCACACAAAGCGCGCACGCTTTTACAGAACGCGAATCCCCAGAGGCTGGCATGAAAACGTCATTGATCCCAACCTGCCGACAGGGCACGACAACTACAACCGACACGAGTCATTGGCTGCTTTTGAGCTCCTTGATTTGGTGGACTTTTTGCGGAAAGTCTCGGAGCGATGGAACATTGAACTGCCTAAGCCAAGCAGAGAGTTGCTGTGAAGACCCTCGAACTCCTGAGCGTTGAAGCCTGCCGCGAAGTGTTGCGGCAGTTTTGGGAAGACCAGACAGACGTGGCCGAGACGCCGCGCGGTGTGGCGCCGGCCTTGCCCCTGATGTACCCCGACGGATGGCAGGTGGAGGTGTGCATCGAGCCGGTTTCCACCACGCGGGCGATCGCCAGCGATCAGGGGCGCACGCTCGGTACGTTGTTGGAGCGCGGCATCAAGTTTGAAGCCGGCCAGACCGGCACGCTGCTGGAGGAGCGGATCCGGACCTACGAGTTGCAGCGCGACGGTCTCGAACTGCGCCGGGAACTACGTCTGCCTCTCGAAGCGCTCGATTTGCAACTGTTCGCGGAATCACTGGTCAGCATCGCTCACCTGGTTTACCGCTTTGAACCCTCCTCGCCGACACATAGCCGGGCCGACCGCACTTTGCAGCAGGTCTTCAAGGAACGGCACTTGGAGCCGCGGAAAAACGTCGAGCTCGAAGGATTCATTGAGAAACGAATCCGGGTAGATTACTTGATCGAGGGAAAACAGCCTGTGGCCTGGCACGTAGTCCGCCGCCGGACTCAACTCCTGCCTTACATGGAGCAGTGGGGATTCCGTTGGAGCGACCTGCTCCGCCGCAATCGCCAACTCTTGCGGGCAATGGTTTACGACCCTGACAAACAGGAGTGGGACGAGACATCTCTCCGAATCGGCAACGAGGTATGCGAGCTTTTCTGTCCATATTTTGAAACGGATCGTCTCCACGATTTTCTGGAACGGATCACCAGCGAAAGCTGACGACAGTTGGGTGGGTTTTACACACCCGATGGTTCAACCGGAAAAACCTGGCCCGTCAGGGATGCACTGAGCGAGGGAGACAAAACAAATACCACCACAATGACCCCCTACACCGTCCTGGTCGTCGGCCTCGGCAAACGGGGCCTCCACCATGCCGCCACCTTCCACGCCAACCCCCGCTTCCGCCTCGTCGGCCTGTGCGACATTGATCCCGCCCGGCTGGAAGCGGCTGCCGCCCGGTTTGGCCGGCCCCGCACCGGCACCGACGCCGCGGCGCTGGCCCGGGAGCTGCGACCCGACGTCTTCTGCTTCTGCACCCTGCCGCACCTGCGCCTGCCGTTCATCGAGGCGGGCGTGGCCGCCGGGGCGCGGCTGATCGCCTTTGAAAAACCGGTGGCCCTCACCAGCGCCGAGTTGTTCCGCATCCGCGACCTGCTCCGCGGCGCGGGCGTCAGGGCCGTGGTCAGCCACCAACACCGTTACGGTCGGCATTACCAGGCGGTGAAGGACCTCGTCGCCAGTGGCGCGCTGGGGCGCGTCCACACCGTCTATGGCACGGCCACCGGCTGGATGACTCACATGTTGAGCCACCTGATTGACTACTCGATGTGGTTCAACGACTACGCCCCCGGCGCGTGGGCCCTGGCGCAGGCGGCCGGGCGGTCCAAGTTCACCGACAACCACCCCTCGCCCGACTACCTCGCCGGTTTCGTGCAGTACGCCAACGGCGTCCGCGGCATCTACGAATGCGGCGCCGGCGCGCCCGACCAGCCGGAGGTGGCCAAGTGGTGGGGCAAGAATCGCCTCGGCGCGCAGGGCACCGAGGGCTTCGCCGAAGTGCTCACCAACGGCGGCTGGCGCGCGGTGAGCCGGCGCCGCGGCTACGAGTCGGGCGAAGGGGCGATGAACTACGACCTGGACATGCCGCCCTACATCGAGCAGATGGCCGACTGGCTGGACGACGAGCGCCGCGTCCATCCCTGCCACTTCGAGCACGCCGCCCTTGGGGCGGAAGTCATGTTCGCGCTTCAGCGCTCCGCCGCCGAGGGCGGCCAGGTGGCCCTGCCGCTGACGGCGCCCGCGGACGAACAGGCGCGGCTGCGGGCCCGCGTGCCCGACCGCCCGGTGCTTGTCTCCTGCGAGCAGAACCGGAAGGAATTCGGGCTGGCCTGAGGCCGACAGCGCGGCGGCGGCGGCGCCAATCCCGTCGCGACGCGCGGCGCTCCCGCCGCCTCAACCGGCAGTCCCCGGCCGCGGCGGGGGGCTCGAATACGTGGAAAAGGTCTGCCAGGCGTTTTTGGCCTGGTCCACCCCCACGCCCCACAGGAACAGGCTGAAGTAATCCGTCGGCGTGCCGAAGGTGGGCACGTTGAAGAAGCGTGCCGCCAGACCGCTGACCAGTGCCAGCCCCAGTGCCACCAGTGTGGACCAGACTTCGATCTCCCCGAAGCCCCGCAGCAGGCCAAACTCCCGCGCCTCGCCCACCGCCACCACCGGGCCGTCCAGCTTCAGCTCCCGGGTGCCGTGGCGGAGCCGGACCCGCACCCGCAGCGTGCCCGGGCCCGGCGCGAACTGCACCAGACACGGCCCCTGGGTGGTTTCCACCCGGCTCACGGCCGCGGGGGTTCCGCCCATCTTGTCGCGCAGGGACAACAGCCAGCCCACCCACCACCATCGCCGCGCCGCCGGGCGGTGCGCCGCCGGCTGCGGCGTGAAGGTCCATTCCCAATCCCAGCTCAGGCCGTGCTTGAAGAGGAAGGTTTCGTCCAGCCCGGACAGCCCGCTGGTGACCTGGAAACGGAGATCGTGAAACGCCTGGCCCTCGGCCGGGACGCGCACCAGCAGCGTGCCGGCCTGCGCGGCAGCCTCGAGGCCGGACCACACGGCCGCGTCCGCCTGTCGGAAGGGATTTTCAATGGACCCGGTGTGGGCGCACAGCGCGGCAAACTCCGGTGCCTCGCGGCGTTCCCAGCGCACCTTGAGCCGGGCGTACGCCTCCTCCCGGCGCGTCAGGGCCTCGAGGTTGTCCGCCGGCTCGGGCGGGCACTCGCGCAGCAGGGCCTCCAGCCGGCCGCGGGCCGCGGGGTCCTGGATTCAGTCCGGCCGTACGCGGGGGACCACCCGCCGGCCGGCGCCTGGGGCACCCGGTCCTGGCGCACCGTCAAGCCGAGCAGCGGCAGGCCGCCGCTCTTTTCCCGCACCCGCCCCGTGAACCGCCCCATCCCGACCGGCCGGCCGGGGAACCAGTCCCGCACCACCGCCCACCACGGGCGCACCTGCGAGGCCTCGAGCTGGTGGGTGTCCAGCGCCACCCCCGCCGGGCGGGGCACCGCACGCCGCCGCACACTCAGCGGGTGCCGCGTCCACGGCCCGTCGTTGTGCCGCTGGCGCAGGGCGCCCTCGAAGACGTTGGTGTGTGCCGGCGCGGGGGCGTGGAGGACCAGCTCCAGGCTCGCCCGGCCGGCCGGCACGGTCAGGCGGTGTCGGTCCGCGCGGGGGCTGTCCACCAGGCCCGGCAGGCTCCAGGTGACCGGCAGGGTTTCGCCGCTGAGGGGGTCCCGGAACGCGACCAGCTCGATTTCGAGGGTGAGGTTGGTGTCCGGCACCACCGGGCACAGCAACGGCACCCCCACGCGCCCGTCAGCCGCGATGGCCTGGGGGCGGCTGACCACCGCCGGGTCGGGGGCAAAGTCCGCCCCCCACCCCGCCCCCGCCATGCCGAGCGCGACCGCCCACCGCCCCAGCCGGCAGGCCAGATCGCGTCGCAGGTCGAAGGTCGCGGATCGAAAGCCCGGCACCGGCCGGGGGAAAGTACCGCGCGGCGCCCGCCGGCTCAGCTCGCCCGGTCGCGCTGGAAGACCAGTTTCCACACGCCGGCCACTTTGAACGCGCCGCCGGACCACCAGCCGCCAAAGGCTTGATTTTCGATTTCCGCATAGAGCGCGGCGAACTGGGTGGCGTCGTCCATGCCGGGGGCGGGGGTCCATTCGATGACTTTGGTTTCGATCATGGGAGGGGGAGTTGAGGGTGGGCGGGCGGGCTTCAGGGCGTCAGCTTGACGCCCTGGGATTCGAGCGACTTGCGGACCAGCTCGATCTTGTCCGGGCTGGCGGCGGCGTCGCTGACGAAAGCCTGGAAGGCGGTCCGGCCGCCCTCGGCCTTGTAACCGGCCGCCAGGGCGGCGGTTTCAAACTTGGCCAACGTGGCTTGGTCACCGGCATCGCGGTAGCGGACGAAGGCCTCCCGCAGCTCGGCCCGTCCCAGGATGCTGGCGGAGGTGGTCTGGATGACGGCCGGGGAAGCGCCGACGGCCTGCTGGACCGCGGGCGCGGCCTCGGCACTGATCTCGCCTTTCTGGTCGCGGGCAAACATCAGCGAGGCACCGGGCTGTTGGACAGCGGTCTTGCCCACGGCCAGCCGTTGGTACAGGCCGGCGTCCTGGATGCCGTTGAAGAGGATGCCGCCCTGCATGCGGATTTCCATGAGCACCTCGGCAGTGTCCGTGGCCCCGCCATCGCGGGTGTTTTGACGCGCCGCCTTGCACCGCTCCGGGGTCAGGCAGCCGCTTTCGCCGCGGGCGCATTTTTCACACAAGGCGGCCCCCAGCCGGGAGCCGGGGTCCTTGTGGGCCGAGCGATTGGAGGGGACCAGGGCCAGCTCGGCGCGGTTGTAGCCCACTTTCATCCGTGGCGACTGGGTGGCCGGGTCCTGGGTCAGCTCGACGCCGAGGGTGGTGCCGGTCGAGGCAATCACGGTGTGGCGGTCAATCGAACAGCCGCCCGCCAGCGTGGCCAGGGCCAGCGCCGCCACCAGGGTGAGCGGAACGCGCCGGCGGGTCACGGGGAAGGCAGGGGCGGGGAGGGAGGTTGGGTTCATGGGAATTCGGGGTTCGATGGGGATGGAGTTGTGTGGAGGGGAAAAACATTGGTCAGGCCGGTGAAGCGGGCGCGGTCCACCTCGATCTTCAGCGGCCCCCACGGCCAGTGGGAAACCTCGGCGCGCACGTCCTCGGCGCCGTCGCTGACGGTGGTGACCACGCCGGAGGCGTAGCCCAGGCCGAGCTTGAGGCCGGGCCGATCACTGACCTGCAACCCCAGCACTTGCGTGCTGGTGGCCACCACGGCCCGGTTGGTCCGGTCGTGAATGCTGACCAGTCCGATGCCCACCACCAGCACCCGGCCGGTGCCGGAGGAGGAAGGCAGATAAAGGCACCCGCACAGCCCCAGCAGAGCCGCCGCCGCGGCCAGCCCCCCTGCCCGCCGAATCCCCGCAGAGGAAGACCCCGACCCTCTCCGCCGGCCCGAAGCCGGGGAAGGGGCGGGAACGGGATGGAGCTTCAACTGACTCCAACATCATGTCTGAAGGAGTCCATGAAGCAAGCGAAATATCGCTGCCCGGCATGGAGGAGGGGCTCCGGACCACGGTCCCGGCCCCGGGACGGGCGGAAAACTACCCGGATGGCATCGGCCGCTAGCCCCCCGCTGCTGCCGGGAGTCCTTCGACCACGGCGCGGACGAGGGTATGGAGGATGCCCCGTTCTTGGGCATGGCCCACGGTGAACATGATCAGGACAAACTTCCGGCCGTCGGGCAGCTCGACGTAGATCGCATCGTGGCGGGTCTCGCTGGTCCAGCCGGCCTTGGACCAGAGCCGCGCGCCGGGCGGCAGGGCCGGGCCGCTGAACAGGGCCTGGTCGTCCGGGTCGGCGGGGCGGGCCGCGGGGTCGCGCCGCATCAACTCGAGCATGGCGGCCGAGCGCTGGGGGGTGACAGCCCGGCCGGTGACGATCTCGACGAGCAGGCGCGCGGTGGCATCGGTGGTGAGCAGGTTGCGCCGGGGCTCGAAGGCGCGAATGGCCTGGGACTCGCGGCCGTAGGGACCTTCACACCACGGTTTTTTGTTCACGTTGATGTTCGTGTAGCCGAGCGAAGCGAGGTAGCGGTTGACCGCGTTGCGCTTGTCGAACCAGGCGCGCAACTCGGCCTCCGGCAGCTCCGGGCCGCTGGTGGTGTCGGTGAGCAGGTCCACCACGTAGTGCGTGGCCTCGTTGTAGGAGAGGCCGATCATGTCGCGCAGCGCCCGCTGGAGCTCGGAGGTGTCTTCGAGCCGGCCGTCCTCGAGCCAGTGGTGCACGGTCAGCAGGTAAAACAGCTTGACCACGCTGGCGGGGTAAATCGGCACGTCGCCGCGGTAACTGCCGCGTGCCGGCGCCCCGGGGCGGGTCAGGTCCACCAGGGTCACGGCCAGTTCCTCGGCCTGTAACGGTGGGTGGGTGAACTGCGCGCGGGCGTGGTGCACGGCGGCGTCCACCAGACGCTGGCGGGCGGGCTCGACGGGCGGCAGTTCGGCGGCGGGGGCGGCGGACATCAGGCAGCGGGCGCCGAGGCAGCCCCACGCCGCGGCCGGGGCAAGGCTTGGGCGGCGGTGGATGCGCATGGGCCGAGCATGGCCGGGCGGCGGGGATCAATCCAGCCCGCGTTCCTCGAGGTCCAGTTCGTCCAGGCCGAGGTAATGGCCCAGTTCGTGGAGGTAAGTGGTGCGGACTTCGTCGCGGTACACCGCCTCATCGCCCTCGGCGAAGTCCCAGAGGTTTTCGAGGAAAAGCAGGATTTGCGGGGGCACGTCGGCATGGCCGCTGTCCTCTTCGCCGAAGCTTTTGCCCACAAACAGGCCCAGCAGGTCCGGCTCCCAGCCGTCGGCCAGGATGGCGTCATTGGGCCGGGGCTCATAGACCACCGGCAGCCGCTCGGCGTGGGGGCGCAGCCGCCGGGGCAGGCGGCGGAGGGTGCCGCGCACCTCCTCCTGGGCCAGGCGCAGCAGGCGGGTCCAGTGGGCGGACATGGCGCAGGCGCGGGCGGGTTCACCGGGCGGCGGTTTGGGGCGCCGGTTCGGCTGGGGCGCTGCGGAGCAATTCGGCCAGATTGTAGTGGGTGTAGCGGGTGTGGCTGGCGACGTTTTGCGAGTCGGCATTGGCGACCCAGAAGTCGAGCGTCTCCGGCGCAAAGAGCACGGAGTGGATGTTCGAGGTCATGGCCACGGGGCGGTCCATCAGGCGGCGGGCGCCCTCGGCATCGAGCCGGCCGTGGGCGGCGCGGACGCGTTCGACGAGTTTTTCATAGCGGTCGCCGGCGCTCATCAGGACGGCGTCGGCGATGGCGTGGGGCAGGCGCGGGTGGGTCTGGCCGGGCTGGACCACCTCGAAGGTTTCGGGCGTGGCGGCGATGCCTACCGCGCGGCGGGTGTTGCCGTCGGCGATCACGTAGTAGTACTCGCAGGTGCGCGGGCCGCGGCGCATGATCTCGACCGCTTCGTCGAGGGTGGAGGCCTTTTCCATGACTTCACGGACCAGTTGGGCCATCGGCTTGCCGTCCCAGAGGCCCTCGCCGCGCCCGCCCATTTCACCGATCGAGATGCGCTTTGCGTTCATGGCGGTGACCGAACCGATGAAGCCGCCGTAGCTGACGTTGACCCAGGCGTGGCCGTAGTCGGGCTGGTGGACGATGACGACGGCGTTGGGCTCGAGGCCCACCCCGCGCAGGTAATCGAGGATGCGGCCGTGGTAGAGGCGGCCGTCGGCGGTGGCGCGGCCGTACACGGCGAAGCCGCTGCAGTGGAAAAGCTCGGGGAAGAAGTTGGCCAGCCGGACCTCCTCCCGGTCGAGGTTCGCCGCCAGCGCCAGGGCGTCCATCTCGCGCAGGTACCGCTCGTCCACGTGGGGCATCAGGCGCGCCTGGGCCTGTTCGATTTCGCCGAAGAACCAGCGGCCCTTCTCGAAGCTGCTGCCCACGCCCACGCCGTAGAGGATTTTGTCCACCAGGTCACGGACCTGGCGCCGCAGCAGTACACCGTGCTGGCAGCCCATGTCCTCGGGCGAGCCCTTGAGGAAGAGCACCCGGGTGCCGTCGTGCTCCTCGAGGCGGCCGGCGCCTTCGGTGGCCAGGAGGCGGCGCTGGCCGGTGGCCGGCCCCAGCGGCGGTACGTGCAGCGTCAACAGCGACGCGGCGGCGGGGAAGAAGCGTTCGAGGTGGGCGCGGGCGACCTTTTCGATCGTGAAGACGTTGCCGGCCTGGAGCCGCCAGGCGTGGGCCGGCCAGGGGGGCATCAGTTTCAGGTCCGCCGCCTCGAGGGTGAGGGCGTGGCCGCGGGTGTCGGCCAGGCGCAGGCGCACGGGCAACGAATCGCTTTCCCGCACCCAGAGCGTGAACTCGCCCTCGGGCAGCTTGAGGGCCTCGCGGGCCTGCGGTTGGGGCCGGCCGCGCACGACCCGGCAGGGGGCGTCGCCGACGCGCTCGGCCGGGAGGCTTTCGAGCTGGAACATCAGCGGCAGCAGCAGCAGTTGCTCGCGGGGCAGCGGCAGCTTGAAGGGCGGCAGCGGGGTGCGGTCCACGCTCCCGGGCCGGGTCTGGAAGCGGGGTACCTCGGGCACGCCCACGACGCCAAACTTCTTGCCCGGGGCGAAGACCCAGAGTTCCTGGCCGTTGCGGCCGGCCTGGAGTTCGCGGCCCTCGATCTCGACGGTGAGGGTGAGCTTGTCCGGAGCCTGGAAGGCGATCTGGGCTGAACGCCCGGCCAGGTCGCGGCCGAGTCCTTGGGCCTCGACGATTCGCAGCGTGGTCGCCAGCGTCCTGGGTGCCGCGTCTGCCGGTGGTTCGATGAGCGTCATCATCCTGCCCACCGCGCTGCCGAGGACCTCCTGCGGCGTCTTCTCCGCCATCTCCTGGGCGATCACCAGGCCGGCCAGCAGCCAGCCCGTCAAGAGCGGCAGGACAAATCGGGCTCGAAAACCAGAGATATTCATGCGGCGGAGGATAGCCGGCGCGGTCGCGGTTGCCAATGAGGCGTTGACCTCGACTGTGCGAGTGAGGCTGGCGGGGGAGATTCGCTCGCAGCCCAGTGTTGTGGTGTGTGGCGCGGAAGAGGGCAAGCGCCGAACCGGCGGCCCCCGGGCTACGGCCCTTCCGTGATGCGGAAGAGGCGGCCGGGCGCGGCGCGATCCACGGGCAGCATGAGCGTCTGGCCGTCGCCGGTGAAGTTGGTCAATGGCTGCCAGGGCTGCTGCGGGAGGGCATCGGTGTACTCCACGCGATACGGCAGGCCGGCCAGCGTGGAGATGTCCAGGGCGATTGCCTCCCCATCGCCGCGGCGCAGGGTGGCGGTCGGGGTTTCAGGCCGCGTGACCACGATCGAGAAGACGCGGGTGGTGGTGTTGGTGGCCAGCGCGAAACGGTAGCCGGGGGGCACGTCGCCGAAGCGCAGGTTGTGGCTGACGGTGTTGCCGCAGCAATACTGGAAAAACGGAAACACGCCGGGGCCGAAGCCGGTCAGGGCGCGGACGTTGATCCGGCCAGCGATGACCGGCGACGCGCTCCTCGAGGCCGCCGCGATGTCGAAGAAATCGTTGGTCGTTCCCGGCGCTCCGAGGTCCACCTCGAAGACGGTCTCGGGCGCGAGCACGATTCGATTGGTGGGGCCGATGCTGCGCGTGCCGACGCTGTGGATCTGGAGGCGCCCGAAAGGCCCGCTGGCCGAGGCCGGCGACAGCACGGCGCTGACCAGCGCGTGGTAGCAGGTGATGTTGCCGGAGCCGTAGATGTGCCCGCCCGCGATGAGATTGGAGACGGAGAGGATGCCCGCGTGCAGGTAGGTCTGGCCGGGCGCGTACTGATGAAAATCGCCAGCGATGCTGGCGATGCGGGTTCCCGCTCCGGGCTGCACATGCACCGCGCCCTGGTTCATGAGATGCCACATCAGGATCGAGTTCTCGAAGAGAAACATGCTCACGGGCGGCACGTTGGTCATCCAGCCCCCGGCGGTGCCCACCAATTCTGAGAGCTGCGGGGCCACGGTGTAACTGCCGGGTGGGATGTTCACCCAGGACGCACCGAACCTTGAAACAATGCTGTCATCGGTGAACACACCCGAGTTCACGACCGGCCGATCCACCTGGCCGCGGCCGCGGCCGCCGACAAGGAACTGGACCGGCTCGCGTCCACTCCAGGCGGTGCCGCGCCATCCGCCCCAGTGCACCGGGCGGGCGAAGATCAGCGCGTCGCCGGAGATCCTCACATTCGTCATGGACAACGCGGCCTCGACGACCCGCGCGCCTTCGAAATCAAACGTCGGCTGACGCGCATCGCCCTCGAATACCACCGTGCCGGCGCCCTGGAAGGTGGCGGCCGGCCCGACTTCCACCCGGTCCACGACCACCGCTTCAAGCTGCAAAACTCCCTCCGCCGACACCCGCATGGGACCGTTGAGGCGGGTGGGATTCTTGAAACTCAAGGTGCCCTGCCGCACGTCAATGAGCCCGTCGTTGTGCAGGCGCCACTCGATGGTCGCGGTGGCCGGCGGGATGGCGTTCGACATGACGACCGCAGCGCCGAGTTCATTGGTGAAAGTGGCGAAGTGGTTGAGTAGGT
Source organism: Verrucomicrobiales bacterium (assembly GCA_037439785.1). Classification (GTDB taxonomy): domain Bacteria; phylum Verrucomicrobiota; class Verrucomicrobiia; order Limisphaerales; family J093; genus DSVZ01. Next base: position 41,413 of record JBBIVJ010000029.1, on the reverse strand, counting down.
GATTGTGGTTCCAGTAGGAGTCCCCCTCGATTCGCAACTCACTCCCCGGTTGGTTGACCCAGGTGGCGCCGTAGTCGCCCGCCGGGCCGTAGGTGGGATACTGCGCGCTCATTCGGGTGTTCAACGACCGGGCGACGCCGTAGTTGTGGAGCCGCAGGGCAACCACGTTGCTGCCGAACAGCGAGGTTTCCCCCCACATGCGAACCAGGAAGGGCCCGCCGGGGAAATTAGTCGCCTTCGTTGGGTACGCATCAATCAGGCGCGCGTCGGCCAGGATCAGCCGCGAATTCACCTCCAGCGGCCCCGGGCCGAAGACGGCCTGGCCCGCCAGTGTGAGCTCGTTGACCGTGACGCCGGACGAAACCAGGGTCGCCTCGGCAATGATGGTGGCGGAGTCTCTGGCGCCCGGGGGACCTTCGCCGGGGGGATCCCAGTGCGCCGGATGGCCCCAGTCCCGGTAGAAATTCGGATCGGTCACGGGTGCGTTGAAAGACGTGCGTGTAAAGCTCTTCTGCGCCGTGGCCGGAAGCGCCAACCCCAGTAGGGCCGCCAGGGGCAGGAGCCTGGCCTGTAGGATTCGGCGCCGATGGGGGGCGAATGGACGAAACGTGATTGCGCTTTGCGGATCGCCCTGCGGAGTCTTCGTTTTCAAAGCGGCTGCGCGGAAGGCGCCGGGAACCCTGAATTGAAACATCGTGCAAACTACCTGACGGGGGCAAAGGGTCAAACCGCCGCGTCGCTGCTGCCAGCCCGATGCCGTGGCTTGACCTGTCCGTACCCCTGACCTTGACTGCCGCCAACCTATCGCCACTGACATGAACTCGGCTCCCGAATCCGTTGCCGTTGCCTCGCATCGCCGCTTTTTGAAAACCTCCTCCGTTGCCGCCGCCGGCGTGCCCGCCCCCGGGCTGGCGCCGGCCCTGCTCTGCGCCGAGCCACCGCCGTGGAAGGTCGGCCTGCCCGGCTGCTGCGGCCGGGGCCGGGGTGCCGCGGCCGCAGCATAAAGGCGCCATGCCGGGCATTCAACTCATAGGTGACCTGGCGGTGGTGCTGGCCGTCGCCGGGGCGGTGGCCTGGCTGTGCCAGCGGCTGCGGTTGTCGGTGGTGGTGGGTTACCTGATGGCCGGGGCGGTGATCGGGCCGAACACGCCGCCGTTTGCGCTGGTGGCCGATCTGGATCGCGTCGAGACCCTGGCGCAACTGGGGTTGGTGTTTCTGATCTTCTGGATCGGGCTCAACCTGAATCTCAACCGGCTGCGCAACCTGGGCTTTTCGATCATCGCCGCCACCGTCCTCGCCGCCCTGATCGTGCTGAACGTCTGCCGGCTGCTGGGCTGGGCGATCGGGTGGAGCCCGACGGCGAGCCTGTTTCTGGCGGGGCTGGTGATGGTTTCCAGCTCGGCTATCATCGGGAAGGTCCTGGAGGAGCTGAACCTCACGCACGAGCGGCCGGGGCAGTTGGCGCTGGGGATGACGGTGCTTGAGGACGTGGTGGCGGTGGCGATGCTCACGTTGCTGTCCTCGCTGGTGTATCTGGGCGGGGGCAAGCCGCCGGCAGGGGTGTTGACCACGTTGGGCGGGCTGGGGGCCTTTGTCACGGCGCTGGTGGTGGGGCTGTTGTTGATGGCGCCGCGGGTGCTGGACCGTTTGAGCCGGGTGGCGGCGCCGGAGGTGCGGACGCTGACGGTGGCGGGGTTGCTGCTGGTGCTGGCCTGGGGGGCGGTGCAGGCGGGGTATTCGCTGGCGTTGGGGGCCTTCGTGTTCGGGACCATCGTGGGCAGCACGCGCTACAAGGCGGAGCTGGAACGGGCCTTCGACGGGCTGCACCAGATTTTCGGGGCGGTGTTTTTCGTGGCGGTGGGGATGCAGGTGGACTTCCGCCTGCTGGCCACCGACTGGCCGTTGGTGTTGTTGGTGGCCGGGCTGGCCTGGGGATTGCGGCCGCTGGCGTCGGCGGTGGGGTTCATGGCGGTGGGTAATCCGCCCCGCGACGCCTTCCAGGCCGGGCTGGCCCTGACGCCGATGGGGGAGTTTTCATTTCTCATCGCCCAACTGGGGGTCAGCGCCGGGGTGCTGCCGCCCGGTTTTTATGCCGCGGCGGTGGGGGCATCGTTGCTGACCTCGCTGGGGGCGCCGCTGTTGACCCGGCACGGTGAACGGTTGAGCGAACGGCTGGCGCGGTGCCTGCCGGCACGCTTGGGGGCGTGGGTGGGGTTTTATCATGAGTGGCTGACGCGGTTGCGCAGCCGGGGCAGCGCCAGCGTGCTGTGGCGGTTGACCGCCAAACGGCTGCTGCAGGTGGCGGTGTTGCTGCTGTTTTTAACGGCGTTGCTGCTGGCGGCCTGGCCGCTGTACCGGCGGTGGCGGGAGGCCCTGGAGCCGGAAAGCTGGCCCGCAGAGGTCCTGCCGTATGCCTTTTGGGGGGCGTTTGGGTTGGTGTTTCCGGGGCCGTTGATTGCGCTGTGGCGGAACCTGGAGGCATTGGCGATGATCGTGGCGGAAAGCGCCACCCAGGGCTCGCCGCGTCAAATGCGCCTGCGCCCGCTGCTGGTGGTGGCGTTGCAAAGCGTGGCGGCGGTGGGGCTGGCCTTCTGGCTCCTGGCCCTGCTGCCCGCGGGCGGGGTGCAATTGAGCGTGGCCGCCGGTGTGGTGGCCATGCTGGCCGGCCTGGCGTGGCTGTTGCGCAAGCGCTTCACCCGCCTCCACAGCCGCTTCGAGGTCGAATTGCGCCGCCAATTCCGCCGCGCCACCCACGCCACCGCCACCTCCGCCTGGTCGGCCGCCCTGCCGGACTCGACCGCGGATTGGGGGCTGGACATTGACGAGGTGACCCTCCCGGCGGATTCGGCCCTGGCCGGGCGGACGCTGGGCGAGCTGGACATCCGGGCGCGATTCGATTGCTCGGTGGTGGGCATTGACCGCCAGGGCTACGGCCTGGCCAACCCGGGCGCGGACACGGTGCTGTTCCCGCTGGACAAGCTCCTGTTACTGGGCAGACCGGAGCAATTGAGCCGCGCCGCCGAATATCTGGGCGCCGCCGCCCGCCCCACCCCAACCTCGAAAGACTTCGATGAATTGACCATGGAGGCCGTGCGCGTGCCCGAGGACTGCCCCTTGGCCGGTCGCCCGCTCCGGGACCTGGACCTGATCCGCCGTGTGGGCGTGCAGATCGGCGGCATCCGCCGCGGCCGGCATCGCAACCTGGCCCCGCGCGGGCAGGACCATTTCCTGCCGGGGGATGAATTGCTGGTGCTGGGCACCCACGGCCAGATCAAGGCCTTCTGCGCCTTGCTAAGTCCGGCGGAAGACCCGGCTTCCCGTGCCCGACCCGACAACCTGGCGCCCGAAGCCACAGCGGAATGATTGGGTAAAGGGTGTGGCGGCGGCCGGGAGACTTTGGGAAGCACCGGCGTTCAGGCGGCTGCGGAGGGCTTGGAGGAATCATTATGAACATGCTTGACTTGGTCATGTATCCGCTTTGAATGGGTTGGCTTTTGCGGTCGCCGGGTTGGGGCGGTTATTGCCTCCGCCTTTCGTGGGCGGCACGTGTACCGGCAGCGCCCCAAATCAGGGGATGACCCCTCGACCCGCGGGACCGGTCAGGAGCATGTCTTCCTGTTGCCAAAGTTTGTCCCTGAAAGCCGGCGTGAAACGCCGGGCCGGCCGGATATGGGGAGAGCTGTTTCTTGCTGGCTGGATCGTCGCGAGTTGGGGGGCATGGGCCCGAGAGGTGCGTTTGCTGAACGTGTCCTACGACCCCACCCGGGAGTTTTACGTCGAGTTCAACGCCGCCTTTGCCCGCCACTGGAAGGCCAGGACCGGGGAGGTGCTCCTGGTCCAGCAATCCCACGGCGGCTCGGCCAAGCAGGCCCGCTCGGTCATCGAGGGCCTGCCGGCGGATGTGGTGACGCTGGCCCTGGCATACGACGTGGACATGATCGCCGAGCGCAGCGGGATGTTGCCCACCAACTGGCAAAGCCGTCTGCCGCACCGCAGCGCCCCCTACACCAGCGTCATTGTGTTTGGTGTCCGGCCCGGCAACCCCAAGCGCATCCGGGACTGGGACGACCTGGTGCGGCCGGACGTGGCTGTGGTGACCCCCAATCCCAAGACCTCCGGCGGCGCGCGCTGGAATTACCTGGCCGCCTGGGCCTGGGCGCAAAGCGCCTTCGACGGCGACGAGACCCGCATCCGCGACTTCATGGCCCGGCTGTACCGCAACGTGCCGGTGCTGGACACCGGGGCACGCGGCGCCCTCACCACGTTTGTGCAGCGGGGCAGCGGGGACGTGCTCATCACCTGGGAAAACGAGGCCCACCTGGCCTTGAAAGAACTGGGGACCAACCAGTTCGAGCTGGTGATGCCCTCGGTGAGCGTGCGGGCCGAACCGCCCGTGGCCTGGGTGGACCGCAACGTCCGGCGACGCGGCACCGAAGCGCTGGCGCGGGCCTACCTCGAATACCTGTACAGCGAGGAAGGTCAGGCCATCGCCGCGCGGCATCACTTCCGGCCCTGCACGCAGGTGAGCGCCGCCGCGGATTCCCCCCCCCTCCCGCGGCTCGTGACGGTGGACGAGGCCTTCGGCGGCTGGCGGGCGGCCCATCAAAAACATTTCGCCGAAGGCGGCATCTTCGATCAGATTTTCCGCCCATGAACACCGCTCTGCCCGCCCGGTTCGAGCCTGCCGCAGGCGCCCCACTCAAGGACGCGGTGCCGGCGGTCCCGCGGCGGCGGAAGGCCGGCGGCGGCCGACTTTTCCCCCTTCCCCACCCAGAGCCTCAACCCCCAAACCCATGTCACGCATCTACGACGACATCACCCAAACCATCGGCAACACCCCGCTGGTCCGGCTCCCCCGGGTCGCTCAGGCCCACGGCGCCGTGGCCGACGTGGTGCTCAAGCTCGAATTTTTCAACCCCCTGGCCAGCGTCAAAGACCGCATCGGCGTCTCGATGATCGAGGACGCCCTCCGCTCCGGGCGCATCAACCAGGACACCGTCCTCATCGAGCCAACCAGTGGCAACACCGGCATCGCCCTGGCCTTTGTGGCCGCTGCCAAGGGCCTCAAGCTCATCCTCACCATGCCGGAGACCATGAGCCTGGAACGGCGCAAACTGCTCAAAATCCTTGGCGCCCGACTGGTCCTCACCGAGGGCAGCAAGGGCATGAAGGGAGCCATTGCCAGGGCCGAGGAACTGCGCGCCCGCATTCCCAACAGCGTCATCCTCCAGCAGTTCGCCAACCCGGCCAACCCGGAGATTCACCGCCGCACCACCGCCGAGGAAATCTGGCGCGACACCGACGGCCGGGTGGACATCGTGGTGGTCGGGATCGGCACCGGCGGCACCATCACCGGCGTGGCCGAGGTCATCAAACCGCGCAAACCCACCCTCAAGGCCGTCGCCGTCGAGCCGGCAGGCTCCCCCGTGCTTTCCGGCGGCCAGCCCGGCCCGCACAAACTCCAGGGCATCGGCGCCGGCTTCGTTCCCGAGGTGCTCAACCGGGCCATCCTCGATGAAGTCATCACCGTCAAGGAAGAGGATGCCGGGGCGGTGGCCAAGGCCATCAACCGCGAGGAAGGCATCCCGGTGGGCATCTCCAGCGGGGCCATCGCCTGGGCCGCGCTCCAGGTGGCCAAACGCCCGGAAAACGCCGGCAAACTCATCGTGGCGGTCATGCCCTCGTGCTGCGAACGGTATCTCTCCTCGTGGCTGTTCGCCGACATCGGCATCGAAAGCGATTCGCTCGACGACCTGATCCCGCCCGGCGCGTGAGCTTCGGCCCGCGCCGCCACGGATCCGGTTTCGCCGCAGGAAGCCGCTGAACGCATGGCTGCCCGCACCTTTCGTGTCCTCCCCGGCTTCGGCCTGACGCTGGGCTACACCCTGACGTACCTGGGGTTGATCGTGCTGCTGCCCCTGGCGGCGCTGTTGTGGCGGTTGCTGGACCTGTCGTGGGCGGAATTCTGGCGGCTGGCGACAGCGGAGCGGGCCCTGGCGGCGTATCGGCTTACCTTCGGCGCCTCGCTGGTGGCGGCCCTGCTCAACGCGGTCTTCGGCACCCTGGTGGCCTGGGTGCTGGTGCGCTATCGCTTCGCGGGGCGGCGGCTGCTGGACGCGTTGGTGGACTTCCCCTTTGCCCTGCCCACCGCGGTGGCGGGCCTGGCGTTGTCCAGCCTCTTTGCTGCCAAGGGCTGGCTGGGGCAGTGGCTGGTGCCGCTGGGGGTGCAAGGCGCGTACACGCCCCTGGGGGTGGTGATCGCCCTCACCTTCGTAGGCCTGCCCTTTGTGGTGCGCACGCTCCAGCCGGTGCTGCAAAACTTCGAGCGCGAGGTCGAAGAGGCCGCCGCCACGCTGGGGGCCAGCCGCCTGCGCACCTTCCTGACCATCATCGCCCCCACCCTGCTGCCGGCGGTGCTGACCGGGTTTGCGCTGGCGCTGGCGCGGGCCATCGGCGAGTACGGCTCGGTCATTTTCATCGCCGGCAACAAGCCGTTCGAGTCGGAGATCGCGCCGCTGCTGATCGTCATCCGCCTCGAGGAATTCGACTACCCCGGCGCCATCGCCATCGCCGCCGTGCTGCTGGCGGTCTCGTTTGTCCTGCTGGGGGTCATCAACCTGCTCGAACGCTGGGTCAGCGCCTGGCAACACTGACATGGCCGGTCCGCTCCGCTCCCGTCTCGCCGCCCGCACCCCCCCGCCGCGGGGCGCGGACGAGTCCGGACCGGCCCGGTGGCTGTTGATTGCCCTGGCGGTGGCCTTCCTGGGGGTGTTCCTGCTGCTCCCGTTGGTCAACGTGTTTTATCAGGCGCTGGCCAGGGGCTGGGAAACCTACGTGCGGTCGCTGCAGGAACCGGACACCCGGGCGGCGGTGCGGCTCACCCTGTTCGTCGCGGCCCTCGCCGTTCCCCTGAACACCCTTTTCGGCCTGGCCGCTGCCTGGGCCCTGGCCAAGTTCGACTTCCGCGGCAAGGCGCTGCTGGTGACGCTCATTGACCTGCCCTTCTCCGTCTCCCCGGTGGTGGCGGGGCTGGTTTATCTGCTCCTGTTCGGCCTGCAAAGTCCGCTGGGCCGCTGGCTGGATGCCCACGAGGTCCGCATTGTCTTCGCCGTGCCGGGCATCGTGCTGGCCACGCTGTTTGTGACCGTGCCTTTTGTGGCGCGCGAACTCCTCCCGGTGATGCAGGCCACCGGCACCGAACAGGAGCAGGCGGCGCTGACCCTGGGCGCCAGCGGCTGGCGCACCTTCTGGCAGGTCACGCTCCCCTCGGTCAAGTGGGGCCTGCTCTACGGCATCATCCTGTGCAACGCCCGGGCGATGGGCGAATTTGGCGCCGTGTCCGTGCTCTCCGGTCACATCAGCGGCCAGACCGAGACCATGCCGCTGCGGGTGGAGAAGCTCTACCACGAGTACAACGCCACCGGGGCCTTCGCCGTGGCCAGCCTGCTGGCGGGGCTGGCCCTGCTGACCCTGGTGTTCAAATCCCTGCTCGAATGGAAGCAGCGGCGCGACTTCGCCCGCGCCCAGCAGACCCCCCCCGAAACCGCGCCATGAATCCCGATTCCCCCACCGGTTTCTCCACCCGCGCCGTCCACACCGCCCGCGGCTTTGGCGGCACCACCGGCGCCGTCATGCCGCCGGTCTTCCTCACCGCCACCTTCGCCCACCGCAACCCCGACGGCTTCGACTACACCCGCTCGGGCAACCCCAACTTCCGCCTGCTCCAGGAGGGCGTGGCCGCCCTCGAGGGCGCCCGCTTTGCCACCTGTTTCGCCAGCGGCGTCTCGGCCATGACGGCCGTGGTCTCCACCCTCAAAAGCGGTGACCTGGTGGTGGCCGAGGAAAACATCTACGGCGCCACCTACCGGCTTTTCGACCGCGTCTTCGCCAAGTTCGGCGTGCAGGTGCGCTACCTGGACCTGGCGTGCGAGGCAACCTGGCCGGCCCTGGCCGCCAGCCGTCCCGCCCTGGTCTGGCTGGAAAGTCCCACCAACCCGCTGCTCAAGATCGTGGACATCGCCGGGATCAGCCGCGTGGCCACCGCGGTCGGCACACCGGTCCTGGTGGACAACACCTTTGCCTCGCCCTACCTGCAACGGCCGCTCGAACTCGGCGCCACGCTGTCGCTCTCCTCGACCACCAAGTACGTGAACGGCCACAGCGACTGCCTGGGCGGCGTCGTGGCCACCAACGACCCCGCCTGGCAGGACAAAATGCTCTTCGCCCAAAAGGCCCTCGGCCTGCAACCCTCCCCCTTCGATGCCTGGCTCACCGCCCGTGGCCAGCGTACCCTCGCCCTGCGCATGGAACGGCACAGCGCCAACGCCCTGTCCCTGGCCGCCTGGCTGGAAACCCGCCGCGGCGTGCGCCGGGTCCGCTACCCCTTCCTGCCGTCGCACCCGCAGCACGAACTGGCCCGCCGCCAAATGCGCGGCGGTTCCGGCATCTTGGTGGCCGAGCTGGACTGCCCGGCCGGCATCGCCCTGGCCTTCTGCCGCCGCCTGCGCCTGTTCACCCTGGCCGAGAGCCTGGGCGGGGTCGAAAGCCTGGTCTGCCACCCCGCCTCGATGACCCATGCCAGCATCCCGGCCGACGTGCGCCGCCGCGTCGGCATCAGCGACAGCCTGGTCCGCTTCTCGGTGGGCATCGAGGATGTCGCCGACCTGCAGGCGGACCTCGAGGCCGCCTTCACGGAGGTGCTCGGATGACCGCCGCCGACCTGCTCCCCCGCCCGCGCTGGCGAGCAGAGGACCTGGGCACCCCGCTGCCCGACTCGCCCCACGCCATCACCGTGGCCATGCCCCGCTGGGACGACGTGGTGGGCTACGAGGAAAAACGCCCCGAGACGATGGCCCGCCTGCGCTGTGGCTACCCGCGTTTCCTGGTGCACCCGTCGGTGCGCGCGGTCGCCGAAGCCCTCGCCCCCGGCCGGTCGTGCCTGCCCTTCCCTTCGCTGCGGGTGGCCGAACAGGCGGCGGCCTTTGTGCGACAGAGCGCAGGGGCACCGGTCGAGCTGGTGCGCCGCGGCCCCGTTACCGGCGTGGTGACCGACGCCGCCGGCGAGCCGGCCCTGAAGGCCTTCTGGCAGCACACCGGGCTGATCCTGTCCACGCGCCAGGCCGGGGCGTTTCTCAACGGTGCGCCGGAACCTGCCGACGCTCCCGAGCGTCGGGCCGCGCTCCGTCGCCAACTGGCCAACCTGTACGACTGTGCCGAGGCCGACGTCTTCCTCGCCCCCAGCGGCATGGCCGCGCAATTTGCCGCCCTGCGCGCGGTGCAGCAGCTCCGGCCGGGTCTGCCCACCGCCCAGCTCGGTTTCCCCTATGTGGACACCTTCAAGCTCCAGCAGAAGTTCGGCGCCGGCGCGTTCCTGTTGCATGACCTGGCCCGCATCGCGGACGACCTGGCCGCGCTGCTGACGCGGCAGCCGCTGGCCGCCTGCTTCTGCGAAATCCCCGGTAACCCCCTGCTCGGCTCGGCCGACCTGCGCCGCCTCAGCCCCCTGCTCCGCGCCCACGGCGTGCCCTTGGTGGCGGACGACGTGGCGGCCACGCCCCTGAACGCGGACCTGAGCGGGCCGGCCGACCTCGTTGCCACCAGCCTCTCGAAGTACCTGGTCGGCACCGCCGACGCGATGGGCGGGGCGGTGATCTGCCATCCGCGCTCGCCCCACCACGCGTCGCTGCGGGTCGCACTGGCCGCCGGTCATGAAGAACTGCTCGGCGGCGAGGATGCCCGGGTGCTGGAAGAGCGCGTGCGGGGCTTCCCCGCGCGCATGGCGGTCCACAACCGCGGCGGCCTGTACCTGGCCGAGCGGCTGCGCGCCCATCCGGCCGTGGCGCGGGTGTGGTATCCGCGCTGGGAATTCAGTGAGAGTTACGAGGCGGTGCGCCGGCCGGGCGGGGGCTGGGGGGCGTTGATCACCTTCGAGCCGCGGCAGGCCGCCGCGGTGGCGCCGCGGCTCTTCGACCGGCTGGAGGTCTGCAAGGGGCCCAGCTTCGGCACGGTCTTCACCCTGGCCTGTCCGTTCACCCTGCTGGCCCACTACACGGAGCTGGAATGGGCCGAGGCCTGCGGGGTGTCGCGCTACCTGATCCGGATTTCCGTGGGGCTGGAGGAACCGGCCGAACTTTGGGCGCGGATGGAACGCGCGCTGGCCGACGTCGCCCCGGCCCCGGCCCGGCCATGAGCATCGAGCTGCGCCACGTGAGCAAGCGCTTCGGGGCCACCGTGGCGGTGGACCGGGTGAGCTTCACCGTGCGGGAGGGGGAGCTGGTGGCGTTGCTGGGTCCCAGCGGCGGCGGCAAGACCACCGTGCTGCGGATGATCGCCGGCCTCGAGATGCCCACCGAGGGGGACCTGTTCATCCGCGGCCAGCGGGTGAACGAGGTGCCGGTGCAGGCGCGCAACATCGGCTTCGTGTTCCAGAGCTACGCGCTGTTCAAGAACATGACCGTGTTCAAGAACATCGCCTTCGGCCTGCGGGTCAAAAAATGGGGGCGGCGCGCCATCCGGGCGCGGGTCGAGGAACTGCTCCACCTCTTCGGCCTGGAGGGCCTGGAGCGGCGCTACCCCCACCAGCTGTCCGGCGGCCAGCGCCAGCGGGTGGCCATCGCCCGCGCCCTGGCCCCCAAGCCGGGGGTGCTGCTGCTGGACGAGCCGTTCGGCGCGGTGGACGCGAAAATCCGCCAGGAACTGCGCGAGTGGCTGGTGCGGCTGCATCACGAGCTGAACGTGACCACGCTCTTCGTTACCCACGACCAGGAGGAGGCGATGGAGGTGGCCGACCGCATCGTCATCTTTTCCCGCGGGCGGCTCGAGCAGATCGGCACCCCGCGCGAGGTCTATGAATCGCCGGTCAACGAATTCGTCGCCCGCTTCATCGGCGTCATGAACGTGCTCGAGCCGGAGGTCTGGGGCGGCCTGGCCACGGTGGGCGAAATCCAGGTGCCCGCCCCGGGCCAGCGCGATGGCGACCGCCTCCGCATCGGCTTCCGCCCCTACGCCGTGGCGGTCTCCACCGACCTGGGCCAGTACCGCTACCGCGCGACCATCCGACGCACCTACTTCCTGGGCGTGATGCTGCGGGTGGAGCTGGAAACCGAGGCGGGCCTGATCATCCGCGCCCGCATGACCAAAGAGGAGTACGCCCAGCTCGGCCTGGAGGACGGCCGCAAGGTCTCCTTCCACATCCGCAACTACCGGGTCCTGGCCACCGAACGAGCCCCCCTGGAGCCGGAGCAGAAACTGCCCGTGACCGAGCTGCCCAGCCTGGGCGAAAACATCTGACCGTCCCCCCGCCCGCCCAGGCCCGCGAAGGGGGAAGTCCACACCACGCCCGGCCCGGCAACAGCAAGAAACGAAGGTGCGCCCCCAACGCACGCCCGCTCGCGGTTTGGGATTTACCTTCCCGCCGGCGGTTCTAAGTTGTGCGGCGTGACACCACCGGTTTGGGCCTGGCTGCTGCTGGCCGGCGCCTGGGCGCTCGGTGGCGGATGCCAGCGCTCTCCCGCCTCCCCCGGCGCGGCGCAGGCCCCGGCGCCGCGGGAGGTGCGCACCGTCCCGGCGCAACCCCGCCCGCTGGAGCGCACGGTGCCGGCCACGGGCTCGCTCCTGGCATGGGAGCAGGCCCCGTTGAGCGTGAAGGTGGGCGGCCGGCTGCGGACCCTGGCGGTGGACCTGGGCAGCGCGGTCAGCGTCGGCGCGGTGGTGGCGGAACTCGAGCCGCGGGATTACGAACTGCGGGAACAACAGGCCGCCGCCGCCCGCGCCCAGGCGCGCGCCGCGCTGGGGCTGCCGCTCGAGGGAGAGGCGGACACCGTGCCGCCGCTGGAACAGATCAGCCTGGTGCGCCAGGCGCAGGCGGTGCTCGAGGAGGCCACCCGCAACCGCGAGCGCGTCTGGCAGCTGGCCACCCAGGGCATCAGTTCGGCGGCCGAGCGCGACAGCGTGGAGGCCGCCTACCAGGTGGCCCGGAGCCGCTACGAGGCGGCCCTGGACGAGGCCCGCACCCGCCAGGCCGCCCTGGCCCAGCGGCGGGCGGAGTGGGAACTGGCCCGCCAGCAACTGGCCGACACGCGCGTGCGCGCGCCCTTTGATGGCGTGGTGCAGGAACGGCTGGCCAGCCCCGGCGAGTACCTGCCGGCCGGCGCGCCGGTGCTGCGGCTGGTGCAAACCTCCCCCCTGCGGTTGCGGCTGGAGGTGCCCGAGCGCCAGGCCCGGGCGCTGCGGCCCGGCCTGCCGGTCCGCTTCACCGTCGAGGGCAGCCCCGCGGTGCTGGCCACCACCCTGGCGCGGGTGAGCCCGGCCCTGACTGCCGCCAGCCGGGTGTTGGTGGCGGAGGCCGACGTGGCCAACCCCGACGGCGCGCTGCGGGTGGGGGCGTTTGTCCGCGCCGAGGTGGTGGTCAGCACCAACGACCCCGGCCTCACCGTGCCGGTGACGGCCCTGGTGGTCTTTGCCGGCCTGGAAAAAGTGGTGGTGGTGCGCGAGGGCCGGGCCCAGGAGCGCAGCGTGACCACCGGCCGGCGCGGGGCGGGCTGGGTCGAAATCCTCTCCGGCCTCGAACCGGGCGAGACAGTGGTGCTGGAGCCGGGCAACCTCCAGACCGGCCAGCCGGTGCGTGCCGTGGCCGCGGCCGCGCGCGAACTGCCCGGCGGCTCGTAAACTCCCGGAGGTCCCGCCATGCAGGCTCTCGCCTCCCTCTGCATCCGCCGGCCGGTCTTTGCCGCCATGCTCATCCTGGCGCTGGTGGTGGTGGGGGTGGCCGGCTACCTGCACCTGGACATTGACCGCTTCCCCAAGGTGGACCTGCCGGTGGTGCGGGTGAGCACCACCCTGCCCGGCGCCTCCCCGGCCGAGGTCGAATCGCTGCTCTCCCAGCCCATCGAGGAGGTGGTCAACACCGTCGAGGGCCTGAAGGAACTGCGCTCGATCAACGGGCCGGGCGTCTCGGTGGTGGTGGCCACCTTCGAGCTGGAACGGGACATCGAGGCGGCGGCCCAGGACGTGCGCGACCGCGTGGCCACCGTGTTGCGCCGGCTGCCCCGCGACGCCGAGCCCCCGGTGGTCAGCAAGGCCGACCCGGACCTCGCCCCCGTGCTGACCCTGGCCGTGGTGGGCGAGCGCGCGCCGCGGGAGCTGACCGAGCTGGCCGACAAGGTGGTGAAGGTGCACCTGGAGCGCGCCCCCGGTGTGGGCGAGGTGCGCCTGGTGGGCGGCCAGGAACGCGCCCTGAACGTCTGGCTGGATGCCGACCGGCTGGCGGCCTACCGCCTGCCGGTGACCGTGGTGCGCGAGGCCCTCGAGCGCCAGAACGCCGACATCCCCGGCGGCAACCTCACCGGCCCGGTGCGGGAACAGGCCCTGCGCACGCTGGGGCGCCTGTCCACGGTCGAGGAGTTCAACGATCTGGTGATCGCCACGCGCGACGGCGTGCCGATCCGGGTCCGGGACGTGGGCCGGGCCGAGGACGGCACCAAGGAGGTGCGGACGTTGAGCCGGCTCAACGGCGTGCCGACGGTGGTGCTGGACGTGTTGCGCCAGTCCGGCGCGAACACGGTGGCGGTCATCGAAGGGGTCAAGGCGCGGCTGCGCCAGGTGCAGGGGTACCTGCCGGCGGACGTGCGCGTGGAGGTGCTGCGGGACCAGTCGCGCTACATCTACGAGGCGCTGCACGAGATCAACCGTCACCTGCTCCTGGGCAGCCTGCTGGCCAGCCTGGTGGTGCTGGCGTTCATGCGCAACCTCCGCGCCACGGTCATCGCGGCGGTGGCCATCCCCGCCTCGGTGCTGGCCACCTTCGGCATGATGAAGGCGATGGATTTCACCCTCAACAGCGTGACCATGCTGGCGCTGGTGCTGATGGTGGGGGTGGTCATAGATGACGCCATCGTGGTGCTCGAAAACATCTTCCGCTTCCTCGAGGAGAAGCGGCTGCCCCCTGTCGAGGCCGCCCGCCGGGCCACGGCCGAGATCGGCCTGGCGGTCACCGCCACCACCTTCAGCCTGGTGGTGATCTTCGTGCCGGTCTCGTTCCTCTCCAGCGTCTCGGGCCGGTTCCTGTTCCAGTTCGGTCTGACCGCGGCGGTGGCGGTACTGGTGAGCCTGCTGGTCTCGTTCACCCTCACCCCGATGATGAGCGCGCGGCTGTTGCGGGTGCCGCCGCCGGCCGCGGGGGACGCGGGGCCGCGGTCGCGGAGCGGTTTTTATGGTCGGCTGGAGCGGGCCTACCTGGCGTTGCTGGGATGGGCGCTGGACCATCGCCGCCGGGTGCTGGGCGGGGCGGCGGCAGTCGTGGCCGCGGCCTGGCCGCTGGCCGGGCTGGTGCGGCAGGAATACCTGCCGGGCAACGTGGACGAGGGCGAGTTCGAGGTGAACGTGACCGCCCCCGAGGGCGCCAGCCTGGCAGCCATGAACGCGGTGACGGAGCAGATCGAGACCGAGCTGCTCCGGGTGCGCGGGGTGCGGCTGGTGCACGCCACGGCGGGCGGCGGGTTCATCGGCGGGTTGAACTCGGCCCGTTTTTACGTGCGGCTGGTCCCCCACGCCGAGCGGGTGTTCACCTGGCGACGGCTGCTCTCGCCCACCCCCTGGCGCGCCTTCCAGGGCAACTATTCCGCCCGGGATGTGGCCATGGACATCCGCCGCCGCCTGCGCGCCTTCCCGGACCTGCGGGTGGCCATCCGCAACCCCCAGACCATCAGCCTGGGCGGACCGAACTTCGACATTGACTTCGCCCTGCTCGGACCGGACCTCGCCGTACTGCATCACTACGCCGAGACGCTGCGCCAGCGCGCGCCCGGGCTCGGCCTGCTGGACGCGGACCTCACCCTCAAGCTGGACAAGCCGGAGCTGCGGCTGGCCATCGCCCGCGACCGGGCCGCGCGCCTGGGGGTGGACACCGCGGCCATCGCCCAGGCCCTGCGCCTGTTGGTGGGCGGTGACCCCCGCGTGTCCCGCTTCCGCGACGAGACGGTCAACGAGGACTACGACGTGCAACTGCGGCTGCGGGAGCGCGACCGCCAGGACCCCGCGGCGCTGGCACGGCTGTTTGTGCCCGACGCCCGTGGCGGTCTGGTGCGCCTGGACAACGTGGTGGACGTGCTGCTCACCAACACCGCCTCCCGCATTGACCGGCTGGACCGCCAACGCCAGGTCAGCCTCCGCGCCGCCGTCGCCCCCGGCTTTGCCCAGGCCGACCGCGTGGAGGCCCTGCGCGCGGAAGTGGCGGCGCTGAACCTGCCGCCCGGCTACACCGCGCGCGTGGCCGGCCGCGCCAACGAAATGGAGATCACCTTCCGCGAGTTCCTGTGGGCCTTTGTGCTGTCGGTGGTGCTGATGTACCTCATCCTGGCCGCGCAGTTCGAGAGTCTGGTCCACCCCTACACCATCCTGTTGTCGCTGCCGCTGTCGGTGCCCTTTGCCCTGCTGTCGCTCTGGGCCACCGGCCAGACCATCAACCTCTACTCGGCGCTGGGCCTGCTGGTGCTGTTTGGGGTGGTGAAGAAAAACGCCATCCTCCAGGTGGACCATGCCAACCAGCTCCGCGCGCGGGGCCTGGAGCTGCGCGCGGCCCTGCTCCAGGCCAACCGCGACCGCCTCCGGCCCATCCTCATGACCACCTTCACCCTCATCGCCGGCATGTTGCCGCTGGCCCTGGGCACCGGCCCCGGCGCGGAGGAGCGGCGGGCGACGGCGGTGGTGGTCATCGGCGGCCAGGCGCTGTGCCTGCTGCTGACGCTGGTGGTCACCCCGGTGGCCTATGCCACCTTCGAGCGGCTGCGCGAGCGCGGCTGGATCGGCCTGCGCCGGCCGGTTCCGGCACCCCTGGCGACGGAGTGAAGCGGCGCGGCCCGGAGCGGCCGGAGGGGGGGCCGGCGGGGCGGCCTCACCGGCGGGGAAAGCGGCTTGTCGGTGCGCGCGGCGCATGGCAGAACCGGCCCATGCAACGCTTCCCGCTCTCCGCACCCCGCCGCGCCTTCGCGCTGCTGGGACTGGCCGGCTGCCTCGGCGCAGCCGCCGCCGTTGTCCGGGCCGCTGAGGCGGCGGAGGGGGAGGCCGGCTGGATTCCGCTCTTCAACGGCCGCGACCTGACCGGCTGGAAGGCCAAGTTCACGGGCTGCCCCCTCGGTGATAATTACCGGGACACCTTCCGCGTCCGGGACGGCGTGTTGCAGGTGGCTTACGACCGGTACGAGCGGTTCGACGGTCGGTTCGGGCACCTGTTTTACGAGCAGCCCTTTTCGCATTACCGCCTCCGGGCCGAGTACCGCTTTGTGGGCGAGCAGACCCCCGGCGGTCCCGGCTGGGCCTGGCGCAACAGCGGGCTGATGCTGCACTGCCAGGCACCCGAATCGCTGCGCGTGGACCAGGAGTTTCCCGTCTCAATCGAGGTCCAATTGCTGGGCGGGGACGGCCGGGCCGAGCGGTCCACCGCCAACCTGTGCACGCCGGGCACGCACGTGGTGCTCGGGGGCCGCCTGCACACCCCGCATTGCACCAACTCGCGCTCCAAGACCTTCCACGGCGACCAGTGGGTGACCGTCGAGGTCGAGGTCCGCGGGGACGAACGCATCCGGCACTTCGTCAACGGCGAGCTGGTGCTCGAGTACACCCGGCCGCAACTGGACCCCGACGATGCCGACGCCCGCCGCCTGCGGACAGCACGCGGGGGCGAGCTGCGCCTGCGCGAAGGCTACATCGCCCTCCAGGCCGAGAGCCATCCGGTCGAGTTCCGCAAGGTCGAGCTTCTGCCCCTGGCCCCCTGAGCGGGGCCGCGCACCGGCCGTCGCCGGGTCAGCCTTCGCGCAGGCCCGCCACCACCGGCAGGCGCGCGGCCCGCACCGCCGGCAACAGACCGCCCAGCGCCCCGATGCCCAGCGCGCAGACCAGCCCCTGGACCAGCAACGCCGGGGTGACCTCGAAGGCAAACGTCACCTGACTGAAACTCTGCCAGTTCATCGTGGCCGTCCGGTAGCCATCGAACGCCAGCCAGGCCAACCCCCCGCCCAGGCTGCCCCCCGCCGCCGCCAGCAGCAGTGCCTCGGCCAGGACCGACGCCACCACCGGCCCGCGGCCGAATCCCAGGGCCCGCAGCGTGGCGATCTCGCGCGTGCGCGCCGCGACGGCCGAGTACATGGTGTTGAGGGCGCCGAACACCGCCCCCAGGCCCATCAGCCCCGCCACCAGCGAGCCCAGGCCGGTCACCAGCGTGTACACCACGCGGGTCTGCTCGGCGTAAAATTCATCCTGTCGGACCACCTTCACGTTCAGGCGCGGGTCGCGAGCCAGGGCCGCACGCAACGGTTCCAGGGCCGCGGGGGATTCCAACCGCAGCAGCAACGACTGGTACGTGTTCCCGCGCTGGTAGGCGGTTTGCAGCGCAAAGGCGTCCGTCCAGAGCTCGGATTCGCTCAGTCCGCCCCCCGCCGTGAAATGGCCCACCACCGTCCATCCCGCCTGCCCCAGCCGCACCTGCTCGCCAATCTCCAACCCCGCAAACTGCCCGGCCGCACCCCGCCCCACCAGGACCTCGTTGCGGCCCGGCTCGAACCGCCGGCCGGCCACCACCCGGAGGTCGTCCCGGACCGCAAATGCCGCCGGCTGTACCCCGCGCACCACCACGTTGGCATCGGTCCCGGTGCGGCGTTGGGGGAGGTTGACGATGATGACCAGCTCCGCCGAGGCCAGCGGTCCGCCGGGGCCGCGCCGGATGCCCGGCGCTTCCGCCACCCAGCGCACCTCCTCGCCCCCCAGCGCGCTCACCGTCTCGCTGTCCGCCCCCCCGCGCAGCACGATCGCCGTGTCCGGGGCGGTCGCCTGCGTGACCGCGCGCCGAAACCCGACGCCGATGGACAACGTGCCCACCCACACCGCCACCACCCCGGCAATGCCCACCACCGTGGCCGCGACCGACCCGGCCCGCGCGGGAATGCTCCCCAGGCTGAAGCGGGTGACCGCCAGCCACTGTTCCAGCGCGTGCCGGGGACCGCCCATGGTTTCACTCCCGCCGCAACGCCTCGGCAATCCGCAGCCGGCCCGCCTGCCAGGCCGGAAGCGCGCCGCTGACCCCCCCCAGCAGGCCGGCCAGCACCAGCCCCACCCCCGCATCCGCCAGCGGAAAGTAAAACACGGGCAGCGCTCCCCGCGTGGGATCGCCCGCCGCGATCAACACCGCCGCCAGCCCCAGCCCCAGCCCCCCGCCCAAGCCGGCCAGCACGCAGGACTCGGCCAGCACCAACCCCAGCACCCGGCCGCGGGTGAACCCCAGGGCCTTGAGGGTGCCGATCTCCCCGGTCCGCTCCCGCACCGCCTGCGCCATCGTGTTGCCCGCCACCAGCAAGATGGTGAAAAACACCGCCGACAGCACCGCCTTGAGGATGGCCCCGATGTCACCCACCTGCCGGGCAAAGCCCGCCAGAAATGCCTTTTCGGTCTCGGTCTTGGTCTCGGCGGTGGAATTGGCAAACTCGCGGTCCACCGCCCGCGCCACCGCGGCCGCCTGGCCGGGGTCGCCCACGCGCAACGTGTACCAACCGACCAACCCCTTGCCGAAGACGCGGTTCTCATCGAAGTAGTCGTGCCGGAAAAACAACGACGTGGTGTCCACACCCGGCCCGTCGCCGTCGTAGATGCCGACCAGGTCGAACTCCCACAGCGGACTGCCGCTGCGGGTGGTCCAGATTTGGGAAAGGATGGGAATGCGGTCACCCACCTGCCAGCCGAAGCGCCGCGCCGTGGTCCGGCCCACAATGGCGCCGGTGCGGGTGCGCAACCAGGCCAGCTGCTGCTCCTCCGGCAGCCGGTACTCCGGGAACATCCGCAGAAACGGCTCCGGATCCACCGGCAACTGAGGGAAGAAGTTCCTGCCCTCCTGGTACACCCCGCCAAACCAGGTCTGAAACACCACCGCCTCGACCCCCGCCACGGCCAGGATGCGCTCGCGGTAGCTGACCGGAAGCAGCTCGGTGATCGAAACCCGGTGGTGCGTGATCAGGCGGTCCGCGCCGGCCACCTCGACCCCCGCATTGAAACCGACCCGGATGGCGGCCAGGTACCCGAACAGCACGAAGGCCACCGTGATCGAGAGCAACGTCAGGAAGGTGCGGAGTTTTTTCCGCATCAGGTTGCTCCAGATCAGCGGCAGAAAGCGCATCCGCCCCCCAGTGTGGCCCGCCCGCCGGCGACCGCAAGGGGCAGGTAGCCGCCGGCGTGAACCGGCGGAGCGGCAGTCCACCGCGTGACCGGCCGGCTGGAAGGCGGCGCTACGAGCCCCGACCTTCGACCTTCGCCCCCGGTTGTGGTGCAGGCCTCCGGCAGTTCGCGGCCGGCGTCGTCGCGGATGCTTCGACCTTCGCCCCCGGTTGTGGTGCAGGCCTCCGGCCTGCAGCCCGCAGCCGGGACGGCAGCACCACACCGCCGGGCTGGTAGCCCGGCGGAACGGGCAAGTTGCCCGTTCCACCCCGGGCGGCTGGAAGCCGGCGCTACGAGCGCGGCATTTCTGTTGAAACCGGCAGGGCTGCGTGTGTGTCTGCTTCCCCACGGGGCCGCGTGGCGGAAACGCCATGATTGCCCCGGCAACGTCCGCAATCCGGAGACCTGAGATGATGACCGTCCTGAGCAAGTTCAGCGGAGTGGTGGTGGGCATGTTGTTCGCGCCCGTGCTGGGGGCGCACTTTCACGCCATCTGCGGCGAACATGAGCTGGTGGTTGGCCTGAGCCCGCTGCGGATCATTCAGGGGGACGCGCCGTTGCCGGTGCGTGAGCGGGTGCTGCGGTGGGCGGCCGGGCATTACGGAGAACTGCTGCGGGCCTGGCAGGCCTGCGCAGCCGGGTGTCGGCCGGCGCCGATCGCCCCGCCGGCCTGAAAGGTGACGCCGCCGCAAGACCGGAGGTAAACGATGAAACTGTGGTGCGCATTCCTGCTCTGGTGCCTGCTGCTGGTGGTGTGCTGGCCGCTGGCGTTGCTGGCGCTGGTGCTGTTTCCGCTGGTGTGGCTGCTGGCGTTGCCCTTTCGCCTGGCGGCCGCGGTGCTGGGTGGTTTGGTGGCCCTGTTCCGCGCCATCTGCCACCTGCCGGCGCGCCTGCTGGGCGGCCGGGCTTGACGCCTCCCCGGCCGGCCCGCAAGGTGGGCCGGTCCTGGTATGAACCCCGCGCCGCCCCGACTGGCCTACGCCACCGCCCCCGGCTGGGTGTGCTTCCGGGCGCAGGGCAAGCCCTCCCTGGACCTGCCCCCCCACTTGCGCGAGGCGGCCCAAAAACTCATCGCCGCCGGCCACACCCAGGTGGTGGTGGATCTGACCGACTGTCCCGCGGTGGACAGCACCTTCATCGGCGTGCTGATCTTCCTGACCAAGGCGGTGCAGGCCGCCTCCCCTCCGGGTCGCGTGATGCTGGTGGGGCTTTGCGACCTGGTCCGGAACCAGATTGACTCGCTGGGCGTGCTGGGGCGGTTCACGCTGGGCGACCGCTCTGCGGCGCTCGGCGCCTTCCAGGACCTGCCCCTCAGCCGGCCCGACCGCGTCCAGACCACCCGCCTGGCCCTGGACGCCCACCGGGAACTGGTCGAGGCCAACGCCGGCAATGCAGAGCGGTTCTGCGACGTCATCGAATTGCTCGAGCAGGACCTCCGCCGTCAGAAGCCCCCCGGGGCCTCCTGAGCCGTCCCCGGCGGCGTTTCGTCGCGCGCCCGCGCAAACACGCAGAAGAGCTCATCGCCCACCCGCCGCATCCGGGTGAGGCGGAAACGCCGCGCCCCGGCCAGGCGCGGCAACCCCTGTCCCTCCGCGAGCGTGGGGGCGTCCCGGCCGCCAAACACCAGGGGGCAAAAGGTCAGGTGCAGCTCGTCCACCAGGTCGGCCCGGAACAGGGCGTCGTTCAATTCGCCGCCGCCTTCGCAGAGCAGGCGCCGCACCCTCCAGGCGCGGACCAGGTGCGCCAGCGCCGCCGGCAGGTCCACCTCGCGCTCGCCGGCCACCATGATTTCCGCCGCCACCGCCGCCAGCCGGCGCAACCGCGCCGCCGGGGCCCGGCGGGTGGTCAACACCAGAACCGGGGAAAAACGGCGGGCAAACAGCGGCAGGGCCGGGTCGAGCGAGGCCGCGCCGCTGACCACCACCCGCAGGGCATGTTCGGCCAGGCCACGGCGCAGCCGCAGCCGCCGGTACTTCTCGCCCCCCGTGCCCAGCGTGACCGCCGGCCCCACCGTGCGCGCCCCGCACATCACGGCGTCCGCGGTGGCGCGTAGGGCGTAAAGGTTGTCGAGGTCGCGCCGGCTGCCGAAAGTGTGCACGCGGCGGTTGGCGGTGGCGATCTTGCCGTCCGCCGTCAGGGCCATGTTCACCAGCACCCAGGGCCGTTCGGCCGGCCGGCCGCCAGCGTCCGGTTGAGGCGGCGGGGCGGTGGCGGGACGGCTTGCCGGGTCGGGGGACGGCTCCAGCCGGAGGACCCGTCCGGCGGGGAGGCGCGTGGGCGGCTTCACAGCAGCAGCATGGCGTCACCGTAGCTGTAAAAACGGTACCGCGCACGCACCGCCTCGGCATAGGCCCGCAGGATGAGCTCCCGCCCCCGCGCCTCACCGGGGGCGGCGAAGGCGCTGACCAGCATCAGCAAGGTCGAGCCGGGGAGGTGGAAGTTGGTGATCAGGGCGTCCACCACGCGGAACCGGTAGGGGGGATACACAAACAGGCGGGTGCGGTGGCAACCGGGCGTGACGGTGCCGGCTTCGGTGGCGGCGCTTTCCAGCACTCGCACGCTGGTGGTGCCCACCGCCAGCACGCGGCGGCCTTCGGCCCGGGCGGTGTTCACCGCCGCGGCGGTGGGTTCGGGCAGTTCAAACCACTCTTCGTGCATCACATGGTCCTCGACGCGGGCGGCCTTGACCGGTGCAAAGGTTCCCAGCCCCACGTGCAGCGTCACCTGCCGCACCTCCACGCCAAGGGCGCGGATGCGGTCGAGCAGTACGGGGGTGAAGTGCAGGCCGGCGGTGGGCGCGGCCACCGAGCCGGGCGCGCGGGCGTACACCGTCTGGTACCGCTCGCGGTCTTCGGGGCGGGGCGCGCCGGGGCGGGCGATGTAGGGCGGCAGCGGGACCTCGCCAAAATCCTCGAGCACCTCCTGCAGCGGGGCGCCGGCGAAGCGGAGCCGGTAGAGCCCTTCGGCGTTCTTGGTCTCGATCGTGGCCGTGAGGGCGGTCGCGATCCCCGGCCGAACCGGGCGGAAGGCCAGACGCGTGCCGGGCCGGACACGTTTGCCGGGCCGGAGCAACACCCACCAGGTGTCGGCGCTGACGGCTTCGCAGAGCAGCACCTCGATCTCGCCGCCGCTGGCGGGCTTGAAGCCGCGCAGCCGCGCGGGGATGACCCGCGAATCGTTCAGCACCAGCACGTCGCCCGGCCGGAGGTACTCGAGCAGGTCGGGGAAGTGGCGGTGTTCGATCCGGTCTTCGGCCCGATGCAGCACCAGCAGGCGCGCGGCGTCCCGGCGCGGAGCGGGTTCCTGAGCGATCAGCTCTGGCGGCAGATCGTAGTGGAAATCGGACGTGCGCACGGAACCGCAGGCTAGGCAGGGGAGGGCGGACGCGGGGCGCGCCCCGGGGGGTCTCAGCGCAGGTGAGCTTCCAGCCAGACGGGCAGTTCGGCCAGGGGTGCCCGCTCCTGCTGCCCGGTGTCGCGGAAGCGGACGGTGACGGTGTCCTTGAGGGCCGGGGTTTCGCCCAGGGTGTCGAAGTCAATGGTCACGCCGAAGGGGGTGCCGGCCTCGTCCTGGCGGGCGTAGCGGCGGCCGATCGAGCCGCTTTCGTCGTAGAAGACCGGGAAGCGGTCGCGCAACTGGTCCCGCACCGCGCGCGCCCGGGCCACCAGCTCGGGACGGTTTTTCAGCAGCGGGAAGACACCAACCTTGACCGGCGCCACGGCGGGGTGGAAGCGGAGGAGGACGCGGCTCTCGCTCCGGCCCTGGGCGTCGGTCTCGGTGAGCTCGGTGTAGGCGTGGCAGATCAGGGCGAGGATGAGGCGGTCCACGCCGGCGGAGGGTTCGATGACGTGGGGGATGTACCAGCCGCGGGCCAGGGCGTCGGAATCGGCGCGGGCCAGGGCGTCGGCTTTTTCGGCCGGCTCGCCCATTTTGAGCAGGTAGTGGCGGCGGGTCTCGAAGTAGCGGCGCCCCAGGGCCTCCTGCTGGTCCGCGGGGAGGCGGGCCCAGGCGTTTTTGAGTTCCTCGTCGAAGACGGTCATGGGCTTGCCCGAGCAGCGCTGGTGCTGGGAGAGGTCGAAGTCGCTGCGGGCGGCGATGCCCTCGAGTTCCTGGGTGCCGAAGGGGAACTTGAAGAGGATGTCCACACAGGCGCGGGCGTAGTGGGCCAGTTCCTCGGGTTTCTGCCAGTAGGCCTCGAGGGAGGTGCGGGGCAGGCCGATGCTTTCGTAGAAGCGCACCCGCTCCTCGACCCAGTACTGGTGCCACATCTGCCAGCCCCAGTCCGGCTGCGGCTCGCCCGGATGGCCGGGGCCGGCGGGCGTGGCCACGTGGCCGCAGATGGCTTCGACCGCCTCGTCGGGCCGGATGAAGAACTCGAGTTCCATCTGCTCGAACTCGCGGGAGCGGAAGGTGAAGTTGCGGGGGGTGACCTCGTTGCGAAAGGCCTTGCCGATTTGGGCGATGCCGAAGGGCACCTTCTGGCGGGAGGTTTCGAGGACGTTTTTGAACTGGGCGAAGATGGCCTGGGCGGTCTCCGGCCGCAGGTAGGCCAGGCTGTCGGGGTCCTCGACCGGTCCGACTGTGGTTTTGAACATCAGGTTGAAGGGGCGGGGATCGGTAAGCTCACCCCCGCAATGTGGGCATGGGAAATACACCAACCCCGTTGCATCGAAGTTCTCCGTTGCAAGGTGTTGAAGAAAGAGCCGCTCGTCGCGCAACGGGTTGAATTTCGTTCTGTCCTGCGCTGGAGCCAAGCTGTCAGGTAGCGGTGGCACATAATGAATAGTTGGATCTGATGTCAACCTGGTGAGGCGGTTGAGAACTGAATCTGGGTTGCGAACAAGCGCGAGATTGGGAGCGCACTTTTTGAGTTCCCGAACCAACTTTTTGAGTTCCCGAACCAACGCTCGAAGTTTCCCGGGGTCGAATTGATTCCATTGTGCTTTCTGGAAATAGTTGTGTAGGGTCAGAAACCATTCTTTTTCAGCAGCGATTTGGATCACTTGATCCGAGCGTACGAGTTTCTTGCAGTGACGGCATGTGCTCATCGGATCGGCGAACGTATCCACGTGCCCGGAAGCTTCCCATATTCGGGGATGCATGATGATCGTGGCGTCGAGGCCGACCACGTCCTCGCGCTGGTGGACGAGGCGCCGCCACCAGAGGTCCTTGACGTTGCGCTTGAGCTCGGCCCCCAGCGGGCCGTAGTCCCAAAAGCCGCCAATGCCTCCGTAGATTTCCGAAGACTGGTAGATGAAGCCGCGCCGTTTGCAGAGCGACACGATTTTTTCCATCCACGCGTTGGCCTGGGGTTCCGCCATAGGCGGGGCAGTGTCCGGGAAGGGCCGCCGCAGTGTCAAGGAACCGCCGGCCGCGAGCGGGCAGGGCGGGCGAGCAGGCCGCCGGCGGGAAAGGGTAAGGCGGAAACGGGATGCGGGTCGGTACCGGCGGGCCGGGCGCCTGATTTCAGCGGTTGCCGGCGGGCGTGCCCGGCGTACTTTGGGGGCCGTTACGTCAACCGTTGAACCCAAATCCTGAAATGAATGCCCCGCCCCTGCGCCCGCGCGTCGCGCGTTTCGCCCGTTGCCTGCTCGCCGCTCCGCTGCTCGCCGCCTTCAGCCTCCTGGCCCAGTTCCCGCCCACCCCGGGGCCGGAGCATGAACATCTGAAGCGGTTGGAAGGGGAATGGATCGCCCGCTTCCAGGACGGCGGCGGAGATTCCCAGGGCACCCTGACGGTGAAGCTCGAATGCGGCGGGCTCTGGGCGGTCAGCGATTTCCGGGCGGAGTTCGGCGGCCAGAAGTTTCAGGGCCGCGGCCTGGACGGCTACGACCCGGTCAAAAAGAAGTACGTGAGCGTGTGGGTGGACTCGATGAGCACCGCGCCGCTGTTTCTGGAGGGCACGATGGATGCCGCCACCAAGACCCTGACCTTGACCGGCGAAGGCCGCGGCCCGGACGGCGCCCCGATAAAGTTCCGCAGCGAAACCCGCTACCCGGACAACGACCACATGCACTTCACCATGTCGGTCCTGGGCGAGGACGGCAAGGCGACGCCGATGTTGACCATCGCGTACACCCGCAAGAAGTAGCGGTCGCTGCGCCCCGGGGTCGGCTCAGGCCGGAGGCGGGGAGTCCCGCTGCGCGGGTGCGGGCGGCGGGGTTTGGGCATCGAAGCGCCGGCGCGCGGCTGTCACTTCATCGAAGTGGTCGTCGGCCCACGTCACCAAGCGGCCGATGGGACGCAACAGCGACCGGCCCAGCGGGGTCAACCAGTACTCCACCCGCGGCGGGATCGTGGGGTGGACCTGGCGGCCCACGTAGCCGTCCCGCTCCAGGCGGCGGAGGGTCTGCGTCAGGACGCGCTGGGAAATGTCGCCGATGGCGCGCTTGAGCTCCATGAAGCGCCGCCGCCGGCCTTGCAGGGTGAGCAGCACCAGCAGGCTCCACTTGTCGCCCACCTGGTCGAGCACGTGGCGGATGGGACAGGAGTCACGGGAGGGACGGTTGGGATCGGTTACTTCAGGCATACCCGGTAACCTCAAAGTGCCATCTTGCGCGCGGGCGCAGCGTAGCGTTGGCTGCGGGGCATGCAAAGAATCTTGGTCACCGGTTCCACCGGCAATCTCGGTCGCGCGGTCGTCGCCGCGCTGGTTTCGGCAGGGTTCCCCGTCCGGGCCGCGGCCCGGGACCCCGGCAAGCTGACCCCCCGTCCCGGCGTCGAGCCGGTGCGGTTCGCCTACGAAGACCCCGCTACGCACGCCGCCGCGCTCCCGGGCGTAGACGGCCTGTTCCTGATCGCGCCGCCGCTGGACCCGGAGGCGCCGGCGAAGGTGAACCCGGTCCTGGACCTGGCGCGCCGTCTCGGCATCCGGCGGGTGGTGTTGACCTCGGCGCTGGGCGTGGACGCCGTGGAAGAGGCGCCGCTGCGGCGGGTGGAGCGGCACCTGATGGCCAGCGGACTGTCCCACACCATCCTGCGGCCGAACTTTTTCATGGAGAATTTCTCGACCGGCTTCCTGGCGCCGATGGTGCGGCAGGGGGGTATCTGGCTGGCGGCCGCGGACGGCAAAACCAGTTTCATCTCGGTGGAAGACATCGCCGCCGTGGCGGTGGCGGTGTTCCGACAGGATTCGCCGCCGCGGGAATGCAACCTGACCGGCCCGGAGGCGCTCGACCACGCCGAGGTCGCCACGATCCTGTCCCGCGTCACCGGCCGGACCATCACCTACCACGCCCTGGCGGAGGAGGAGATGCTGAACAATCTGCGCCGGGCCGGACTGCCGGAAGGGGCGGTGCAGTACGTGGCCAACCTGTACCGCGCCGTGCGGGCGGGCTACGCGGCAGGGATCACGCCGGAGGTGGAAAGGGTGAGCGGCCGCAAGCCCATGACCTTTGAGGAGTTTGTCCGGCGGAATGAAGCGGCGTGGAGGTGAAACGCATCCAGAACGTCCACCAAAAGCCAAGGGTTGGCAGGGTAAGCCCCTTCAACCACGACCGTGCCGGTCACCACTTTGGCTGCCACCATGGCTGAGCTCGCCGAAAATAACCGTCAAAGACTGCACCCTTGAAAGGCAGCGCCCGGCGCTTGATCCCCCTGCCCTCCCGAACGGCCGCCACGCGGGGTGCAAGCAGCGCGGGGGAGCGACCGGTTAGCGCCGCCGTCGAGCCGCCCGGTAGTTCACCTTCGTGGCGGCAGTTTTGCCAGCGCGCACGACCGGACCATCTACCGCCTGCCCGAAACGGTGTTTGAGTTCGCGGATTTGGTCACGGAGCAGCGCGGCCTTTTCGAACTCGAGGTGGTTGGCCGCCTCGAGCATTTCGGCCTCCAGTTCCCGCAGGGTTTCGGTCACGTCGAAATCCCCGGCCGTTTCCTGCAACACCGCGGCCGCCGTTTCGGCGCCGGGCCGGCGCGTGGACAGGCTCTCCTCGACGGCGCGGGTGACGCTGCGGGGGGTGATGCCGTGGGCGCGGTTGTAGGCCAGTTGCTTTTCGCGGCGGTAGTTCGAGATGGCCAGGAACTGCTGGATGCTGCGGGTCATCACGTCGGCGTAGAGGATGACCTCGCCGCGGAGGTGGCGGGCGGCGCGGCCGGCGGTCTGGATGAGGCTGGTGGTGCTGCGCAGGTACCCTTCCTTGTCGGCGTCGAGGATGGCGACCAGCGAGACCTCCGGCAGGTCCAGGCCTTCGCGCAGGAGGTTGATGCCCACCAGCACGTCGCAGTCGCCCTTGCGCAGGGCGCGCAGGATTTCCACCCGCGCGATGGCGTCAATCTCGCTGTGGAGGTAGCGGACGTTGATGCCCAGCTCGCGCAGGTAGTCGGTGAGTTCCTCGGCGGTGCGCTTGGTGAGGGTGGTGACCAGCACGCGTTCCCCGCGCTCGAACCGTTTGCGGGCCTCCTCGATGAGGTCGTCAATCTGTCCCTTCAGGGGCCTGACGCTCACCGGCGGGTCCACCAGGCCGGTGGGGCGGACGATCAGTTCGACCACGTGGTTGCCGGCCCAGGCCAGTTCCTGCGGGCCGGGCGTGGCGCTGGCGTAAAGGGTCTGGCCCTGCAGGACCTGGAATTCGTCGAAGCGCAGGGGGCGGTTGTCCAGGGCGCTGGGCAGGCGGAAGCCGTGGTCCACCAGCACCTGTTTGCGCGACATGTCCCCGGCGTACATGCCGCCGATCTGGGGCACGGTGGCGTGGGACTCGTCAATGATCAGCACGTAATCCTCGGGCAGGAAATCGAGCAGGGTGCAGGGGCGCGAGCCGGGGGGCCGCTGGGCGATGTGGCGGGAGTAGTTCTCGATGCCCGAGCAGAAGCCCATCTCCTCCATCATCTCCAGGTCGTATTCGGTGCGCATCTTCAGCCGCTGGGCCTCGAGCAGCTTGCCGCGGGCCTCGAACCAGGCGATGCGCTCGGTCAGTTCCTGCCGGATGCTCAAGATGGCCTGCTTGAGCCGGTCCGGCCGCGTCACAAACTGTGCCCCCGGGTACACCGTCACCGCCGCCAGGTCCTCAAACCGGTGGCCGGTCAGGGGATCCAAGCGCGTGATCCGCTCGACCTGGTCGCCCAAAAACTCGATCCGCAGCGCGTCCTCGCTGTAGGCCGGGCACAGCTCGACCACGTCCCCGCGCACGCGGAAGCGACCGCGCTCGAAGGCGACGTCGTTGCGGCTGTACTGGAGCTCGACCAGCCGGGCCAGGAACGCATCCCGGTTCCACTCCTGTCCCACCCGCACGTGCACCAGCATGGCCTCGTAATCCTCCCGGCTGCCGATGCCGTAGATGCACGAGACGCTGGCCACCACGATCACGTCCCGGCGGGCGAACAGCGAGCTCATGGTGGACAGCCGCAGCCGCTCGATCTCCTCGTTCCGGCTGGAGTCCTTTTCAATGTAGGTATCCGTGCGCGGGATGTAGGCCTCGGGCTGGTAGTAGTCGAAGTAGCTGACGAAGTACTCGACGGCGTTGCGGGGGAAGAAGCCCTTGAACTCGGCGTAGAGCTGGGCGGCGAGGGTCTTGTTGTGCGAAAGCACCAGGGCCGGCCGGTTCACCCGCGCGATCACGTTGGCCAGGGTGAAGGTCTTGCCCGAGCCGGTCACGCCCACCAGCACCTGATGGCGCACGCCGGCCTCCAGCCCGGCCACGAGCTGTTCGATCGCCCGCGGCTGATCGCCGGCGGGGGCAAAAGGGGCTTCAAGCATGAACATGGCCCGGAACCCCCCGCGAGGCGCGGCGCGCCGCGGGGGAAAACGCCCCTCCGGCCGCGCCCGCCGGGGTTTTGGGAGGCGCGCCCCCTCCCCGACGGCCTTCGCGGCCGCGGTGGGAGATGCTGGTCCGTTTCACAAGACTGTTCCTAGCAGAAGCTGCGGGAACTGGCCAGCCGCAGGGGGCGCGCCACCGATCAGCCGTGCCCCGCACCCACCGGCCGGGATTCCCCCAGCCGGCGCCCGCCGCAGGGCCGGCCTTTCCCCGCGGCCGCGGAGCGGAGCACACTGCGGGCCGCTTGGCGCGCGCCGCTCCCCGCGCTACGCTCGGCCCATGCGCGCCTTCGCGCAGTGGTCGGCCTACCTTCTGACCGTGTTCCTCGGCGGGGCTCTGCTGGCGCCGGTGCTGTACGGGGTCGTGCAGGAGCTGGCCGCGCCTTTCCCTTCCTGGCAGGCCGTGGTGGCACAGCCGTTTCATCGTTACGTGCACCGCGCCCTGCTGGGGCTGGCCCTGCTGGGACTCTGGCCGTTGCTGCGCCTGAACGGGCTGCGGTCGGTCGCCGCGCTGGGTTGGACATCGTTCCCCGAGGGGGGGCGCTGGCTGCTGCGCGGGCTGGGGCTGGGCGTGGCCGGTCTGGCGTTGGCGGCCGTGCTTACCGTGGCCGCCGGGGGTCGTGCCTGGCGGGTCGGCCTGTCCGCGGGAGAAGGTATCGAGATTCTGGCGGGCGCGCTGGGGTCCGCGGCGGCGGTGGCCCTGATCGAGGAGACGCTGTTTCGCGGGGCGTTGCAGGGCACCCTGCGGCGCCGCTGGCCGGCGTGGGGGGCGGTGATTGCCAGCAGCCTGGTGTACGCGGGGACCCACTTTTTCGCGCGGGCGCACTGGCAGGGGGAAGTGCGGTGGGACTCCGGCCTGGTGGTGGTGGGGCGGATGCTGGCGGGCTGGGGGGACGCCGCGGCGTGGTGGCCGGGAGGCTTGAACCTGGTGCTGGCCGGGCTGGTCCTGGGGGCGGCTTTCGAGGTGAGCGGCAGTTTGTATCTGCCGGCCGGCCTGCACGCGGGCTGGGTGCTGGCCATCAAGGTGTACGGCGCCACCACGCAACCGGTCCCGGCCCCCCTCGCCGGCTGGGGCACCGGCCGGTTGACCGACGGCTGGGTGGCCCTGCCGGTCCTGGTGTTGACGGCGGGGGTGCTGGCGGTCTGGTGGAAGCGGGGGACGCCCCGCCAGGCGGACGCATGATGCTCCCGGCGACGTCCCGGCTCGGATCGTGGCTTGAAGCTGTGCTGGGATTTTTCTACCCTCCGGTATGCCAGCTTTGCGGCGAGCATCGCGCCGGACCGGCCCAGGGGTATGTGTGCGGGAGGTGTTGGAGCGGTCGGGACGGGGTGCGGTTCCTGCGGCCGCCGTGGTGCGAACAATGCGGGCTGCCCTTCGCAGGCGAGATCACCGGCCCGTTCGAGTGTTCCAATTGCCGGGGGGTGGAATGGCATTTCCAGAGCGCGCGAGCGTCGGTGGCGGCGACCGGCATCGTGCTGGAGGTGATTCACCGCTACAAGTACGCCCGGGCGGGCTGGTTCGAGCCGTTCCTGGCCGACCTGCTGGTGCGGGCGGCGCGCCCGGCCCTGGCGGAGGGCGGCTGGACGGCCGTGGTGCCCGTGCCGCTGCATCCGCTCCGGGAGCGCGAACGCGAGTTCAACCAGGCCGCCCGGCTGGCGCGACACCTGGGCCGCGCCCTCGGCCTGCCGGTACAAACCGGCTGGGTGCGGCGGGTGCGCTTCACGCCCACCCAGACCCGGCTCGATCGCGCGGCGCGCGCGGCCAACATGCGCCACGCCTTCGCGCCCGTGCCCGGGGCGTGCTGTGCCGGGGCCCGCGTGGTGCTGGTGGACGATGTGCTGACCACCGGCGCCACCACCAACAGTTGCGCCCGCGCCCTGCGGGCCGCCGGCGCGGCGGCCGTCTGCGTGTGGACGGTCGCCCGCGGGCTTTGACCCTCACCGCCCCTGTTCCCCAACCATGAACCCTCCCGGTCCTCTCCGGAAAAAAGAAACCACCGCCATCCCCCTGCCGGCGGCGGCCGGCCCCGTGCCCCTGCCCCGCAAGCCCAAGTTCAGCCCGGTGCGGACCCGCAAGCGGGAAATCCCCGAGGGCCTGTGGACCAAATGCCCCCGCTGCGCGACCATGCTCTATGACAAGGAGCTGGACGACCACCTCAAGGTCTGCCGCCACTGCGGCCACCACTTCCCCATCGGCGCCCGCGAGCGCATCAACGCCCTGGTCGAGACCTGTTCCTTCGAGGAAATGGACGGGGACATGACCAGCGTGGACGTGCTCGGCTTCACCGGGGCCTCCTCGTACCCGGACCGCCTGGCCGCCTACCTGAAGGCCACCGGCCTCAAGGACGCGGTGGTCACCGGCATCGGCCGCATCGGCCCCTGGCGGACGGCGCTGGGGGTGATGGATTTCGGGTTTCTCGGCGGTTCGATGGGCTCGGTGGTGGGCGAAAAACTCACCCGCCTCATCGAGGCCGCCACCGAGCGCAGCCTGCCGGTGGTGATCATCTCGACCAGCGGCGGCGCGCGCATGTACGAAGGCATGTTCAGCCTCATGCAAATGGCCAAGACCTCCGCCGCCCTGGCCTACCACGCCAGTCACCGCCTGCCCTTCATCAGCGTCCTCACCCACCCCACCACCGCCGGCGTCATGGCCAGCTATGCCAGCCTGGGCGATCTCATCCTGGCCGAGCCCGGGGCGATGATCGGGTTTGCGGGGCCACGGGTGATCAAGGACACCACCCAGGCGGAACTGCCCCCCGGCTTCCAGACCGCCGAGTTCCTGCTCAAGTGCGGCCTCATTGACGCCATCCTCCCCCGGCGCGAGCTCAAGGAGAAACTCATTAACTACCTCTCCTTCCTGCTCCACGGCCAGAACCGGCAGGCCGCCTGAGCGGAGCCGCGCCGGCCGCGCCTTTGTCCGGCCGGCTGCGGTCCCAGGGCGGCTCCCCCCACCCGCGCCCCGCGCCTTGCGTTGGCCCGCAGATTACCTAGCCTCCGGGGCCATGCTGCCGCTGGGCGAGGCCGACACCCGGGCCAAACTGATTGACCCTGCCCTCCACGCCCGTGGCTGGACGGAAAACCTCCTCCGCCGCGAGGAGACCGCCGGCGCGATTGAAATCCATGACGGCAAGCCGCGAAAGCGCTCAAAAGGCCGTGTAGATTACCTGCTCCGCATCGCCGTCAACGCCGAAAGCCAGCCGGTGGCCGTGGCGGTCTTCGAGGCCAAGGCCGAACACCTGCCCCCCGATCACGGACTGGAACAGGGCAAGCTCTATGCCTCCTGCAAGCGGCTCAACGTGCCCTTTGTCTTCGCCAGCAACGGCCACCTCTTCGTCGAGTTCGACGCCTTCACCGGCCAAACCAGCCCGCCCAAACCGCTGGCCGAGTTCCCCACGCCCGACGAACTGCGCGCCCGTTACGAGCAGGGCAAGGGATTTCAACTCCACTCGCCCGCCGCCCGGCCGCTGCTGGCCCGTTACCCCGGCGGTGAAGCCACCCGCCGCTACTACCAGGATGCCGCCATCCGCGCCGTCCTGGAAAAACTGGCCCGCGGCGAAAAGCGCGCCCTGCTCTCGCTGGCCACCGGCGCCGGCAAGACCTTCATCGCCGTGCAACTGCTCCGGAAAATCGCCGACGCCGGCCTGCTCCGGCGCGCCCTGTTCGTCTGCGACCGCGACGAACTGCGCAGCCAGGCGCTGGGGGCCTTCCAGAATGCCTTTGGCGCCGACGCCGCCGAGGTTTTCGAGGAACCCGACGGCAAAAACCACGCCCGCAACGCCCGCATCCACATCGCCACCTACCAGACCCTGGACGTGGCCGGCGAGGACGGCACGGCCAGCTTCCTGCGCCGGCACTACCCCGAAAACTACTTCAGCCACCTCGTCATTGATGAGTGCCACCGCTCCGCCTGGGGCAAGTGGTCGCAAGTTCTCACCCGCAACCCCAACGCAGTGCAGATTGGGCTGACCGCCACCCCGCGCACCTTGGAACTGACCGAAAAAACCCGCGAATCCCTGGCCGATGCCGAGATCAATGCTGACAACCTGCGCCACTTCGGCGAACCGGTCTATGAGTACGACATGGCCCAGGGCATCGAGGACGGCTACCTGGCCGCCTGCGAAATCCACCGCCTGGACCCGTTCCTGGACGACAAGCCCGAGACGGCGGGCGTGGCGCGCGACGACCTGGCCGGGAAGACGCTCACCGATGCCGACACCGGCGCGGCCCTGACGCTGCTGGAAACGCGCAGCCATTACGGGGCGCCGGACCTCGACGACCGCGTCCTGCTGCCCGAGCGGGTGGCAGCGATGTGCGCCGAGCTTTTCCAGCGACTGTGCCAAAGCGGCGGACCCGAACAGAAAACCATCATCTTCTGCGCCCGCGATCGGCACGCCAACGCCGTGGCCGCCCAGATGAACAATCTCTACGCCGAGTGGTGCACGGCGAACAACCGCCCACGCCTCGACCCCTATGCCTTCAAATGTACCGCCAGCGTCGGCGGGGCGCAGTACCTGGCCGACCTGCGCGGCGCCTCCCGCTCCCATTTTGTGGCCACCACCGTGGACCTGCTGACCACCGGCGTGGACGTGCCGGTGGTGCAGAACATCGTCTTTTTCAAGTACGTGCGCTCGCCCATTGCCTTCTACCAGATGATCGGCCGGGGCACGCGCCTGCACCCGCCCAGCGGCAAACTGATGTTCCGCGTCTATGACTTTACCAACGCCACCCGGCTTTTCGGCGAGGAGTTCAAGACCCGCTGGCAGCCGCGAAAGCCGCGCGAAGGACCAGAACCGCCCGAGCCGCCCGAACCGACCATCCAGGTCGAGGGCTTTGAGGTGCGCATCACCGACGCCGGCCGCTACATCGTCACCGATGTGGACGGCAGGGCCACGCCGGTGACGGTGGAGGAATACAAGGAGCGGCTGGCCGCCCGGCTGGTGGAGGAAGCGCCGACCCTGGATGATTTCCGCGCTTGTTGGATCGAACCGCCCCGCCGCCGCGAACTGCTCGGCCGCCTGCCCGATGCCGGCCGCTCGGCCCTGCTGGTGCAGCAATTGGAAGCGATGGGCGATTACGATCTCTATGACGTGCTGGCCGAACTGGGCTATGGACTGGCCCCGCGCACAAGGCCCGACCGCGCCCAGGCCTTTACCTACAAACACCAGGGTTGGCTGGAAACCCTGCCTGCCGATGCACGGGCTACGTTGATCGCCATGACGGCCCAATTTGCGCATGCCGGCACCGACGGCCTGGAAAACCCACATATCTTCGACCTGCCCGAGGTGCGCCGCGCCGGCGGCCTGGCCGCGCTCAAGCCGCTGGGCAAGCCGGCGGAGATTTTGCGCGAAACCAAAGCGAGGATGTTTGCGGCATGAGCACCGAGACTTTGCAGCCCGTAACCGCCCAGCGCCCCCTGCCCCCCGGATGGAGATGGGTGAGGTTGGGGGAGGTGTGTGAAATCAACCCGCGCCGACCGATCAGCTTGAACCGCCCCGACGATGCCCCCACCTCTTTCGTTCCGATGTCGGCAGTTGACGAAGTCAACGGCGAAATCGCCCGGATCGAGACGCGACCGTTCGCAGAAGTTCGGCGAGGCTACACCTATTTTGAGGAAGGCGACGTTTTGTTCGCGAAGATCACCCCCTGCATGCAAAACGGGAAACACGCGATTGTGCGCGGGCTTCTCGGCGGAGTTGGGTTCGGCACGACCGAGTTTCACGTGCTGCGGCCGAAGCCCGAGTTGATCCCCGAATGGCTCCACGGGTTCGTTCGCCAGCCGTGGGTCCTGGAGGCAGCGGAACGGTGCTTCACCGGGAGCGCCGGCCAGCAGCGAGTGCCAGAAAGCTTCCTGGCCAGCCTCGAAATCCCCCTTCCCCCGCCTGCCGAGCAGAAGCGGATAGCGGGGATATTGCGGGAGCAGATGGCGGCGGTGGAGCGGGCGCGCCGGGGGTTGGAGGAGCAGTTGGCGGCCATCGGGAAGCTCCCTGCAGTGCTGTTGCGCCGGGCCTTCCGCGGGGAACTGTGAACCACCAAGACACCAAGCCACCAAGAAGAAACCGGCCAAAAAGCCTTGTGCCTTCGTGCCTTTGTGGTTCCCGCCCCCCCGCCACACGGGCCGAAGCGGATCGCGGGGCTATTGCGGGAGCAGATGGCGGCGGTGGAGCGGGCGTGCCGGGGGTTGGAGGAGCAGTTGGCGGCCATCGGGAAGCTCCCGGCAGTGCTGTTGCGCCGGGCCTTCCGCGGGGAACTGTGAACCACCAAGACACCAAGCCACCAAGAAGAAACCGGCCAAAAAGCCTTGTGCCTTCGTGCCTTTGTGGTTCCCCCCCCGCCACACGGGCCGAAGCGGATTGCGGGGGAGTTGCGGGCGCGGGGCAGGCGGGGGGTGGGATGAACCACCAAGACACCAAGGCACCAAGAAACAGGCCAAAAAAACTTTGTGTCTTCGTGTCTTCGTGGTGAAAAAAGCGCCATGAAACCCATCCCGCCCGAAACCAACGAAATCGCCCGCCAAATCGTGGACGCCGCCTATGCGGTCCACACAGCCCTGGGCCCGGGTCTGCTGGAAAGCGTTTACGAGGTCTGCCTGGCCCACGAACTGCGCAAACGCGGTCTGACCGTCCGCCAGCAGGTGGTCCTGCCCGTCCACTACGACGGCGTCCGCCTGGATGCCGGCCTGCGGCTGGACCTGCTGGTCAACAACGCGGTCATCGTCGAGATCAAGGCGGTGGAAAACCTGCTGCCGGTCCACAAGGCCCAGGTGCTGACCTACCTCAAATTGACCGGCTGCCGCCTGGCTTTGCTGATCAACTTCAACGTGCCGGTCATCAAGGAGGGCCTCCACCGGCTCGCCCTCTGACGCTTGGTGCCTTTGTGTCCTGGTGGTGAAATGAAAAAAACCAACAACTGCAACAAACGCCACACCACGCCGCAGTCCCTCAACGGCGCCATCAAGTCCATTTGCGACATCATGCGGCGCTCGAACTGCGCCGGGGCGCTGCAGTACGTGCCGGAGCTGACCTGGATTCTGTTCCTGCGCATCCTGTACGAGCGCGAGGCGCACGAAGCCGAGGCGGCCGAGGCCGTGGGGGCGGAGTTCAGTCCGTCACTGGAGGCGCCCTACCGCTGGCGCGACTGGGCCGCGCCGCCGCCCCAGGACAACCACAAAGACACCAAGGCACAAAGCAAAGCCCAAGACCTGGTGTCTTCGTGCCTTGGTGGTGAAAAAACCCCCGGTTGGAAACGCGCCGAGTTGCAGAACGGCGCGCCCGGTTCGCTGTTCAGCTTCGTCAACAACGAGTTGATTCCGCATCTCAAGGGCCTCAAGGAGCGGCCCAACGCCACGCCGCGGCAGAAAGTTATCAGCGAGATCTTTTCCGGCATCGAGCGCACGCGCATTGACACCGAGCGCAACCTGCTCGACGTGCTGGACAAGGTGAACGAAATCAGTTCCGAGTCGGTGGACCCGACGCATGTCTTCACGCTTTCGCAGGTGTACGAGGGGCTGCTCTTGAAGATGGGCGAGAAAGGGAACGACGGCGGCCAGTTCTTCACCCCGCGCGAGGTCATCCGCGCCATGGTGCGGGTCATTGACCCGAAGATCGGCGAGACGGTCTATGATCCGGGCTGCGGCACGGGCGGTTTTCTGGCCCAGGCCTACGAGCACATGGCCGGGCCGAACCATGAGAAGATCGCTTCGCCCGAGCAGTTGGAGACGCTCAAGCGCCGCACCTTTTTCGGCCGCGAGAAGGACAACGTCATCTACCCCATCGCGTTGGCGAACCTGATGCTCCACGGCATTGACGAGCCGCACATCTGGCACGGCAACACGCTCACGGGGGCGGAGATTTACGGCGGGCTGTTTCAGGACGCGCCGGCCCTTTTCGATGTGGTGCTGACGAATCCGCCCTTTGGCGGCAAGGAGGGCAAGGAGGCCCAGACCCGCTTTGCCTACAAGACCGGCGCCACGCAGGTGCTCTTCCTGCAGCATGTGATTGACAGCCTCAAGCCGGGCGGCCGCTGCGGCATCGTGCTGGACGAAGGGGTGCTCTTCCGCACCAACGAGACCGCCTTCGTGCAGACCAAGCGCAAGCTGCTGGACGAGTGCGAGGTGTGGTGCATCGTGAGCCTGCCGCCGGGGGCCTTTGTCAACGCCGGCGCGGGCGTCAAGACCAACCTGCTGTTCTTCACCAAGGGCCGGCCCACGGAGCGGATCTGGTACTACGACCTTTCGGAGGTGAAGGTGGGCAAGAAGACGCCGCTGACGCTGGCCCACTTTGAGGACTTCTTCCGCCTGCTGCCGGAGCGGTCGGATCTGTCGGACCGGTCCGAGCAGTCCGGGCGGAGCTGGTGCGTCCCGCGGCGGGAGATCGAGGCACGAAACTTCGACCTCAAAGCCGTGAACCCGCACCGCCGGAACAACGAGGACACGCGCACACCGGAGGAGTTGCTGGACTTCATTGAAAGCAAGGCCAGAGAAGTGGCCGAGGCCCTGTCGGGATTGCGGGGGCGCGCCGGCTGAGGGGGCCGCTCGAAGACAGATGCTCGCGGCGCTCCGGCGGATTCTGCGGGCAGGAGCGGCCGTTTACCCGACTGGAGGAGCAGCGACCGGTGGGCGGGACTTGCGGGCCTGGCCGGCGGGGTTGCTCGCCCTGCCGGACCGGTTCAGCGCCGCCGGTACAAGTCCCCCGCCGCATCCACCGGCTGGTAGTGTTGGGCCAGATAATCCTCCAGGCCCCAGTCCCGGATGCGCGACTCAGGCAACAGAATCAGTTCCGGCTGATACCGCTCGAGGCAGGCGCGGACCTGGTCCGCGGTGATCTGCCCTGACCATCCCCGTTTCAGCGGAATCACCGCCAGCTCGGGCGGAACGGGCAGCCCGGCCCAGAACGCGCTCAGCAGGTGGGTGGTGAACAACCATTGCACGTTGGCAGCGTGGGCGCGGAGCCGCTGCACTGCCTCCTGCTCGACCGCGGGCAGGGCCACGCGCAGCCGCCTCAATTCCCATTCTCCCCGGCCCACGGCCAGGCTGATCACCCAGGCCGCGACCAGGGACCAGAGTCCCCAGCCCAGGCAGGGGAGCGTCCAGCCCTGTTGGCCGGGCGGCAGTAATTTCCGCCACAGAAGCCGGAAGACCTCGACCACGCCCGCGCCGCCCAGCCAGGCCAGGGGGAGGGCGAAGTGCAGGAAGTAGTACGGCCAGTAGGGACGGTGCTGCAGGTGGACCACCAGCGCCGTGACCAGCCAGACCAGCGGAAAGACCAGTTCCCGCCGCCGCAGCAGCCCCATGACGACCAACCCCGCCAGCGCTGCAACCACCAGGCCGCTTTCGTCCCACAACCGCGCCGCCTGAAAGCCGGGCACCAACGCCGCCCGGTCACGCGTCCCCGCCGAGAAGTGCGAGTTCCAAAACATCGCCCACGCCCCGGGCCCGTAGCTCAGCACCACGACCAGCCCGAAGGCCGCCGCCAGCGCCGCCAGCCAGATCCACCCCGCGTGCCAGCGCAGCCCACGGAGCCGGGTCGCAAACCGGCAGGGCGCACCCGACGGGACGGTGGACGCCGCAGCCGGGGCCGGCGAGTGGGCTTCCCCCGCGCGGGCAGGCAGGCACCACGCCACCGCCAGGGCCGGCAGCAGCAGCGCCGCCGTGAACTTCACCTGCAGCGCACAGCCCATCAGCACGCCCGAGCCCACCAGCCACGCGCGCCGTCCATTGGTTTCCCAGCGGTACCACGTCCACACCGCCGCCAGGCCGAGCGCAAAGGCCGGCAATTCGAGCATCACCGACACGCTCAACTCCAGAAACCCCGCCGCGCCCGCCAGCAACACCACTGCCACCAGGCCGGTCAGGCGGTTGGAGCCGCGCCGGGCCAGTCCGTACAGCGCCGCCACCAGCACCCCGGCAAACCCCACGCTCAACACCCGCCCCACGCCAGCCGAAGGCCCGCACAGCCGGAACAGCAGCGCCAGCAGTTCGGTGTGCAGTGGCGGCTGGTCGTTCCAGAATTCCCCGTAGAGCCGATGGCCCCGGCTGACCAGCAGGGCCTTCATCAGCTCGTAGCCTTCGTCCATGCCGAAACGAAACGCCGTTTGCCACGGCACCAGCAGCAGCAACGCCAGGCCAAAGCCCAGCGGCACGGCGCGGTCGAGCCAGGGCGCCACCGCTATCAACCGGCCCATTGGTAGTTGAGGAAGCGCCATAACAGCAGGCCGTGCAGGCCGAGGCAGACCAGCAGAAAGCCCACCGCCGGCCCTTTCCAGCGCAGCAGGGTGAAGAAACCGGCCAGCCCCAGAAACAGCGGAAAGGCGCACGCCGCGAAGCGCACGAAGGAGGTGAAGGTCCCGCTCATCGCCGGCAACACCCCCAGCATGAGAGTCCACGCCAGCAGGTCCCTGCCCAGACGCCACTGCACCGGCAGGCTGTACAACAGCAGCAGAAACCCGAGCCGGTCCAGCAGCGAACCGCCATAGGCGTGCCAGGCACTCACCTCGAAAAAGCCGGTCACGAACTTCGGCAGGTCCCACAAGTTGGCCACCTCGTGCACGCCCCAGAACCGCTGCGCCTTCACGCCGGCCCAGGGATCGCCCGTCCAGTGCGCCATCAACGCCAGGTAACAGCCCCAGCCCGCCAGCGGCGCCAGCAGCAGCGTCCACGGGGGAAGCCTGAAGCCCGCGGGTCGAGGGGCGGGACGTTCGGCGGCCGCGAGCGGCGGTGACCCCTCGGCGGCGGCTACGGACTTCGGATTCCGGATTTCGGATTTCGGGTCACCTGATGGGGAGGTCTTTGGGCCCGGCCCCAATTGCGCCACCAGCCGCCGCAGCCGCGCCCCCCACGCGTGCTCCCGCGCCACGTGCCAGGC
Organism: Verrucomicrobiales bacterium; assembly: GCA_037439785.1. Classification (GTDB taxonomy): domain Bacteria; phylum Verrucomicrobiota; class Verrucomicrobiia; order Limisphaerales; family J093; genus DSVZ01. The sequence goes on along the minus strand of JBBIVJ010000029.1, from coordinate 1,612 downwards.
CAGCGGCAGCACCGCAAACACCCCCACCCCGCGCGCCAGCGGAGCCAGCACGGCCGCCCCCCCCACCACGGCACGGCGCCGCTGCTCCAGGGCCCACCACAAGCCCATCACCAGCAGGAAGAACAGCGCTTCCGAGTAGATGAATTGGAAAAACAGGGCGCCCGGAAAAGCCACCAACATCGCCAGCGCCATGTCCGCCAGCTTTTCCCCCCAGCGCCGCGCCGTCACGCGGTGAAACAGCAGCCAGCCGCCCAGCGAACACAGATTCGCCAGCACCAGACCGACCGCGACGTGGCTCAAACCCGTCAGCCACGCCCCCGCCCGGATCACCAGCGGCCAGAGCGGGTAAAAAGCAATGGACCGCGCCTCCGCTGCGTAACCAGCCGCGCTCAGGTAGAGGTAGTGCTCCGCGTCCCAGGTGGTGAAATGCCGCTCCCACCTCCCCCGCGGCTCTGGCGGCCAGCCGGCCGGAAACCAGTTCGCGAAGACCCGCGCTGCCCTCTCGGTGTCGTAGGTTGTCGCCAGCGCGACCATGACCGCCACGACCACCCCGTAAACAGCCTTCACCCCCACCAGCACGACCAACACCCGCCGCCAGCGGGCCGGCACAAAATGGGGGGACGTTTCCTCGCTCATGGCCTGTCCCGAGGGTCAGTTGCCGGGCGGGGTGGAGCGGCATGGGCCGCGGGCGCCCCTGGCCCGGCCGCAGAGCCCGGCGCTCGCGCCCCGGACAGCGGCGGACGTGGGGTCGCGCGCCAGCCGAACTTCAGGTTCAACGCGAAGTTCCACACACTCACCGCCACGATGGCCAGGAAGTTGGCCAGATACACATTCAGCCCCAACCCGACCACCTGCACCTGCAACAGCAACACGCCCCACCCAATGCCCGCCAGGCAGATCAGATGGAACTTGGCCAGCCGCCCCAGCCGCCCGCCCCAGCCGTCCGCACCGCCCGTCAGACCGCGAAATGTCCACAGCTCATTCCACACGAAGTTGTTCACCAGGGCCGCCTCTGCCGCCAGGACCTTGCTCAGCGTCAGATTCCACCCCAGCATCCGCGGGTCGGCCAGCAGCCAGAGCATCGCCATGTCCACCCCCATGCCGCTGGCCCCCACCACGCAAAACCGTACGTAGCGGGCCCCCACGGCCGACCACGAGGTCCGGACCGATGGAACCGAGAGGGGTGACATGCGCCTACAGGGTTGACTGCCCGTACTGAAAAAGCAAACGCGGCCCGGGCCGGCTCTGTCCCGTGCCCCGCACAGAGGCAACGGCGCGCTTGCGGACTCAAGCGACATTGCGGGGTCTGTTCGGGATTTGCATCCGCGGCTCAGTGGACCCCGGTCCGCCGCCCGCCCCTGACCGCCTTACTCCCCACCCGGGCCGGGCCGCCAGGTGGCGTGCTCTTGCAACCACAGAATGTCCCGGTTGCCCGGCATCCGCGCATCGTCCCGCGGCGGCGCCCGCGTCCGCGCATCCTGCCAGCGCCGCCGCGCCACGTGCCCGTCCACAAAGGCCAGGTTCGCCCCGCCCCCGTGCCGCACCCCGGGCTTGTCCCGCAACACCCACCCCTCCGGCCGGTGGACGTCAAACGCCCATTGCAGCGCAAAGC
>JBBIVJ010000028.1:0-60412 GCA_037439785.1 Verrucomicrobiales bacterium | reverse complement strand
AAGGGCACCCTGCGCCTCCGCAAGTCCCTGATCCGCCGCCCGCCGAAACCATTTAACCGCTTCAGCCTCATCCTGGGCCACGCCCCGGCCGTCGGCATACATCGCGCCAAGGTTGAATTGCGCCTCCGCATCTCCCTGATCCGCTTGGGCTTTCGTTGCCTCGAAATCCTTTGAAGGACCGTCACTCTGCTGCGCCGGCGAAAGTGTGAGCCAAACACGCGGCCGCTTTTTCACGAAAAAGAGTTTATCGCCCCCCCTCAGGCAGGCAAGCTATTTGACGGCATTGTGAGCGCGCGTTGCTCCTGCCTCGATACGGCCGCGCCCGCGTCTCCCCCGAGCAGGTTGGGTGCGCTCCCGGAAAAAAGAAACCTGCTGCGCCTCGCCCCTGGCAACCAACCGGGATGCGCCCCGGCACCGGCCGATCACGGGGCGCTCACGCGGTAAAAACGCGCGGCGGTACCGGCCGGCGGTGTGTCGGTGTACTCACCGGCGGTCAGCCCGCCGGCCAGGGGCAACCACGGTCCGGTCACGGCCGGCGCAGTCAGCACGCTGTAGGTCTGTCCGGTGCGCGCGGTCCAGGTGAGGCGCACGGCGCCATTGACGGTAAGCGCCGCGGCGATGGCGCCCACCTCGGTGGGTGGCAGGGTGGGCGGTTCACTCCACCACTTGCCGTCGTACTGTCGGCCGGGGGAGACCGGGAGGGAGGAGACTTCGGTCTGGGGCCGGAAAGCGTCGTTCAGCGTGGGGTAACGGGTCATCGAGCCGCCGCTGCTGACTCCCGCGGCGGTGTACACCACCCGCTCGATTACGCCGCCGAGCTGGTTGCGGACCGTGAGGGTGTCGCCGTCGTTGTTCAGGGCCAGCCCGGCACTGCTTTCACTGGCGGGCAGGTAGGGCACGTCCAGGTTGGGCAACAGGCCGTTGAGCGGGCCGCCGTAGAGGATGGCGGCGTTTTTCGCGCCGAGCACAAACGACTCGTAGAACCGGTGCCGCACCTGCACGGCGTCGGCAACGGACCAGCCCAGCAGGTCCAGGTCGGTGGGGCTGAGGTTGACCAGTTCGAGGTACTCGTCGTGCTGGCCGGGGTTGTCGGTGGGCGGGTCGCGGCGCAGGGGGTTGTAATGGGCGGCGCCGGCGTTGCCGGTGGGGTTGGCCAGGTACTCGGCGAGGGCCACCTGTTCTTCCGCGGCGGTGGGGATGTAGAGTTTCCAGCTCGCGGTGTGGGTGGCCGAGGCGTTGCGGGTGTCGAGCTTGAGCTCGAAGAGCCGGCCGCGGTCGGCGGCGTCGGCCGTGAGGGTGAAGGTGCCCCGGACCTCGGGGCCGGTGAGGGTGGGGAAGTCCCAGACGCCGCCCGCCGGCAGGCTGGTGAGGTCCGGCTGGACAGTCACGGAGCCACCGAAGGGGTCGGTGACGGTGACGTGGAGGGTGAGCCGTTCGCCGGCGCGCAGGCTCAGTTCGGTGTAGGTGTTGGTGGGCGGGCAGCCGGGGCGGAGCAGGTTGGCCAGCACGTTGGTGAAGCGGACGGTGGGCGGTTTGAGCGGCGTCAGGATGTCCGCGTAACGGGAGGGCAGAATCTGGTAGCCACTGTCGCGCGGGTTGCTGGTGTCGAACTGGGACAGCACGCCGATGATGGCAAAGGGGATTTTCGGCACGGCCTGACTGCCGATGTCGGTGCGCGCGTCAATGCGCAGGGTGAAGGGGTAGCCGAAGTCGTCGCTGATGGTGACGTTGCTGCCGGCGGCGAAGACTTCCAGCTCCGGCGGGGCGGAGACGTTGGTGAAGGTGATGAGGCGGCCCTCCCACTGGGCCTCGAGATCGGCCGCGCTCAGGCCGGCCAGTTCGGTGGGGCTGGTCAACCGCGGCGCCGGCAGGGGCTGGTTGGTGGCCAGGATGATCACCGCGTGGTCGGGGTTGGCCGCGGCCGGGGCCAGTTCGAGCAGACCGTTGAAATGCGTCAGCGGCGCAGTCACGCGCACGCGCGCCCCCCCGGGCGGCACCACGCCGGCGGCGCCGTTGTGGAAGACGGCGATGCCGCCGGTGTCGTCCTGCAGATAGAACAGGCCATTTGCGGGGGTGGTCAGGTTGGTCCAGGTGGTGACCAGACCCTCGACGGTGAAGAGCGTGGTGGTGTCCGTGGGGGTCAGGTTCACGGGGTCCAGCAGGGTGTGGAGGTGGGCGATGTTGGTGACCACGCCGCCCGGGCCGGGGGGCGTGACGGTCAGCAACGCCTCCTCGCTGATGGCCACGCCGAAGGCGTTGCTCACGATCACGCGGTAGGCGCCGGCGTCGGCGGCCGTGACGGGGTCCAGGACCAGTTGGGCGCTGGCGGCGCCGGGCAGGTCAGCCTGGTTGCGTTGCCACTGGAAGTGCAGCGGGGGGCTGCCGGCCGCCACCACCCTGAAGGTGGCGCGGCCGCCCTCGGCCACCGTCTGCGGCTGGGGCTGGGTGAGAATCTGAGGCGGCTCTTCCGGGGCGCTGTCGAACAGTTCGGCGAAGCTGGTGGCCACGCGCAGATCGTCCAGCACCAGCGAGCCCATGCCGTTGCCCGAGCTGAGCGACTGCCGCAGGGCGAAGGCCACCACGGTGAGCGGTGTGCCGTCATCGGTGGCGCTGACCGAGGGGTCGGTTTCCGCCGTGGCCTCCACCCACAAGGTGCTGGCGGCGGTGCCCACGTCGTAGCGGACGATGACCGTGTAGGGCGTGTCCAGCGCCAGGTCACGCTCGAGCAGGGTGGAGGTGTTGGCGGCCTCGGCGATGCCCAGGCGGAAGCGGCCTTCGGCAGCCCCGGCGGTGCTGGCAAACACCCGTGCGCGGAAGCCGGTGCTGCTGTCCTTGAAATGGGCGAAGTACGTCCCGGCGCCGCCCGGCAGGGCGGTGCAGCGCACCGTGAACTTGGCATACAACGTCACGCCACTGTCAGCGGCGTATGGGCCGCCGCCCAGGGCCGCGTTGACGTCCTCGCTTTCGCTTTGGGTGAGGTGGACTGCGCCGGCGGCCACGTCCCCCTGGCCGGCGGTGCCGCTGTGGTTGGTCCAGCGTCCGGCGGACACCTCGGTCAGGGCGCCGTCCGGGTAGGCAAAGGGTTCGTCCAGCACGATCGCGGCCCGCAGGGGCAAGGCTGGCAGGACGGCGGTCAGGGCGGCGGCGAGGAGACGCGAGCGACGGTGGCGGGGGTGCGACGGGGCATTCATAACGGTTCGCGGTGGGGGTTCCAGATGACGTCCGGGTTGAATTTCTCGAGGGCCGCGCCGGTGCCGTTGGTGATGTAGGCGCGGCGGAAGAAGGCGGCGTGGCCGTCCACAAAGACCAGGTTGCCGCCCTGGTCGTTGTGGCGTTGGGTGAAACGTTCGTTGCGGGCGGCAGGGAAGATGCCGTTGCGGTCGGGGTCGGTCCCGCCGGCGGTGTAGCGTTCGCGGGTGGGGCTGAAGACCGCGTCCACCAGGAGCACCACGGCCGTCGGCCGGGGCAGGCTGCTGAGGCGGGGCATTTGCGGGTAGGGGAGGCGGTCGGAGATGTCCGGGCCGGTGCGTTTGAGGTCCAGGTTCATCACGTAACTCCAGAACCCGAAGGAGCCGCCGCGCAGGAAATGGTCGCCGCTGGCCGCCCTGGCCGCCGGGCAGTGCCAGAACTTGCCGATGCCGCCGGGGAAGGGCAGTTCCTGGCGGTAGCGGCCGGTGGCGGCGTTCCAGTAGTCGGCGAAGCGTTTCTCGCCCATACCGGGGGGCAGCGTGTTGAACCAGGCGTAGGGGTCGTTTGGGCTGCCGGGGCCGGTGGTGGCGCCGGTGTCCACGCCGTAACGGCCGCCGTCATCGGTGCCGTCGCGGGGGATTAGGTCGAAGTTGTCGTGGGTGTACACGAGCAGGCCCAGCCCCCACTGGCGGAGATTCGAGAGGCACTGGACGGTTTGGGCCCGGCCCTTGGCGCGGGACAGGGCGGGGAGCAGCAGACCGACCAGCAGGGCGATGATGGCGATGACGACCAGCAGCTCGATCAGGGTGAAGGCCGCGCGCCGGTGCGGGAAACGGCGCTTCCCCCCCGCCGGGGGCAGCAAGGTGGAGAGTTGTGGGATCAACGGGCTGGCTCCCATCCGCACTGGACAGCGTAGGGCGGGGCGGGCGGGCAAGCAAGCCCGCGACGGTGACGAGTGGGTGGCGGTTCAGTTCAGCGGGGGCGAAGGAAGGGCGCTGCGGAGACCATTTATGCGCGGAGCAGCGCATTTTTTTCGAAATTGCAGTTGCAAGGGGAAGGTCTGTTGCTAAGCTCCTCGCCTCTTTTCGCCCGTTGGTGGCAGCGGACGCATCACCAAGGCCATCGGCGGGCACGTTTTATCGCGATGCCAACCATCAATCAACTGGTGCGCAAAGGCCGCAAGAAACTGCAGGCCAAGAGCAAGTCCCCGGCCCTGCAGGGGGCGCCGTTTCGGCGGGGGGTCTGTCTGCAGGTGATGACCCGCACCCCCAAAAAGCCCAATTCGGCCATGCGCAAGGTCGCCAAGGTGCGGCTGACCAATGGCTATGAAGTCATCGCGTACATCCCGGACGAGGGCCACAACCTGCAGGAACACTCGATCGTGCTGGTGCGGGGGGGCCGCGTGAAGGACCTGCCCGGGGTGCGTTACCACATTGTCCGGGGCACGCTGGACGCCGCCGGCGTCGAGAAACGCCGGGTCAGCCGCTCCAAGTACGGCGTCAAGCGACCCAAGGGGGGCAAGGCGGCCCCTGCCGCCGCCCCAGCGGCCCCCGCCGCCAAGTAAGCCCAGACCTTTTTCGCGTATGTCCCGCCGCCGTCGCGCCGTCAAACGTCCGGTCAGTCCCGACCCCAAGTTCAACTCCCCCCTGGTGTCGCGGCTGGTGAACATGGTCATGCGCCGAGGCAAGCGCAGCACCGCCCAGCGGATTGTGTACGGGGCGTTCAACGAGATCGCCAGCCGCAACCCCACGGTCAACCCGTTGGACATCCTGCAGCGGGCGGTGGACAACGCCAAACCGCGCCTGGAGGTCAAGCCCCGCCGCGTGGGGGGCGCCACCTACCAGGTACCGCTGGAGGTTCCGGCCGACCGCCAGGTCTCCCTGGCGATGCGCTGGATCGTGAGCTTTGCCGACGCCCGCAAGGGACAGCCCATGGTGCAGGCCCTGGCGACCGAAATCCTGGATGCCTACCAGGGCCAGGGCAGCGCCATCCGCAAACGCGACGACGTCCACAAGATGGCGCAGGCCAACAAGGCCTTCGCCCATTTCCGCTGGTAAACGAAAGGGAACAGGCGCCCCGAGGGCCGAGGTCAATCGGGGCGTTTTTGTTCCGGCACGCAAGCAAACATGTCCACCGTGGCCACTCCAACGCCCGTCAACTCGCCGCACCGCAAGTACACCTTGCAGTGTACGCGGAACATTGGCATCGCGGCGCACATTGACGCGGGCAAGACCACGACCACCGAACGCATCCTGTACTACACCGGCCTCATCCACCGCATGGGCGACGTAGACGATGGCAACACCGTGACCGACTGGATGGAGCAGGAGCGGGAACGGGGCATCACCATCACCTCCGCCGCCACCACCTGCTACTGGACCCCCGCGGCCGAGCCGGGCTTCGTCAAGCTGTTCGGGGGCGTGCCGCACCGGATCAACATCATTGACACCCCCGGCCACGTGGACTTCACCGCCGAGGTCGAGCGCTCGATGCGCGTGCTGGATGGTGCGGTGGCGGTCTTCTGCGGCGTGGCCGGCGTGCAGCCCCAGTCCGAAACGGTCTGGCGCCAGGCCACCAAGTACCGCGTCCCCCGCGTGGCCTTTGTCAACAAGATGGACCGCACCGGCGCCAACTTTGAAAACGCCGTGGCCGACATGCGGCAGAAGCTGGGCGCCTATGCCTACCCGGTGCAGTTGCCCATCGGCCGCGAGGACCAGTTCCAGGGCGTCGTGGACCTGATCAACCTGCGCGCCATCGTGTACGACCCGGGTGACGAGTCCGGCATGCGCTACACCGCCTCCGACGTCCCCGCCGAGCTCCAGGCGGCCGCCCAACTGGCCCGCGCCGAGCTGGTGGACGCCGTGGCCAACAAGGACGACGAGGTCGCGGCCCTGGTCATCGAGGACAAGCCGGTGGATGCCGCCACCCTCAAGCGCGCCATCCGCCGCCTGACCTGCCGCATCGAATTCGTGCCGGTGCTCTGCGGCTCGGCCTTCAAGAAGCGGGGCGTCCAGCCGCTGATTGACGCGGTGGTGGATTACCTCCCCTCGCCGCTGGACATCCCCCCGCCCACCGGTGTCAACGCCGACCACCCCGAGGAGCTGGTCGAGGTGCCGGTCAGCGACGACGCCCGCTTCTGCGCCCTGGCCTTCAAGCTCTGGTCCGACCCTTTTGTGGGCAAGCTGGTCTTCTTCCGCGTGTACAGCGGCCAGCTCAAGAAGGGGGACATCATCTACAATCCCCGCACCCGCAAACGGGAGCGGGTCAACCGCGTGATGATGATCCAGGCCGACAAACGGCTGGACGTCGAGGCCGTGTACGCCGGGGACATCGCCGCCCTGGTCGGCCTCAAGAACATCACCACCGGGGATACCCTCTGCGTGGAGGATAACCCCATCCTGCTGGAACCTCCCACCTTCCCCGAGCCGGTGATCTCGATGGCCATCGAGCCCAAGACCAAGGCCGACCGCGACAAACTGGGCGAAAGCCTGGCCCGCCTGGCCGAAGAGGACCCCACCTTCCGCTGCTTCACCAATGAGGAGACCGGCCAGTTGATTATCGCCGGGATGGGCGAACTGCACCTGGAAATCATCCGGGACCGCCTGCTGCGGGAGTTCAAGGTCGAGGCCTCCGCCGGCGCCCCCCAGATCGCCTATCGCGAGACGGTCACCCGGTCCGCCGAAGGGGTGGGCAAATTCATCCGCCAGTCCGGCGGCCGCGGGCAGTACGGTCACGCCGTGATCACGCTGGCCCCCAACCAGCGCGGCAAGGGCATCGAAATCGCGAACCAGATCGTGGGCGGCGTCATCCCCAAGGAATACATCCCCGCGGTCATCGCCGGCCTGAACGAGGCCATCGCCGGCGGCGTGCTGGCGGGCTATCCGATGGTGGACCTCAAGCTGGCCCTCGTGGACGGCACCTACCACGAGGTGGACTCCAGCGAACTGGCCTTCAAAATGGCCGGCATCTTCGCCCTGAAGGATGCGGCCCGGAAGGCCAACCCCATCCTGCTGGAGCCGATCATGAAGGTCGAGGTCACCACCCCGGAGGAATACCAGGGCGACATCCTGGGCGACCTGAACCGGCGGCGCGGCAAGATCGTGAGCATCGAGGCCAAGAACAACGCCACCATCATCAGCGCCCACGTGCCCCTGGCCGAGATGTTCGGCTACGCCACCGCGGTGCGCTCTCTCTCCAAGGGCCGGGCGGCCTACGCGATGGAGCCGCATTGCTTCGAACCGGTTCCCGCCAACGTGGCCGCCGCCATCCTGGACACCGCCAAACCCAAACCCGCCCGCACTTAACCCTCGACAACCCGTTCTTTGTATGGCAGGACAACGCATTCGCATTCGCCTGAAGGCGTACGACCACCGGGTGATTGACCAGTCGGTGCGCGACATCGTGGACACGGTCAAGCGCACCGGCGCCCTGGTCGCGGGCCCCATCCCGCTGCCGACCCGGACCGAACGCGTGACCGTGCACCGGTCTCCCCACGCGGACAAAAAGTCCATGGAGACCTTCGAACAGCGCACGCACAAGCGATTGCTCGACATCATCGAACCCACCGCCAAAACGGTGGACGAGCTCAAGAAGCTCAACCTCCCGGCGGGAGTGGACATCACCATCAAGATTTGACGGCTATGATCGGCCTGATCGGAAGAAAGCTGGGCCACACCAGCGTGTACGACGCGGAGGGCAACCTGGTGCCCGTCACCGTCGTCCATGCCGGTCCCAATCGCGTGCTCCAGGTCAAGAGCCGCGAGGGCAAGGACGGCTACAACGCCGTGCAACTGGGTTACGGCGAGCAAAAAGACACCCGCCTGACCAAGCCGCTGCTTGGCCACCTGAAGCGGCACGGCGTCGAAATTCAACGCCCCGGCCCGAAGACCCCCGTGGTGCTGGTGGGCGTCCGGCGCATCCGCGAATTCCGGGACTTCTCCCTCCCCGTCAAACCCGGCGACCTCATCGGACCGGACATTTTCTCGCCGGGCGACTTTGTGGACGCCATCGGGGTGACCAAGGGGCGGGGGTTCGAAGGCGTGGTCAAGCGGCACCACTTCCGGGGCGGGGACAGCACCCACGGCGCCAAGGGCTGGCATCGCCGGCCCGGCGCCATCGGCCAGCGCCTCTTCCCCGGTACCGTGCGTCGCGGCATGCGCATGCCCGGCCACATGGGCCAGGTCCGTCGGACGGTGCAAAACCTGGAGGTGGTCCGCGTCATGCCCGAGGAACACCTGCTGCTGATCAAGGGCTCCTGCCCCGGGGCCGAGGGCGACTACGTGATCATCCGCGAGGCCAAGAAGATTCCCAAGGCCCGGGCGGAACAAATCCGCCAACGCAAGGCGGCCGAGCAGGCCAGGCGGGAAGAGGAAAAACGGGCCGCGGCCAAGAAAGCCACCGCCCGCACCCCCGCAAAGGCGAAGAAGTAACGGCGTGGAGGGACCATGAAGCTTGCGCTCAAAGACCTGAACGGACAGCCCGCCGGCGAACTGGAAGTTTCTTTCCCCCTGGTCGAAGAAGGCAAGGGCACCCAGGCCGTCCACGAAACCGTCGTCGCCTACCTGGCCGGGCGGCGGCGCGGCACCGCCTGCACCAAGACGAAGGGCGAAGTGGCCGGCACGGGCAAAAAGCCGTGGCGGCAGAAAGGCACCGGCCGGGCCCGCGCCGGGTCGTTCCAATCTCCGCTCTGGCGCGGGGGCGGCGTGGTCTTCGGCCCCAAGCCGCGCGACTACCGGAAAAAGGTCAACCACAAGGTGCGCCGCCTTGCCCTGCGCACGGCGCTCAGTGCCCGCTTGCGGGCCGGCGATGTCCTGGTGCTCAACGAGCTGACCCTGCCCACCCCCAAAACGCGCGACTTCGTCAAGGTGCTCCGCCAGCTCGGCCTCACCGACCGGACCGTGCTCATCTGCGCCGGGGTGGACCGCAACCTCCAGCTCGCCCTGCGGAACGTACCGGGGGTGGACTTCTTCACCGGCGCCAACCTCAACACCTACCACGTGTTGCGCTACGACAAGCTGGTCTTCACCCGCACGGCCTTCGAGCAGGTCGAGCAGCGCTTGAAGCAACAGGCATGAACCCTTACGACATCATCAAGACCGCCCGGCTGACCGAGAAGGGCACCATCCAGGCCGAAAAGTACAACCAGTACACCCTGGTGGCGGACCGGCACGCCACCAAGCCGCAGATCAAGTGGGCGGTCGAAGAGCTGTTCAAGGTCAAGGTCCTGGCCGTCAATACCCAGCACGTCCGCGGCAAGAAACGGCGCCGGCGAACCCACCAGGCCGGCCGCACCCCGGACTGGAAAAAGGCCATCGTAACCCTGAAGGCCGGCGACAAAATCATCCTGACCTGAGGAGACCAGCGCCATGCCCATCAAAACCTACCGCCCCTTCACCCCCTCGACCCGGTACATCACCCGGGCGGACTACAGCGACATCACCAAGCACCGGCCGGAGAAGAAACTGGTCATCACCAAGAAGAAGACCGGCGGGCGCAACTGCTTTGGCCGCACCACCGCCCGCGGAATTGGCGGAGGCCACAAGCAGAAAATCCGGATCGTGGACTTCCGGCGCGAGCGACACGGCGTCGAGGCCAAGGTCACGGCCATCGAGTACGATCCCTGCCGCAGTGCCCGACTGGCCCTGCTCCAATATCCCGATGGCGAGAAGCGCTACATCATCGCCCCGCTCGGCCTGCAGGTGGGCTCCACCGTCACCAGCGGTCCCAACGCCCCTGCCGAGGTGGGCAATGCCCTCCCCCTCAAGGCCATCCCCGCCGGCTTGCAGATTCACAACCTCGAGCTGATTCCCGGCCGGGGCGCGCAACTGGTCCGGGGCGCAGGGACGGCCGCCACGTTGATGTCCCGCGACGAAGGCTACGCCCTGGTGCGCCTGCCCTCGGGCGAGATCCGCAAGATTCACGAGAACTGTTACGCCACCATCGGTCAGGTGGGCAACCTCGACTGGGAAAACATCGTCCTGGGCAAGGCCGGCCGTTCGCGGCACCTGGGCATTCGCCCCATTACCCGCGGTGTGGCCCGCAACCCGGTGGACCACCCCAACGGCGGCGGGGCCGGCAAATCCAAGTCCGGCGGCGGCCGGCAGCATCCCACCTCCCCGTGGGGCCTGCTCGCCAAGGGCTACAAGACTCGGCACAAGAAGAAGACTTCCAACCGCGTCATCGTGGTGCGCCGCGACGGGCGGCCAATGAAACGCCAGTAACCTATGAGTCGTTCGCTCAAAAAAGGTCCCTTCGTGGACCACCATCTGATGGCCAAGGTCCTGAAGGCCAGGGAAACCCGCTCCAAGGTCCCCATCAAAACGTGGTCCCGGCGTTCGGTGATCACGCCGGACTTTGTGGGCCTGGCCTTCAACGTCCACAACGGCAAACTCTTTCTGCCCGTGTTTGTGACCGAGAACATGGTGGGCCACCGGCTCGGGGAGTTCGCCCCCACCCGCACCTTCAAAAAGCACGGTGCCCACACCGCCAAGGCGGAGGCCAAGTAAACGTTTATGGAAGTGCGAGCCATTACCCGCAACGTCCCGATGTCCGCGCAAAAAGTGCGCGAGGTGGTGCGGCAGATTCAGGGCCTGCCGGCCGAACGCGCCCTGGCCGTGCTGGAGATGGTGCCCCGCAAGTCCGCCCGCCTGGTGCACAAGACCCTGCGTTCGGCCATTGCCAACGCCGAAAACAACCACCAGTTGAAGGTGGAAAACCTCAAGGTGAAGGAGGCGGTGGCCTGCACCGGCATCACCCTCAAACGCTTCATCCCCAAGGCCCGGGGCTCCGCCGGACCCATCCGCAAGCGCCGCGCCCACATCCGCATCATCCTGTCCGACCAGTAAGCCTATGGGTCAGAAAACCAACCCGATCGGTCTGCGCACCGCCGTCAACAAGGACTGGCTCTCCAAGTGGTTTGCCCTCCGCCGGGAGTTCGGCAAGCTGCTGGCGGAAGACCACCAAATCCGCCGCCTGCTCAAAAAGAAGCTCGAGTCCGCGGCCGTGCCGCGTATCCAGATCGAGCGGGCCGCCAACCGCTGTCGCATCACCATCTTTACCGCCCGCCCCGGGGTGGTCATCGGCCGCAAGGGGGCCGAGATTGACAAGATCAAGGAGGAACTGGCCCGGCTGACCGGCAAGGAGATTTACGTGGACATCCTGGAGGTCAAAACCCCTGAGATCGAGGCCCAACTGGTGGCGGAAAACGTGGCCCTTCAACTTGAGCGCCGCATCAGCTTCCGCCGCGCCATGAAGAAGGCCGTCCAGACCGCCGTGGATTTCGGCGCCCAGGGTATCAAAATCCGCTGCAGCGGACGCCTCGGCGGGGCGGAACTGGCCCGGGTGGAAACCTACCACGAAGGTCGGGTGCCCCTGCACACCCTCCGCGCCCACATTGATTACGGCTTTGCCGAGGCCAAGACCCTCTATGGCACCCTTGGCGTCAAATGCTGGATTTGCAAGGGCGAGGGCAAACCAGACAAGACCCCGCGCCCGGCCGCCACCCCGGCCACCGCTCCGGCCACCGTCGCCGCGCCGGTCCCCGCTCCGACGGTCGTGGCGGCGCCGGCCGTGCCCGCGGCGCCCGTTCCTGCCCTCAACCCTCAACCCTGACCAGGAGGAAACGTCGCCATGGCCTTGATGCCCGCCCGGGTCAAGTACCGCAAACAACAACGCGGCAGTCGTGCCGGCACGGCCAGCCGCGGCCACACCCTGGCCTTTGGGGATTACGGCCTGCAGGCCCTCGAGCGCTGCTGGCTGGACAGCCGCCAGATCGAGGCCGCCCGGGTGGCCATCAGCCGCCACCTCAAGCGCCGCGGCAAGCTCTGGATCCGGGTCTTCCCCGACAAGCCTTTCACCCAAAAGCCCCTCGAAGTCCGCATGGGCACCGGCAAGGGCAGCGTGGAGGGGTGGGTCGCGGTGGTCCGCCCGGCCACCATGCTGTTCGAGATCGCCGGCGTGCCCCGGGACATGGCCCGTGAGTCCCTGCGGCTGGCGGCCACCAAGCTGCCCATCCACACCAAGTTTGTGGTGCGCCGGCAGGCCGCCTGAAGGTCCCGACCATGAAGACCTCCGAGTTCAAGAAATCGCTCCAGGACAAGACCGCGGCGGAACTGGCCACGCTGAGCCGCGATCTGCGGCAGGAGCTGTTCAACCTGCGGCTCCAGAAGGCCTCCAGCCAGTTGGAGAAGCCGGCGCGGTTGCGCCTGCTGCGCCGCCAGATTGCCCGCGTGGAGACAGCCCTGACCCAGCGCCGCCGGGCGGCCGCCGCCCCCGCTCCCGCCGCCTCAACCTCCCCCACCGCCTGAGTGACAGCCCATGTCTGACCCCGTCCTCCGCTCCCCCACCCGCAAAGAACGCATCGGCGAGGTCCTCCCGAGCAAGATGGCCAAGACCATCGTGGTCCGGGTCGAGCGGCGTTTCCGCCACCCCCGCTTCCGCAAGGTGGTCACCCGCTACAAGAAATTTTACGCCCACGACGAGCGCTCCGAGGCACGCCCGGGCGACCGGGTGCTCATCCGGGAATCGCGACCGCTGTCGCGCCTCAAGCGCTGGACGTTGGTTCAAATCCTCCACCGCGCCGACGCCTCCTCCGCGCCGGCCGCACCTGAACCTGCTCCCGCGGTGGCCGCTCCACCGGCCGCCTGACGCTTTATGCTGCAAGTCCGTTCCATCCTCGAAGTGGCCGACAACACCGGCGCCAGGCGCGCGGCGGCCATCGGCGTGCTGGGCCGCAACCAGCGTTACGCCCGGGTGGGCGACGTCATCAAGGCCCACATCAAGGAGGCCGCCCCCGACGGCACCGTGAAGAAGGGCGAAGTGGTCAATGCGGTCGTGGTCCGCACCCGGCGCCCGGTCCGGCGCCCGGACGGCTCCTACCTCCGTTTTGACAGCAACGCCATTGTCATCATTGACAAGGACCTCAATCCCCGGGGAACCCGCATCTTCGGACCGGTGGCTCGCGAGCTGCGGGACAAGAAGTTCATGAAGATCGTGTCGCTGGCCCCGGAGGTCATCTGACCATGCAAAAGTTCCACGTCAAAAAGGGCGACGAGGTGGTCGTCATCACCGGCGCCGAGAAGGGCAAACGGGGTCGCATCATCGCCGTGCTGCGCAAGAAGCAGCGGGTGATTGTCGAGGGGGTCAACCTCATCAAGCGCCACCAGCGCAAGAGCCCGCGCTACCCCCAGGGGGGCATCATCGAGCGCGAGGGCACCCTCCACATTTCCAACGTCATGCTGGCCTCCCGCTATGACGCCCGCGCGGCCCGGCGCGCCGCCCGGACCGCCGCCCCCTCCGCCTGAGTGAGCCATGAACAAACCGCGTTTGCAGTTGCACTACGAAACGGTGGTCCGCCCCGCGCTGATGGAAAAGCGCGGCTACCGCAACCCCCATCAGGTGCCCCGGCTGGAAAAAATCGTGGTCCACATGGGGGTGAGCGCCTCCCTGGAAAAGACCGCCGTCGAGGAAGCCGCGCGGGACCTGGCGGCCATCACCGGCCGCAAGCCCGTGGTGGACCGCGCGCGCAAGAGCGTGGCCAACTTCAAGCTCCGCCGCGGCCAGCCCATCGGCTGCCACGTCACCCTGCGCCGTGCCGTGATGTACGAGTTTTTCGACCGCCTCGTCGCGACCGCCCTGCCGCGCATTCGCGACTTCCGTGGCCTCTCCCCCCGGTCCTTTGACGGCCGGGGCAGCTACTCCCTGGGGCTGGAAGACCAGACCCTCTTCCCCGAGATTGACCTCGACAAGATCAAGCGTCATCAGGGGATGGACGTGACCATTGTCAGCACCGCCGAGACCGATGCCGAAGCCCGGGATTTGCTCAAATTGATGGGATTCCCGATCGCGGAGAAATAACCATGTCCAAAGCCTCCTGGATTCAACGCGACCTGCGCAAGCGCGCCACCGTGGCCCGGTACGCCGCCGTGCGCGCCGAACTCAAGGCCAAGAAGGACTACGCCGCCCTGTCCAAACTGCCGCGGGACGCCAGCCCCGTACGGGTGGTCAACCGCTGCAAGATCACCGGTCGCCGTCGTGCCTACCTGCGCAAGTACGGTGTCTCCCGCCTCACCTTCCGGGAGCTGGCGTTGTCCGGCCTGATCCCCGGCGTCACCAAAGCCAGTTGGTAGCCCTATGAGCGACCCCATTGCCGATTTCCTCACCCGCATCCGCAACGGCAGCAAGGCCCTCCTGCCGGAAATCGCGGTCTCCCACTCCCGCCTCAAGGAAAGCATCGCCCGCCTGCTGGTCCGCGAAGGCTATGCCAGCGGCGTGACCGTCGAGGGGGACCGGGTGAAAACCCTCAAACTCCGCCTCAAATACCAGGGCCGCCGCGGCGTCATCACCGGCCTGCGCCGGGTCAGCCGTCCGGGCCTGCGCCATTATGCCGGCGCGCGCGAGCTGCCGCGTGTCCTGAACGGCCTGGGGGTGGCCATCATCTCCACTCCCGAGGGTGTCATGACCAGCGCCGAGGCCCGCCGCAAGAACCTGGGTGGGGAAGTCCTCTGCCACGTTTGGTAACCTCCGCCACAGGCTTATGTCACGCATCGGACGCCTCCCCATTCCCCTCCCTGCCCAGGTCAAGGTGAACCTCACCGGCAACCAGGTGTCGGTGGAAGGTCCCCGGGGCCAGCTCCAGTTCACCCTCCCGCCCCGGACCCGCGTACAGGCGGAAAAGGGGCAGTTGCTCGTGACCCGGGACGGGGACGACGCCCAGGCCCGGGCCCTGCACGGCACCTGCCGGGCGCGGATTCACAACATGGTCAAGGGCGTGACCGAGGGCTTTGCCAGACGCCTGGAAATCCAGGGCGTGGGATTCAAGGCCGCCGTCCAGGGGCAAACCGTCACCCTCAACCTGGGCTTCTCCCACCCCGTTGTTTATCCCCTGCCGCCCCAGATCAAAGTGACCGTCGAGGAGAACACCAAGCTCACCGTCGAGGGTCCCGACAAACAGGTCGTGGGCCAGGTGGCGGCCGATCTGCGCGCCTTCTATCCGCCCGAGCCTTACAAGGGCAAGGGCGTCCGCTACGTGGGCGAACGCGTCATCCGCAAGGAAGGCAAGACCGTGCAGTAACCGCCGTTAGCCCGGCCCGGTTCGCCCCGGGCCGCGGTCCGTGTGCCATGAACACCCAGAAAAAGCAGTTGCTTGAACGCCGCCGCCGCTGGCGCATCCGCAAGAAAATCCGCGGCACCCGGCAGCGGCCCCGCATGAGTGTGCGCTTCACCGGCCAGCACATCTACGTGCAATTTGTGGATGACGACGCCGGCCAGACCCTCGCCAGCACCTCGACCCGCAGCAAGGCCCTGCCCGAGCGCGGCCAGCTCAAGGCCAACGTCGAAAGCGCCCGCCGGCTCGGCGCGGTGGCCGCGCAGGTGGCCCTCGCCGCCGGCATCACCGAGGTGGTCTTTGACCGCAGCGGAGCCCGCTATCACGGCAAGGTCAAGGCCCTCGCCGATGCCGCCCGCGAAGGCGGTTTGAAGTTCTAACCCCTCAACCCTGGAGCGTTCACCGTGCCCGACCCTGTTTCCACCCCCGAAAACGAACCGGCGGAGGTCTCTGCCGCCGCCCCGTCCCGTGGCAGTGCGCGCGGGGGCGGTCGTGGCCCCGGCCGCGGTCCCCGCCGTGCCCGCTCCGCCGAGGCCGCGACCCCCCTCGAAGGCCGGGCCGGCGAGGACCTGGTCGAAAAGGTCATTTACATCAACCGCTCCTCAAAAGTCGTCAAGGGCGGCCGCCGCTTCAGCTTCAGCGCCCTCATAGTGGCCGGCGACCGCAAGGGCCGTGTGGGCCTGGGCCTGGGCAAGGCCGGGGAGGTGGCCGACGCCATCCGCAAGGGCGGCGAGGACGCGCGCCGCAACCTCCAGCCCGTGGCCCTGCGCGAAGCCACCATCCCCCACGAAATCCTGACCGAGTACAGCGGGGCGCGGGTGTTGTTGCGGCCGGCCTCCCCCGGTACCGGGGTCATCGCTGGCAAGACGGTCCGCGCCGTGCTGGAAGCCGCCGGTGTCAAGGACGTGCTCAGCAAGTCCCTCGGCTCAAAAAACGCCGCCAACGTGGCCAAGGCCACCCTCGATGCCCTGTTGAAGCTGCGTACGCGGGAGACCATTTACCAGTTGCGGGGCCTGCCCGTGCCCCAGCCGGCCGCGGCGGCCCCCGCCGCGCCCGCCACCCCTTGAATGGAGACCCGAACCATGCGACTCCACACGCTCAAGCCTGTTCCCGGTTCCAAACACCGTCCCAAGCGACTGGGCCACGGCCGCGCCAGCGGCCACGGCAAGACCAGTGGCCGCGGCGGCAAGGGACAGACCGCCCGCTCCGGCAGCTCGATCCGACCCGGCTTCGAGGGCGGCCAGATGCCGCTGATCCGACGCATCCCCAAGCGCGGCTTCAACAATGCCCGGTTTGCCACGGTGTACCTCCCCGTGAACGTGGAGGCCCTGAACCGCTTCGAGGACGGCACGCGCGTGGACGAGGCCCTGCTGCGGAAGGTGAGGCTGGCCAACGGCCGGGCCGACGGCATCAAGATCCTGGGCGACGGCGAGCTCAAACGCCGCCTCACCGTCTGTGCCCACGCTTTTAGCGCGCGCGCGCGCGCCAAGATCGAGCAGGCCGGGGGCACGGTGGAAATCATTACCCGGTCCGCGCCGCAGACCCCTGCCGCCCCGGCGGCCTGAACGGAGCGGCGACGCGACCCCGGCGCGTATGTTCAAGAGCATCTTCGACACCTTCGCCAACTGCTTCCGCATCCCGGAGCTGAAGTCCCGGATCGTGTTCACGCTGTTGCTGCTGGCGGTCTGCCGGCTCATTGCGCTGATTCCGATCCCGGGGCTGGACGGGGCGGCGCTGGCGCTGTTCTTCGAGCGCAACGCGCAGCAGGGGGGCGGGCTGCTGGGCATGTACAGCCTGTTTACCGGGGGGGCGATGGAGCGCTGCGCCATCGGCTCGCTGGGCATCATGCCCTACATCAGCGCCACGATCATCATTCAGTTGATGAGCGCGGTCATTCCCCGGTTGAGCAAGCTGGTGCGCGAGGAGGGGGGGCGGATCAAGATCATCCAGTACGGCCGCTACCTCACGGTGCTGCTCTGCCTGGGCCAGGGCTTTGTGATGTCCCTGGGCTGGGAGAACCCGCAGAAGGTGTTCGGGGAAAATTTCGTGGGTAACCTGGTACTGGTGGACAACCTGTGGTGGTATCGCATCCAGACCACCCTGATCCTGACCACCGGTACCATCCTGCTGATGTGGCTGGGGGAGCAGATCAGCGAGCGGGGCATCGGCAACGGCGCCTCGTTGATCATTACCATCGGCATCGTGTCGCGTGTGCCCCAGGCGGTGACCTCGCTCTGGATCATGTTCTTCCCGCCCCGCGGGGTCGAGGCGCAGTACAATCTGTTCCATGCCATTGCCCTGGTCTTGCTGCTGGTGGCGGTGGTGGCCGCGGTGATCGCGGTGGTGCAGGCTCAGCGCAAGGTGCCCGTCCAATACGCCCAGCGGGCGGTGGGCCGCAAGGTGTACGCGGGTGGCACGTCGTTCCTCCCGCTGCGGGTGAACTACTCGGGGGTGATGCCCATCATCTTCGCCCAGGCCATCCTGATGTTCCCGGAGAAGATTTTCATGACCCTGGGGCAGGTCACCGAGAAAAGCCTGGCCGGCTTTTCCAAGGTCTGTCAGGCGGTGGGCGTGGCCCTGCAATACGGCAGTCCGCTGTATCTGTCCCTGGAGGGGCTGATGATCCTGTTCTTTGCCTACTTCTGGGTGGCCACCCAGTTCAACGAGGTGCAGATCGCCGACGACCTCAAGAAGTACGGCGGCTACATCCCCGGCGTGCGTCCCGGTCAGGCCACGAGCGACTTTTTGCACCGGGCCATGAGCCGCATCACCCTGGCGGGGGCGATCTTTCTGGTGATCATCGCCATCATTCCGACCCTCCTGTTCCGCTGGGCCGGGGTGCCGTTCGAGGTGGGGCAGTTTTTTGGCGGCACCAGCATGTTGATCACCGTGGGGGTGATGCTGGACACCACCCGGCAGATGGAGTCGCATCTGTTGATGCGGCACTACGACGGCTTCCTGAAGAAGGGCCGGCTCAAGGGCCGTTTGTAGACGATGTACCGGCGCTGGATCATCATCGTGGTGGATGCGCGGGCCGTGGAGGGGCCGGGCGTTCCCCCGGAGCTGACCACGTCGGTGTGGCCGCGGGAGGGCCGGGCATGATCCCGATCAAGTCCGAGCGCGAGCAGCAGGCCATGCGCGCCGCGGGGGCGGTGGCCGCGGCGGTGTTGGCGGAGGTCAGCGCCTTCCTCGAGCCCGGGGTGACCACCGCGGAGGTGGACCGTTTTGCCGCGGCCTGTCTTCAACGGCACGGCGCCCGCAGCGCGTTTCTGGGCTACAAGAACTACCCTTGCCATGTGTGCATCTCGGTCAACCAGGAGGTGGTGCACGGGCTGGCCGGGCCGCGGCGTCTGGAGTTTGGCGATATTGTCAGCCTGGACGTGGGTGTGGTGTATCGGGGCTTTATCGGCGACAACGCCCGCACCGTGCCGGTGGGGGGGTGCAGCCCGGAAGCCCAGAAATTGATTGATGTCACCGAGCGTGCCTTGTATGAAGGCCTGGCCCAGGCGCGCGCCGGCAACCGGGTGGTGGATATTTCCCGGCGGATTCAGCAGTTTGTCGAGGGGCACGGCTACAGCGTGGTGCGCGAATTTGTCGGCCACGGGGTGGGGCGCTCGATGCACGAGGAACCCCAGGTGCCGAATTACGTGGGCGGCAAAAAATCCCCGCGGCTGGCGGCGGGCATGACCCTGGCCATCGAGCCCATGGTCAACGCCGGTCGGCCGGAGGTCCGGCTGTTGCCGGATGGCTGGACAGTGGTCACGGCCGATGGCAGCCTCTCCGCCCATTTTGAGCACACCGTGCTGGTGACGACCGACGAACCGGAGATTTTGACATGTGGCCAGCCGATGCATGCGACACTGTCGGCATGATGGTGGCCGAACGGGGACCCGGTACCTGGCTGGTGAATCTGCCCAATGGCCATCGGCTGGTGGCCCGGCTGAGGCGTCGGGAACTTGAACGGATGCCGCCGGGGCAGTTGGTGGCGGGACGCCCGGTCCGGTTGCGGGTGGTCCCGGCGGACATGACCCACGGGTGGATCCAGTGGGAAACACAGGACCATTTGGAGACAGGCAGACATGAAAGTACGCGCGTCCATTAAACGGCTCTGCGAGCACTGCAAGGTGGTGCGTCGCAAGGGCGTCATTCGGATCATCTGCAGCAACCCCCGTCACAAACAGCGGCAGGGCTAGGCGCCCCGCCGCGAACCTGAGTTCCCATGGCACGCATCCTCGGTGTTGACATCCCCGGCAACAAGCGCATTGACATCGCGCTGCGCTACATCTACGGCATCGGCCCCACCAACTCGAAGGAAATCCTCGAACGGGCACAGATCGAACCCTCCCTCCGGGCCAAGGACCTTTCCGAGCAGCAACTGTCCCGGATCGTCCATGCCATCCAGGAAGGCAAGTACGTCATCGAGGGCGATCTGCGCCGGGAAATCGGCCTGAACCTCAAGCGCCTCCAGAGCATCAAGTGCTATCGGGGACTCCGTCACCTGCGCGGCCTGCCCGTACGGGGACAACGCACCCAGACCAACGCCCGCACCCGCAAGGGCCCGCGCAAGACCGTCGGCGTCCAACGCAACCCGCACGCCAAGGCCGGCATCCACTAAGCCCCCTCTTGTCCTATGGCCGAAGCATCTGCCCCGACCCCCACGCCCGCTCCCGAGCCCGAGAAGACGCCCGCTTCCGCCGCGTCTGCCGCCGGCGCCAAACCCGCCGGCAAAAAAGACAAACCCACCGCGGCGGCATCCTCGAAGGCACCCCCGGCCAAGGGCGCCAAGTCCACCGATAAGGCCCCCGCCGCGGCACCGGTCGAAGCCGCGGCCGGGACCGCCCCCACGGCCGAAGAACTCCTGGCGGATGACCTGGCCGGCAAGAAAATCATCAAGGCCAAGAAGGCCAAGAACATCACCAGCGGCGTGGCCCACGTACTGGCCACCTTCAACAACACCATCGTCTCGATCACGGACATGCAGGGCAATGTGATCGGCTGGGCCACCGCCGGCCGCGCCGGCTTCAAGGGCTCGCGCAAGAGCACCGCCTTTGCCGCCCAGCAGGTGGCCCAGCTGGCCGCCCGCCAGGCCATGGCCCACGGCATGCGGGAGGTGGAAGTGCGTGTCAACGGCCCCGGCTCGGGCCGCGAATCCGCCATCCGCGCCCTCCAGGCCATCGGCCTGGAAATCACCGTCATCAAGGACGTCACCCCCGTCCCGCACAACGGCTGCCGCCCGCGCAAGAAACGCCGCGTCTGATTCCCGTCGGCGGAACCCTCGATTCCATCGCGTTTAACCGGTTCATTCCATGTCTCGTTACAAAGGTCCCCGCGTCCGCATCAGCCGCCGCTTTGGCGTGCCCATTTTCGGCCCCAGCAAGTACCTCGAGCGTCGCAATTACGGTCCCGGTGTGCACGGCCCGAAAAGCCGCCGGAAGGTCTCCGACTACGGCCTGGGACTGATGGAGAAGCAGAAACTGCGATACTACTACGGCCTGTTGGAGCGCCAGTTCCGGCGCGTGTACGAACGGGCCCTCCGCACCCGCGGAGTGACCGGTGAGATCATGCTCCAGATTCTGGAGACCCGCCTGGACAACGTGGTGTACCACCTGGGTTTCGCCCCCACCCGGCCGGCGGCGAGACAGTTGGTCACCCACGGGCATGTGTGCGTGAATGGTCGCAAGGTCTCGGTCCCTTCTTACGCTTTGAAAGTCGGCGACGTGGTCGAGGTGAAGAACTCCGCCGTGTCGCGTCAGATGGCCACCCGCTCCCTGGAAATGGCCGGCGGGCGTTCCGTGCCGGACTGGCTGTCCCCGAACAAGGACGCCTTCAGGGGCACGGTCATGCGCCTGCCCAGCCGGGACGAAATCCAGCCCATAGCCAACGAGCAGGCGGTGGTCGAGTTCTATTCCCGCTAGTCGAATGGGCCCCGGGTGGGGCCCCGGCAATTACACGGGCCGGCCTCCCGGCGGGAAGTTCCGAGGTCGGTCAGATTAAAATTGCTGCCCACAAAACCTATGCCAGTACGAATCGGACGTTTCGAAATGCCGCGGCGGTTGATCCGTGAGGAGGCCACCGCCACACCCACCTATGCCCGTTTCATTGCCGAGCCCTTCGAGACCGGCTACGGCTACACCATCGGCAATTCCCTGCGCCGCATCCTGCTCTCCTCCCTCGAAGGCGCGGCCATCACCTCGGTCAAGATTGACGAGGCGATGCACGAGTTCACCACCGTGGGCGGCGTGGTCGAGGACGTGACCGAGATTGTCCTCAACCTCAAGAAGATCAAGTTCCGGGCCCACAGTCGCGATCCCCAGTTGCTCCTGCTCTCCGTCCACAAGGAGGGGCCCGTGACCGCGGCGGACATCCAGCTCAACCAGCATCTCGAGCTGGTCAACCCCGACCAGTTGATTTGCACCCTCGACCGCAAGAAGAAGCTCGACATGGAGCTGGAGGTTCGGGTGGGACGCGGCTTCTGTCCCGGCGACGAGAACAAAAAACCCGACCAACCCATCGGCGTGATCACCATTGACTCGCTCTTTTCCCCGGTCGTCCGCGTCCGCTACCTGGTCGAGGCCGCGCGCGTCGGCCAGAAGACCGACTACGACCGCCTCATTCTGGAAATCTGGACCGACGGCCGCATCACGCCCGAAGACGCCCTGGTCCAATCCGCCGCCATCCTCCAGAAGCACCTCGAAGTCTTTGTCGGCTACGACAAGAACGCCATCGAATTCGAGGAGACCGAGGGCAAGCAGGACGAGGAGCGCGCACGCCTGCGCAAGCTCTACAACATGAGCGTCAACGAAATCGAGCTGTCCGTCCGTGCCGCCAACTGCCTCAACAACGCCAACATCACCACCGTCGGCCAGTTGGCCATGAAGACCGAGAGCGAGATGCTCAAGTACCGCAACTTCGGCAAGAAGTCCCTCAACGAGATCAAGGAAAAGCTGGCCGCGCTCGGCCTGGCCCTGGGCATGAAGATCGATCCCAGCCTGCTGGACCTGCTGAAGGATGCCCCCAAAAAGGCCTGACCGCCCCTGACCGCCTATGCGTCACCTCAAGCGCACCGCCAAGCTTGGCCGCACCAGCGAGCACCGCAACCGCATGCTCGCCAGCCTGGTGTGCAGCCTGATCAAGCACCGCCGCATCACCACCACCCTGGCCAAGGCCAGGGCCGCCCGACCCGTGGCCGAAAAAATGGTCACCCTGGCCAAACGCGGCACCCTCCACGCCCGCCGCCTGGCCCTGGCCCGCCTGTACCAGGACAAGGAGGCCCTGCGGATTCTGTTCCGCGACATCGCCCCCCTCCACCAATCCCGGCCCGGCGGCTACACCCGCATCCTCAAATTAATGCACCCCCGCCGCGGCGATGCCGCCCCCATGGCCATCCTGGAATTCGTGGAGCCCGTGACGGCCGCGACTCAGGAAACTCCGGCCCCCTCCACCGAGACGGCCGCCGGACCCACTTCAAGTCAGCCAGCTTCAAGCCCGGCCAGCTAATCCCCCAAGATTTGTCCGCCACAAACCGGCCCGCCCCAGGCAGGCCGGTTTTTTTGTTCAGCTGGAGCAGCCAGGACGAAAAAGTTTTTGCCTGCCCCCATGGCTGCCTTGGTCGAAGCCGGGTAGGGGGATTAGCCTACAGCCTCCGGAGTCGCCGGACTGGCGAGGTGGGTGCCGCTGGAAAACCTCCCTCCGGAAAGACATGGCGGTCAACGTCCGTCCGGGTTGGCCGGTCAAGCAACGCCGGGCAACGACCTGAAGTGGAGCCCGGCGCGGGGCCGATCAGTGCCCGCAACTGCAGCCCGAGCCGCAGCTCTCGAAATCTTCCGGGGCGGGGACGCGACCGATTTCGAGCGTCTTGGTGACGTACCGCTGCACGGTGTCCTGGATTTCGCGCATGTGCTGCTGCGCCTGGAGGAAGGCCATGGCCACCGGGTTGCCCAGCAGGGCGGTGCGGTGCTGCTCGTAGTCGGCCAGCTCATCCTCGCCGAGCTGAAGCCCCTGATGCTGCTTGTGGTGCAGGTATTCGCCCTTCTCGGTCACCGTGCGGTAAAGCTGCTTGGCGGTCTCGTCCGCCAGGAACGTTTCGATGTCCCGCTGCAGGGTCTGGAATTCCGGCTGTTCCAGGATGACCTGGCAGAGTTCAAGGGTCTTGGTCAGGACGGGGCCGTGGTTCAAGGAGTGCGCCATGGGCATGTTTTCGTTGGCGGTACAGTACCCTGCACCGGCCCCGGCACAAGCGCATAGCGGGAAAATCTCCGCGCCGCCGGCCGGCTTTACTTCGTCCCGGCCCTTACTACCTTGCCCGCGTGACGGAGCGTGCGCGCAGGCGTGTCATCGTCGGTCTGAGCGGAGGGGTGGATTCCTCGACCGCCGCGGCCCTGCTGCTGGAGCAGGGTTACGAGGTCATCGGCATCACCCTCAAGCTCTGGCCCCAGGACTGCGTGTCCCGGGCCGAGGACAAGTGTTGCGGGCCCCAGGCCGTGGCCGACGCGCGCGCCGTCTGTCATCGCCTGGGCATCCCCTTCTACCTGGTGGATGAGGCGGCGGAGTTTCAGCAGCACGTCATCCGCTATTTTGCCGAGGAATACCGGGCCGGACGCACCCCCAACCCCTGCGTCCTGTGCAACGAAAAGCTCAAGTTCGGCACCCTCCTGGAACGGGCGCGCAAGCTGGGGGCCGACTACGTGGCCACCGGCCACTACGCCCGCCTCGAGCAGGACCCCACGACCGGCCGGCACCTGCTCAAGCGTGGCTGCGACCCGCGCCGCGACCAGAGCTACTTCCTGTTCTCCCTGCGCCAGGAGCAACTGGCCTGCTCCCTGTTCCCGCTCGGCGACCTCCTCAAGAGCGAGACCCGGGCCGTGGCCCGGGAGCACGCCCTCAAAACGGCGCAGAAGGAGGAGAGCATGGAAATCTGCTTCGTGCCGGACAACGACTACGGCGGCTTCCTCAAGCAGGCCGGCCTGGTCGCTCCCCACCGGGGCGAGGTGGTGGACCGGGCGGGCCGCGTGCTCGGCGAACACGAGGGCATCGAGTTCTACACCATCGGCCAGCGCCGCGGCCTGCGGCTGGCCGCTCCCGGGCCGTGGTACGTGGTGGACCTGGACCCCGCCCGCAACCGCGTGGTCGTGGGGCCGGCGCCCGAGCTGCTCCGCGCCGAGTGCCGCCTCGAACGCTGCAATTGGATTGCCTTTGCCGAGCCGCCGGCCGAGTTCCCCGCCACCGCCAAGGTCCGCTACAACCACCCCGGCACGCCCGCCACCGTCCTGCCCCGGGCCGATGGTACCGCGCTTGTCCGTTTCCACGAACCCCAGCGCGCCATCACCCCCGGACAGGCCTGCGTCCTTTGCGATGGCGATACCGTCCTGGGCGGCGGCTGGATCGCCCGCTGAGGTTGCGGCGGCGGTGCTCAGGTGCCGGTCCTTTTCCCGGATGCCTGGCCAACATGCTCGGGAACGGCCGCACTCCGCCGTTGCACCGCCGGTTCCCTCTGTCATGTTCCGGTCATGCAACTCCTCACCCGTCGGGCATTCCTGGCCCGTACCCCCGCGGTGCCGGCGCTGCTGGCGGCCGCCTCGCCGCTGGCCCCGCTGTGGGCCGCTCCCGCCTCGCGCAGCTTCCGCATTGGTGCCTGTGATTGGTCCCTCGGCCAAATGGCCCGCACCGAGGCCTTCGCCGTCGCCCGTGAAATCGGTCTGGACGGCGTGCAGGTGAGCCTGGGCACCGAAAAGGACGACATGCACCTGCGCCGGTCCGAGGTCCAACAGGCCTACCGCGACCAGGCCCGCGAGACGGGCGTGGCAGTGGCCTCCCTGGCCATCGGCGAGCTGAACAACATCCCCTACAAGTCCGATCCCCGCACCATCCCCTGGGTGCGGGACTCGGTGGACGTCGCCGCCGCCCTCGGCTGCAAGGTGGTCCTGCTGGCCTTCTTCTACCGGGGCGACCTCAAGGGCGACGCCGCCGGCACGGACGAGGTGGTGCGCCGGCTGCGCGAGGTGGCGCCCCAGGCCGAGCGCCGGGGCGTCATCCTCGGCCTGGAATCCTGGCTCAGTGCCGAAGAACACATGGCCATTCTGGACCGGGTGGGGTCACCGGCCGTGCAGGTTTACTACGACGTGGCCAACTCCGAGAAGATGGGTTACGACATCTACCGTGAACTGCGCTGGCTGGGGCGCAAGGGGGTGATTTGCGAGCTCCATGCCAAGGAAAACGGTGCCCTCCTCGGTCAGGGCAAGGTGGACTTTCGCCGGGTGCGCGAGGCGCTGGACGACATTGGCTTCACCGGCTGGATGCAGATCGAAGGCGCCCTGCCGGAAGGTGCGCCGCTGGTCCCCAGCTACCGGGCCAACCTCAAGTTCCTGCGCACCCTCTTCCCCGCCCCGGCCTGAGGCGCCGCCCGCCAGCTCCGGGCCGACCGCGCGTTGACCTCCATCAAGGCCCGCCGCCCGCGGTTCGGTCAGGCTGGTGCCGTGAAAAGCAGCCGGACGCTGGAGCTGGATGCGCGGGGCCTGGAGCCGCCCCAACCGATGGTGCGCATCCTGGAAGCCCTGGCCACTTTGCCTGAAGGCGCCACCCTCCGGGCCCGCACCGATCGCCGCCCCATGCACCTGTACTCCCTGTTGGCCGAGCGCGGCTACCGCGCTGAAACCGTGGAACAAAGCGATGGCAGTTTCCTCACCCTCATCCGGCATGCCTGAACCCCCCTCGCCGGCCGCGGCCGTGGCCCCCTTGACGGCGGCCGGCCCGGCCACGGCCTTTGCGCCGTCGGTCACGTTGCCGCTGCGGTTTGTGGTCACCGGCGTGCTGGCGCTCTTGGGCGGGGTGGGGCTGTTGATTGCGCGGCCGGACATCCTGGCCGCCTACCACTACAACCAGTACACGGTCGCCGCCACGCACCTGTGGGTGCTGGGGTTTCTGGGCTCGGTGGCCATGGGGGCCATGTATCAACTGGTGCCGGTGGCCCTCGAAACCCGGCTCCACAGCGAGCGGCTGGCAGCGTGGCATTTCCTGCTCCATCTGGTGGGCACCGCCGGGATGGTCTGGATGTTCTGGCGGTGGGACCTCAAGCAGGTCGGGCACTTTGGCTCGGTGCTGGCGGCGGGAGTGGCCCTGTTCGCCTACAACCTGGCGCGCACCCTGCGCACCGTACCGCGCTGGAACGTCGTGGCCTCCGGTATCACCGCGGCGCTGGGTTGGTTGGGGGTGACCGTGCTGGCCGGCCTGGCCATCGCCGCCGCCAAGTGCACCTACGATTCTCTGGAAACGCTCCCGCCGGGGCATTGGCTGCGGCCGGCCTTGCTTGCCCTGCAGGCCACCGCCAGCGTCCTGGGGCGGTGGGACCCCCTGGCCCTCCTGCACGCGCACGCCCACCTGGGCGGGGTCGGCTTTTTCCTCATGTTGATCGTGGCCGTCAGCTTCAAGCTGCTGCCCATGTTCGCCCTCAGCGACCTCCAGAGCCCGCGGCGCGCCGCCACCGCGCTGGGGATGCTGAATCTGGGCCTGGCCACTCTGACCGTGGCCATGGTCGTGCGCAGCCGGTTCCAGTGGGTGGCCGCCGCCCTCCTTGCCGCCGGCCTGGTCCTGTACGGCCTGGAACTGCGCGCCATCCTGCGGGCGCGGTTGCGACGGACCCTGGATTGGGGGCTGCGGCATTTCCTGGTGGCCGTGGGGCTGTTGGTTCCCACTGCGGGGCTGGGGCTGGTCCTGGCCTGGCCCGGCCTGCCGGCCACGCTGTTGACCACGCAACTGGAGACGGTGTACGGCTGGCTGGGCCTGGTGGGCGTGGTCAGCCTGACGGTGCTGGGGTTCCTCTACAAAATCGTCCCCTTCCAGGTCTGGTACCACACCTATGCCCGCCACGTCGGGCGCAGCCGCGTGCCGGCGCTGGCCGACTTGTACTCGGAGCGGCTCCAGCGGCTGAGCCTGGGGCTGGTTCTCGCCGGGGTGTTGGGCGTGGTGCCGGCGGCGGCCCTGGCCAGCCCGGGCGGGGTGCGGGCGGCGGTGCTCGTGCTCGGGGCGGGGGTGCTGGTCTTCACGGTCAACCTCGCCCGCATCCTCCGGCATTTCTGGCGCCCGCAACTGGCGCCCCTCTCGCCCATCACCTCCGCCGTCGCCGCGACGCCGGCCCAGCTTTCCCCCGCATGAACTCCCCCGGCTCCGCCGCGGTCCTCGAGGCGCTTCGCCAGGTAGTGGACCCGGAACTGAACTGCAACCTCGTGGACCTCGGGCTGGTGTACAGCACCGACTTCCGTGACGGCCACGTGCACGTGGTGATGACGCTCACCACCGCCGGCTGCCCCATGCACGAAAGCCTTGTCGAAGGCGTGCGCACCGCGCTGTTGGCCCTTGAAGGCGTTCGGGACGTGACCGTGCAGGTGGTCTGGGACCCGCCGTGGAGCCCGGCCATGATGACCCCCGAAGGTCGCGCCCGCCTCGGCCTGGCCTAGGCAGACGGGGCGACCAGTGTGCCGGGGCCCGCCCCCGCGGCCGGCCGGCCGGTCCACACGTAGCGGAACATCACCACCCGCAACGCCGCGGTAAGGGGGATCGCCAGGATGGCGCCGAGGATGCCGCCCAGCAGGGTGGTGCCGACCATCAACGCGATGATAATGGTCAGCGGATGCAGACCCACCCGGTTGCCCATGACCCGGGGTTGAATGACAAAGCCCTCGAGGAACTGCACCACCGCGTACACTCCCAGGGCCAGCAGCGGGTGCAACCAGTCCCCGTAGGCCGCCACCGCCAGCACCAGCGCGCTGGCGCAGGTCAGGGCCGCGCCCACAAACGGAATCAGCGTCAGCACCGTGGCCGCCGCGCCCAGCAACACCGCATACGGCAGCCCGATCAGGCTGAACCCGATCGCGTACAGCACCCCGTCGCACAACGCCACCAGCACCTGCCCGCGGAAAAACGCGATCAGGTAGTCGTTGATGGACCGCAGCACGAAGGCCAGTTCATCCTTCAGCGCCGAATGCGCCAGGGGCAGGTAATCGGTCCATTTCGACTCGATGCCCCGTTTTTCCAAGAGGAAGTAAAAGGCGTAGATGGGGATCAAAAACAGGCCGATCAACAGCCCCAGCCACCCGGCCACCCGCCCCATCTGGCCGTACAACCACACCCCCACCTTTTGCACCGCGCCCGCGATCCAGCCCGTGGCGCTGTTGAGCCAGTTCGGGTCCACCTGCTTGCCCCATTCCCGCGCCCAGGCCGCCAGGGTGGGGGCCGGCGCCGACTCGCCGGCATCGGGGGGTGGAGCGGGCGGGGGAGCCGTGGCGGAGTCCGAAGGGGGCGCGTTGGTGGGGGCGTTGGCAGGGGCCGCGTCCGCTTCGGTCCGGGCGGGCCACAACCGCAGCACGCTCCGGAGCAGGGCAGGGGGTTCGTTGACCCAGCGCTGGAGGCGGGCTTCCACCCGTTCCGCGTACACCGGCACCTTCTGGACCAGCTCGCGGGTTTCGTTGATCAACCGCGGCAGCACGCTCCCCACCACCGCCGCGACCACCATCAGCGCCAGCGCAAACACGCACCAGATGGCGCGGCCCCGTGGCACGCGGCGGCGCTCCAGGAAGTCCACCACCGGGTCCAGCAGATAGGCCAGCACCCCCGCCACGGCCAGCGGCCACAGGACCGGACCCAGGACATCGAGCACCCGGCCCAGCGCCCAGACCGCCAGCGCCACCAGGGCCACCAGCGTGGCCACGGCCAGCCCCGTCAGTGCGGCCCACATCAGCCGGGCCTGCCGTTCGGTGGGAGGAGGCCACGCCATGACCTCAGGCCGCGCCCAGGCGCCGGGCTTTTTCCGCCGCCGCCCGCACCGCGTTGATGAAGGCCGCCCGCACGCCCGCCTTTTCCAGCTCGTGCAGCCCTTCGATGGTGGTTCCGCCGGGGCTGGTGACCAGGTCCTTGAGCACCGCCGGGTGCTGCCCGCTGTCCCGGACCAGTTGCGCGGCGCCGAGCAACGTCTGCGCCGCCAGCCGCGTGGCCAGCTCCCGGGGCAGGCCCGCCGCCACGCCGCCGTCGCTGAGGGCCTCGATGACCTGGTAGGCGTAGGCCGGCCCGCTTCCGCTCAGGCCGGTGATGGCATCCATCCACGCCTCCGGGACTTCGACGGCCCAGCCCACCGCGCTGAACAACTGCTCGACCTGCTCCGCGTCCGCCCGCGTGGCGGTCTGCCCCAGGGCAAACGCCGAGGCCCCGGCGCCCACCACCACGGGGGTGTTGGGCATCACCCGGACCACGCGCGCGCCCGCGGGCAGGGCGGCCGCCAGTCGCGCCAGCGCCACGCCGGCGGCGATCGAGACCAGCAGGTGTCCCGGGGTGAACACCGGCGCCACCTCGGTCAGCACGGCCGGCACCTGGGCGGGCTTGACCGCCAGCACCAGCACTTCGGCTTGTTCAGCCACCTCCCGGTTGTTGGCCCACGTCCGGCCGCCGGTCTCGGCCTCAAAGGACGCGCGGGCGGCCGGTGCCACGTCCGCCGCCAGCACCTGGTCCGGCCGCGCCCGCCCCGCCTGGATGAATCCCCGGGCCAGCGCCCGGGCCATCTGGCCGGCGCCGAGAAAACCGAGCCTCCACTCACCTGCCATGCCGCGCAACCTAGCAGCCGCCCGACCCGCGCGGGAAGGCGAATGTGCGCGGCGCCGCGGCCGACGCCCCTTCCAGAGGCAGCTCCAACTGCGGCCCCGCGGGACGGCGGAACGCGGCGCCGGAAAGCTCCGGCCACGCGCGGGCCAGCCCGGCGCGCCGGGCGGCGACCTCGAACCATTGCCGCACCTGCGCGGCGTACCGGCCCTGTCCGGTGTGGCGCGTGCCAAACCGCGGGTCGTTCAACCGCCCGCCGCGGACGTCGCGAATCCGCGCCAGCACCCGCGCCTGGCGGTCGGGGAAGTGTTGCCCCAGCCACTCGACAAACAGCGGCGCCACCGCGCCGGGCAGCCGCAGCATTTGGTAGGCAGCCGCCCGCGCCCCGGCCTCCGCCGCGGCTGCCAGGAGCCGCGGGATTTCAGGGTCGTTCAGGCCGGGGATGACCGGCGCGACCAGCACGGTGGTGGGGATGCCGGCGCGGGTCATTTCCCGCAGGGCCGCCAGCCGGGCGGCCGGCGGCGAGGTGCGCGGTTCGAGCACCGCCCGCAGGTCGGCGTCCAGGGTGGTGAGTGTAATCGCCACCGCCGCGGCGCGGTGACGGGCCAGTTCGGCCAGCAGATCGGTATCGCGGGTAACCAGGTGGTTTTTGGTCACGATCTGGACCGGCTGGCGGCACTCGGCCAGCACTTCCAGGCAACGCCGGGTCAGGCGCAGGCGGTGCTCGATGGGCTGGTAGGGGTCGGTCACCCCGCTCAGGGCCAGGACCTGCGGTTGCCAGCCGGGTGCGGCCAGGGCGCGGCGCAGCAGCTCGGGGGCGTGTTCCTTGACCAGGATGCGGGACTCGAAGTCCAGCCCCGCGCTGTAGCCGAGGTACTCGTGGGTGGGGCGGGCGTAGCAGTAGATGCAGCCGTGCTCGCAGCCACGATAGGGGTTCAGACTGACGGCAAAACCCAGGTCCGGACTGTCATTGGTGGAGATGACGCTGACGCTGTGGTCGGGGATGAATTGGGTGCGCGGCAGCGGTTCGGTCTCGGGGGCGTCCGCCCAGGCCGGGTCCCAGGTGCGGTGGGTGGCCTGGAAGCGGTTCGGCGGTTGGGAGTTCGTGCCGCGGCGTGCCCCGCGCGAGGAGGGACCTCCGGCCGGCGGCGAGGCGTCAGGGGTGGGGGGAGGGGCGCTCACGGGGCAGGGGTGAGAGAGGCGGCCGCGGGCACAGGCGCCTCCAGTCCGGCCAGCCGGCGCGCCGTGGCCAGCGTGTCAATGTCTGCGACGGTCTTGTCCGGGCGCAGCCGGGCGATGCGCGGGAAGCGCAGGGCCAGGCCGCTGGCATGGCGCGCACTGGGCTGGATGTGGTCAAAGGCCACCTCGATGACCACGTCCGGCTCGACCTCGTGGTAGCGTCCGCGCTGGCGGATCACGCGGGACAGGAAGTGCGGGGTGAGGCGGGCGATTTCTTCATCGCTCAGGCCGCTGTAGGCCTTGCCGATGGTCAGCAGCCGGCCGTGCGGCCCCTCGCGCACGGCAAAGGTGTAGTCGCTGAGCACGGCGCGGCGTTTGCCGTGGCCGTACTCGGCGCCCACCACCACGCAGTCCAGGGTGGCGCAGGCCTTTTTGAGCTTCAGCCAGGCCAGGCCGCGTCGGCCCGGCGTGTAGGGGCTGGCGGGGTTTTTGATGATCAGGCCCTCGTTGTCGCGGGCGCGGGCGGCGCCGAAGGCCGCCTCGATGTCTTCGGGGCTGGTGGCCGGGGTGTGGCGGGCCAGCCGCAGCGGCGCGGGCAGGGGAGCCAGGGTTTCGAGACGGCCCCGCCGTTCCCGCAGCGGCCGGTCCAGGAGGCTTTCGCCCGCGCACCAGAGCAGGTCAAACACCACCAGCCCCACCGGCACCTCGGCGCCCAGCAGCAGGTCCGTCTCGCGGCGGCCCAGCCGCCGCTGCAGCGTGGCAGAGGGCAGGGGGCGGTCTCCGTCCAGGGCCAGGAGTTCGCCGTCGAGGATGACGTCGGCCGGCAGCCGCCGGGCGGCCTCGACCACTTCGGGGAAAGCGGCGGTCAGGTCCTTGAGGTCGCGGGAAAACAACGCCACGCGCGCGCCCACGCGGTGAAGCTGGCAACGGAGGCCATCGTCCTTGTCCTCGACCCAGGCCGGAGCCTCGGGGCCGGCGGCGAACTCCGCGCGGGCCCGCGCCCAGACGGCGGCGGCGTTGGGCTCGGGGCTGGCCAGCATGCACAGGACCGGCCGCAGCGGCTCGAGGTCCACCCCGGCCAGTTCCCCGCGCTGCGCCAGCACGGCTACTTCGCCGGGGTGCCCGCGCAAGAGATGGGCGCGGCGGATGGCCTCGGGCTCGACGCCGAACGCCTCCGCCAGGGCCTCCTCGACCAGCCCGCCCTTGAGTCCGATGCGGAGGTCGCCGGTGAGGATTTTGATCAGGTACTTCAACTCCCCGGCGTGACAGCGAGCCAGCAGCGGCTCGAGGAGCGCGCACCGGGCCGCGGGACCACGGGCGGCGGCGATCCGTTCGAGGGTGTGGGCGACCTCTCCGCATTCCAGCGGCGGCGCGTCCGGAGTCTGGCCCTGACGCAGTTCGGCCGCGGTTTCGCCGGTGTCGCTGTGGCGGAGGTACACCTGCCGGAAGGTTGCCTCGTCCACGCCGGTCACGGCACACAGCGCGCGGCGCCGCAACGCCCCGCCCACCTGCAAGGGGCGGGACTCGATCGGGGCGAAGGGCGGGCCTCCCAACCAGACGGCCACCCTCGACAGCAGGTCCGGCGGCAGGCTCCGCAGATACGCCGCCAGCCGGGTGACTTTGTCCCGACGGCTCGTACAGGCGGCCACGGCAGCGCAGGTCCGGGCAAAGGCGGCAAAGGCAGTGACCGTGGACGGTTCCGGCTCGGGGACCGCCGGGGCCGGCGGAGGTGGGCGGCGGCCGGGGGCCGGCGGGGTGGGGCGGGGCAGGGCAAGCGGGAGGGTCAGTTGTTCGGCCCCGCTCAGGGCACGGGCTTCCCAGCCGCGTTCGCGGAGGCAGGCGGCGAAGTCGGCAGCAAAGCCGTGCACGGTGAGCACCTGGCGCGGGGCGACCCGCTCGACCAGTTCGAGCAGCTCGGGGAAGTCGGCATGATCGCTGACCGGAAAGGCCGCGTCGGCCCCGTACTGGAACCGGCAGTGCGGGTTCAGGGCCCAGCCGGTCAGGACGGCGGTGCGCACCGGGCCGAGCTGACGGAGCAGGGGGGCCCGGGCCACGCCCGGCGGACAGAGCACCACGCAGCCGCGGCCGGCGTCGCCTTCCAGCCGCGCATAGGGGGGGAACTGCCAGCCGAGTTGCTCGTAGAGCCGGGTCAGACGGTACACCTCCGGATGCAGGGCCACCGGCAGCCCGGCATCGGCCAGCCAGGCCAGGATTTCCTGGCATTTGCCGAGGGCGTAGCCGAGCAGCAGTGCGGTCTGGCCTTCCCCCAAAGTTTCGCGGCAGAAGCGGATCACTCCGGCCATCACCTCCTCCGTGGGGGGGAAGCGGTACTCGGGCCGGCCGAACGTGGTTTCCATGACCAGCAGGTCGGCCGGGTGGGGGGTGCACGGTTCGGCCGCGCGGTTGGGGCGCAGTTTGAAATCGCCGGTGGAGAGGAGACTCTGGCCCCCGGCTTCGAGGTGGGCCATGGCGCTGCCCAGGATGTGGCCGGCGGGGCGGAGTGTGAGGTGAAACGGCGTACCGTCCGGGGCGGTCAGGGAGCGGCGTTCGCCCCAGGGAAGGACCTCGACCGGACCCGCTTCACGCAGGCGGGCCTGCAAAAAAACGGCGGTGGGCCGGGAAGCGAGCAGCCGGCCGCGGGCGCCCAAGTGGTCGGTGTGGGCATGGCTGACCACCACCAGCTCCGTCGGGTCCACTGGATCGCGGGCGTCCAGCCACAACCCCAGCCGCGGCAGGTGCAGCCCGCGGCGGGTGGGAACAAGGGTGAGGACCGACACGGCGCCAAGTTAGGAAGGCGGGCCGGGCCGTCAAACCGCCGCGGCGCGGCCGCCCGGCTTCGGCCGGGCAGTTGGAGCTTTTCGCAAGGGCCGCGGAGCCGATAGGCTGGTGGTCCGGTCCGGACCCCGTTCGGACCGCGACCAGCCATGCCTGAAATTCAGAGTTCGCCGCCGACCGTGTTGTTGTGCCCCGGTGAGGCCGACCGCCTCGCGGCCGGTCATCCGTGGGTGTATGAGGGCAACATCCTGCGCCTGAGCCGGCCGGCGGCGGATGGGGAGGTGGTGCAGGTCAAGGACCATCGCCAGCGGTTCCTGGGGATGGGGCTGTACAACAGCCGCTCGAAGCTGCGGGTGCGGGTGCTCACCTCGCGCCGCGAGCCGCTGGATGCCGCGTTTTTCGAGCGGCGCGTGCGGGAGGCGTGGGCGTGGCGTCAACGGCATCTGCCCGGGGCCGGGGCCTGCCGGGTGGTCAACGCGGAAAGCGACCGGCTCAGCGGCTTGATCGTGGACCGCTACGGGGAGGTGCTGGTGCTGCAGACCACGTCCCTGGGTCTGGAGCAGCGCAAGCCACTGCTGGTCGAGGTGCTGCAGCGGGTGTTGCAGCCCCGGGCCATCATCGAGCGCAACGACACTGCCGGGCGGCGCTTCGAGGGCCTGCCCGAACAACACGGCCTGCTGGCAGGGACCTGGAGCGGGCCGGTCGAGGTCACCCTGCACGGGCTGCGGCTGGTGGTGGACCTCCTGGGCGGCCACAAGACCGGCCTCTACCTGGACCAGCAGGAAAATTATGCCCGCGTGGCCGAACTGATCCGCCGCCGCCCCGCGGCGCAGGTGCTGGACGCCTTTGCGTTTGTGGGCGGCTTCGGGCTGGCCGCCGCCCGGGTCGGCGCGGCCCATGTCCATTTCCTGGAGCAGAGCGAGGAGGCCCTCGCCTCCGCCCGGCGGCACGCCGAGCTCAACGGGCTGGCCGATCGGTGCACCTTCGAGGCGGTCAACGTGTTCGACTGGTTCAAGGCCCGCACCGCGCGCGGGCCGCACGAGAAGCTGATCCCGCCCTTTGACGTGATCATCCTCGATCCGCCCTCCTTCACCCGCACGCGGGAGGCGGTGGGCGACGCCCTGCGGGGCTACAAGGAAATCCACCTGCGGGCGTTGAAGCTGCTCAAGCCCGGCGGCCTGTTGGTGACCTTCTGCTGCTCGCACCATGTGGACGCGGGCACGTTCCAGGAGGTGATCCTGGCGGCGGCGCGGGACGCACGGCGGGGGCTGCGGCGGGAGGCGCTCTTCACCCAGTCCCCGGATCATCCGGTGGTGCCGGCCATTCCCGAGACCGAGTACCTGAAGGGCTTTGCCTTCGAGGTGTTCGAGTAAACGTCCGGCCATGGAAGGGCAGGACCGTCCTCCACGGCCCGGGCTTGACCACGCGGCCCGCGCGACGTGAGGCTTGCCGCGTGGTTTCCATGCATGCCCATTCCGCATCCTCCACGGGTCTGAAACGCCCCCCTCGCGGCGTGAGCCGCCGCCGGTTTTTGCAGCGCAGCAGCGCCGCGACCCTGGCCCTCGGCCTGGTGGAGCGGGCGGCGTGGCTCGTGCCTGTCCGGGCGGGGCAGCCGCCCGCCAACGACCGGATCGGCATCGGCTTGATCGGCGTGGGGGCGATGGGCCGCGGTCACCTGCGCCGTTTGGCCGGGGACCCCGGCGTGCAGGTGGTGGCGGCGTGCGACGTGGACCGCATCCGCCGGGAGGAAGCGCGGGAAACCGTCGGGGCCATGTACGCCGCCGCCGGCCGCGCCGGCCGGTGCGCCGCGTACAACGACTACCGGGACCTGCTGGCCCGGCCGGAGGTGGACGCGGTGGTCATCGCCACGCCGGACCACTGGCACGCTTTTCAGGCCGTGGACGCGGCGCGGGCGGGCAAGGACATTTACTGCGAGAAGCCGATTTCGGTGACAATCGAGGAGGGCCGTCGGGTGGTCGAAGCGGTGCGCCGGTACGGGCGGGTGTTTCAGACCGGCACGCAATACCGCACCATGCCGGCCATCCGCGCCGCGGTGGAGTTCCTCCGCGCCGGCGGGCTGGGGCGGGTGACCCACGTGTTCACCCAGCTCCACACCCTGGCGGGCTGGCTCAACAGCGGCCGATGTGCACCCTACCGGGCGGTGTTGAACCCGGAAGTCACCGGCGGCAGCCACACGCCGCTGGATTTCGCCCTGACGGCCGAACCGGTGCCCGAGGGGTTGGACTGGGACTTGTGGGTGGGGCCGGCGCCGTGGCAGCCGTACCACCGGCTTTACCATGAAAACCCCTCCCCCGGAGTGGTGCCGTGGGCGTTCAGCGCCGCGTTTGGCGTGACCTCGAACACCTGGTTCCTGTCCCACGCCGCCGATGTCATCCAGTACGCCCTGGGGGTTGAGGAAAGCGGGCCGGTCGAAATCCTCCACCCCGCCAGCGGGCAATACCCGACCCTGACGATGCGCTACGCACACGGGGTGCTGCTGCACTTTATCGCGGACTGGCCGCAGGTGCG
Organism: Verrucomicrobiales bacterium; assembly: GCA_037439785.1. Taxonomy (GTDB): domain Bacteria; phylum Verrucomicrobiota; class Verrucomicrobiia; order Limisphaerales; family J093; genus DSVZ01. The sequence continues at coordinate 24,057 of JBBIVJ010000028.1, read as the reverse complement.
GACGCTCTACCCCGGCCTGTTGCCGGAAGGGGCACAGGGGGCGGGGATGTTCGGGGGCCTGTTTGTGGGCGAGCGGGGATGGCTTTCCGCGCTGTACCGGAACGGCCCGGAGGCCAACGGCGGCCCGCCCGAGTTGCTCGAGGCGCTGCGCCAGCACACCCGCACGCTCCCCCCGCCGGCCGCCAACCACCACGCCAACTGGCTCGAATGCCTGCGCATTCGCCGGCCACCTTCCTGTCCCGAGGAACTGGGACACCGCACCGCCACGCTGGGACACCTGACCAACATCGCCTTCTGGACCGGCCAAAGTCTGCTTTGGGACCCGGTCCGCGAAACCTTCGCCAACGGCGAAGCCGCCAACCGGCTGCGTGCCCGCACCCCCCGGCCGCCCTGGCGGCTGTAGGACGAGCGAGGAAGGGGAGAGAGAAGGGCAAATGGTGAAAAGGAAAAAGGAGGGATGAAGGGCAGGGGGAACGCCAAGCCGGGCGGCGAGCATCTCCCCCGCTATGTCGTCGCCGCGGTGAGGCGGCGGACCGCCCCTCCGCCGGCTCACGCCGGTGGCTATCTGTCCGCGACGTCGCGCAGGCTGCCAGCCCGGCGTTCTGGAACCCGGGGTGCGGTCGTCCCGTTGGCCGGGGCCCCTTGCAGGCCGGAGGTCTGCCCCCCGGGGGGGAGCTCAAAGGGGGTCAATGGGGAGCGGCACCGACGACGGGGGGGAATACCTCCTGGGTCTCGACCTCGCGCTGCTTCTGCTTCCATTTCTGGATGCGGTCCTGGTGGACGCCGCCGAGGGCCAGCAGCTTGTCCAGGTTGTACACCATCTCGTCGCGGCGGGTGCCGGTCAGCGAATAGTCCTTCATCAGGAAGATGGCCTCCTCCGGGCAGACCTCCTGGCAAAAGCCGCAGAAGATGCAGCGGAGCATGTTGATCTTGAACTCGCGCGGGCGCTTCTCGACGTTGCCGGTGGCAGGGTCCACCGCCGGGCCGGGCGGGGTGATCCTGATCGCGCGGGGCGGGCAGACGAACTCGCAGAGCTGGCAGGAGACGCATTTGGTGCGGCCCTCCTGGTCGCGCACCAGGTAGGGCGCGCCACGGTAGCCCTCCGGCACCACCCAGCGCTCCTCGGGGTATTGGAGGGTCACCTTGCGGCGGAAGAAGTGGCGCAGGGTGACCTTGAAGCCGGCCCAGACCGCGGGCAGGTACAGGCGTTCCCAGAAGGTCAGGGGTTTGCGGGGGACGACAACCGGCATGGCTTCAAGGCTTCGGAGTTTCAGGCTCGGGCCCAGAGGAAAGTAGCCGTGACCACGAGGTTGGCCAACGCCAGGGGCAGCAGCCTTTTCCAGCCCAGGTCCATCAACTGGTCGTAGCGGAAGCGCGGCCACATCCAGCGCACCCAGATGAAGACCCCCACCAACACCGCGACCTTGGCCAGGAAGATGCCCACGTGCGCCAGCCCGGCGGTCAGCGTTGCCGCCGGCTGGTTCAACCCCGCCCAGGGCAGCGTCCAGCCACCCAGAAACAGCGTTACCATCAGCGCCGAGGCGGCCACCATGTTCGCGTACTCGCCCAGGAAGAACATGGCAAACTTGATCGAGCTGTACTCGACGTTGTAGCCGCCGGCCAGTTCCTGCTCGGCCTCGGGCAGGTCAAAGGGCAGGCGGTTGGTCTCGGCAAAGGCCGCGGCCAGGAAAATCGCGAACGCCAGCGGCTGCTGGAAGATCAGCCAACTGAACAGCCCCTCCGCCTGGTACGCCACCACCCGGCTCAGGTTCAGGCTGCCCACCAGCAAAAAGACCGGGATGACCGACAACCCCATGGCAATCTCGTACGAGATCATCTGGGCGCTGGCCCGGATGCCGCCCAGAAACGGATACTTCGAATTGGCGGCATACCCGGCCAGCACGATGCCATACACCCCCAGCGACACGATGCCGAAGGTGTAAAGCACCCCCACGTTCAGGTCGGCGATGACCATGCGCTGGGCGCCCAGATTCGAGCCGAAGGGAATGACCGCGATGGTCAGCAGGGCCGGAGTCATGGCCAGCGCCGGCGCCAGCCAGAAATACACCTTGCGCACGTGGGCCGGCACGAAGTCCTCCTTCAAAAAGGCCTTCACCGCATCCGCCGCCGGCTGGAGCAGACCCCCGGGGCCCGCGCGGTTGGGTCCGATGCGGTCCTGGATGGCGGCGCAAATCTTGCGCTCAGCCAGGACGGTGTACGCCACGATGCTCAGCAGCACCACCACCGCCGCCAGCACCTTCACCGCGCTGAAGAGCACGAATTGCTGCGTCGGGTTCAGTTGGTTCAACCAGTCCATGCCCGCTGGGAAAGCCGCGGTGGCTCCGGCCCCTGGGCATCCGCCGGCCGGCCGCCGCCGCCGGGATGTAACCGCCTCCCCCCGCCCGACGCCAGCGCGAAAAGCCACCGCTGTCGCGGCAAAGCGACAGCGGCCTGCCGCACGCCACGACATTTCGCGTGTGGCCGCCGGCGTGAGCCGGCGGAACGGGCAGGTTGCCTGTTCCACCCCCGGCCCGTCGGCGGAGGCGCCGAGGGGTGCGGCCGGGGCGGCCGCGCTCCCCCCAGCCCGGCATCTGGCATCCGGCCTCGGAAGCTTTCTGCCTTCCTGAGTTCCCAATTACCCACTCTCGGCCTTCGAACTTTACCCTTCCGCTTTCGGGCGGGCCGACTGACTCGACACTGCGGAGGGGCGGCGTATGCTGAAGGCGTGACGTTCTGCGACGTCTTCGATCGTCTGCCGCGGGCCGACCTGCTGGCGCGTGCGCGCGCGGCCAGCCCCGTCGAGGTGCGTACCGCGCTGGCGCAGGAGCCGCGCTCGTTGGCCGGGTTCGCCGCGCTGTTGTCCCCGGCCGCCGCGGAGTTCCTGCCCGAAATGGCGCGCCGGGCCCGGGCCTTGACCCTCCAACGGTTCGGGCGGGTCGTGCGCCTGTTCGCCCCGCTGTACCTGTCCAACGAGTGCATCAACAACTGCCGGTACTGCGGCTTTTCCCGCGACAACCCCATCCTCCGCGTCACCCTCAGCGTCGAGGAAGTCGCCCGCGAGGCCGCCGCCCTCCGTGCCCAGGGCTTCCGCCATCTGCTGCTGGTGGCCGGCGAACATCCGCGGTTTGTCTCGGAAGGCTACCTGCGCGACTGCGTGGCCGCCCTGCACCCGGAGACCCCCAGTCTTTCACTCGAAGTGGGGCCGATGAGTGTCGAGGAATATCGTCCGCTGGTGGCCGCCGGGGCCGAGGGCCTGGTGGTGTACCAGGAGACCTACGACCGGGCCGTGTACGCGGAGATGCACACCAGCGGGCCCAAGCGCGACTTCGCCTGGCGCCTGGAAACTCCCGAACGGGCCTACGCCGCGGGCTTCCGCCGGCTGGGCATTGGCGCGCTCTTCGGCCTGGCCGACTGGCGGTTCGAGGCCGTGTGCGTGGCCGCGCACGCCGCCCACCTGCTGCGCCACTGCTGGAAGGCGTTTCTGACCATCTCCCTGCCGCGCCTGCGGCCCTGCGCCGGCGCCTTCCAACCGCCCACCACGATGAGCGACCGCGAACTGGCCCAACTGCTTTGCGCCCTGCGCCTCCAATTCCCCGACGTCGGCCTGGTGCTCTCGACCCGCGAGCCGGCCCGGCTGCGCGACGGCCTGGTGCCGCTGGGCATCACCTTGATGAGTGCCGGCAGCCACACCGAACCGGGCGGCTACACCGGCGCCGGCCGCGCGCGCCTGCATCGCACCGAACGCGGCCGCGTGGTCGAGCTGGGCGCCAGCGAGTGGGTCGCCGAGGCCGGCGCCACCGGCCAGTTTGACATTGCCGACGAACGCCCCGCCGCCGAGGTGGCCGAACGCCTCCGCCAGCTTGGCTACGAGCCGGTCTGGAAGGACTGGGACGCCGCCCTCAGTGCCTGAGACCCGCGGCCGCCCGTCCTTGCCCGGCCATGCCTCCTTTCCGCTTCACCCGCCGGCCGGTGCCGGAGTTTGAGCAAAAACCCGGCTCGCCGGTCCAAGGCCGCGTGGGTCGGGGCCTGATCACGCGACGCAGATTCCTGCTGGCCCTGGGGCTGGGGACGCTGGCCGGGGCGGTGGACGTGGCCGGCATCGAACCACGGCGGCTGACCGTGACCCGGTCGGTGGTGCCGTTGGACCGCCTGTCCGGCCCGGCGTTGCGGGTGTTGCATCTGTCCGACCTGCACGCCTCGCGGGTGGTGAGTCTGGACTTCCTGGCGGCCGCGGTGGCCCGGGGCCTGGCCGAGCATCCGGATGTGGTGTGCCTGACCGGCGACTTCATCACGCGGGGCCACCGGGACCTGGACGGCTATGCGGAGGTGCTCCGGCCGCTGAGCGCCGCCGCGCCGGCCTTTGCCTGCCTGGGCAATCACGACGGCGGCCGCTGGGCCGCGCGCAAGGGCGGGCATCCGGACTCGGCACCGGTCCGCGAGGTCCTGCACCGGGCGGGGATCACCCTGCTCGACAACGCGGCCCGGACGATCTCCGTGCGCGGCCGGGAAGTCCGCGTGGTGGGGCTGGGCGACCTGTGGGCGGGCGAGCTGCGCCCCCGGGAGGCCTTCGCCGGCCCGGTCCCGTCAGCGGCCCCCACCCTGGTGCTGGTCCACAATCCCGACGCCCGCGAGGCACTTCGCGAGATGAACTGGGACCTGTTGCTGTGCGGCCACACCCACGGTGGGCAGGTGAAACTGCCGCTGCTGGGCCCGCTGGTCCTGCCCATCCGGGACCGGCGCTTTGCCGAGGGGCAGTGCCGCTGGGAAGGGCGGTGGATTTACGTAACCCGGGGCGTGGGCAACCTGTGGGGCATCCGGTTCAACTGCCCGCCGGAAATCACCTTGCTGACGGTAACCCCGGCCCGGGAAGCCACCGCCACTCGGCCAATGCGCCTGTCACGGCCGGGCCACCGGCTCGCGCGCACCTGCCTCGCCGCCGACACGCGCGCCCGCGCGGCGGGGGTTTGAACTTCGGCCCGCGGCGGTGCACCCTCTCCGGCATGACCGTGCCCACCGTGATAGCCAATGACCGGACCGTGGAGGTGCAGTTGCCCTGCTCGCTGGAGGATTTTCTGCGCACGCAGGGCCTGCCGCCCCGCAGCGTGGTCGTCGAGCTCAACGGCGAGGCCGTCCCGCCCTCCGAGTTCTCTCGCCGCTCGCTCCAGGCCGGCGACCGGCTCGAAATCATCCGCATCGTGGCCGGGGGTTAAACCGGCGCCGGGCTGCCGGGCCGGGGCGGCATTGCGACGTTGCGCCGGCGGTTTCCCCTGCGGTTGAATTCGCGCCCGTGAAGGTGCTCGTCATTGGCGGCGGCGGCCGCGAACACGCGCTGGTCTGGAAACTGGCCCAATCCCCGCACGTCACCCGACTCTGGGCCGCGCCCGGCAATGCCGGCATCGCCGTCGAGCGCGTCGAGCGCACCGGCGAACCGGTCACCTGCGTGCCGGTGGGGGCCGAGGACCTGCCCGGCCTGCTGGCCTTCGCGCGGGAACAGCGGCCGGACCTGACGGTGGTGGGGCCGGATAACCCGCTGGCCCTGGGGGTGGTGGACCTCTTTGCCGAACACGGCCTGCGTGCCTGGGGGCCGAACCGCCGCGCCGCGCAGTTTGAGGCCTCGAAGGCCTTTGCCCAGCAGTTCATGGAGCGCCACGGCATCCCCGCCCCCCGCGCCGGCGTCTTCACCGCCCCTCGCGCCGCCTCCCGCTTCGCCGCCGAACTGGGCGGCCGCTGTGCCGTCAAGGCCGACGGCCTGGCCCTGGGCAAGGGCGTGCTCCTTTGCCGCGACATGGCCCGGGCCGACGCCGCCATTGAACAGATGCTGGTGCAGGGCGCCTTCGGTGAGGCCGGCCGCCGCATCGTCATCCAGGAATGGATCGAGGGCACCGAGGTCTCCCTCCACGCCCTGTGCGACGGCCGCACCGCGCAACTTTTCCCCACCTCCCAGGACCACAAACGCGCGCTGGACGGCGACGCCGGCCCGAACACCGGCGGCATGGGCACGTACTCGCCCACGCCCTGGCTGACCGACGCCCAGCTCGAACAGACCCGGCGCGAAATCCTCGAACCCTGGCTGCGCGGCTGCGCGGCCGAGGGGCTCGACTTCCGCGGCCTGCTCTACCCGGGCCTGATGTGGACGGCGCAGGGGCCGCGCGTGCTCGAGTTCAATGCCCGCTTCGGCGATCCCGAAACGCAGGTCTATCTGCCGCGGCTGGAGAGCGACCTGCTCGAACTGCTCGAGGCCAGCGTCGCCGGCACCCTCGATCGGATTGAGCTGCGCTGGCGTCCGCAGTCAGCGGTGTGCGTGGTCATGGCCTCGGCTGGCTACCCCGGTAGCTACGCCAGGGGCCGGCCCATCCACGGCCTCGAGGAAGCGGCCCGGCTGCCCCGCGTGAAGGTCTTCCACGCCGGCACCGCCCGGGCCGGCGACCACGTGGTGACCAGCGGCGGCCGTGTGCTCGGCGTCACCGCCTGGGCGGACACCCTGGCTGCGGCGCGGGACGCGGCCTACGCGGCGGTCGAGCGCATCCGGTTCGAGGGGGCGCATTACCGGCGCGACATCGCCGCGCGGGCGCTGCGCGGGGTGGGGGAGTGAAGCGGCGCGCGCCCCGCGGCAGAGGTCATGGAACCGACGCAGGAAAACCGCCCCCCGCTCCAGCCGGGGCAGCGACTGACGGCCACGGTGGGCGACCTCGCCTTCGGGGGCGAAGGGGTGGTGCGGGTCGAGGGGTTTGTGGTCTTCGTGCCGTTTGTGGCGCCGGGCGAGGAGGTCGAGCTGGAGCTGGTGGAGGTGAAGAAAAACTTCGCCCGCGGGCGGCTGGTGCGGGTGGTGCGGCCCTCGCCCCACCGGGTCGAACCGCGTTGCCGGTATTTCGGGGCTTGCGGGGGCTGCCAGTACCAGCACCTGGCCTACGAGGAGCAGTTGCGCCTCAAGCACCGCCAGCTCCGGGACCTGCTCGAGCGGCTGGGGGGACTGGACCCGGCGGTCGTGGCCCCGGTGGTGCCCTGTCCCCGCCCCTACGGCTACCGCAACCGCATCATGGTCCGCAGCCAGTGGAGCCGGCCCGCGCAGCAGCGGCTGCTGGGCTTCCTGTGCCATGACTCGCGCCTGGTGGTGGACGTCGAAGAGTGCGCCCTCGCCGAGCCGGCCCTCAACGACCAGTTGCGCCAGGTACGCGCCGGCCCCCGGCCGCGCAGCGGCGCGAAGGTGGCCCTGCGCCTGCCGCCCGAGGGCTGGGAACTGCCGCCGGATTCGTTCTTCCAAAACAATTTCGCCCTCCTGCCGCGGCTGGTGGAGACGTTACGCCAGGCGCTGCGTGCCGCCGGCACGCGGTGCCTGGTGGACGTGTTCTGCGGGGTGGGCTTCTTCGCGCTCGAACTGGCGGAGGCCGTCGAGTCCTTCGCCGGTGTCGAGCTGGATCGCCGGGCCATCGCCGCCGCCCGGCGCAACGCCGCGGCGCGCGGCCTGGACGGGCGCGGGGAGTTTGTGGAAGGCGCCGCCGAGGTCCGCCTGCCCGAGCTGCTGCAGCGGTTTGCCGCCGCCCGGACCACGGTGATTGTGGACCCGCCGCGGGTGGGGTGCGCCCCGCCGGTGCGGGCGGCGTTGCGCGCGGCGCGGCCGGCCCAGATTCTGTACGTCTCCTGCCATCCGGCCACGCTGGCGCGGGACCTGCGGGAGCTGACCGCCGGGGGCGGTTACCGCCTGGAGCAGGTGGTGCCGCTGGACATGTTCCCGCAGACGCAGCACCTGGAGTGCGTGGCGGACCTGCGCCCGGCGGCGGTCTCCGGGCCGACCGCCACCAGCCCCGCAGCGTCCTGACCCGGCCGGGCGCCGTCCCGGGAAGTGAAGGGGCGGAGCGGGCCGCCGCGCACGGAGCTTGAAAGCCGCGGGCCGAGCCGGAAGATGCCGACGTGTCGGTGCTCTGGCTCTACTGTGCTCTGGCGTTTGCGGCGGCCCTGGCGGGGGGGGTGCTGCCGACGCTGATCCAACTGACCCATCCGCGCCTGCAGCTGGCCATCAGTTTTGTGGCCGGGCTGATGCTGGGGCTGGCGGTGCTCGGGCTCTGGCCGCACGGGGTGGACATTCTGGGGTCGGTGGAAGGCGGGGCGCTCTGGTTGCTGGTCGGTTTTCTGTCGTTGTTCCTGCTCCAACGCTTTCTGCCCTTTCACCACCATGACGTCGAGGCCGGTAGTCCGGTGGAACCTTGCGGGCACACCCATTCGCTGGCGGAGCGGTCGGCGCGCACCTTGAGCTGGCTGGGCGTGGCCCTGGGGCTGTCGCTGCACTCGATTTTCGACGGCGTGGCGATGGCGGCGGCGGTGGCGTCCGGGTCCGAGGCGCACGGGGGGGCGTTGGGCTTGGGCACGGCACTGGCAGTCATCCTGCACAAGCCGTTCAGCGCCCTGGCCATCACCACCTTGATGGCGGCCAGCGGCACCGCCCGGTCCATGCGGCACCTGGTCAACGTGGCCTTCGCCCTGGTCACGCCGGTGGGGGCGCTGCTGTTTGCGCTGGGGCTGAACCTGGCAGAGGCCCAGCAGGCCCCGTGGCTGGGGGCGGCCCTGGCCTTTTGTGCCGGAACGTTCCTGTCCATCGCCTGCGCGGACCTGCTGCCCGAGCTGCAATTCCACCGACATGACCGGGTGAAGTTGACCCTGGCCCTGTTCGCGGGTCTGGCGGTGAGCGGGCTGATCATCTGGGCTGAACACGAGGTCGGCGGTCACGATCACGATCACGATCATGATCATGATCACAATCACGCCCGCGCCGCAGGCGGGGCGTGGGTGGAGCAGGGGATGTAACCGAGCCGCCGGCGGCGGCTCCCAAGCAAGCGAACGACACGGCCATGAACCACCCGAGGCAGATCGCAACTCCCGCCCACGCCGGGCCGGAGGCTGGAGTCCCCGGCCGGCGGGCACCGACCCGCCCTGGCCGGCGGGTGCGGTATCACGGCCCCGGCTGGGTGCGGACTTTCGGGCTGGTCGCCGGGCTGGCTGGCGTGGCGGGTCTGAGCGGCATGAGCCGGGCGGGGGAGACGGCCCCCGCAGTGGCCGGGGACGCCGCCCGGGCTGCCATGGAGCCGGTCCCGCCCCGGCCGATCCGAACCCTCAACTTCCGCTGGGAAAACGACGCGGTGGCGGAGACCGACGAAAATTACTCGAACGGCATTGCCCTGAGCTACCTCCACGCCGGACGCGGGTTGTTGGGCTGGGTCTGGGATGGGTTCGGCATCGAGGAGGGCACCTGGTTCAGCAGCTATGACGTGGGCCAGATCATGGTTACGCCGCGGGACACCGACCGGCCGGTGCCGGACCCGGAGGATCGGCCGTACGTGGGGATGTTGTATGCTTCGGCCGCGACCCATCTGCAGCGGGGGAACCAGCTTCATGGGCTCAAGTTTGTGATCGGGGTGGTGGGGCCGGCTTCGCAGGCAGAGGAGGTGCAGTCTTGGTTCCACGAGCGCATCGGCAGCGCCAGGGCGCAGGGTTGGGCCCACCAGCTCCACAACGAGCCGATCTTCAATCTGGTGTACGAACACCGCCGCAAATACCGGCTGCTGGCCGACACCTCCCCCTGGAGCGCCGAAATCCTCCCGGTGGGCAGCGCGATGCTGGGCAACGTCCTGATCCAGGCCCAGGTGGGGGCGCAGGTGCGCCTGGGCTATCAGGTGCCGGACGACTTCGGTACCACCCTCATCCGCGGCTTCGGCACCCTGCCCCATGCCCGGCCGCGGCGGAACGGGACCTCGGAACCACGGTGGGGTGTGTATCTGTTCGCCAGCGGCAGCGGCGTGGCCGTGGCGCGGAACCTCTCGCTGGACGGCAACACCTTTCAGGACAGCCCGAGCGTGGAGAAAAAACCGTTCTTCCTGACCGGCGAGTTTGGAATGACGCTGTGGACCCGCTGGGTGGAACTGACTGCGTCACTGGTCTGGTGGGGCGAGGAATTTGAGAACCAGGAACGTCCCACCCGTTTCGGCACCCTGGCCATCTCCGTGCCGTTGTGATGTTGTCGCCGTCCCGCCCACTCCCATCGCTCCGCCCTCCGGCCCGCGCGTTGGGGGGGCGTCCCCGCGGCCGCCGCCCCGAAACATGCTGCTGATCCCGACGCGCCTGGCCCCCAGCCCGATTCACGGGCTGGGCTTGTTCACGCGGGTGGCGGTGCCCGCAGGGACGGTGGTGTGGCGTTTTGAGCCGGGGTTCGACCCGGTGCTCACCCCGGCGCAGGTCGCCTCCCTGCCGGAGCCGGCCCGCGCCCACATCGAGTGGTTTGGTTTCCGCCGGCATGCCGACGGCTGCTGGGTGCTCAGCGGCGACCTGGCCTGTTTCATGAACCACGCCTGCCCGCCCAACACCGGCACCCCGCCGGACCGGCCGGATGCCCCGTTCACCGTGGCGCGGCGGGACCTGGCGGCCGGCGAGGAACTGACCTGCGACTACTTTGCCTTCGACGCGGCCGCAGCCCAGAAGCTGGGCACGGCCGCGGGCGGTTTCCTCCCTGCCGCCGCCGGGCCGGGGACGGCGGTTTGACGGCCTTGCGGTCGGCCGGCCACGGGGAAACTTTTCAAGCGGCGCGGTTTATTGGAGTCTGTTCGCGGGTATGCCGAAATTCACCTACAAGGCCCGACGTCGCTCCGGGGAGTTGGTGCAGGACGAGATCGAGGCCGCCGACCGCCCGGCGGCGGTGCTCAAGCTGCAGCAGTCCGGCCTGTTTCCCCTGATGGTGGAGCTGGCGCGGGGCGCGGTCCCGGCGTCGCGGGAACGCCCGGCCCGGCCGTCGGGGCAGGGCCTCTGGCCGGCGGCGCTGGCCCGTCTGTTCCGCCGCCAGCGTCGTCCCAAGTTGCACGAGCTGGCCACCTTTGACCAGCAGCTCACCAACCTGTTGCGGGCGGGCATGCCGCTGACGCTGGCCTTGAACAGCATGGCCAACCTCGGCTCGAAAGGCATCCCGCCCGCCGTCAGCCTCCAGCTCAAGCAGGACGTCATGGAGGGCAAGAGCCTGTCCGAGGCCATGTCGCGGCAGCCGCGGGTCTTCAGTGACCTGTTCGTGAACATGGTGCGGGCGGGCGAGCAGAGCGGCGCCCTGCAGGAGGTTCTTGAGCGGCTGGCCCAGCACTTCAGCCGCTTTGCCGAGGTACGGCAGAAGTTTCTTTCGGCCATGATTTACCCCGCGGTGGTCTGTACCGTGGGCGTGGTCATCGTGATCTTTTTCATGTCCGTCATGCTGCCGAAGTTCCTGACCATCTTCGAAGGCATGCAGGGGGTGCAACTGCCCTGGGCCACGCGGCTCCTGGTGGGGCTGAGCCATTTCTTCTCCCGCTACTGGTGGACCCTGCCGCTGGCGGCGCTGGTGGCCTGGGGCCTGTTCCAAAGGTACAGGGCCACCCCCGCCGGGGCGCGCCGCATAGACCATCTGCTGATGCACGCCCCGGTGCTCGGCCGGGTGGTGCAACTGACCCTGTTCAGCCAGTTCGCCCGCACCCTGGGCACGCTGCTGCAAAACGGCGTCCCCGTGCTCACCGCCCTGCGCATTACCGAACAGGTGATCGGCAACCGCGTGCTGCGCGAGGCCATCGCCGCCACGCGCGAGGCGGTCACCGACGGCAAAAGCCTGGCCCAGCCCCTGGCCCGCAGCCAGGTCTTCCCGCAGATGATGATTGACCTGGTGCGCATCGGCGAGGAAACCGGCGACGTGGCCGGCGCCCTGCGCAACGTGGCCGAAACCTACGAAAACGACCTGACCGTGGCCCTGCGGGTGATGACCAACCTCATCGAGCCGGCCATGATCATCCTCATGGCGCTGGGGGTGGGTTTCCTGCTCTTCAGCGTGCTTTCGGCCATGTTCCAGATCACCGCCAACCTGGGGACCCGCTGATGTCCGCCCGCCCCGCCGACGAGGTGCCTGCCGGCCGCCGCGCCCCCTGCGCGGGACGAGCGGGCTTCACCCTGATCGAGCTGATGATGGTGCTCGGCCTGCTGGCCATCATCGTGGGAGTGGCCCTGCCCGTCATGGTCGGCACCGTGCGCAAGGCCCCGATGCGGCAGGCCTTGAGTGACCTCCAGGAAGGGGTGCTCAAGGCGCGCATGTTGGCCATCCTCACCGGCCAGCCCGCCGAGCTGGTCCTCCATGCTGCCGACGGCCGGCTCTGGGTCCGTTCCGCCGCGGGCGCCACCCCGGCTGACGGGGAGGCCCCGCCGGAGGAAACGCCGGAAACCGGGACCACCGCCGAACCGGCCCCCGCCGAGGCTCCGCCCGCGCGCGAAGCCCTGCCCCGCTTCAGTGCCCGGCTCCACGAAAGCCTTGCCTTCCGCCAGCTCACCGTGAACCTGCAGGACCTGATGGACGAGCCGGAGGCGGTCATCCGCTTCCAGCCCAACGGCACCTGCGATGCCCTGACCGCCGTCCTGGTGTCCGAGGCCGGCGAGGAGCGCCTCCTCCAGCTCGAAATCACCACCGGGCGGCTGCGCGTGGAGGAAATCCGATGAACGCCCGTCTCCCCGATCCGCCGCAGGACCGGGCCGGGACCGACCGCCGCGGCTCCTGCGCCTTCACCCTGCTCGAGGTCATGATCGCCATGGCCCTGTTCTTCATGGCCATCTTCGCCATCCTCGGCCTGGTGGCCCAGAACCTCCAGATCGCCCGCAGCCTGAGCCTGGGGGAAATTGACCTCAGCACCGTGGCCGTCGAGTTGTCCCTCCAGACCCTGACCAACCGCGACATCACCGAAGGCACGATCAGCGGAGACTTCGGCGACACCTACCCCGGGGCCAGTTGGTTGGCCAACCTCTACCTGGTCGCCTCGAACGCCGGCGGCCTCTCCGGTGGCAGCACCCCCGGCGGGCTGTACCAGGCCGATCTGGTGATCACCTGGCCCCAGAACCAACTGATCAAGGAGCGCCGCGCCAGCCTCCTGCTTTACCGCCCGCAGCTTGGCAGCCGGCTCCAGGTCGTGGGTCCCTGACGCCATGATCCCCCCCCGCCCTGACCCCCTGCCCGCGCGGCGCCGTGCCCACCCGGCCGCCTTCACCCTGCTCGAACTGCTGCTGGCGGTGGCCATCTTCGGCATGGTGCTGACGGCAATTTACTCGACCTGGACCGCCATCCTTCGCACCACCCGCGTCGGCAACGACGTCGCGACCAACGCCCAGCGCGCCCGCATCGCCGCCCGCACCATCGAGGACGCCCTGGTCTCCGCTGTCATGTTCCAGGTCAACGCCCCCCTGTACACCTTCCTGGCCGACCCCTCGGAAGACTTTGCCCGGCTGAGCCTGGTCTGCCGCCTGCCGCCCACCTTTCCGGGCAGCGGGTTTTTCGGCGACCTGGCCGTGCGGCGGGTGGTGTTCGAGGTCGAGACCGCCCCCGACGGCACCAACGACCTGGTCCTGCGGCAAATCCCGCTGCTCCAGTCCGAGAAGGCGGAGAACCCCATCCCGCCCATCATCCTGGCGCGGGACGTGAGCCTGTTTGCCCTCGAATTCCAGGGCCGCCCCGGCCAGGTGCCGGTCAACCGCGCCGGGGAGTGGCTGACCGAGTGGCCGTACACCAACGCCCTCCCCTGGGTGGTGCGCTTCTCACTGGCCTTTGGCCAGGGGCGGGACCGCGTCGGTCGGCCGGCGGACCTGGCCGTGCGCACCGTGCTTCTGCCGGCCATGACGGTGTCGGCCGCCTCCTCCCAGGGCACGGCGCCCCAGATGCCGGTGCCCATGCCCATCCCCACCAACGTCCCCCCGCCCGGAGCGGCCGTGCCGCCCGGCGCCCGGTGACCTCCCGACCATGCGTGCAGGTTCCCCGGCTCCCCGCGGCTTCGCGCTGATCATCGTGCTCACGATCATCTTCGTGCTCGCGATCCTCGCCGGCGGCTTCGCCTACTCGATGAAGGTCGAGTCCCGCCTGGCCGCCAACGCCCACAACGAATCCGAGCTCGAGTGGATGGGCCGCTCCGGCGTCGAGCTGGCCAAATACGTCCTGGACCAGTCCGCCCGCCTGGGGGCCCGCTACACCGCCCTGAACCAAATCTGGGCCGGCGGCCCCGGCGACGGCCCCGAGACCAACAGCCCCCTGGCCGGCCTCAACCTCCGCGCCTGGCCCCTGGGCGACGGCCTCATCTCCGTCGAGATCGTGGACCTCGAACGCAAGCTCAACCTCAACCGCATTGCCAGCCTCCCGCCCATGCAGGGGGGCGGTCAGGACCTGTTCCAGCGTGCCCTGGCCCTCATGGGGGTGGACGCCGCCGACGCCGCCACCGTCGTGGATTCCATCCTGGACTGGCGCGATCCCGATGACGTGCCCCGACTCAGCGGCGCCGAGAGCGATTACTACCTGGGCCAGGACCCGCCGTACTACGCCAAGAACGGCCCGCTGGACGACCTGGGCGAATTGCTCCTGGTCCACGGCACGACCCCGGAAATCTACTGGGGCCCGCGCGCCGCCGCCCATCGCGCCGCCGTGGTGGGCCCGGCCCGCCCCGGCCGCGACCGCGGCCCGCGCGCCGCCCTGCCCGCCAGTTATCCGGTGGGGTTGGCCGACCTTTTTACCGTCCTGTCCAGCGGCGCGGTAAACATCAACACCGCTCCCCTGCCCGTGCTCCAGGTCGCCCTGGGCCTCAGCGACGAGCTCGCCGCCCAGATCATCCGCGCGCGTGCCGGCCTGGACGGCATCGAGGGGACCGGGGATGACACGCCGTTTCTGAGCGCCAACCTGGCGGGGGTGCCGGGGCTGGAAACCCTGCCGCCGCAGGCCCGCGCGCCGCTGACCACCGTGAGCACGCACTTCGAGGTCACGGTCAACGTCCAGATCGGCCGCTCGCACCGCCAATGCCACGCCCTGCTGGCCCGCAACGTCCCCGGCGCGCCCGGCCCGGGCGCCGAAGGCGGCGTGCGGCTGCTGCTATTCAGCTGGAAATGAAGCCCGCATCCGCATCCAACCCGGCCCCGCCGCCGCCGACCTGTTTCATCACCGGCACCGACACCGGCGTGGGCAAGACCGTCCTCACCGCCCTGTTGCTGGACCACCTGCGACGCCAGGGGCGGCCCGCCAGCGCCTTCAAACCCTTTGCCAGCGGCAGCCGGGCTGACGCGCGCCTGCTCGCGGCCGTGGCCCGGGCGGCGGGCGGCCTTCCTGCCGCGGAACCGGAACCGTGCACTCCCTCCAGCCTGAGCCCTTTTTTCTTCCGCCGGCCGCTGGCGCCCTGGGTGGCTGCGCAGGGGGAGGGCCGCCGCGTCACCCGCGCGCAGGCCCTGCGTGCCATCCGCCGATGGCAACGGCCCGACCGCTGGCTCTGGATCGAGGGGTGCGGGGGGCTGCTGACGCCGCTGGGGCGGAGCTACAGCGCGCGCGAGTTGATTCTCGACCTGGGCTGTCCGGCGGTGATCGTGGCGGTCAACCGCCTGGGGGTGTTGAACCAGGTGCGGCTGGCGTGGGAGGCCCTGGGCGGTGCCCGCGGCCCTACCGCGGCGGTGGTGTTGATGAACCGTCCCCGGCCGGACGCTTCGGCCGCCACCAACCCCCGCGCGCTGGCCGCCTGGGTGGCGCCCACGCCGATATTCGTTTGCCCGCACCGGGCCGGCCCGCCATCGTGCCCCGCTACCTGGCGGCACCTGGCCCGCGCGTGGTCGGCGCCGTTGACCGAGCTGGTGCGGGCGGTGGAAACGTTCCGGCCGGCGCCGGCGCCCGAGCCTCCCGAGCGCGGCGGGTGAGGCGGGCGGCAAAAAACGGAACATGTTGGCCAATTCCCGGCAAGTCGCGGCCGGGGGCAGCGGCCAGGCTGCGGCGTTGACGGTCCCCCCCGGGGGGCGACGGTCCATCGCTCCCGCCCGGTGCCGCGGCCGCTCCGCGCAACACATCGAGCCATGCTTGAGCCCCTGCTTTATCCCCAGACCATCGCAGTGATTGGCGCGTCGCGGAATCCCGAGAAAGTGGGGTACGCGTTCATGCACAACCTCACCCGCGGCGGCTTCAAGGGCACGCTGGTCCCCATCAACCTCGAGGCCCCCGAAATCCTGGGGGTCAAGTGCTACAAGAGCCTCGAGGAGTTCGGTGGCCCCATTGACCTGAGCATCATCGTCGTGGCCCACAAGTACGTGAAGCAGGCGGTGCAGGACTCGATCCAGGCCGGGGCCAGGACCATCGTGGTCATCACCGCCGGCTTCAAGGAGGTGGGCCCCAAGGGCGCGGAGGCGGAAAAGGAACTGGTGGACCTGTGCCGCGCCGCCGGGGTGCGGCTCATGGGGCCCAACTGCCTGGGGGTGCTCAACACGCACCACCAGATGAACGCCACCTTCGCCCCCACCGTCCCGCCCGCGGGGGCCATCTCGGTCATCTCCCAGTCCGGCGCGCTCTGTGTGGCCATCCTCGACTGGGCGGCCAGCCAGAATCTCGGCCTGGGCAAGGTCATCAGCTTCGGCAACAAGGCCGACCTCAACGAGGTGGACTTCCTCCAGGCCCTGGCCGAGGACGCGGAGACCCGCGTCGTGGCCGGCTACCTGGAAAGCATCAAGGAGGGCGAGAAGTTCCTGCGCGTGGCCCAGGAGGCCGCCTCGGTCAAGCCGGTGGTCCTCCTCAAGGTCGGCATCACCCAGGCCGGCGCCAAGGCCGCCAGCTCCCACACCGGCAGTCTGGCCGGCACCGACATCGCCTACGGCGCGGCCTTCAAGCGCGCCGGCGTCATCCGGGCCGAAAACTTCGAAGCGCTCTTCGACTACGCCCTGGCCTTTGCCACCCAGCCGCTGCCTGCCGGCAACCGCCTGGCGGTCATCACCAACGCCGGCGGCCCCGGCATCATGGCCGCCGACGCCGCCGAGAGCCTGGGCTTCAGGCTCCCGCCCCCCAGCCCCGCCGTCCTGGCCCGCCTCAAGGCGGTCCTCCCCCCCACCGCCGCCCTGGGCAACCCCATTGACGTCATCGGCGACGCCGAACCAGAACGCTACGTGCGGGCCCTGGAACTGCTGCAGGACGACGAGGCGGTGGACGCCATCCTCGTGGTGGCCACGCCGCAGAACATGACCCGGCCGCTGGAACTGGCCGAACGCCTGGCCCAGACCCACCCCCGCAAAAAGCCGTTGCTCACCGCCTTCATGGGGGGCGCAGAGGTGGCCGAGGCCAAGGTCCGGCTGATGGCACTGGGCATCCCCAACTACCCGGCCCCGGACCGGGCCGTGGCCGCCCTCAAGGCCATGGTGGACTACGCCGCCTGGCGGCAACGGCCGGCGCGGGTGGTCACCCGCTTCCCGGTCAACCGCCGCCGGGTCGAGCGCGTGCTCCAGTGGCACTTCCGCAGCGGGATGCGGCAGGTGGGCGAGGTCGAGGCCAAGGAAATCCTGCGTGCCTACGAGTTCAACATCCTGCCCGGCAGCCTGGCCCGCACCGCGGAGGAGGCCGTCGAGGTCGCCCAGCGCATCGGCTACCCGGTGGTGCTCAAGATTTCCTCGCCGGAGATCATCCACAAATCCGACTTCGGCGGGGTGCGGATCAACCTGGCCAACGCCGAGCAGGTGCGGGACGCCTTCGACCTGATGATGCTGCGGGTGCAGCGCCGCGCCCCCAACGCCTACATCCGCGGCGCCTACGTCGAGAAGATGGGCAACAAGGGCCGGGAGGTCATCCTGGGCATGACCCGCGACCCGCAGTTCGGGCCCATGCTCATGTTCGGCCTGGGCGGCATCTTCGTCGAGGTCATGAAGGATGTGACCTTCCACCTGGCCCCCATCACCCGCGACGAGGCCATGCAGATGCTCCGGGGCACCCGCTCCTACGCCCTGCTCCAGGGCGCCCGCGGCCAGGCGCCGGTGGACCTGCTGGCCATCGCCGGGGCCCTCCAGCGCATCAGCCAGCTCGCCACCGATTACCCCCAGATCAAGGAACTGGACATCAACCCCTTCATCGTGGGGGAGGTGGGTACCGAGGCCTACGTGGCCGACGCCCGCATGACCCTGCTCACCCCCCCCGACCCAGACCTGACATGAGAAAAACCAGTTACGACCCCGAGTGGCAGGTCAAGTACCGCTCCATGCTGGCCAGCCCCGAGGAGGCCGTGGCCCGCGTCAAACCCGGTTCCCGTGTCTTTATCGGCACCGGCTGCGCCGAACCGCTCCGGCTGGTGGAAGCCCTGACCCGCCGCGCCACCGACCTGCCCGACACCGAGATCGTCCACCTGCTGACCTTCGGCGAGGCTCCCTACGCCGACAAGGAGCTGGCCCAGTACTTCCGGGTCAACAGCTTCTTCATCGCCGAGAACGTCCGCGACATCATCCGCGAGGGCCTGGGCGACTACACCCCCATCTTCCTGTCGGAAATCCCCCGCCTCTTCAACTCCGGCCGCCTGCCCCTGGACGTCGCCCTCATCCAGGTCACCCCGCCCGACGCCCAGGGCATGTGCAGCCTGGGGGTGTCGGTGGACGTGGTCAAAAGCGCCACCGAGAACGCCTCCCTGGTCATCGCCGAGGTCAATCCCCACATGCCCCGCACCCACGGCGACTCCGGCCTGCACGTCTTCGATCTGGACGTGCTGGTGCCGGTCGAGGCCCCGCTCCTGGAGGTGCCCCCGCAGCCGATCACCGACGTGACCCGCCAGATCGGCGAGTACGTGGCCGCGCTCATTGACGACGGCGCAACCATCGAACTGGGCATCGGCCGGATTCCCCAGGCCCTGCTCGAATTCCTCAAGGACAAGAAAGACCTCGGCATCCACACCGAGATGATCAGCGACCGCATCGTGGACCTGATCGAGTGCGGGGCCATCAACGGCAGCCGCAAGACCCTGGACCGCGGCAAGGTGGTCACCAGCTTCGCCCTGGGGACCCGGCACCTGTACGACTTCCTCGACAACAACCCCCTCTTCGCCTTCCACCCCACCGAGTACGTCAACGACGTCCAGACCATCAGCAAGCAGCACAAGATGGTGGCCGTGAACGTGGCCCTGGAAGTGGACCTCACCGGCCAGGTCTGCGCCGACTCCCTCGGCTCGAAATTTTTCTCCGGCGTCGGCGGCCAGGTGGACTTCAACCGCGGCGCCGCCCTGGCCAAGGGGGGCAAGGCCATCATCGCCCTGCCCTCGACCGCCAAAAACGGCACCGTCTCCCGCATCGTCACCCACCTTACCCCCGGGGCGGGCGTCGTCACCACCCGCGCCGACGTCCACTACATCGTCACCGAATACGGCGTGGCCTACCTTCACGGCAAAAGCATCCAGGAACGCGCCCTGGCGTTGATCAGCATTGCCCACCCCGACTTCCGCGCCCAGCTCCTGCGCGAGGCCATCGAGGCCCGCTACCTCTCCGCCTCGATGGCCGACATGGAAGGCAAAATCCTCGTCGGCCCCAAGGAACTGCGCACCACCTACCTGCTCGAAGACGGCACCCAGATCAACTTCCGCCCCATCCATCCCACGGACGAGCCGCGGATGCGCGACCTGTTCTACGCGCTCTCCCAGCAGACCATTTACTACCGGTTCATGTCGTTCACGAAGATCATCCCCCGCAAGCAAATCCAGGACTTCGTGTACATTGACCACCGCAACGACGTGACCATCGTCGGCACCGTGCCCGAGTCCTACGGCGAGGACATCATCGCCGTCGGCAGCTATTACCTGGACCCCCGCACCAACATGGCCGAGGTGGCCTTTGTCGTGCGCGATGACTGGCAGAACCGCGGCATCGGCACCTTCCTGCTCTGCTACCTCATGCGCATCGCCCGCCGCAACGGCATCAGTGGCTTCACCGCCGAGGTGCTCAAGGAGAACAAGGCCATGCAAGCGGTCTTCAACAAGAGCAACTGCAAGCTCACCACCCGCGTCACCGGCAACGTCATCAGTTACCAGATGACCTTCGAGTGACCGCCGCCGCGGCGGGCCCGCGCTCAGGGGCCCGGAGCAGCCACCTTCACCTCCCGCGCCCCGGCCGGCACGTCCGCCACCGTCTCCCCGCCCCCCGGCCAGCGCACCCAGACCGCCGAGGGCGGCTCCGGCGCGGCCAGCACCGGCGTGGCGCTGTCCTGGGACCAGTACCCCGAGCCCGCGCGCACCTCGCGCACCGGCCCCGCGCGCTCCCCGAACCGCAGCCGCACCACCGCGCCCATCCCCCAGCCGTTGCCCGGCGGACCGCGCAGCCGCACCCGCAGACCGGGACGTGCGCCGGCGTTGCGGAAGAGCCGGGTCTGGTTGCCGTTTTGCGTCACCACCAGGTCCGCCCGGCCATCGCCGTCGAAGTCCGCCGTGGCCGCGCCGCGTTGTTCGCCGTACACCGTCACGCCGCTGGCCGCGCCGGACAGGGGTGTCAGACCCCCCCGCCCATCGCCGCGCAAGAGCAGGCCGCGGCCGGCGTCGTACCGCCAATGGTCGGGCGGCACGGCAAAGAAGTTCTGGCTCAGGAACACATCCTCGGCCCCGTCGCCATCGAAGTCCGCCACCACCACGCCGAAGGCCGGTGTCCACTGGGCCTCAACCGGCAGCGGACGTGCCTCGAAATGGTCGCCGCGATTGAGCAACACCAGACTGGCCAGCGTGCGGGCCTCCAGCCGACCGGCGCGGGCCCGGTGTTCGCCCAGCAGCTGCGCCACCCCCAACCGGCCGTAGCGTTCATAGGTGGGCGCCACGGCGGCCACAAAGGGCAGGGCTGAACGCAGGGTCTGCAGGCCGCGCAGCGGCACTTCCCGACCGAGTTCCTCGTCCCAGGCCGCCTCGATCACGTCGAGCGTGCCGCTGCCATCAAAGTCGCCGTAATACAACCGCAGCGGGTGCGCCGGGGTCGGACGATGGAAGGTGTTCCAACCCCAGTTGGCCACGACCAGATCGAGCCGACCGTCCCCGTCCAGGTCGCCCGCCGCCACGCCCTGCCACCAACCGGTCAGCCCGCTCAGGGTGGCCGAGGGGGCGGCGTCGGGCGGGCCGCCGCGCACGGGCGGGTCCCACGGCTCAAACCGCCCGCGCTGGTTCCGAAACAGGCGCAGCGGACCCCATTCACAGGCCAGCACCAGCTCCGGCCAGCCGTCCCCGGTCAGGTCGCTGAACATCGCCCCCGTCACCAGGCCCACGTGTTCGAGCAGCGCGACCGTGGCCGCGTCTTTTTGCCAGGCCCCCGCCTCGCGGCGGAACAGCCAGACCGACGCCGGCTCGGGATAACGTTCGCCGGTACAACGCCCCGCGACGAGGAGGTCCAAATCCCCGTCCACCTCGACATCCGCCAGCGCCAGCGCACCTGCGCTCCACGCCGCCGGCGGCAGGGAGTCGTCCATGCGCCCGGCTGCCAGTTCGTGCTGGCGTGCCACGGGGCCGATCTCGAGCGCATCTTCGTAATTGGCCGAGCCGGCCACCACCACCGCATCACCCGGTCCCCGGGGCCAGGCCAGGACGCTGGTCTGGTCGCGGGTGACGGCGAAATTCAGCGGGGGGGTGCGGCTGAGGTTGAAGCCGCCGCGGCCGTCGTTCAGATACAAGGCAAGCGTGCCTCCATTGCCGCTGGCGATCAGCAGGTCGTCGGCCCCGTCGCCGTTGACGTCCGCCCAGGACACGCCCGGGCCGAGCTGGCTGAGCTTGCGCGGCAGCAGCGGTTGGCGGGCGAAGTCGTCGAAGGTGTTCTCTTGGTGCCGATGGCCGAGCCGGTCGCTCACGTCGGTGAAGAGCGGCGGGGGCGGGGCCGGAGCGGCGGCCGGGACCGGGGCGGGCTCGCCGGCGAAGGCCTCGTCCACCTCGAGGTGGTGGTTGGCGGACACCTCGGGCACCATGCTGCGCCGGCCGGAACGCCAGGTGACTTCCACCTGCAATCGCCGGGCGGGATCGCCCGCGGCGAAGACCCGCAGTAGTTCACTCGAGGAGAGGTAAAGCCCGCCGGCGATCAGTTCCTGGCTTTGGCGGACGGGTCCGCAGGAAACGACGATTTTGGCGCCGATGCCGCCGGTGTTGGGCGGACGGCCACGCAGGCGTACCGCCAGGCGCGGGGCGGTCGTTTCATTGCGGAGCACCAGGGCCGGGCCATTGAGCTGGTTGATGGCCACGTCCAGGTCGCCGTCGTTGTCGAGGTCGGCGAGGGCCTGGCCCTGGGCCACGCCGGGGTGAGCGTAACCCCAAGTGGCGCTGACCTCCTCAAAGGTGAGGTCCCCGCGGTTGCGCAGGGCGACGTTGGGCGTGGCCAGCGGCGGGAATTTCCAGCCCAGCTCGAGCATCTGGCGGCGGGTGAGGTTTTGCTGGAGCCGGGCGGTGCGCACCTGCTCGGCAATGTCGCCGTTCATGGCGTCGCGCTCGTGGCCGGTGGTCACCAGCAGGTCCTCGTAGCCGTCCAGGTCCACGTCCAGAAACACGGGACACCAGGTCCATTCCGAGGCGGCGACGCCGGCGAAACAGCCCAGCTCGGCCCAGGTGCCGTCGCCGCGGTTGACCAGAAGCACGTTGCGCAGGTACTGCGGCCGGTCGTCCAGCCGGCCGACTTCCAGGAACACCGGCACCAGGTCCCCCACCTGGACCATGCGCCGGGCGTGGGAGCGGCTGAGCATGTCGCTCACGAACAGGTCGTCGAGCCCGTCGCGGTCCACATCCGCCACGTCCAGGCCCATCGAGAACATGCAGGTGGTGCGCAGGGCCAGCCGGGGGGCGAGTTGGAAGCGGCCGTGGCCGTCGTTGAGCCAGAACCGGTCCGGCGGGCTGAAGTCGCTGCACGTGAAAAGGTCCGGGGCGCCGTCGCCGTTGAGGTCGCGAAACATCGCCGAGAGCGACCAATCGTAAGGCGGCTGGCGGAGCGGCTGACCGTCCTCGTCGCGGAAGGTGCCGTCGGTCCAGGGCACCGGGGAGAAGTGGCCGCGGCCGTCGTTGCGGAAGAAGGCGTCGGGCTCGCCGAACTCGGTCACCCGGCCCTGGGCGTCCACGGTGTAGCGGCCCTCGAGGTCCGGCTCGGTTACCGGGCGGTCGTTGACGTGGGTGATCACCGGCCGGCCCTCGACCAGGTTTACGCGGAACTTGGTCCCCGGCATGTCGCGCAGCGTGGTGGTGCGGTAATTGGCCACGTAGAGATCGAGGTCGCCATCGCCGTCCACATCGGCCAGCGCCAGGGAATGTCCGGCCCGGCCGGGGTTCAGGACCGCGAGGCGGGTGAAGCGAGCTGCGCCGTCGTTGAGGAAGAGGTGGGTGCCCGCACCGATGGTATTGACCACCAGGTCCGGGTCTCCGTCGCCGTCCAGGTCGGCCAGCGCGGCGCCGGTGCAATCGGTTCCGGGCAGGGCCACGACGGCGCGGGCGGCGATTTCTTCGAAGCGCCAACCGCCGAGGTTGCGGAAGAGGGCATTGGGCGAGTCCAGCCCGCAGAAAAACAGGTCGCACCAGCCGTCGCCGTCCACATCGCCAGCGGCCACGCCCGAGCCGTTGAAGTAAATCTGGTTGGTGACGCTGCGGGCCGGGTTGAGCCGGTTGGTGAAGGTGACGCCGGTCTGCGCGGCGGGCAGCAACGTGAATCCCACCGGGCGGGCACCGGGCACCGGCTGCACCGGCCGGGCGCGGCAGCCGGGGGCGAGAGCGGTCGGCGGGGGGTCCGCGGCAGTCAGGAACGCCCCGCCCCAGAGGAGTGGGAAGGCGAGCAGAATGAGACCCGGCCGCATGACGGTCTTCACAAACCGGCGCGGTGGCGGTTTGTCAACTGAGTTCGCAGGTCGTGGCTGGAAGCGCTGGCGCCCCATCCGCTCCCCGTGACCGGATGCCAGATGCCAGATGCCGGAGGTTTGGAGAGCGCGGCCGCCCCGGCCGTAGCCGCCGGCTACCCGCGCTGCGTAGCCGCCGCGGACACGTCGCGGACCGCCTGCCGACCGGACCAAATCCCAGGGTCGAAGTCCGAAGGGGCCGGTGCCTCTCCCGAAGCGCCAGAGAACGGGCGCCTGTCTGCGTGGCAGTGTCCTGGAGTGCGGCAGTCCTCTGCCGCTTTCAACCCGGCGGATAACCAGACACCAGCGGCGCGACGCGGCGCAGGCTTCCCAGCCTGCCGTATCGCCGGCTTCCGGCCGGCAGGCAGAAGGCTGAATGGGCAGTCAACGCTGCGGGGGTTTGCAGGCGAGACGCCTGCACCACACCAGCAGGCCAGAGGCTTGCA